>NZ_DATINC010000109.1:0-17003 GCF_035474675.1 Jatrophihabitans sp. | reverse complement strand
CCGGGTCACCGACGAGGCGCGCCGGGCGCGGGCCCGGCGCGGCGGCGACGGCGTGCTGGTCCCGTTCGGCGAGCTGGTCGACAGCCGGCTGGCGCGGCACGGTGTCGACCCGGGCTCGGCCCGCTGGGACGCCTTCCGGCGCGAGGACGGCGGCTGGACGGTCACCTCGCGGTTCCGCTCCCACGAGCGGGACGTGCAGGCCAAGTTCTCCTTCGCGCTGGTCAACCGGACCGTCTCGGCGCTGGACGACATCGCCGCCGACCTACTGTCCGACCGGCCGGTGGCCGCGCTGCTGCCGCCCGCGCCGCCGGTGGTGGTCGAGCCGGAACCGGTCGCCGAGTCCGCCGACGCCGACTGGGCGCCGGACTGGCCCGACGGCGCGCCGCCGCGGCTGACCGCGGTGCCCAACCACAGCCGGCCCGAGCCGGTCCGCCCGCAGGAGGCCAGCCCCGCGGTCCGGCCGCCGTCGCGCCGGCAGAAGGCGCACACCCGGCCGGTGGCGATCGACAGCGACGACGAGCTGTTCGACCAGGACGCCTATGCCCAGCAGCCCTGGCACGAGCCGCCGTTGCCGTTCGAGGCGGGTGCCGGCAGCCGGGCGGGCGGGCCCCGGCACCGGGCTCCCCGCAGCGGCGACGGACGGGGCACCGAACCGGTGCGGCTGGCCCGCGCCGGCAGCCCGGTCGAGTCCCGGCCGGCGGAACCGGTGTCGCTGGCCCGGACCGACCTCGGCGCCGGGACAGACCTCGGCTCCCGGACCGGCTTCGACGGGGCAGCGGACTTCGACGACCCGTCCACCGGCTTCGACCAGCCCCCGGGCTTCTGGTCCGAACCGGCCGGGCCGGAGGAGGGCGCTGGCCCGGTGGACCACCCGACCGACCCCGCGACGGATCCCGCGGCCGCGTCGGGCCGGCGCGGCCGGCGGACCGGTGACAAGCCTCGGATGCCGTCCTGGGACGACATCCTGCTGGGCGTGCGGCACAAGTCCGACTGAGCCCGGGCGGCGCGCCTGAGGTAGCAGCGCCGCAGCCTGCTCCGCACCTGGTCAGACCGGTCGGCCGGCCGAAAAGAATTGGTCTGTTGTCGGTATGCCGTCGTAGGGTGAATCACCGTGGCAGCCGGGGCGAACGACGCATCAGCGCCCGGTACCCATACCGGGGCGCACGCCTCCGTGCGCGATCTGCTGCGGCTGTGGCCCTGGCTGCGTCCCTACCGCGGCTACCTGGTCTTCATGCTGGTGGTCGCCACCCTGGCCATGGTGGTGCAGTCGGTGCTGCCGCTCATCACCGCCGCCCTGATCGACGGACCGATCGCCCGACATCAGACATCCGGCATGTACCCGCTGATCGGCCTGGCCCTGCTGTTCGGGGTGCTGGAGGCGGTGCTGTTCGGCATCCGCCGGCGCGCCATGAACATCTCCTCGCTGGCCATCGAGACCGATCTGCGGCGGGACTTCTACCAGCACCTGCAACGCCTCCCGGTCAGCTTCCACGACCGGTGGCCGTCCGGGCAGCTGCTGTCCCGGGTGACCAGCGACCTGGGCATGCTGCGCCGGTTCGTGGGCTTCATGGCGGTCTTCCTGGTTGCCAACCTGGCCGTGATCCTGGTGGTGCTGGGGCTGCTGGTCCGGCTGCAACCCGTGCTGGGACTGGGCGTCTGCGTAGCGATGGCGCCGCTGGCGGTGGCCACCCGGGTCTACGAGCGCCGCTACAACATCGAGGCCCGGCAGGCCCAGGACCTCACCGGTGACCTGGCCACCGGCGTCGAGGAGTCGGTGCTGGGCATCCGGGTCATCAAGTCCTTCGGCCGGCGCGGCCAGCTGCTGCGCGCCTTCACCGGCGATGCCACCCGGTTGCGCGATGCCGAGCTCGCCAAGAACCGGACGCTGGCCACCCTGTGGACGATCATCGGCACCTACCCGCAGGTGGTGCTGGCCGGGGTGACCTGCTTCGGGGTGCTGGCGGTCGCGCACGGCTCGCTGAGCAAGGGCGACCTGGTTGCCTTCATCACCTTGCAGCTGCGGCTGAACTGGCCGCTGATGGCGATGGGCTGGCTGATCGCCGGCACCGAGGAGGCGGTGGCCGCGACCGCCCGGCTGTTCGAGGTGTTCGACACCGCCAGCGACATCACCGACCCGGTGGAACCGGCGCGCCTGACCACCCCGGCCGACCAGCCGGCCCGACTACAGTTCGACGACGTCTGCTTCCGGTTCCCGGGCGCGAGCAGCGACACCCTGCACGGCGTGCGGCTCGACATCGCACCGGGCGAGACGATGGCCCTGGTCGGCGCGACCGGCTCCGGCAAGACCGTGCTGACCTCGCTGGTCTCCCGGCTGCACGACGTCACCTCGGGCGCGGTCCGGATCGACGGCGTGCCGGTGGACCAGCTCCCCCTGGTCGACCTGCGCCGGACCGTCAGCACCGCCTTCGAGGAAGCCACCCTGTTCTCGGCCAGCGTTCGGGAGAACCTGAGCCTGGGCCGGCCGGAGGCCTCCGAGGCCGAGATCGCCGAGGCGATCGAGATCGCCCAGGCCGGCTTCGTCTACGAGCTGCCCTATGGCCTGGACACCCGGGTCGGCGAGCAGGGACTGTCGCTGTCGGGCGGCCAGCGGCAACGGCTGGCGCTGGCCCGTGCGGTGCTGGGCCGGCCCCGGGTGCTGGTGCTGGACGACCCGCTGTCGGCCTTGGACGTGCACACCGAGGCACAGGTGGAGAAGGCGCTGCGCCGGGTGCTCGGGGCGACCACCGCCCTGGTGGTGGCACACCGGGCCTCCACGGTGCTGCTGGCCGACCGGGTGGCGCTGCTGGCCGGCGGCCGGATCGCCGCGGTCGGCACCCACAGCGAGCTGATGGCGACCCATCCCGGCTACCGCAACCTGCTGTCCCAGGACGCGGCACCGGACGCCGACCGGGACGTCTCCTCCGATCTTGGAGCACGGGTATGAGCACCGAGGTGACCGGGCTGACCGGCGACACCGACCAGCCTGCCGCGCAGCCGCCCGCGCTGCCGGTGGTGCAGTGGCGCGGCCGCTACGACGGCAAGAGCGCCGAGGAGCAGGTCGAGGTGCCGGCGGGGCGGCCGCGGCTGCGCTCCGAAGCCCGCCAGTTGCTGCTGGAGCTGATCCGGCCCTACCGCCGCCAGGTGCTGCTGCTGCTCGCCGTGGTGATCGGCCAGGTCGTCACGACCATGGCCGCGCCGCTGCTGATCGGGCTGGCGATCGACCATGGCCTGCCCGACGCGGTGGACGGCAACTACCGGACCCTGCTGCAGCTGACCGGTGCGCTGGCCGCGGCCGCGGCCAGCGCCGGCGTGCTGCAGCTGATCTTCCTGCGCCGGACCGGTGTGGTCGGCCAGGCGGTGCTGTTCGACCTGCGCCGGCGGGTCTTCGACCACACCCAGCGGTTGAGCGTGTCCTGGCACGAGCGGTTCACCTCGGGCAAGGTGATCAGCCGGCTGACCTCCGACGTCGACACCCTGCGGGAGCTGCTGGACGCAAGCCTCGACGGCCTGTTGCTGGCGATGCTGAACATCGTGGTGATCACGGTGCTGATGCTGGTGCTCGACCCGTGGCTGGCACTGGTGGCGCTCGCCGCGATGGTCCCGCTGCTGCTGCTGTTCCGGTGGTTCTCCTCCCGCTCCACAGTGGCTTTCCGGCGCACCCGGGAGAGCGTGGCGCTGCTGATTGTGCAGTTCGTCGAGACCTTCAACGGCATCCGGGCGGTGCAGGCGTTCCGCCGGGAACCTCGCAACGACGCCATCTTCGAGGGCCTGAACAACGAGTACCGGGACGCCAACCGCAAGGTGTTCGACCTGCACGCGATCTTCATCCCGGGCGTCACCCTGATCGGCAACGTGGCGACCGTGGCGGTGCTCTTCGTGGGCGGTTACCGGGTCGCCGAAGGTGGCCTGGCGCTCGGCGTGCTGACCGCGTTCCTGCTGTACCTGCGGGAGTTCTACGGCCCGATGGAAGACGTCGCGGTGTTCTACAACTCGCTGCAGTCGGCGACCGCGGCGCTGGAGAAGATCGCCCTGGTGCTGGCCGAGGAACCGGCGGTGCCCGAGCCCGCCGACCCGGTGCCGCTGCCGCACCCGACGGCCGGCGAGATCCGCTTCGAGTCGGTGGAGTTCAGCTACGACCCGGCGGCCGAGCGTCCCCGCACGGTGCTGCACGAGCTCGACCTGTGCATCGCCAGCGGCCAGACGGTGGCCCTGGTCGGGGCGACCGGCGCCGGCAAGACCACCATCGCCAAGCTGATCAGCCGGTTCTACGACCCCACCGAGGGCCGGGTCCGGCTGGACGGGGTGCCGCTGGACCAGCTGGCCGACACCGACCTGCGCACCGCGGTGGTGATGATCACCCAGGACGGCTTCCTGTTCTCGGGGTCCGTCGCCGACAACATCGCCTTCGGCCGGCCGTCGGCCTCCCGGGCCGAGATCGAGCAGGCTGCCCGGGCGGTGGGTGCGGAGGAGTTCATCCAGCGGCTGCCGGACGGCTACGACACCGACGTCCGCAAGCGCGGGGGCCGGTTATCGGCCGGGCAGCGGCAGCTGATCGCGTTCGCCCGGGCGTTCCTGGCCGACCCGGCGGTGCTGATCCTGGACGAGGCCACCTCCAGCCTGGACATCCCGACCGAGCGGGCGGTGCAACGGGCGCTGCGCACCGTGCTGCACGGGCGGACCGCGCTGATCATCGCGCACCGGCTGTCCACCGTGGAGATCGCCGACCGGGTGCTGGTGCTCGACGCCGGCCGGGTGGTGGAGGACGGCACCCCGGCGGAGCTGATCGCCACCTCCGGCGGCCGGTACGCCGCACTGCACACCGCGTGGCGGGACTCCCTGGTCTGACCGGGTGACCCCGGGCAGCTCACCAGAGAGGCACCGCCGGGCCAACCGCGCAAGCCGCGCTCCGGTTTCGTATCCGATTCGAACGCCAGGACGATCAGCACGGATACGAAACCGGAAGCACGGCCCGGCCGTAAGAAGGCGTCAGGCGGCGGCGTGCTCGCTGACTGCCCCGCCGACCGGCTCCAGCGCCAGTTCCAGCACCTCGCGCACGTCGCTGACCGGGTGGATGGTCAGCGCCTCGCGCACCTCGGCCGGCACGTCGTCCAGGTCAGGGGAGTTGCGGCTGGGGATCAGCACGGTGCTGATGCCGGCCCGGTGGGCGGCCAGCAGCTTCTGCTTCACGCCGCCGATCGGCAGCACCCGTCCGGTCAGCGACAGCTCGCCGGTCATCGCCACGTCCGAGCGGACCAGCCGGCCGGACAGCAGCGAGGCGAGCGCCGTGGTGAGGGTGACGCCGGCGCTCGGGCCGTCCTTGGGCACCGCGCCCGCGGGAAAGTGGATGTGCACCCCGCGGTCGGCCAGCTGCGAGACCGGCAGCTGCAGCTGCGCGCCGTGCGAGCGCAGGTAGGACAGCGCGATCTGCGCCGACTCCTTCATCACCTCGCCCAGCTGGCCGGTGAGCCGCAGCTCGGTGGACCCGGTCTCGGCATCGGCCAGCGACGCCTCGACGAACAGCACGTCACCGCCGGCGCCGGTCACCGCCAGGCCGGTCGCCACTCCCGGCACCGCGGTGCGCTCGGCGGTCTCGGGAGTGTGCCGGGGCCGGCCGAGGTAGTCGCGCAGGTCGTCCGGGCCCACCGTCACGGTCCCGGCGGATTCAGCACCGGACGGAGTGTCGGCCAGCGCCGCCCGTGCGGTGATCTTGCGCAGCACCCGGGCGATCATCCGCTCCAGGTCACGCACCCCCGCCTCCCGGCTGTACTCCGCCGCCAGCCGGCCCAGCGCCTCGTCGGTGAAGCTCACCTCGGTGGGGGTGAGGCCGGCCCGCTCCAGCTGCCGGGGCAGCAGGTGGTCCCGGGCGATGGTGACCTTCTCGGCCTCGGTGTAGCCGTCCAGCCGCACCAGCTCCATCCGGTCCAGCAGCGGCCCCGGGATCGAGTCCAGCACGTTGGCGGTCGCCAGGAACAGCACGTCGGACAGGTCCAGCTCGACCTCGAGGTAGTGGTCGCGGAAGGTGTGATTCTGCGCCGGGTCCAGCACCTCGAGCAGCGCCGCGGTCGGGTCGCCGCGGTAGTCCGAGCCGACCTTGTCGATCTCGTCCAGCAGCACCACCGGGTTCATCGAGCCGGCTTCCTTGATGGCCCGGACGATCCGGCCCGGCAGCGCGCCGACGTAGGTACGCCGATGGCCGCGGATCTCGGCCTCGTCCCGCACGCCACCGAGGGCGACCCGGACGAAGTTGCGGCCCATCGCGCGGGCCACCGACTCGCCCAGTGAGGTCTTGCCGACGCCGGGCGGGCCGACCAGGGCCAGCACCGCACCGCTGCGCCGGCCGCCGATCACGCCCAGGCCGCGGTCGGCCCGCCGGCGGCGGACCGCCAGGTACTCCACGATCCGCTCCTTGACGTCGTCCAGGCCGGCGTGGTCGGCGTCCAGCACCGCCCGCGCGTCGCTGATCTGGTAGGAGTCCTCGGTGCGGGTGTTCCAGGGCAACTCCAGCACGGTGGCCAGCCAGGTCCGGATCCAGCTGACCTCCGGCGACTGGTCGGAGGTGCGCTCCAGCTTGTCCACCTCGGCCAGCGCCGCGGTGCGCACCTTCTCGGGCAGCTCGGCGGCCTCCACCCGAGCCCGGTAGTCCTGCTCCTCGGACGCGGCGGTGCCGTTCAGCTCGGCCAGCTCCTTGCGGACGGCGGCCAGCTGCTGGCGCAGCAGGAACTCCCGCTGCTGCTTGTCCATGCCCTCCTGGACGTCCTTGCGGATGGTCTCGGCGACGTCCAGCTCGGCCAGGTGCTCCCGGCTCCAGGCCAGCAGCTTGCGCAGCCGCTCGGTCACGTCCGGGGTTTCCAGCAGCCAGATCTTCTGTTCGTTGGTCAGGTAACCGGCGTAGCCGGCAAGGTCGGCCAGCGCCGCCGGGTCGGTCATCGACTGCACGGTGTCGATGAACTGGAAGGCACCGCGCTGCTGCAGGACGGTGGTCGCGATCGACTTGTAGTCCCGGGCCAGCTCGGCGAGCTCGCGCGGGTCACCGGCCGGGGTGGCGAGCTCGGTGGCCTCCACCCACAGCGCGGCACCCGGGCCGGTGGTGCCGGTGCCGATCCTGGCCCGCCGGGTGCCGCGCACCACCGCGGCGTGCTCGCCGCCGCGCAGCCGGCCGACCTGCTCGATCACCCCGACGGTGCCGAAGCCGGAGTACTTGCCGTCCAACCGGGGCACCAGCAGTACCTGAGCCTGGCCGCTCGCACCGGTGGCTGCCTGGGCAGCCTCGACCGCGGCGCGCACCTCGGAATCCGACAACGGGACCGGGACGACCATCCCGGGCAGCACCACCACGTCGTCCAGCGGAAGCATGGGCAGTACTGAAATTTCGGCAGTCTCAGCCATTCTCGTCCTCACTCTGAAGGGGCTCGAGCAAAACTTGAGCCACACCCACTCAACCTGACCCGGACGAGCTTTGTTTCCCGCAGGGCGTTCGCTGTCAGCGAGCAGCCGTCGCCGTTAGGCCGGTACGGCTGACGAGGTTCCAGGGGCCCCCGGGCGACCTCGGACCGGTCTGACCGAAACAACCCGCCGAAGTGTCTACGCCGCTAGAGTCCCGCCCACAGCGCGCTGAGCCACGGTGGCCTGCGATCACGCCAACTTTCGACGATGGGGGTCGTTCATGCGCATTCCTCGTAGGTTCCTGGCGGCGGCAGGGGTCGCCCCGCTGCTGGCTTCGGTGATGGTGGTGCTGACGCCCGGCGTGGCCGAAGCCGTTACCTGCGGCCAGAGCTGGTCGGACAACGACAAGACCGGCTCGGGCTTTCCCGACGGTCCGGGCGATGGCACCGTCACGATGCACACCGGCATGTACGGCGACTGCCCGTCGGCCGGCACCGTCAGGGGCATCCGGCTCTGGTACCACTGCTACCGGGTCAACTCCTACGGCCACACCTGGACCCACGTCCGGGTGGACGGGACGACCGCCAAGGGCTGGGTGTACGACGCCTACCTGAGCAACGGCGGCTCCATCCACCCCTGCTGATCGACTATTACGGACGCATCGTCCGGCCCTGAAGCCGCACAGCCGGTAGAGCGCAAGCCTGCATACCACCTGGTATGCAGGCTTGCTAGGCTGGCGGGGTGACCACCCAGATCGCCATTCGACTCGGCGACCGAGAACTCGCGGCGCTGGATCGCGAGGTGGCCGAAGGACGGGCCGCCAGCCGGGCCGACGCGGTCCGGCACGGCATCGCCCACCTCGAACGCGCCCAGCGTTACCGCGGCGAGGAGCAGACCCTGATCGACCTGGCGCGAACCGTCGACGTGATCTACCCCGACTTCGAGGCCCTGTACGACCTGCCGCATCCGAAGCTCGACTGAATGCGCTCGATCGCCCTGGTCCGCCTGGACAAGCCGCGACCTGCGGTGATCCTCACCCGGCCGACGGTGCTTCCCCTGATCGGCTGGGTGACCGTCGCACCGATCACCAGCACCATCCGCGGGCTGGTCAGCGAAGTGCCGGTCGGTCCCCGCAACGGCCTCGACCACGACGGCGTCGTCAGCTGCGACACCATCACCACCGTCCGGCGGGATGCTCTCGGAGCCACCCTCGGGCTGCTGTTCGACGACCAGGAACCGGCGCTGGCCAGGGCGATCAGCGACGCCTTCCAGCTCTACCTCGGATAGCCGAGCCGGAGCCGAGCGGAAGGACCGGCGGGGCGGAGCCGGCGCCGGTCCTTCCGGGCTCGGCTACGGGTGCACGACCAGTGCGGACCCGCCTCCCAGACGTACCGGCTCGGCCGCCGCGGTGAACCGGCCGCCCGGCAGGAACTGGATGCCGGTGGCATTGCCGATGTAGCTGTCGCGCGGCATCACCGGCCCGGACAGCACGTTGAACTGCTCGCCGTACTGGGCGACCAGCTGCTGCCCGACCGCGCTGTTGGCGAAGTCCGGCTCGGCGTCGGTCTTCGCGCCGTTGCGCTGGCTGGCCCGCGGCGCGGCGATCGCCTCCGGCAGGCTCATGCCGAAGTCGATCCGGTTGAGCAGGATCTGCAGCACCGTGGTGATGATGGTGGCGCCGCCCGGCGAGCCGACCGTGAAGTACGGCGCACCGTCCTTGAACACGATGGTCGGGTTCATGCTCGAGCGCGGCCGCTTGCCCGGCGCCGGCAGGTTCGGGTCATAGACACCCGGCGCCGACGGGGCGAAGTCGAAGTCGGTCATCTCGTTGTTGAGCAGGAAGCCACGGCCCGGCACGGTGATGCCGCTGCCGGCCAGCTGCTCGATGGTGTTGGTGTAGCTGACGACGTTGCCCCACTTGTCCGCGGTCACCAGGTGGTTGGTCTGGGTGCCCTCGTGCACCGGGTTCTGGGTGGCGGCCGGCGCCGAGCAGTCGGCGTACGGCGGGAACGGCTTGCCGGGTGCGGCCGGCGAGGTCAGCGCGTGGTCGGTGATCAGGCAGCTGCGGGTCGCCGCGTACGCGGGGTCGAGCAGTCCGGCCTGCGGCACCGGCTCGTAGTCGGCGTCCCCGATGTAGGCGTTGCGGTCGGCGAAGGCAAGCCGGGACGACTCCAGGTACTGGAACAGCGCCTGGGCGCGCGGCTCGGCCGACAGGTTCCAGTGGCTGAGGATGTTGAGCGCCTCACCCGTGGTGATGCCACCGCTGGACGGCGGCGCCATGCCGTAGACGTCCAGGCCGCGGTAGCTGACGTGGGTCGGGGTGCGCAGCTTGGCGGTGTAGTTGGCGATGTCGCGGGCGGTCATGATGCCCGGCCGGACGGTGAGCGGGGTGCCCGGGTACACCGGCGGGTGCTGCACGGTGCGGGCGATCTCGCGTCCCAGCTGACCGGTGTAGAGCCAGTCCGGCCCCTCGCTGGCGATCTTCTGGTACGTGCGGGCCAGGTCGGGGTTGCGGAACCGGTAGCCGACCGGCAGCGGCTGGCCGTCGGAGGTGAGGAACAGCTTGCGGCTGGGAGTGAAGGCCTGCAGGGCGGTCAGCGCCTTCTGCTCCTGCTGCTGGAAGTCCGGGGTGACGGCGAAGCCGCGCTTGGCGACCTCGATGGCCGGCTTCAGGTCGGTGCGCAGGCTCTTCTTCCCGTACAGCTCGACCGCCTTGGCCCACTGGGCGACCATGCCGGGCACGCCCACCGACAGGCCCGAGATGCGGGCGTCCTGGAACGCGTACGGCTTGCCGGTGGCCGGGTCGATGAACAGGTTCGGGGTACAGGCGGCCGGGCACATCTCACGGCCGTCGATGGTGATGACCTGCTTGGTCTTGGCCAGGTAGATCATCATGAACCCGCCGCCGCCGGGGCCGGCCACGAACGGCTCGGTCACGCCCAGAGTGCTGGCCACCGCGACCGCGGCGTCGATGGCGTTGCCACCGGACTTGAGGATCTCGATGCCGGCCTTGCTGGCGTTGAACTCGGCCGAGGCGACCGCGCCGCCGCTGCCGGTGGCGGTCGGCATCTTGTGGTAAGCCGGCCGGTCGGTGGGTTTGGCTGTCGCCGAGGAACCGGTGGCGAGCAGTGCCGAGGCAGTCAGCGCGGCGACCGCTACCGATGCCGTAAGGAGACGTGGTTTCACAAGGGACCCCCAGGGAACGGTAAGGCCTTTCTCAATCGGCCTGTTCTAGCCGTACTCGGGTGCCCGGCGGGTGTCAACAACCAGCACGTGCGTATCAACAGGAACCCAACGAGCGGTGCGTCCCACGGACGGAGCGGACGAGCCGTACCCCGAACTGTTATCCGGATGAGTCTGGACAACTTCCTTGTAGCGCGCTAAGTGTCTATTTCCGGCACATCTTCCGCAAAGGAGTCTCACATGGTGCGTAAACTGCTGGTCTCGCTCGCTGCGCTGGCCACCACCCTGGGCCTGATGGTGCCTACCGCCACCAGTGCGTCGGCCTTCGGGAACGAGTGGCTCGGCTGCGCGGTCAGCGGAGGGGTCTGGTACTACACCGCTCCGTGCAACGGTGGCCAGAACTACGGTCCGGTGTATGTCGAGTTCCAGATAATGGACATGACCGGCTCTTACACCACGAGCTGGGCGGTGCCCGCGGAATATGTGACCAGGATCAGTTCGGGATGTACCTCCGGTTCCAGCTTGTGCCAGCTGCAGTTCGGTAACAGCGCTTCGCGGGAAGTCCTGATGTCGGTCACCATCACCCAGAACGGGGTGAGCGAAACCCTCTCTACAGGTGCCTCTGTCGAGCCCATGTGCGGCAACCAGTGGTGCTGAGCGACCTGGGGCTCACCTGATCGGTAGTCAGCCGGTCAGGTGGGCCAGCGCGACCGCGCCGGCCGTGGCGACATTGAGCGAGTCCACCCCGTCGGCCATCGGGATTCGCACCCATTCGTCGGCGGCGGCCAGCGCGGCCTCGGACAGTCCCGGCCCTTCGGCACCCAGCAGCAGCGCCCAACGGTCCGGCGGTATCAACTGCGCCAAGGCGGTGGCGGCCGGTCGCGGCGTCATCGCCAGCAACCGCACGCCGGCCGCGCGCAGCAGGTCCAGCGAGGCAGGCCACGGCTCGGGCAGCACGGCGAAACCGACTCCGAAGACGTGGCCCATCGAGACCCGGACGCTGCGCCGGTACAGCGGGTCGGCGCAGCGTGGGTCCAGCAGCACCGCGTCGACGCCGAAGGCCGCGCCGTTGCGGAACACCGCTCCGAGGTTCTCGTAGTCGTTGATCGACTCCAGCACCACGAACCGATTGCCGGTGGCGATCAGCGACTCGACGGCCACCGGCGCCGGGCGGTCGGCCGAGGCCAGCACCCCGCGGGTCACCCGGAAGCCGACCACCTCCGACAGCGTCCACTTGTCCACTTCGTAGACCGGCACGTCCCGGCCGGCCAGGGCCGGTGCCAGCGCCGCCAGCTTGGCCGGCACGCCCAGCACGGCCCGGATGGAGTAACGGGAGCGGGCCAGCCGCTCCACCGGGTTGACCCCCTCGGCGATGACCACCGGGCGCGCGGACTCCCGGTCGGCCTGCATCAGGTCCCGGAAGTCGGCCAGCCGCGGATCGCCGGGATCCGATACCGGGATGGGGACGCTCACCTGGGAAACGGGTGTGGCGACCGCAACCGGTCCATCACCTGGGTCGATCCGACCTGGCGACGCCGGGACAGGTAGCCGGCCACCAGCAGGGTCATCACCAGGCAGATCATCCCGCCGCCGAGCATTGCCCAGCGTGGGCCCAGCAGTTCGGCGACCCAGCCGACGATCGGCGCGCCGATCGGGGTTCCGCCCATGAAGCAGAGGATGTAGAGCCCCATCACCCGGCCTCGCATGCTGGGGTCGACTCCCAGCTGCACCGTCGCGTTGGCCGACTGGGCCATGGTGATCATGGTGAAGCCGGCCGGGATCAGGGCCAGCGCCGTCAGCGCGTAGCTCGGCATCAGCCCGGCCAGCATTTCGGTGACGCTGAACGCCAGCGCCGCGCCGACCAGGAACAACCGGGTGGGCCGGCTGCGCCGGGTGGTGGCGCCCAGCGCGCCCAGCGTCGCCCCGATCGCCAGCATGGTCGACAGCAGGCCGTAGGAGTCGGCGCCGCGATGGAAGACCTGCTTGGCGACCAGCGCGATGCTGATCTGGAAGTTCATCCCGAAGGTGCCGATCACGAACATCAGCAGCATCGGCAGCACCAGGTCCGACCGGGTGCGCACGTAGCGGACCGCCGCCCGGTACTGCCCGGGTTCGCGCCGGACCGGCTTGCTCACCAGCAGGTCGGCCGGGCGCATCAGCGACAGGCCCGCGAGCACCGCCAGCGACGACACGGCGTTGCCCAGGAACGCCCAGCTGGTGCCGAAGGCGGTGATCACCAGGCCGGCGATGGCGGGGCCGGCGATCCTGGCCAGGTTGAAGCTGGTGGAGTTCAGCGCCACCGCGTTCGGCAAGTCATCCGGCCCCACCATCTCCACCACGAAGGCCTGCCGGATGGGGGCGTCCAGTGCCGAGAACACGCCGACGATCGCCGCCAGCACCAGGACATGCCACAGCGCGACCACCCCGGTGAGGTCGAGCACGCCCAGCACCAGGGCGGCCAGCCCCAGCCCCGACTGGGTCCCGAGCATCAGCTTGCGCTTGTCGCCGCGGTCGGCCAGCGCACCGCCGTAGAGCGAGAGCAGCAGGGACGGCGCGAACTGCAGCGCCGTGACGATGCCCAGCACGGTGCCGGAGTTGGTCAGCTGCAACACCAGCCAGTCCTGGGCGATCCACTGTGCCCAGGTGCCGGTCAGCGAGATGAGCTGGCCGAAGAAGTACAGCCGGTAGTTGCGCACCGCCAGCGAGCGGAACGGGCCCCGCCGGGTGCGTGCCGGCCCACCGTCCCGGCTGGCCGCGCCGGCCGTGTCGGCCGTGGCCACCGACGGGCCTACCGGTGGCAGGCCGACCTCGGCAGCGGGTTCGTCGACGGTGGCCGGATCGTCGGCAGCGGCACGGGACGGGCGTAACGCCGTCACTCCGATCCCAGCCTGTCCAGCACCTCGACCGCCGCACTGAGCTTGCGCAGGTCCTCGGCCGAGAACTCGACCAGCCGCTTGGCCAGCCACTCGTCCCGAGCCCGGGTCTCCTCGGCCAGCAACTCCCGCCCGGCCGGGGTAATCGCGATGACCGACTGCCGGCGGTCGTCGGGGTGGGAGGAGCGCTCGATCCAGCCGGACTGCTCCAGCGCAGCCAGGATCTTGGTCATCGACGGCGGCTGGACCTGCTCGATCGCCGCGATCTCGCCGGCGCTGAGCGGGCCGGACTTGTACACGGTGGCCAGCGCCGACAGCTGGGACAGCGTGGCCGAGGTGTTCACCCGCTGGGAACGCAGCCGGCGGGCGGCCCGCAGCAGCGACAGCCGCAGTGTCGAGGCCAGCTCGGCGTGGTTCGGCGGCATGTCACTCACATTTATTAGCTTAGCTAAGAAATGGAAGGGGCTGCCACCGCCGAACTGCTCGTCAGACCCGAATGGTCCGGGCGCGGCAGCCCCGTCCGTCAGCTGATGCCGAAGGCCGACTTCAACGGCTCGATCGCGAAGTAGATCGCGAAGAACGCCGCCACCGCCCACATCAGCGGATGCACCACCCGTGCCTTGCCGACCGCGGCCTGCAGCACCACGTAGCTGACGAAGCCGGCGCCCACCCCGTTGGTGATCGAGTAGGTGAACGGCATCAGCACGATGGTGAGGAACGCCGGCACCGCCAGCTCCAGGGCGTAGAAGTCGATGTTGCGCACCTGGCGCATCATCAGCACGCCCACCACCACCAGCGCCGGGGCGGCCGCCTCGGACGGCACGAACTGCGCCAGCGGCGAGAGGAAGATCGTCACCAGGAACAGCAGCCCGGTGACCACCGAGGCGAGCCCGGTGCGGGCGCCGTCCCCGATGCCGGAGGCCGACTCGACGTAGGTGGTGGCCGAGGACGCCCCGGTGGCGCCACCGGCAACCGCGGCCAGGCCGTCGATCAGCAGCACCTGCTGGAGATTGGGGAGCTGGCCGTCGGAGTCGAGCAGGTCGGCCTCCTGCGCCAGCCCGATGGTGGTGCCCATCACGTCGAAGAAGTCGCTGAGCACCAGCGAGAACACGATCACGATGCCCGACACGATGCCCACCGCGGAGAACCCGCCGCCGAGCGAGAAGTGCCCGATCAGCGAGAGGTCCGGCGCGCCGAAGTCCTTGCCCTCGAAGCTCGGCACGTTCAGCGCCCAGCCGCGGGGGTTGACCACCTCGCCCTTGGCGTTGGTCTGCGAGCCGATGTTGCCGATCGCCTCGATTATCACCGCGAGCACCGTGGAGACCACGATGCCGATCAGGATCGCGCCGCGCACCTTGCGGGCCATCAGCACCGCGATCAGCAGCACGCCCACCACGAACACCAGCGTCGGCCAGCCGTTGAGGTGCCCGCCGATGCCGATGTCGACCGGGGTACCGGCCCCACGCCGGACGAAGCCGGCGTCCACCAGCCCGATCAGCGCGATGAACAGGCCAATGCCGACGGCGATGGCGCTCTTGAGCTGGCCGGGGATGGCCCGGAACACCGCCACCCGGAACCCGGTCAACACCAGCACGGTGATGAGCAGGCCCTCGATCACCACCATGCCCATCGCGGCCGGCCAGGACATCTTGGTGGCCACCTGGAAGGCGACGAAGGCGTTGAGGCCGAGACCGGTGGCCAGCGCGAACGGATAGCGGCCGATCACCCCCATCGCAATGGTCAGCACGCAGGCCACCAGTGCCGTCACCGCGGCCACCGCGGCCAGGTCCGGCGCCTGGCCGCCGCCCAGGAACTTGCCGTCGGCGTCGGGGACGGTGCCGATGATCAGCGGGTTCAGCACCACGATGTAGACCATCGTCACGAAGGTCACCAGACCGCCGCGGACCTCCCGGGGCACTGTCGAGCCCCGCTCGGTGATGGCGAAGTAGCGGTCCAGGCCGGAGCGTGGACGGGTACTGCCCTCTGCGATGTCGGTTGCCATGCTGCTCCTGGGATTTCCTGATTGTCGGGGCTCGGTTGACGGCAGTGTGGCAGGGACCTCCGACGAAACGGTGGCGGGGCTGCGGCGTGGCGTAGCCTGCCCACTTGTGAGCAGGACTGGCAAGCCCCGATCACCGCTCGCCGGGCCGCCGGCCGCCGATCCCGGGCCGGACCAGGCGGCGCCGCCGGCCGCCGGCATCCAGCCGCTGGCGGTGGACGCCCGCCGGGTACTGCTGGCCGGCACCGCCCTGTTCGGCCTGGCCTTCGTCGTCCTGCTGCCGTTCTGGACCTGGCTGGGCGAGCACCAGCACCGGGTCTGGCTGTGGACGGCGCTGGCCGGCACGGTGCTCGGCCTGCTGGCGCTGCCGCTGGTCCGCAAGCACACCGGTGAAGGCCGGCTTGGCTGAGCTGCTCGCCCGCCGGCTGCGGCTGCGGATGGCACCCGCCGAGCTGCTACGAGCGCTGGCCGGCAGCACCGAGCTGGACACCGGTGTGCTGGTGTGCCTGGCCGGCCGCTGGGCCGGCGGGTCCGCGCTGATCGGCTGGCACCCGGTGCGGCAGGTCACCGACGTGCGGCTGATCGGTGAGCCGGCCGCCCCCTCCGGCGACCCGGCCGGCGACGCGATGGGCGGCGGCTGGTTCGGCTGGTGGGGGTACTCCGGGCTGTCCTGGTTCGGCTACTTCGACCGGCTGCTGCGCCGCGACCCGGATGGGCACTGGTGGCTGGAATCGACCGCCGGCGACGGCCCGGACCAGCTGGCCGAGCTGGCCGGCACCGTCGAGCGGCTCGGCAGCCTGCCGCCGCCGCCCGCCCAGCCGCCGCGGATCAGCGGGCTGGCCGGCACCGTCCGGCACCGGCACCTGGCCGCCGTGGAACGGGCGATCACCGCGATCCGGGCCGGGCAGCTGTACCAGGTCAACGTGTGCGCCCGGTTCTCCGCGCGGCTGGCCGGCCCACCGGTCGAGCTGTTCGCCGCCGGCCTGCGGAAGTGGGCGCCGGACTACGCCGCCTTCCTGCGCACCCCGGAGCGGACCGTGGTCAGCTTCTCGCCGGAGCTGTTCCTGCACCGCGACGGCGAGCAGGTACGTACCGCCCCGATCAAGGGCACCCGGCGCCGGCTGGGCGGCACCGGAAATACCGGCGACCAGGCGGGCGCGGACCGGCTGGCGGACTCGTTGGCTGCCAGCGACCTGGCGAGCTCGGTCAAGGACCGCGCCGAGAACGTGATGATCGTGGACCTGGTGCGCAACGACCTGGGTGCGGTCGCGGTGACCGGCTCGGTCGAGGTGCCGGCGCTGAACGCCGTCGAGCAGCACCCCGGCCTGGTGCACCTGGTGTCGACCGTGCAGGCCCGGCTCCGGCCCGACGCCGGCTGGCCGGCGCTGCTCGCGGCGACCTTCCCGCCCGGTTCGGTGACGGGAGCGCCCAAGTCCAGCGCGCTGACCGCGATCGCCGACCTCGAGCACACGCCGCGCGGCCCCTACTGCGGGGCGGTGGGCTGGGTGGACGCGGACCGGCGGCGTGCCACCCTGGCGGTGGGCATCCGAACCTTCTGGTCGGAG
>NZ_DATINC010000108.1:0-7828 GCF_035474675.1 Jatrophihabitans sp. | reverse complement strand
GCGAACTCGTCGTGCACCAGGTCCGACGGGTCGTCGTCGCGCATCGCGATCTCTTCCAGCACCACGGTCCGCTCGATGTCGACGTCGGCGGCGGCGATGGTGGCGTTGAGCACCACGTCGGCGATGATGTCGACCGCGATGGGCAGTTGCTGGTCGAGCACGGTGGCGTAGAAGCAGGTGTGCTCCTTCTCGGTGAAGGCGTTGAACTCGCCGCCGATGGTGTCCATCGCCCGCGCGATGTCCAGCCCGGACCGGTGCTTGGTGCCCTTGAACAGCAGGTGCTCCAGGAAGTGGCTGGCGCCGGCCACCGACGGCGACTCGTCGCGCGAGCCGACCCCGACCCAGATGCCGACGCTGGCCGACCGCACCCCGGGCATCGCCTCGGTGACGATCCGCAGGCCGCCGGGCAGCACGGTCCGCCTGATCACGCCACCGCCGGTGGCGGCCAGCGTCCTGGTCTTCGCGCGTGTGCTCACGCTGACAGCCTAAGCGGTGCCGCCGACGGTTCCGGTGCCAGCGGCCAGCACCGCCCGGGCCAGGGCCAGCGTCTCCGGCTGGAACAGCACCAGCCGGGCCAGCCGTACCGGGCCGGCTGCTGCCGCCGCCGCCCGCAGCTCGCCGATCGCCAGCTCCACGGCCGCCGGCACCGGCCACCGGTAAGCGCCCGCCGAGATCAGCGGAAACGCGATCGACCGGGCGCCCAGCCCGGCGGCCACCCGCAGCGACTGGCGGTAGCAGGAACGCAGGATCTCGCTGCGGTCCTCGTCCTCGTCGAAGACCGGCCCGACGGTGTGGATCACCCAGCGGGCCGGCAACCGTCCGGCGATGGTGGCCACCGCGGCACCGGCCGGCAGCCCGTTCGGGTAGTCGCCGGCCCGCAACGCCCGGCAGGCCCGGCCGATCTCCGCACCACCTCTGCGGTGGATCGCCCCGTCCACCCCGGAGCCGCCGAGCAGGCTGGAGTTGGCGGCGTTCACGATCGCGTCCACCTGCTGGTCGGTGATGTCGCCGAGCACGACCTCCAGCTGCATTCCGCTGCTCCCCAGGGCTACCGGGCCCGCCGGGCCCAGGCCTCGGGGTCGGCCACCAGGGCGCGCACGTGCGCCGGCAGCTCACCGGTCAGCAGCTGCCGCAGCGAGGTCTCGTCCAGCACCCGGCGCAGGCTGGCCCGGACCGCCACCCAGAGGCCCGGCAGGTGCTCGGCCAGGCCGGTGTAGTTCATCTCGTCCGGACGCAGCCCGCGGACCTCGGCCAGCGGCCCGTCGACGGCCCGGATCACCGAGCCGATGGAGATCTCCGCGGCCGGCCGGGCCAGTGCGTAGCCGCCGTCGGCACCGCGCATCGACCGGACGATGCCGGCCCGGCGCAGGTCTCCCAGGATCGCCTCGACGAACTTGCGGGGCAGTTGCTGCTCGCCCACCACCACGTCGATCTTGACCAGGTTCGGTTCCTGGTCGGCCAGCACCAGCAACGCCCGCACCGCGTAGTCGCTCTTCGCCGAGATCTCCACCCCGGCATTGTCGCAAAGCCGGTGGGAAAGTAGGAAAAGCAGCGCGGCCAGCCGAACGGCCAGTGAGCCAGTCAGCCGCAGCTGGATGGCCAGCTAGCCCAGTCAGCGGCAGCCGAACGGCCAGTGAGCCGGTCGCTCAGCGGGCGGCCAGCACGCTGGCGTGCTGGGACGGCCGCAGCCATACCCGGCTGCCGACCTGCAGGTCCAGCGCGTCAGCCTGACCTCGGGTGAGCTGCACGGCGGTGTCGAATTCCGCCGCGTCCGGCACGCTGTCGGGATCTCCGTTGGTGGCCTGCGCGCCGGCGGTGTGCAGCTCGGCCCGCACCTGGAAGCCCACCCGGGCCAGCCGGCGCACGGTGGCCGGTACCGCCCCGGTGCTGTCGGCGGTCAGCACCTCGATGTCGTGCGGGCGGACCAGGTGCTCGCCGAGCCGGGTGACCGGCCCGAGGAAGCCCATCACGAACTCGTTGGCCGGGTGGTCGTAGAGCTCGTTGGGGCTGCCGACCTGCTCGATCCGGCCGGCGTTGATCACCACCAGCGAGTCCGAGACCTCCAGCGCCTCCTCCTGGTCGTGGGTGACGAACACAGTGGTGACGTGCACCTCGTCGTGCAGCCGGCGCAGCCAGTCCCGCAGCTCCTTGCGCACCTTGGTGTCCAGCGCGCCGAACGGCTCGTCCAGCAGCAGCACCTTCGGCTCGACGGCCAGCGCCCGGGCCAGCGCCATCCGCTGCCGCTGGCCGCCGGACAGCTGGGACGGCATCCGGTCGGCGAACTGCTCCAGGTGCACCAGTTCCAGCAACTCGGTCACCCGCTGCCGGATCTCGGCCTTGCCGCGCTTGCGGATCTCCAGGCCGAAGGCGACGTTGCGGTAGACCGACAGATGCTTGAACGCCGCGTAGTGCTGGAACACGAAGCCGACGTTTCGGCGCTGCGGCGGGATGCCTGAGACCTCCACCCCGTCGATCACCACCGACCCGCTGTCGGCCTCCTCCAGGCCGCCGATGATCCGCAGCAGGGTGGACTTGCCACCGCCGCTGGGACCCAGCAGCGCGGTCAGCTGGCCGCTGGCGACGGTCAGGTTGACCTCGTCCAGCGCGACGAACGCGCCGAACCGCTTGGTGATGGCGCGGGCTTCAATGCCCATTACCCGTCCTTCCCGTGGGGGCGCAGCAGCGAGATGACCACGATGCACAGCGCCGCCACCGCGATCAACACCACCGACAGCTGGTAGGCCCCCGGTTCGAACTGCTCGGCCCGCTCGTCGACCAGCAGCGTCACCGTCTGGGTCTGCCCGCCCACGTTGCCCGACACCACCCGAACGGCGCCGAACTCGCCCAGCGTGCGGGCGATGCTGAGCACCACGCCATAGGCCAGCGCCCACCGGATGGTGGGCAGGGTGATCCGGACGAACCGCTGCACCGCGTTGGCGCCGAGCGAGCGGGCCGCCTGGTCCTGCTCCAGGCCGGTCTCGTTCAGCACCGGCAGCACCTCGCGGACCACCAGCGGCAGCGACACGAACGCGGTGGCCAGCACCATGCCCGGAGTGGCGAAGATGACCTGCAGGCCGGCGTTCTGCAATGCCGGGCCGAACCAGCCGGTGGTCCAGCCGAAGGCGAGCACCAGGGCCAGGCCCACGATGATCGGCGACACCGAGATCGGCAGGTCGATGGCCAGGTCCAGCAGCGCCCGGCCCCGGAACCGGTAGCGGGCCAGCAGCAACGCCGCCCCGACGCCGAACACCGTGTTGACCAGCACCGCCGAGCCCGCCACGATCGCGGTCAGCCGGAACGCTGCGATCGCCTCCGGGCCGCTGATCGCGTCGACGAAGGCGGCCGCGCCCTGGTCGACGGTGCGCCAGAGCACCAGGCCGACCGGCAGCGCCACCAGCAGGCCCACGTAGGCCAGCGCCACCAGCCGCAGCACCCACCGGCTGGTGCTGACCCGGCGCCGGGACGGGCGCGGCCGGGACGGCGTCCCGGTCGCAGCTGCCGCCCGGTCGGGAGTCGTGCTCAGCACAGCCGGCTCAGCCACGGCTGGCCGCCCAGGACCGCAGGCCGTTCAGGGCGGCCAGCACCAGCACGCTGATTACCAGCAGCACGGTCGCGGTGGCCGCCGCGTCCGGCAGGTAGCCGCTCTCGATCTGCTGGTAGATGTACTGCGAGGCGACCTCGGTGCGGGGCAGCTGGCCCGAGATCAGCACCACCGAGCCGTATTCCCCCATCGCCCGGCCGAAGGCCAGCGCGGCGCCGGATGCGATGGCCGGCGTGATGGCCGGCAGCACGATCCGCACGAACGTCCGGACCGGGCCGGCACCCAGCGACGCAGCGGCCTGCTCGGCCTCGGTCTCCAGGGACAGCAGCACCGGCTCGACGGTGCGCACCACGAACGGCAGCGTGACGAACAGCAGCGCCACCAGCACGCCCGGCCGGGTGGCGTACCAGGTCACCCCGATGGGGCTGTTTGGGCCGTACAGGGTGGTCAGCACCAGCCCGGCCACGATGGTCGGCAGCGCGAACGGAATGTCGATGAGCACCTCGACCAGCCGCTTGCCGGGAAACTCCTCGCGCACCAGCACCCAGGCGACCAGGGTGCCCATTACCGCGTTGACCAGGCTCACCCCGGCGGCGGCCAGCACCGTCAGCCGGATCGCCGCCACCGCCTCAGTAGTGCTGACGGCCGCCCAGAAATCCCCGGGTCCGGCGCCCACGGCCCGGCTGACCACCGCTGCCAGCGGAACGAGCACCAGCAGGCTCAGCCAGAGCACCGCCAGTCCCAGTCCGGTGCCGGAGGTGACGCCGAGCGGTGCCCGCTCGGTTTCGGGGGGAACCGAACGGGCACCGCGGCGCCGGACCGTGCCGGCCGGAGCGGCCGACAGCTCAGCCATCCGAGCCGGACGCGATCCTGGTCACGATGCCGGTGGCCTTGTCGAAGTACTTCTTGTTCACCGCGCTCCAGCCGCCGAGGTCGGCGATGGTCTGCAGCTTGGCCACGCTCGGGAACGGGTTGGCCGGGTCGTTGGCGCCGGGCACCGTGCCGGCGCTGACGCCGTCGAGTGCCGGCCGGTATCCCTTGCTGGTGAAGATCTGCTGGCCCTCGGCGCTCTCCACGAACGCCAGGAAGTCCTTGGCACGCTGCGGTGCGGTCTTGGTCACCGCGGCCGGGTTCTCGATCAGGATCGACTCGGCGGGCACCAGGTAGTCCAGCGACTGGCCTTTCTGCCGGGCCGCGATCGCCTCGTTCTCGTAGGAGATCAGCACGTCACCGGTGCCGTTGAGGAACGTCGAGGTGGCATTCGCCCCGCTGGTCGGCTTGCTGACCACGTTGGCGAAGAACGCCTTCAGGTACTCCTGGGCCTGCGCCTCGGTGCCGCCGTCGGCCAGCACGTGGGAGTAAGCGGCCAGGATGTTCCACTTCGCCGAGCCGGACGAGCCCGGGTCCGGGGTGACGATCTTGACGCCGGGCTTGATCAGGTCGGCCCAGCCGGTGATGTGCAGCGGGTTGCCCTTACGGGTCGCGATCACCACCACCGACTTCGACACCAGCCCCTTGGTGGGACCGGAGTTCCAGCCGGCGTCGACGAACTTGGGCACCAGCTTGGTCAGGTCCGGCTCCAGGGAGAAGGCCACGTAGTCGGCCGCCTGGCCGTTGCTGACCGCCTGGCTCTGGGTGCCGCTGGCGCCGTAGGACGAGGCCCAGCTGGTTCCCTTGCCCTGCTCGGTGGCGGCGAAGGCCTTCTGCAGCGCCTCGTAGGCGGGCTTGGGCACCGAGTAGGCCACCAGCGAGAGCTTGCCGCCGGACGAGGCGTTGGACGACGAACAGCCGGTGACGGCCAGCAGGACGGCTGCCGCGGACAGCAGCACGGCACCGGCACGGCGGGCGATCGTCATGGCGACTCCATTGGTTCTGTCTTTCCGATCGGACTACAAGACAATACCGAGACTGACTGCGACAACCAACCCCGCGTCGCTGGCATTCCCCCAGTGGCGCGCCGGCCCGGTACGCCTGCGGGTGTGCGCTGCCCCGGCAAGCTTCCGGGGGTCAGGACGCCGGCCGGACCGCTCCGGGAATGCCCCCGCCGCTACCGGCCGTATGGATCAGCAACATCATCAGGTCGTCGGTTCGCTGGCCGGTCCGGGCGCCGTTGGAGATGCCCAGGTCGCCGCACTGGCCCAGCCGGGCGATCAGCACCACCGGCGGGCCGTCGGAGTACCGGACCTCGATCCGGTAGGCCTCGCTGTCCGGGCGCAGCTCCCGGTCGAACGAGCCCACGCTGTCCGGTTCGCGGCACTTGATCAGGCCCAGCTGGGTGGCCCGGGACAGGCCGGGCGGCAGGGCGTTGACGGTGTCCGTGAAGGAGCGCAGTGCGGGCCCGGACAGCTCCCTGCCCTGCTCCAGCAAGCCGACGCTGTAGCGGCACACGCTCGCCGACACCGGCTCGCCGGGGATCAGTGCCTCCGCCATGCCGGCCCGGCTGGACGTCGCCGAGCCCGGCATGCCGGCCACGTCGGTCACCGTGGAAGTGCACCCGTGGGCGTCGGCGGTGTCCACCCGCAGGCTGTCGGCGAGGTCCTGACCGGTCTGGCCGCTGGCCGGCATGACCAGCACCGACGCGTGCAGTTCCGGCACCACATAGGCGAACGCGGGCCGGCCGAGGTAGGCCGAACCCTCCAGCCGGGTGGCCGCCAGACCGCTGATGGTGGTGGAACGGGTGCTGGTCACCTTGTCCGGCGACATCGGCTCGGAAACCGAGGAGAACTGGACGATCGTGAACCCCGGATGCGCCGGCCGGAGGCAGAGGGGGGCGCCGACCGGCAGCTCGACGACGCTGCTGGTGAGCGAGCAGCCGTAGCCGGTCACCGGCCAGGAGGCCGGCACGGTGATGCTCAGGCCGTGGAAGGTGACGACCTGCAGGTCCGGACCGACCGGTGCGGTGCTGATCCCGTTCCCGGCCGGGCCGTGCGGAGCGGGCGGGCGGCGATCCTTGTCGAGCACTCTCGGCAAGCCGACCGCGATCGCGGCGGCGAGCACGACGGTCAGCACCCCGGCGGCAAGCTGCCAGCCCAACGGAGCGGGACGCCGCGGCGGTACCGCCGGCAGCTCGGGCACCGGTTGGTCCGCGACGGCCGAGCGGGCCAGCCGTCCCCAGTCGGCGAGCCGGGCGTCCAGGGCGGCATCGGGTTCCGGGCTTTCCGGGTTTCCCTGTCCCGCGGTGTTCTGCCTCATGCGATCTCCAGCCAAGCGCGCAACGCGGACCGGGCCGCGCCGAGATGGGTCTTCACCGAGGACTCGCTGATGCGCAGCACCGCGGCCACTTCGGTCACCGAGAGGTCGGCCAGGTAGTGCAGCGTGATGACCTGGCGCTGCCGGCGCGGCAGCCGGGCCACCGCCCGCTCCACGTCGATGCGGTCGGCGCTGGGCGCCGCGCCCGTCTCGGGGGCAACCGGCGAATCCTGCGAATCCGGCCAGGAGCGGTGCCGGCGCAGTCGATGCCGGCGGGCCCGGTCGAGCAGGATGGCCACCAGCCAGGCCCGCACGGTGCCGCGGTCCGGGTCGAAGGTGTCGCGCCGCCGCCAGGCACGCAGCAGCGCCTCCTGCACCACGTCGGCGCCCGCCGCCGGCCCGACCTGCCGGTCGGCGAGCACTCTGAGCACGCTGAGATGAGGCTTCACCCAGGCCGCGAAGCCGTCCGTGGAATCCGGAGTCACGCCGCTCAGAGCGGCATCGGACCGGACGTCCGAGCTCATCGCGTCATCACACCACTGATACGCCGCCGCCCTGGCTGGCCGGTCTAGTCCGTTACCCACCGGTGATGCAGCGGCACCCGCTCAGCGCCGGTTTATGCCAAGACGCCGGTTCCCCGCCGCAGAGCGCTCGGTTTCGTATCCGTTCCGGCCGCCAGGGCGTGCGGATCGGATACGAAACCCCGCGGGCATCGGCTGGGCGCCGCGGCGGGAAACGCCGAGAGGGGCGGGGAAGACTCCCCCCGCCCCTCTCGGCGCATCATGGCTTTCTGGCGTGCGCTGCCTACTCCGCAGCGGCGCCGGACTCCGCCGGTTCCGCGGCACTGTCAGCGTCGTCCTTGACCGGCACCAGGCTGATCTTGCCGCGCTGGTCGATCTCGACGATCTCGACCTGCAGCTTGTCGCCGACGTTGACCACGTCCTCGACCTTGCCGATCCGCTTGCCGTTGCCCAGCTTGGAGATGTGCACCAGGCCGTCCTTGCCCGGCAGCAGCGAGACGAAGGCGCCGAACGCCGCGGTCTTGACCACGGTGCCCAGGAACCGCTCGCCCACCTTGGGCATCTGCGGGTTGGCGAT
>NZ_DATINC010000107.1:0-48443 GCF_035474675.1 Jatrophihabitans sp. | reverse complement strand
AGCTGACCGAGAAGGCCGACACCGACGTGTGGGCGCCGATGTCGAAACCCGGACCGGTCAGGTAGCTGACGCCGGCCAGCACCGCGTTCGGGGTGGCGGCGATGCCCAGCAGAGCCACCGGCAGTCCCGCCGCACCCGGCGCGAGCTGGCGCTGCAAGGCCGCGGCGTCGGAGAAGTGCGCGAGCAGCATGCCCGCCGACAGCAGCGCGCCTGCCGCCAGGTAGCCGGCCGTCACCAGGGCCGCCGCCCGGCAGACCTGCTGCCACCGGTCAGCAAGCCGGGACCACAGGTCCTCGGCAGATCGCGCGAGCCCGCCGACGACCAGCACGAACAGCGCCGCCGCGATGGCGCTGCGCCCCGTCGGCGCATGGCTGCTGCCCAGTCGCGCCCACACCGCCAGCACCGTCGACGCTGCCGCGTAACCGACCACCAGGCCGGCGAAACCCGACCAGGATTCCTGCCGGCGGGCATGGCCGGCCACCAGCCAGCCCAGCAGGGCGGTCACCAGCAGCGGCGCGAGCGTCACCGTGGCGCCGGCCAGCACCACCCCGCCATGCGCGCCGGCCAGCGTCACCAGCGCCGCCGCCTTCAGCGCCGACAGCGCGGGTGTGGTGTCGGCGCCGGGCATCAGCCAGGCCAGAAAGGTGGGGACGGCGCAGCAGCCCAGCGCCGTCGCCAGCAGGCCGACCCCGGCGATGACACCGCGGCGAAATCGGGTCAGCCAACCGGCCGGGTGCTGCTGATCGGTGGAACTCACGCTGTCAGGCTCGCAAAGCGGGCGCCGATGTCGGACCAGGCGCGCCGGGCGCGCCGCCTATCGCGGGCCGGTGACTGCGGGGGTCGGTGGCAACCCCGTTAGCGGGGTGACTGCGGCCACTCCCCCGGCTGGCCGGGTTGGCCGGGGTGGCCGGGGTGATCGGGTTGACTCGATGCGGCGGGCTGGTTCGGTGGGCTCTGCGTGGCTGGCTGGCTCTGCGTGGCTGGCTGGTTCGGTGGCGCAGGCTGGCTCGGCGGCGCGGGGTGGCTCGACGGGCTAGGCGGTCCGGACGACGGCTGCCCGGCGGACCCCGCCGGCCGTCCCCACTCCGAGCGGCCGGGAGCCGGTTGCCAGCCGGGCTGGCCGTACCCGGGCTGGCCATGCTGGGCCTGGCCGTAGCCCGGCGGGGGCGCCGGCCGCTGGTTGTATCCGCCCGGACCGTAACTCGGCTGGCCATACCCGGGCCGGCCGTAGCCGGGTTGGCCATAGCTGGGTTGGCCATAGCTGGGTTGGCCATAGCTGGGCTGCCCGTACGGGGGTTGGCCATACCCCGGTGGGACAGAGCCCGGCTGGCCGTAGCCAGGCTGCCCGTACGAAGGCTGCCCGTACGGAGGCTGGCCATAGCCAGCCTGCCCGTACGGAGGTTGGCCATAGCTGGGCTGCCCGTACGGAGGCTGGCCATAGCCCGATGGGACAGAGCCCGGCTGGCCATACCCTGGCTGCCCGTACGGAGGCTGGCCATAGCCCTGATACGCCTGCGCGGCGGCCTGATCCGCGGCTGCCTGCTGGGCGTGCAGCACCCGGACCCGTTCGGCTCGCACCGTCTTGTTGCTGCCGCGCAGCCAGCCGAACACCAGGCTGATCGCCTGAGCGGCCGCGGTCAGCAGACCGGCCACCGAACCGGCCTGGACGGTGGCGCTGTCCGGTTTGGCGATCATCCCGCCCAGCACGATGACCGCGGCGGCGCCGGCCAGCATCGCGGCCACGGGTGGGCTCTCGGCCTGGTGCGCCCGTCCGGCCAGCACCTGGTTCACGGTCAGCGCGCTGGCGGCCAGCACCAGGGCGATGCCGGCGGCGCCGGTGCCGGAGTAGAAACCTGACGTGCCGCCGGCAGAGTCACCGGCGGTGCCGAACCACCCGAGAAAGCCCCAGAGCACCATGGGGGCGGCCAACGCGGCCCCTGCCACGTCCCACGGCCGAGCCCGCACCAGGGCGCCGGCGGCGAGCTGATCAAGGGAATTCATGGGTTGAATCTAGGCGATGAGACGTTCCGGCGGCCCGCAGCGGTCATCGCCACGAGCCGCCGGAGTGTGAGCACCGGTCCACCAGCGTCCTCAGCCGCGGTTGGGCAGCTTCCCGCCGGTGTCGGTGAACCGCTTGAACGCAAGGGCCGTTCCGGCCAGCACGGCGAGCAGGCTGACCCAGTATCCGATGCCGTGGCCCTTGTCGATCTTGACCCCGAACGAGTCGAAGCCGCCGGTGTTGCCCGGGACCACGAACAGCGCGAGCAGCAGCAGCAGCGACGCGAGCGCGAAGGCGCCCAGGACGACCAGCCGGACGGAGAACGGCAACTGCATCTTGGCGATGACCTGCACGGCCAGCAGCAGCGCGGCGACGATGACCAGCACGATGGCGATCGGCGCCAGCGCCCCGTGCCAGGCGCTGAGCGAGGCGTGCGTCGAGAAGGTCGCGATCTCGACCTTGTAGGTGTAGAAGTTGAACGTCGAGAAGATCAAGGCCACCACGGCGGCGGCGATGATCCCCCAGTCCAGCGGGTCGACGCTCCTGGCGTCGAAGCCCTGCACACCCCCGAGGCCCGGCCCGGACTGGCCGACGCCAGGCTGACCCATCGGGGCCTGTCCGTAACCCGGCGGCGGGTAGGCCGCCTCGCCCGTCGGGGGCTGCCCGTAACCCGGCTGCTGGCCATAACCGGGCTGCTGTCCGTATCCCGGCTGCTGGCCATAGTCCGGCTGCTGGCCATAGTCCGGCTGGGAGTGCCCCGGTTGCCCGGTCGGCTCCCCGTAGCCGGGTGGCGAGGTGGGCTCCGGCGGCACGTTACCGGCGCCGGGTGGCCGAGGCTCTTCTGTCATCGTCGTTCTCCGATCTATGAGGGCTCATAGCTGGTTCACAACCGAGCACAAGCTATACCCGGCGTCATCGGCGCACTGGCAAAACCGCCGAGCCTCCCGCAGAACGCCCCCAAGCCGAAACCACCCGTCCGGCGCGCCAAACGCAGCTGACCCGGACGAGAACGTCCAGGTCAGCCGAAGGAGCGCCTACCAGCAGCGGGCTAGGAGCGCAGCAGCTCCCGCATCAGCCGGGCGGTCTCGCTCGGGGTCCTGCCGACCCGGACGCCCGCCGCCTCCAGGGCTTCCTGCTTGGCCTGAGCGGTGCCGGACGAGCCCGACACGATGGCGCCGGCGTGCCCCATGGTCTTGCCCTCGGGCGCGGTGAAGCCCGCCACATAGCCCACCACCGGCTTGGTGATGTGCTCGGAGATGTAGGCGGCCGCCCGCTCCTCGGCATCGCCGCCGATCTCGCCGATCATCACGATCGCCTCGGTCTCGGGGTCGTCCTGGAAGGCCTGCAGGCAGTCGATGTGGGTGGTGCCGATCACCGGGTCACCGCCGATGCCGACCGCCGAGGAGAAGCCGAGGTCGCGCAGCTCGAACATCATCTGGTAGGTCAGGGTGCCGGACTTCGACACCAGGCCGATCGGGCCCGGGCCGGTGATGTCGGCCGGGATGATGCCGGCGTTGGACTTGCCGGGGCTGATCAGGCCCGGGCAGTTCGGCCCGATGATCCGGGTCTGGCCGCCCTTGCTGATGTTGTAGGCCCAGGCCGCGGTGGAGTCGTGCACCGGCACGCCCTCGGTGATCACCACGGCGAGGCCGATGCCGGCGTCGATGGCCTCGACCATGGCGCCCTTGGTGAACGCGGGCGGCACGAACAGCACCGAGACGTCGGCGCCGGTCTCGGCCATCGCGTCGGCGACCGTGCCGAACACCGGCACGGCGGTGCCGTCGACGTCCACGGTGGAGCCGGCCTTGCGGGGGTTCACCCCGCCGACGATGTCGGTGCCCGAAGCCAGCATTCGGCGGGTGTGCTTCATGCCCTCCGAGCCGGTCATGCCCTGGACGATGACCTTGGACTTCTCGGTGAGGAAGATTGCCATCTTTTCCAGTCCCTACTTCGCGCTGTGGGCGAGCTCGGCGGCCTTGTCGGCACCGTCGTCCATGGTGTCGGCCAGGGTGACCAGCGGGTGGGCCGCCTCGGTGAGGATCCGGCGGCCCTCCTCGACGTTGTTGCCGTCCAGCCGGACCACCAGCGGCTTGGTGGCCTGCTCGCCCAGCATGCCGAGCGCGGTCACGATGCCGTTGGCGACCGCGTCGCATGAGGTGATGCCACCGAAGACGTTGACGAACACCGACCGGACGGCGGTGTCGGAAAGGATGATCTCCAGGCCGTTGGCCATCACCTCGGCCGAGGCGCCGCCGCCGATGTCGAGGAAGTTCGCGGGCTTCACGCTGTGCCCGCCCAGCTGGGAGTACTTCTCGCCGGCGTAGGCCACCACGTCCAGCGTGGACATCACCAGGCCGGCGCCGTTGCCGATGATGCCGACCTCACCGTCCAGCTTGACGTAGTTGAGGTGCTTCTCCTTCGCCCTGGCCTCCAGCGGGTCGGCCGCGGCGGTGTCCTCGAGCTCGGCGTTGCCGGCCTGCCGGAAGTCGGCGTTGTCGTCCAGGGTGACCTTGCCGTCCAGCGCCAGCACGTCACCAGACGCCACCTTGGCCAGCGGGTTGATCTCGACCAGGGTGGCGTCCTGCTCGACGAAGGTCTGCCACAGCTTGACCACGGTCTGGGCGGTGGAGTCGATCACCTCGGCCGGAAAGCGGGCCTGGGTCAGGATCTCGACGGCCTTGGCGTGGTCCACGCCGGTCATCGCGTCGATCGGGACCCGGGCCAGCGCCTCGGGCCGCTCGACGGCCAGCTCCTCGATCTCCATGCCGCCCTCGGCCGAGGCCATCGCCAGGAAGGTGCGGTTGGACCGGTCGAGCAGGAACGAGAAGTAGTACTCGCTCTCGATCTGGGCGCCGGGATCGACCAGCACCCGATGCACGGTGTGGCCCTTGATGTCCATGCCGAGGATGGCTTGCGCCGCCGACTCTGCTTCATCCGGCGTCTTGGCCAGCTTCACCCCGCCGGCCTTGCCGCGGCCACCGGTCTTGACCTGGGCCTTGACCACCACCACGCCGCCGATCCGTTCGGCGATCGCGCGAGCCTGCTCGGGAGTGTCGGCAACCTCACCCAGGCCGACCGGAACGCCGTGCGCGGCGAACAGCTGCTTCGCCTGGTACTCGAACAGATCCACGAGACCCCTTCCGTCCTCCTCGGTGGGCGGCCGGTCAGCCGCGCCCACGTCCGGCTAGTCAGGCTAGTCCGTCCGCCGAAACCGCCGGAAACCGATCGGACGTGATGTGCGCCAGGTCCCACCCGCCCCGGCCTACCCCACGCCGGCCCCGACGTTGTCGCGCACCCAGCCGACGATCTCCTCCATCGTCGCGCCGGGGGTGAACACCTTGGCCACCCCCAGCTGGTGCAGCTCGGGGAGGTCGGCGTCGGGGATGATGCCGCCGCCGAAGACCACCACGTCGGCCGCGTCCCGCTCGGCCAGCAGCTCGGTCACCCGGCGGAACAGCGTCATGTGGGCCCCGGAGAGCACCGACAGCCCCACGCAGTCGGCGTCCTCCTGGATCACCGTCTCCACGATCTGCTCCGGCGTCTGGTGCAGGCCGGTGTAGATGACCTCCATGCCGGCATCGCGCAGCGCCCGGGCCACCACCTTGGCACCCCGGTCGTGCCCGTCCAGGCCGGGCTTGGCCACGACCACCCGGATCCGCTCGCTCATACTCTGCTCCCGCCCTGTGTTCGGCCCCTGCGCCATTCTCGCCACTTCACCGGTGCCAGCACCACAACTCTCCCGCCACGCCTGCCGGAGCCGAGCAGCGGTACGCCGGCGGGCGTGTCAGAGTGGTCAACGGCAAGCAGCGCCGACCATACGTGCAGACGTGTCTTTCGAGTCTTGCAAGGATTGTGCCGATGTCGGTCCGGGGTTGGGTGTCGCGGGGTCCGCAGCTGCTGCGGCGCACCCCGGCGACCCTGGCCGCCGAGGCGCTGGGAGCCGGCCGGGAACTGGTCTGGCTGACCGCGCACGCCCTGGCCTACCCGGCGGGCCTGCTGGCCGAGCAGGCCGCGGCGGAGGACTCCCGCTACCGCATCGACACGCTGTCCCCGCTCTCCCGTGGCCTGCTGCTGGCCGACCTGACCGCCGCCGGGCAGCCGGTGCTGCTGATCCACGGCATCGGTGACAACCGCTCCGCCTTCACCGTGCTGCGGCGCACCCTGCGCCGGCGCGGCTTCGGCCGGATCGTGACCGTCAACTACTCGCCGCTGACCTCCGACGTCCGCAAGGCGGCGGCCGACCTCGGACGGCAGGTGGAGCGGGTCTGCCGGCAGTCCGGTTACGAGCAGGTGTTCCTGGTGGGGCACTCCCTGGGCGGCATCATCGCCCGCTACTACGTGCAGTGCCTGGGCGGCGATGCCCGGGTGAGCACCCTGGTCACCCTCGGCTCGCCGCACGCCGGCAGCCAGCTGGCCCGGATGGCGCCGCTGCTGGTCGGCCGGCAGCTGCGGCCGAACTCGGAGTTGATGCGCGAGCTGGCGGCGCCGGCCCGGTGCCGCACCCGGTTCGTGGCCATCTACTCCGACCGGGACGCGGTGGTGGTGCCGCAGCGCAGCGCCCGGCTCGAGCACCCGGACCTGTCCGTCAGGTGTCTGCAGGTGCACGGCGTCGGACACCTGTCACTGCTGGTCAACGGCTCGGTGGCGCACGCCATCGCGACCGCGCTGACCGGCGACGCGAACTCGGAAACCCCGTTGCAGACAGCAGAAACCGGCGAGGGCGCGCCTGCGCCGGTTGGATAGTTGCCCTTCCAAAATCGATACGTTACGGTTCCGGCTTGCGTCCCCTTAACCTCAAGACGGGCTGCCAGCCACTTCGAACGTGCCGGGACTGCACTGTGCGCGAATTCTCCGCACGGCATGGGTCGACACGATGGGGAGGCAGCTGAGTGGGACGTCACAGCGCCCCCAGCTCGACCGCTCTTCCGCCTCCTCCCGAACCGGTTCTCCCCCGCCCCCGGCATGCCGCCGCCGAGTACCCGCCGGCCGAGCCCCGGGTCGGCATCCCCGGGCCGCTGGACAGTTCCGCACTGCACCGGCCGGCCCGGCACCGTTCGCCGTTCGACCAGCCGGGGCCCCGGCATCGTTCCGCACTCGACCAGCCGTCCCGGCACCACTCTCCGCTCGACCAGCCGGCCCGGCATCACTCTCCGCTCGACCAGCCGGCGGCCCGGCACCGTGCCGCGCTCGACCAGCCGGCCCGGCACCGCCACTCCCTCGAGCCGGCCGGCCGGCGTCGCGCGGCTGAGCAGGCCGGTTCCCGGCACCGGTCTGCGGCGGCGACCCGCGCGGCCGGCTCGCACCGGGCCAGGGCGCAACGGGCCGAGCCCGTCGTCGCGCCACCGCGAGCTCCGCTGTGGCGCCGGTCCCCGGCGGTGCCGGCCGCGGTGGCCGTGCTCGCGGTCTGGAGCGGGGCCAACGCGCCGCACCTGTTGACCCCCGGCCAGGCAGGTCCGCTGACGACGGCGACCGGCGTCAAGCTCGACCTCAGCGCGCTGGCCGCCGGGGTCGGCAATGCCGCTCCGGCCGGTGCCGCGACCCAGCCGGCCGGCAACCCGGTGTCGGACAGCCGGCTGTCGGACAGCCGGGTGTCGCGTACCAGCCGCACGCTGCTCGGGGCCGGGGCCACCGACACCACCACACCCGGCCACACCCCGGCGCCGAAGCCGACCGCCAAGGCAGCAGCCAAGGCGGCCAAGCCCGCCCCGCGGGTCGAACGCTGGGTACGGCCGAGCGCGGGCGCCGAGTCGTCCTGCTTCTGCATGCGCTGGGGCGAGATGCACGAGGGCATCGACCTGGCCGGCCCGATGGGCTCGCCGATCGTGGCGGTCGGCGACGGCGTGGTGGTCGAGGCGGGCCCGGCGGCCGGGTTCGGGCTGTGGGTGGTGATCCAGCACGCCAACGGCGACTACAGCATCTACGGCCACATGTACACCTACTACGTCAGCGTCGGCGAGCACGTGCGGGCCGGCCAGCACATCGCCGACATCGGGGCGAACGGCCAGTCCACCGGGCCGCACCTGCACTTCGGGGTCGCGCACGGCAGCCCGTTCGGCCCGTACCTCGACCCGGTGCCGTGGCTGGCGGCCCGCGGCGTCGATGTCGGCGCCTACGACCCGGACGCCTGAGCCCCTCAGCTCGATCGGCGATACTGCCAAGAGCTGCCGGTACGGTGCCGCAGCGCGACTCGAGGACGGCGGCCGCCACGATGACCATCTCCAGCGTGGTCCGGCGCCGTCCGCTCCCCCAGCTGGAACTGCCCGAGGCGATCGTGGCGCAGGGCCGGCACGCGATCGTGCTGCGCTGGCTGCTGTCGCGGGCGCTGACGCTGGCCATCCTGGTGTTCGGGCACGAGAGCGACGTCACCGGGGACGTGAAGTACTACGCCCGCAGCCTGCACCAGCTCGTCGAGGGCGGCTCGCTGCGCACCACTCTGCAGGAGTACCCGCTGCCGGTGTTCGGGGTGATCGGCCCCCAGTTCCTGCTGGGTTTCTTCAACCAGGTCGCCTTCGTCATCCTGTTCGTGCTGTCCATGCTGGCGGTGGACGCCGCGTTCACCGGCCTGCTGTGGCGCGGTGACGGCCGCCGGCGCGGTGACGCCACCAACCTGTGGCTGTGGTTCGTCCCGGCGATGGGGCCGCTGGCCTACTTCCGGTTCGACCTGGTGCCGGCGGTGCTGGCCGGCGGCGCGGTGCTGGCCGCGATCCGGCGGCCGGCGCTGGCCGGCGCGCTGACCGCCCTCGGCGCCGCCCTGAAGCTGTGGCCGGCGGTGATGCTGCCCACCTTCCTGATCCGCCGCGGCGACCGCCGCCGGGTGCTGGCCGGCTTCGTCGGCACCGGGGTGCTGGTCGGCGGTATCGCGCTGGCAATAGGCGGGATCAGCCGGACGCTGTCGCCGCTGCGCTGGCAGGGCGCCCGCGGGCTGCAGATCGAGTCGGTGGCTGCCACCCCGCTGATGCTGGCCCGGATGGTGCACCCGGTGGGCACCTGGGACATGCATATCTCGCAGTACAAGGCGTTCGAACTGTTCGGGCCGGGCGTGCAGCTGACCACCCGGATCACCACCGTGCTCACGGTGCTGGGCGGCCTGCTGCTGGTGCTGCTCTGGTGGCGCGCGCACTCGGCGGCGACGGTCTCGGCCGGCACGCTCGGCTGGCTGTTTCTGGCCACCGCCCTGGTCGTCACCGTCACCAACAAGACGCTCAGCCCGCAGTACCTGCTGTGGCTGGGCGGGCCGGCGGCGGCGCTGGCGGTCCGGGCGCCGGCCGACCAGGCGGTGCGCACCTTCGCCCGGGTGCTGCTGGTCACGGCAGTGGCCACCCATGTGGTGTTCCCGATCGGCTACAACGCGCTGCTCAAGACGCACTCGTTCATGCCGGTGGTGACGCTGGCCCTGGCCGCGCGCAACCTGCTGCTGCTCTGGCTGACCTGGTACGCGGTGCGCCAGGTCTGGACCCAGACCGGGCGGGCCAGGTGACGGTGCTGGCCACCGCTACCCGGTCGGTGCGCGCCCGGGTCGGAGCGCACTGGCAGGTGGCGCTGATGACCGGGCTGCTGTTCGTCGTCTACGGCGGCTACGGGCTGACCCGGCAGGCCACCTACCTGACCGCCGGCTACGACCTGGGCATCTTCGACCAGGCGGTGCGCAACTACGCCCGGTTCCGGGCGCCGGAGGTGCCGCTCAAGGGCACCCACTACAACATCCTGGCCGACCACTTCCACCCGATCATCGCGCTGGCCGCGCCGTTCTACTGGATCTGGGACTCGCCATCCGTCCTGCTGCTGGTGCAGATGGCGTTGATCGCGGCCTCGGTGCCGGTGGTGTACGCCTTCGCGCTGCGCCGGATGCCGCGGGCCGGCGCGCTGGTGGTGGCCGGCGCCTACGCGGTGAGCTGGGCGATCCAGGCCATGGTCGACTTCGACTTCCACGAGGTGGCCTGGGGGGTGCCGATCCTGGCGGTGGCCGTCGACGCGCTGGACCGCCGCGACGACCGGACGCTGCTGATCGCGGCCGGATTGCTGCTCGGGGTGCGCGAGGACATGGGCGCGGTGCTGGTGATGATGGGCCTGCTGCGGCTGGCCTGGCGTCCCCGGCGCACCGGCTACCTGCTGATCGGCGGCGGCCTGGCCGGCTATCTGCTGGTGACCGCGCTGGTGATCCCGGCGTTCGCACCGAACGGCCAGTTCGCCTACTGGACCTTCGACGCGCTCGGCCCGGACCTGCCGCACGCGTTGTGGACCATCGTGGCGCACCCGGTGCACACCGCCCAACTGCTGGTGACCCCGTCGATCAAGGCCGAGACGCTGGCCTACTTCTTCGTGCCGCTGGCGCTGCTGCCGCTGCGCTCGCGCTACAGCCTGATCGCGCTGCCGCTGCTGGCCGAGCGGTTCTTCAACTCCCGCGACCACCTGTGGACGACGCACTTCCACTACAACGCGCTGCCCTGGCTGGTGCTGGTGCTGGCCATGGTGGACGGCGGCGCCCGGCTGGGCGTCTGGCGCCGGATCTGGCTGTACCGGGCGATGCTGGCCTGGCTGGTGATCGTGCCGGTGTACCTGACCAGCGTCGCCAACATCACTGCCCCGGTGTTGCGCCGGATGCTGCTCGGCTCGGCCTGGCGGATGGACGATCACCTGCGCGCCCAGCAGGCGGCGGTGCGGTTCGTCCCGCACGACGTCTGCGTGTCGGTGGACGACCGGCTGGCCACCCAGCTGACCACCACCAACCGGGTGACGCTGCCGGGCATCCCCACCCCGCGCACCGACTTCGTGGTGCTGGACATGGGCCAGAAAGAGGTGGGCTACCTGCTGCCGACCCCGCAGCAGGTGCTGGCCGACTCTCGGGCGGCCGGCTTCGTGCAGGTGTTCTCGCAGGGCAACCTGCTGGTGCTGCGCTCGCCGGACTACACCGGCCCCAGCGCGCAGTGCCGCCCCTAGCTACCGGGCAGACCCGAGGTAGCTGTCAGGCTTCGCGACCGGGCGGAGCGGCGGGGTCATCCACAAACTATGCAGTCAGGGCCGCCGTAGACCAGGGCCGATGCTGAGATCGTTCTGGTCTGCCCCGCCTGGGTCAGCTTCAGGTTGGCCCAATAGGTCCTGTCCCGACCCTCTATGGAGCTGCCCTTCACCCTGATGGTGCACGTGGTAGCGCCATTGCAGTTCGTGCTCAGCACAGTGGTACCGAAGGTGACAGTCCAGCTCGTGGTATAGGTGCCGGACAGGTTGTGCGCAGCGAAGGTGATGTTGTGGTACGCGCCATCGCCTCCGCCGTCACAGGTGTTGGCCGTCCACGTACCACCGTCGAAGGAGCACCCGAGCACCTCGCTGCCGAATGCGTTGGCCGCCGGGCTGCCGACGACCAGCAACGCCAGTGCGGAAAGCAGGGCGAGGGCCGCTGTCCAGAATCTGCGCATGAGGGGCTCCTTTTAGGAGAAGTTGCGCGGACCATATAGTGCTGCACGAAATCGGTCAATACCGGGCTACATAGGGACTAACTGGAGTCAGGTTCGCGCTCATTCTGCGCGCAGTGCCGTCCCTGGTCGGGCGCTATGGCCGGCGACGCCACGGCGGGTCGGCGCGCTAGAGCTTGACCAGCGGGGCGAAGCGCAGCACCAGCCACTTGGTGCCCAGCGAGCCGAAGTCCACCTCGGCCTGGGCCTTCTCCGCGGCCCCGCGCAGCGCCACCACGGTGCCCAGCCCGAAGCCGTCGTGGCTGACCCGGTCCCCCACCTCCAGGCTGGGAATCGGCTTGGTGAGCTTGGCGGCGCCGAACGTCGACGGCCCGCTGGGGGTGAACCGGCGCGCGGCGGCCGGCCGGGCCCGGTAGCCGTGGTCGGAGTACTGGCCGCCGCCCCCACGATCAGAATCGTCCGGGTAGCCGGTGAACGGCTGCCGGTCCACCGCACCGCTCCAGCGCACGTGCTCAATCGGCACCTCGTCGAGGAACCTCGACGGCGGGTCGTAGGCCGGCTGGCCCCAGGCGGTGCGGGCCACCGCCCGGCTCAGGTACAGCCGCTGCCGGGCCCGGGTGATGCCGACGTAGGCCAGCCGCCGCTCCTCGGCGAGCTCGTTCGGCTCGGCCAGGGTGCGCTGGTGCGGGAAGATGCCGTCCTCCATGCCGGCCAGGAACACCACCGGGAACTCCAGGCCCTTGGCGGTGTGCAGGGTCATCAGGGTGACCACCCCGCCGCTGGCGTCCGGCACCGAGTCGGCGTCGGCGACCAGCGAGACGTGCTCCAGGAAGGCGTCCAGGTCGGCCGGCTCGTCGGCCTGGGCGCGTTGCTCCTCGAACTCGGCGGCCACGCTGACCAGCTCGCGCAGGTTGTCCACCCGGCTCTCGTCCTGCGGGTCGTGGCTGGCCTCCAGCTCGGTCAGGTAGCCGGTCCGGGTGAGCGTCTCCTCCAGGATGTTGCTCGGGGTGCCGTGCTCCTCGCTGGCCGCCAGCGTCCGCAGCTCACCCAGCAGCCGGACGAACTCGGCGATCGCGTTGGCCGAGCGCGGCGCCAGCCCCGGAATGGAGTCGGCCCGGATCAGCGCCTCGGCGAACGGGATCTGCTCCTGGCCGGCGAAGGTCTCGACGAACAGCTCGGCCCGGTCGCCGATGCCGCGGCGCGGGGTGTTGAGGATGCGGCGCAGGCTGACCAGGTCGGTCGGGTTGGCGATCACCCGCAGGTAGGCCAGCGCGTCGCGGATCTCCTTGCGCTCGTAGAACCGCACGCCGCCGACCACCTTGTAGGGCAGGCCGAGCCGGATGAAGATGTCTTCGAAGACCCGGGACTGGGCGTTGGTGCGGTAGAACACCGCCACCTCCGACGGGGCGGCCAGACCCGCGTCGCCGAGCTCGTCGATCTTCTGCGCGACCCAGCGGGCCTCGTCGTGCTCGTTCTCGGCGACGAAGCCCTCGATCTGCTCGCCGGGCCCGGCGTCGGACCACAGGTTCTTCGGCCGCCGGTCCGGGTTGCGGGCGATCACCGCGTTGGCCGCGCCCAGGATGGTCTGGGTGGAGCGGTAGTTCTGCTCGAGCAGGATGGTGGTGGCGTTCGGGTAGTCCCGTTCGAACTCGTCGATGTTGCGGATGGTCGCGCCGCGGAAGGCGTAGATCGACTGGTCGGCGTCGCCCACCACGCACAGCTCGGCACCCGGCAGCCCGCCGGTGCCCTCCGGCCCGGCCGGCACCGGCTTGCACAGCTCGGACACCAGGACGTACTGGGCGTGGTTGGTGTCCTGGTACTCGTCGACCAGCACGTGCCGGAACCGGCGGCGGTAGTACTCGGCCACCTCGGGCAGCCCCTGCAGCAGCGCGACGGTGCGCATGATCAGGTCGTCGAAGTCCATCGCATGGGACTCGCCGAGCCGGCTCTGGTAGCGGGAGTAGACCTCGGCGAGCACCTTCTCCGGCGCCGTGCCGGCCCGGTCGGCGAACTCGGCGGCCGAGATCAGCTCGTTCTTGAGGTTGGAGATCTGCACCGCCAGCGACCGCGCCGGATAGCGCTTGGGGTCGAGGTTGAGCTCGCGCAGCACCATGGTCAGCAGCCGGCGGGAGTCGTCGGCGTCGTAGATGGTGAACGAGGACTTCAGCCCGATGTGCTTGGCCTGGGCGCGCAGGATGCGCACGCACATCGAGTGGAACGTCGAGACCCACATGGCGTTGGCGCGGCCGCCGATCAGGTCGGCGACCCGGCTCTTCATCTCGCCGGCCGCCTTGTTGGTGAAGGTGATGGCCAGGATCTCGCCGGGCTTGACGCCCCGGGCGGCCAGCAGGTAGCCGATCCGGTGGGTCAGCACCCGGGTCTTGCCGGAACCGGCACCGGCCACGATCAGCAGCGGCGAGCCGGCGTGCTCGACCGCGCGGCGCTGCTGCGGGTTCAGCCCGGCCAGCAGCTTGTCGACCGACAGGGCCGGCCGGCGGGGCGGCGCGCTGCCGGCCGCCGGGTCCGGCTCCTGCTCCCGCTCCGCGACGCGCTGCACCTCGAAGGTGGGCGCGTCGAACAGGCCGGCGTCGGCGGCCACCGGCGCGGGGCGGCGGCGCGCACCGGTGGCGGTGGAGCGGGCATCGGCAGTCATCGCCGTTCAGCCTACGACGGGCCACTGTCAAAACCGCTGCCAGAGCACCGCCGGGAACACCGTCCGGGGCCGCGCCGACGACCATCCTCGAACAACCGGGTTGCCCGCGGCTGCCGGCACATGACACGATCAGCGATGTGCAGATCACCGGACACGAGTTTTATGGGTACCGCAGCGCGGTACCCATCCCGACCGGTTGACCTGACCCGCCACCGATCGCCCTGGGCCGCACGAGCCCGGGGCGTTTTTCGTTGTCGGGACCGGCGGCTCGATAGGCACCGCCCCATCGAGAGGAAACACCCCGTGCCGAACAGTGCCGACGCAGTCATCCCACCAGCTCCCGCCACCGCCGCCGAGACCCTTACCGCCTCGGCGGCCGACACCGCCATCGACCCCACGGCCATCGCCACCTGGCGGGGCCAGATCGATGCCCTCGACACCGCCATCGTCCGGCTGGTCGCCGAGCGCGCCCGGTTGTCCCAGCGCATCCAGGCCGCCCGGGTGAACGCCGGCGGCGCCCGGGTCGAGCTCGGCCGCGAGCGCGCCGTCCTCGGCCGCTACCGCAACCGGCTCGGCACCGAGGGCAGCGCGCTGGGCGAGGCGGTGCTGCGGGTCTGCCGCGGCACCCGCTAGCCGGGACGGCCCGCCCGGGTCAGACGATCCGGCGGTCGGCCGCCCACCGGGTCAGCTGGTGCCGGGAGGACAGCTGCAGCTTGCGCAGCACGTTGGAGGCGTGGGTTTCCACCGTCTTGACCGAGATGAACAGCTCCGAGCCGATCTCGCGGTAGGAGTAGCCGCGGGCCAGCAACCGCATCACCTCCTGCTCCCGGGGGGTGAGCTGGTCCAGCTCCGGATCGGTCGAGGTCAGCTGACCGCCACCGGGCATGCCTCCGTCCGGGCCGCCGTCGCGGAATGCGTCCAGCACGAAGCCGGCCAGCCTTGGTGAGAACACCACGTCGCCGTCGGCCACCCGCCGGATGGCGTCGGTAAGGTCCGCCCCGGAGATGGTCTTGGTGACGTAGCCACGCGCGCCGGCCCGGATCACCGCGATCACGTCCTCGGCGGCGTCGGAGACCGACAGCGCCAGGAACTTGGTGGCCGGCAGCTCCGGCAGCACGGCCGCCACCACCGCGGGGCCGCCGCCGTCGGGCAGGTGGACATCCAGCAGCACCACGTCGGGCTGGGTGTGCCGGATGGTGGCGACCGCCTCGGCCACGCTGGCGGCCTCGCCGACGATGTCCAGCCCGGTGCCGATCTCGGCCCGGACGCCGGCCCGGAACATGGCGTGGTCGTCGACCAGCACCACCGTGGGCCGGTGCCCGTTCCCGCTCGGAGTACTCATGAAGTCCCGTCCGTTTCCTCAGTCCAGCTCGACCCGTAGTTGCACCTCGGTGCCCTGGCCAGGAGCCGACCGGATGGTCGCGGTGCCGTGCTGGCGCTGCAACCGGCCCACGATCGAGCCGCGGATACCCTGCCGGCTCTCCGATATCCGGTCCGGGTCGAAGCCGGCTCCCCGGTCCCGCACGAACACCGAGGCGCTGTCGCCGGTGAGCTCGGCGTACACCGACACGGTGGTCACCTGCGCGTGCTTGGCGGCGTTGACCAGCGCCTCGCGGCTGGCCGCGACCAGCGCGTCCAGCCGGGCGTCCAGGGTGTGATCGCCGACCACCACCACGTCGACGGTGACGGCGTAGGTGTCCTCGACCTCGGCGGCGGTGGCCTGCAGAGCGGCGGCGAACCGGCCGGTGGGAACGCCGGTCCCGTACAGCTTGGTACGCAACTCGCGTTCCTGGCGGCGGGCCAGCCGGGCGACCTCGCGGGGTTGGGAGGCGTTGCGCTGGATCAGCGCCAGCGTCTGCAGCACCGAGTCGTGCAGGTGCGCGGCGATGTCGGCCCGCTCCTCGTTGCGGATGCGTTCCCGGCGCTCGGTGGACAGGTCCCGCATCAGCTTCAGCCACCAGGGCCCGGTGATCAGCGCCAGGCCGCCGGCGGTCACCAGCACCGCGGCCAGCGCCGCACCCGCCGCGGTGATGCCGGCCCGGGCCAGGATGAACACCGCGCCGGTGAGCACCAGGGTGACGCCGGCGATGATGCGCAGCCAGCCGATCCGGTCGGCGGCACCGGCGGCCAGCGACGAGCTCGACAGCCGGCGCCAGCGTTCCCGGTCGGTCTCGGAGGCCTGCCGCCACAGCAGCGCGCCGCCAAAGCAGGCCAGCAGCGACGGGGTGAACCACCAGCCCAGCGGCAGGGTGTGGGCGTTGACCAGCAGCACCCCGGCCGCGGCGACCGCCGCGACCAGGTACTGCACCGCCGAACGGGCCGAGCCTTCCTTGCCGTCCTCGGACCGGGTCTGCAGCACGATCCAGAACGCGCCGTAGAGCAGCACCCCGAGCCCGGCGCTGAAGGACAGCAGGACGAAGGCCAGCCGGACGAGCTTGCGCGGCAGGCCCAGGTGATCGGCCAGGCCGCCGGCCACCCCGCCGAGCACCCGGCCGTGCTGGGCACGGTAGAGCCGGTTGGTCTGCTGCGGCTCGGCCGGCAGGACGGCGGGAGGCGGGAACGTCGTCATCAGGTCACCATTCTGGCCGCTGCCGAGCCCGGCCGGCATCAGGTGAAGGCCCGAGTTCCTCCTGCCGCCCCGGGTGCGCGGCTCAGGGACGGTTGGGGGTGGTTCCCGATACCGTGGCAGCCGCTCCTGACCCAGGCTGAACGGCATGACGATGACTGACCCGCCGACGACCCCACCGCCCGGCCGGCCGCCTGGCTCGGCGGACGTGCCACCCGTTCCGCCGACCCCGCCGCCGCCCGGCTTCGGCGTCCCGCCGGGACCGTCCGGGGCCGGCCAGCCGCATGGGCAGCGCTGGCTGCGGCGCAGCCGTACCGACCGGATGGTGTCGGGCGTCGCCGGCGGCCTGGGCGAGTACTTCGCGGTCGACCCGGTGATCTTCCGGGTGTTGTTCGCGGTGCTGTCGTTCTTCGGCGGGGTGGGCCTGTTGATGTACGGGCTGGCCTGGCTGCTGATTCCCGAGCCCGACGTCAACACCTCCGCGCTGGACCGGGCGATCGGCCAGCTGCGGGTCCGCCGGGTGCCGCCGTGGCTGGTGCTGATCGGCGGGGCGATCGTGCTGTGGCTGGGCTGGTTCTCCTGGTGGTCGCCCGGGCCGACCTTCCCGGCGCTGATGCTGCTGGCGATCCTGCTGCTGGTGCTGATCAGGCGGGTCGGGCGGTCCGCACCGCCGGCCGGTACCGGCACTGCGTCTGGAGCGCCTGGGGCTGCGTCCGGGGCGGCCGGGGCTGCGTCCGGCGCTGGGACGGAAACGACCGGCGCAACCACCGCCGGGCCTGGGTCGGCGGAGAGCCCGACCCTGGAGTGGTCCCCGCCGGGCGCCGGGATTCCCGGCGTCGGCCAGCCGCTGATCCCGCCGCTGAACGACACCCGGCGCTCGATGCAGGCCTGGATCGCCGAGGCCAGCGCGGCCCACCGGGAACGGGTCCGCCGTCGGCGCCCGATCAAGGTCGGGGTGGCGGTGTGCCTGGCGATCGCCTGGACCGTGGTGGCGCTGGCCGACGCGTTCAACCGGGTGCCGTTCCCGGCCTACCTGTGGGTCGGCCTGGCGGTGCTCTGCACCGGCCTGGTGGTCAGCCTGGTCACCCGGCGGATGACGCTGTCGCTGCTCGTTCCGATCGGGGTGCTGACGGCGCTCACCTTCGTCCTGGGCGGCACCCGCACCAGCCTGACCGACGGCTCGGGCCAACAGGGCTGGAAGCCCGCCAGTGCCGACCAGCTGGTCGACCACCGCCAGTTCGCCGGCCAGACCACCTTGGATCTGACAGCCCTGACCGGCGTGCCGGCGGCCCGCACCGTGCACCTGGACCAGGCCGCCGGCGAGGTCCGGGTGCTGCTGCCGGCCGGCCTGAACGCCACGGTGATCGCCGATGTCCACCTCGGCGAGATCAGCAACGGACGCGACTACGACACCGGCCAGCACGTCAACGGCATGAACGTGCACTCCGAACTGCGGCCGCCCGCCGGGGTGAGCGGGCAACCGATCACCGTCTACGTCCGGCTGTCGGCCGGGCACGTCCAGGTGGAGCGAGCCACCAGCTGACCGGACCGGGCGGCGTCACACGCCGCCCGGTTCGATGGCCTCGGTGCCGGTAGCTCGCCGTACCGCCCGCACCAGCCAAAAGCCCCGCAGGTTCTGCTGATCCGGCTCGGGCCGGGCCAGGCCGGCACGGACGCGATCGATCTGCCTCTCGATGGCGTCGATCACCGACCAGCGGATCTGCGTCATGGGCCGTAATCGCCGCCAGTGCCGCGGGCTCACCGTGAGGCCGAACAGGCACGACAATGGCGGAAGAAGCCAGCACGCCATTCCGTATACGCCATTACCCGCTTCGCTGCCGATTGCATCGGCATTCATCGATTCCACCAAGCTCGCCTGCGCGACCAGGCCCACCAGCAGATAGAGCACTGCGAGCAGCGAACAGAGATAGAGAAGGTCCCAGCGTCGGGTTGCGAAGGTGACCGCTACACCGTGGGCGGCCAGTTGACCGATGACGAGGCTGGCAACAGCCTCGAGGCAGGACCTACCCAGGTAGCTCGCTACCGCAGGCCTGCCGCTGAGCATCGCCAATGCTGCGACCAGTACCAGCGCGATCACGCCCGCCGCAAGCACGGTCTGACCAAGCCGGTTCCACCGCTGGCGCCGGGCTTGTTTCCATCCGGCGTCCCGGCTGCGCCGCAACCAGTTGCTTTGGGCGGTTTGCAGGTTGGACAGCCGGTCTTCGGCATCGAGGCGCCGTAACGCCCTGTCGAGTACTCGGTCCTGTTCGATGACGAACGCGACGTCGGCGGACGCATATGCCAGCACCAAACCGAGACACAACAGTGCCGCGGCAAGGGAAAGGTTCAATCCCTCGTCCGGGCGGTGCGCCGCCCCGGCGACACCGATGACGACGCTGCCGATCCCGGTCGCGGTGGTCACGGCAGTCAAAGCTCTCCGCCGTCCTCGCGCCATGTCAGCTTCCGCGACCTGCCCGGCAGCCCAGAGGGTGGCCACCAGGGCGATCAGCACAGTTGCACTGACACCCAGCAGGCCCAGCGTGGTATCGACAGGCAGGGTCACCCCTTGGCTGAGCAATTCCTGCCCGGGCAGCGCGGTGACTATCAGCACGACCAGCACAAGAAATACATAGGTGAAGATGCCGAAACCGAAGATCAGCCAGGCCATCCGATGCGACAGGCGACTGCCGCGCCGGACGCTGACCAGATCCGGATCTACCGGCTGGCGCTCAGCATCCATCGCTACCCCATCACCTATGGCAGGTGCCCGTCAGGGCAACCGCTACCTCAGCGTTGACGCGGGCGATGCTATCTGCGCTGTCCGACGATTCCCGGCAGCTGAGTAGGTCAGCGCATGCTGGAGCCGAGTTCCTTGTCCTCCTCGGCCGCCCCGGTGGTCATCAGCTCGACGTTGTTGGCGACTTCGTCGCTGGTCAGCCGCACCCGCATCGCCAGCCAGAAGACCAGCGCCGACAGCGCGAGGATCACCAGGAAGCCGACCCCGAAGCCGATCGTCGAGGTGTTGCCGGCGTGCTTGCTCTTCTCCGGGTAGTCGCCGAGGTAGCTGATCAGGCACAGCCCGCCCAGCCACGGCAGCGCCCAGCTCGCGCCGGCCTTCCAGTCCAGCGCGGGCATGTTCTCCCGGTCGGTCAGGTGGAAGATGGCCAGCACCACGAACCCGATGGCGACCGCCACGAACAGCTTCCAGTTGGTGTCCCAGCCAGCCCAGAACACGATCATGTTCGAGCAGTAGAAGGCCAGGAACGGGATGACGTCGCCCCCCGGGAGCTTGAACGGCCGGTGGTGGTCGGGTAGCTGGCGGCGCATCGCGGCCAGCACGATCGGGCCGGAGCCGAAGGACAGCACCGTCGCCGAGGTGATGAAGCCGACCAGCTGCTGCCAGCTCGGGAACGGCAGGAAGACGATCAGCCCGACGATGAAGGTGAGCAGCAGGCCGATCAGCGGGACGCCGCGCGGGGTGGTCCTGGCCAGCGCCCGCGGGGCGTTGCCGTTCTTGGCCATGGCGTAGGACAGCCGGCCGGTGACCGTGGTGTAGATCAGGCCGGTGTCGGCCGGCGAGATCACCGCGTCGATGTAGAGCAGGGTGGCCAGCCACCCCAGGCCGATGGTGGTGGCGATCGAGGCGAGCGGGCCGGCGCTGTTCTCCAGCTGCCCCGAGACTCCCTCCCAGCCCTTAGACAGCGCGCTCGGCTCGACGGCGGCGATGAAGGCGATCTGCAGCAGCACGTAGATCAGGCCGGTGATCAGCACCGAACCGACCACCGCGATCGGGATGTTGCGCCGGGGGTTGCTGGTCTCGCCGGCGAGTTCGACGCCCTGGCGGAATCCCAGGAACGAGAACACGATCCCGCCGGTGGCGATCGCGGTGAAGACCGCGTGCAGGCCACCGTGGGAGAAGCCGTGGCTGGTGAAGTTCGAGCTGTGGAACTCGGTCAGGAAGAACGCCACGACCACCAGGGCGATGATGGCGAGCTTCCACCAGACGGCGACGTTGTTCACCCGGGCGAACCAGCGGACGCCGTAGTAGTTGATGACGACGAACGCCGCCATCGCGATCACCGCCACCACGTACCCGAGCGCGGTCAGGGTGTGCACCGTCTCACCGGCCACCTCGTGCTCGCGGGTGAAGCCGATGTAGCGGGTGGCGTACTGCAGGGCACCCTCGACCTCGATCGGGGCGACCGCCGCGGCGGCGATCCAGGTCACCCAGCCCATCGTGTAGCTGGCGAACGAGCCGAAGGAGATGTGCGGGAACCGGATGACCCCGCCGGACACCGGGAACATGGTGCCGAGCTCGGCGTAGACCAGCGCGATGATCATGATCATCACCGCGCCGATCACCCAGGAGAAGATCGCCGCCGGGCCGGCGAGCTCGGAGGCTTCCAGCGCCCCGAACAGCCACCCCGAGCCGATGATGGACCCGACCCCGGCGAACAGCAGGCCGACGGTGCCGATGTCGCGGCGCATGTTCGGTTCGACCTCGGCACCGGTGGTGTCGCGCGGTGATGGCGTTTTGTCTACGGCGGTCATTGAGGCACTCCCCAGATGCTCGCGCCGGTGGTCGCTGCTCACCCCCGGTGGTACGGGTCACACAGACCTACAACATTCTCAAGTTACTCCCAACGGTCACTGGACCGCATCCCACCCCATCCTGCCGGCGGTCACACCGGATCGGTGTCGGCCAGGGTGCCGTCCAGCAGCAGCCAGCGGGTGATGCCGATCCCGCGCAGGAACGCCGTGTCGTGGCTGGCGACGATCAGCGCGCCCCGGTAGGACTCCAGCGCGTCCGTCAGCTCGCCGACGCTGGCCATGTCCAGGTTGTTGGTGGGCTCGTCCAGCAGCAGCAACTGCGGGGCCGGCTCGGCCAGCAGCAACGCCGCCAGACTCGCCCGGAACCGCTCGCCGCCGGACAGCGTGCTGACCGGTTGGTCGGCCCGCCGGCCGCGGAACAGGAACCGGGCCAACCGGGCACGGATCTGGTTGTCGGTGGCGTTCGGTGCGAACCTGCAAACGTTCTGCGCCACGGTGAGCGCGCCGTCCAGCACGTCCAGCCGCTGCGGCAGGTAGCGCACCGGGACCGGCACCGACACCGAGCCGCCGGCGGGCTCCACGGCGCCGACGATGGTGTCGAGCAGCGTCGTCTTGCCGGCCCCGTTGCGCCCGACCAGCGCGACCCGTTCCGGCCCGCGCAGCTCCAGGTCGGTCGGCTGCTGGCACCGGGTGCGCAGCTGCCGCAGGGTGAGGACGTCCCTGCCGGGCGGCACCTCGGTCGCGGGCAGGTCGATCCGGATCGTGCGGTCCTCGCGTAGCGCCTCCTCGCTGCGGGCCAGCCGCTCCTTGGCGTCGGCGAGCCGCTCCAGGTGCAGGGTGCGGTGCTTGCCGGCCGCGACCTGGGCCTGCCGCCTGCGCTCGTTCATGACGATCTTCGGCTCGCGCTTGGTGTCGTGCATCTTCTGCCCGTAGCGCAGCCGGCGGTCCAGCTTGACCCGGGCGTCGGCGAGCTCGCGCTGCTGGCGCCGCAAGTCCTGTTCGGCCACCCGCACCACCCGCTCGGCAGCTTCCTGCTCCTGCGCCACCGCCGCTTCGTAGCAGGTGAAGTTGCCGCCGTACCAGCGGATCTCGCCCTTGCGCAGGTCGCCGATCTGGTCGACCAGCTCGAGCAGATCCCGGTCGTGGGTGACGACCAACAGGCTGCCCCGCCAGCTGCGGACGGCATCGTAGAGCCGCTCCCGGCCGGCCAGGTCCAGGTTGTTGGTGGGCTCGTCCAGCAACAGCACCGCCGGTGCCTGCAGGAGCTGCGCGGCCAGGCAGAGCAGCACCGACTCACCGCCGGACAGCTCGCCGATCCGCCGGTCCAGCGCCACTCCGGTCAGCCCGAGCGAGTCCAGGGTGGCCCGGGCCCGCTCGTCGACGTCCCACTGCTCGCCCACCACGGTGAAGTTGGCCTCGCTGCTGTCGCCGTTCTCGATGGCACGGAGCGCGGCGCGGACCTCGGCGATGCCGAGCGCCTGCTCGACGGTGACCGCCGCGGCCAGCGACACGTCCTGGGGCAGGTAGCCGAGTTTTCCGTGCACGGTCACCGAGCCGCCGGTCGGCCGCAACCGGCCGGCGAGCAGGTGCAGCAGGGTCGACTTGCCCGAACCGTTGACGCCGATCAGGCCGGTACGCCCGGTGCCCACGGTCATCGACAGGTGGTTGAACACCGGCTCGCCGTCCGGCCAGCCGAACGACAGGTCGGTGCAGACGACGGCGGACGTAGGGGTAGACATGGGTGCCCTCCGAGGGAGAGGTGAGTCGACTGGGACCCGTGGCGGTCGCGCGGGAACACCGCGGACCGCTTTCCCTCAGTAGCGCAACGGCTTGTCCTTTCCTCGGCTGGCTTCTTCACCGTACGGCGTGCCCATGCCGGGCCGCCACGCATTTTCCGGCTTTCCTTTCCCGGACCGCTGGAGAACGTTTAGCCGTCAGCGGTCAGGAGGTCTGAGTACCGGCTTTCCGCGCCGAGGGAAACGCCGACCTCACGGAGCGACCGGACCTGCTCGGCAGCCGGCCGGATGTGGTACTCGTAGAGCTGGACGCACAGGTTCTCGAAGGCAACCAGGTGCTCCCCCGCCCGGATCAGCACCTCGATCTGGTCGATGGTCTCGGCTGGCAGCCCGACCGCCGCATCCATCGCCTGGTGCAATCGCACCACCACCTCGCCGCGGTTCAGCGTCGACCGGCCGGGCGCCGCACCGTTGCGTAGCACCGGGACCAGCAGGGCCAGGGCCACCGCCTGGGTGACGAGGATGAACAGCGCGGCGGCCGTGCTGCCGTGCTCGTACAGCCAGCCGATCAGCGCCGCTCCGGCCAACCACGCCAGGCCGTAGACGGCGGTGAAGGTGCCGTACCCGGCCCCGCGGCGGTGCGACGGCACGAAGTCGGCGACGGCGGCCCGCATGGTCGACTCGTGCACGCCCATGGCCGCGCCCCACACCACGGCGCCGACCACGAACAGCGCGGCATGGTTAGAGAACGACAGGTACGGCACGGCCGCGGCCAGGAACGGCAGGGCGAGCAGCCCGCGCAGCCCGAGCCGGTCGTAGATCCTGCCGAAGGCGACGGCGGCGACCGACGCCGCAGCCATGGCCAGCGCATACAGCACCGGGACCACGGCCGGGCTGATCAGGTGCCGGCTGGTCAGCGAGTAGGCCAGGACAGCCCAGGTGGAGAAGCCCAGCATGGTGGCTGCCGAGAATGCCGCGTACTGCCAGAAGCGCCGGGGCAACCCCTTCTCCAGCCGCAGCTTCTTCTGCTCCGCCAGCTGCACGGCCGGCTCCCAGGCCAGCGGGTCGGGGGCGGCGACACGCAGCCGGGTCAGCGCGAGCAGCGCCAGGCCGCCGGGAATGGCCAGCAGTGCAAAGGACAACCGGTAGTTCCCGCCGGACGCGAGGACTGCCGCGATCAGCAGCGGCCCGACCATCGCGCCGATCTGGTCGAGGGCCTCGTGCAGGCCGAAGGCATAACCGCGGCCCAGATCCGTCGAGGCGTGCGCCAGCATGATGTCGCGGGCCGGGGCACGGACCGCCTTGCCGACGCGTTCGCCGTTGTAGAGCAGGCCCGCGGCGGCCAGGTTGCCGGTGACCGCCAGCAACGGCACGCAGACGAGGGTGATCAGGTAGCCGGCGACCGTCTGTGGCCAGGGCCGGCCGGTGCGGTCGGCCCACCGGCCGGTGAACAGCCGCAACACCAGCGCGGCAGCCTCACCGGCGCCGGTGAGCAGGCCGATCACCGCCGCGGTGGCACCGAGTGAACCGAGGTAGGGGCCGATGACCGACCGGGCGCCCTCGTAGACGACGTCGGCGAGCGCGGACACCACGCCGAACCCGACGACGAAGCGCACCGGCGAGATCCGGTTCGGGCCCGGCACGCCCGCGGCAACGGGTGCCGGGGCCGGCTCATCCGGCATGGCCATGACCCAGCCTCAGCGTCGCTCGGTTCATGTCCTCGACGGTACGAGGCTCGGTCGGGGTGCGAGAGAGCAGATCCAGCCTCCTACCTTCAGTGCGCCACACCGACGAACGTCCTGCCCATAACGTTCTGCCCAGAGGGCAGCCGCGTACAGGGCATCGCCGGATCTTCGGCCGGGACCTCGGGGGGACACGAGAAGCTGGCACAGCACCTCCTTGCCAACCCAGCGGAGGATGCGGAATTCGAGGACCTAGCCTTAGTTGCCACAACGCGGTGGTTGCAAAGACGATCCCTGCGCATAAGGTCAACCACCAGAGCGCCTTGTGCTCGCCTGCATATTCGGAAATGTGCTGCCGGATTCCCATCCCGGGCTCGGTCGGGCGTAGGCGAGGTGGGGAAGCTATCCCAATATGTAATTGATCCTAATTCCCTGCATCCTATTCTGGCTGTTCAACTAGCCCGGGAACCCGAGTACCACTGTTCGGAATCATGTTAGATTTGGATTAAATGTCAGGGGTAGCCGTTATCGTCATAGACATGGGACATGCGGTAAGGAGGTCCGGTGACCCAGTCGGCGCCTGAGCCCTCTGCGAGCGACGGCCGATCGTCGCCGCTTTCCGGACCCGAAGCCGAACAACGACGTGCTCTATTCAACTATCTCACCGCCGCCGCGTTCGACGACTATGTGGCGGTCATGGACCTGTTCACGGCCACCCTGCTCGCGGACCTGTCCGCGTCCGAGGTCGCCGCGCAGCTGGGCGAAGCCGGTATTGACTTAACCGCCGAACTCGCCGAAGAGCGTTGCCAGAAGCTGGTCACCTGGGGCAACCTGGTCCGCTCCGTGCGGGATACCCGGGTCCCCACGATCACCGCCTACCAACGCTCCCGCGCCCGTTACCAGGTGTCCAAACTCGGCGGCCGGCTTCACCGTCAGGCGTCAGAAATCCTGCAGATCGCGGACGGCGCCCAGGAAGTCGCTCGGGAGCTACTCGCCCGCATCGCCGACACGCTTCGCGACATCGGGCTACTGGTGGCGAACCCGCACCGCGAAGTGGACCAGGAAGCGCTCGCCGGTGCGGTTACCTCCGTCTTCAACGATCACCGGCTGTTCACCTCGTCGGTCACCGACTTCTACGCCTACCTATCCGGTGTCCTGACTCGCTACGACCTCGCCGGCGAGGAGTACGCCCGGTTCAAAGACTTGCTGCTGTCCTACGTCGAGCTGATCTCCGCCGATGTGAACCGCAACGCTCCCCTCATCATCGACCGCATCACCAATCTGCTGGCCATGATCGACTTAGTCATCAACAACCTGCCCGCCGTGCCGAACGACGACTCAGGCTTGCTGCACATGGAGCGACTGCCCGGCCGTACCTCAGCCGAGTGGGAACAGCTCGCCGCCTGGTATGGCGCAACCACCGGCAGGTCCGGGCCCGAACAGCTCCGCGGCGCCGCACGCCAGGCCGTCGGACAGCTGCTCGCGAACGCGAAACGAATGGTTGCCGCACCAGGCACCGGCGTATCCCGCCGGGCAGACATGCTCAAGCTCGCCGGCTGGTTCGCGACCGCGGACACCGACACCGCACACCGGCTGTTCGACGCGACCTTCGCTGCCTACTCGTCCCGTCACCTACTGCTGGGCCCGGAAGAGCTCAGCGTTCGCGGCACGGCCACCCAGTCCTGGTGGGAATCCGATCCAGTGGACGTGCCCGTCTCGCTGCGTGAACGCGGCGACCGGGCCGCTCGCGGCCGGACATCACGAGTTCCCGACCCCGCTCTGGACCGAGAACGGCTGCTGGCCGCAGCAGAGGAACGCGCCCGCCGGCGGCGCGCCGCAGCCCGGGAGCTGTCCGCTGCCGGCACCCTCAACGGGGCGCGAGTGTCACGGGTCGCCCGTGCCATCCTGCTCGACAAGCTCGGCCCGCTACTCGCCGCGGCCGGCCCAAGCGCCGCCGCTATCGAGTCGATCGATTCCGACCTGGACCTGATCGTGCGGGCCGAACCGTCCCCGGGTCGGCACACCGTCGTCTACGCCGACGACGGCACCGTCCGGGTCGAGAACATCCAGCTGACCGTCCGGCCCGTCACCGGCTACCTGGCAGAGGATGCGAGAGCCGCCCGATGAGCCCGTCACTGGGCACCACCGACCGGGCCGCGCGGGAACGTGTCGACGCGGCCCGCGCCCTGCTGGCCCGTCCAATCCTCACCAGAGCCGGCGACCCCGACCTGCTTGCCTTGGTCCGATTGCACGCCCAGGCGTTGCGTCGGGCGTTCGGTGAGTACCTCGGCTACACACTCGTCGTCGAAGCCGGGTTCGCCCGCCTCATCAAGGGCCCGCTCGACGCTGACGCACCTGCCCGGCCTGCCCGTCGTGGCGACGGGCAGGACTTCACCCCAGCGACGTATGTGTTCCTGGCGCTGCTGTGTGCGGCGCTGCTCGCACCGGACACCGGCGAGCAGATCCTCATCTCCACCCTCATCGAGCAGGTCCGCGCCGACGCGGTCACCTTGAGCATCGACATCACCGACCAACTGCCGGACCGGCGCCGGCTCGTGAACGCGCTCAGCCTGCTCGTGTCGTGGGGTGTCATCGAGGAAACCGACGGCACCGCCGTCGGGTGGAGCGAACGGCGCGACGAGACGCTGCTCACGATCAACCGAGCGTTGCTGCCGCACCTGCTTGCCCGACCGCTGCTGGCCGCCGACATCCCGCAGGACACGTGGGCGATCGACGAGCAGCTTGCCGAGCAGCCCCGCAGATCGCTGCGCCGCAAGCTCGTGGAGAACCCGCTCGTGCGCCGAGAAGACCTCACTGACGCCGAGCAGGACGTCCTGTCGCGCGAACGAACCGAACAGAGCCGCATTCTCGAGGAGTACTTCGGACTCACCCTCGAAGTTCGGCTGGAAGGCGCGCTCGCCTATGACTCGTCTTCGGCGACGACTGACATCGCGTTTCCTGGGACCGGCAGTGTCAAGCAAGCTGCGCTGCTGCTGCTGGCCGAACTCACCGATCGGCTTGAGCCCGAATCCGGCACGGCCGCCGTCACCGACGACGGTCGCGCCGTTCCCGGAGCCGCCGCGTCCCTGACCGTGGTTGACGAGGTGCTGGCCATCCTTACCGAACGGCACGCCAAAGCATGGGGTGCCGACGCAGTCGAGAACCCCGAGGGATTCCGGAACTCCGTACTGAACGTGCTGAACGAGGTAAGTCTGGCCCGTACCACCAGCGATGGCATCATCATCCACCCGGCATCGGCGCGCTACCGACCACTGCCGGAAGCGTCCGCACCGACCCGCGCCGCCCGCCGAGCCGTGACCCTGGTCGACCAGGCAGGGCTGTTCGGATGAACCCGTCGCCCCACTCGCTGCGCCCAGCACCACGGCCCACCCAGGAGACCCCGTGACCGCCACCGCCGAACCGACCGACTCGTTCGACCGGACCGAGATCAAGCAGTTCCCGCACCGGTGGACGATCGCGCGCGCCGGCATCCAAAACGTCTGGCACTACTGGGACAACGAGTTCGTCGCCTCCGGCGGCCGGTTCATCCTGCGCGGCACCAACGGCTCCGGTAAGTCGCGGGCGCTGGAGATGCTGCTGCCATTCCTGCTGGACGCCGATCGGCGCAACATGGGCACCGGCTCCGCAGTGAAGATGGAAGACCTGATGCGCGTCGGCAGCAACGGGCAGACGACCAGGCTCGGCTACCTGTGGCTGGAGCTGGAACGATCCGTACCCGAGCCCGGCACCGAACTGTCGCGGCAGTACCTCACCGTCGGCGCGCTCGTGCGCTACTCCGAATCGGCTGCCGAAGCCAAGGTCTGGTACTTCACGACAGAGCTGCGTGTCGGACACGAGTTGCAACTCATCGGCGCCGGCCGTGAACCGCTGTCACGCAAGGAGCTCGGCGAACTCATCGGCGACGACCGGATCGTGGACTCCCCCGAACGGCACCGGGAACGGATCGCTTCGCTGATGTTTGGCGCTACCGGTGAGCTTGGCAAGGACCGCTTCGACGGGCTCATGAAGCTGCTGCACACCCTGCGGGCACCCGACGTCGGGAACCGGATCGAGGAAGGCAAGCTGCCCGCGATCGTGTCCGACTCGCTGCCGCCGCTGTCCGAGGGCGCCCTCACCAACGCCGGCTCGCAACTGGACGGGCTCAAAGACACCCGTTCCCGCCAGCAGGCGCTGCTGCAGGCTCGCGAGGAGGTCCGCACCTTGCTGACCGCGTACCGCCGCTATACCACCGGCGTGATTGCCGAAGCCGCGCAGGCGGTGCAGGCAACGGCGGCCGCCGCGCGCAAGGAGAGCCGCAACGTCGAGCAGTTGCTCGGCAACGCCGAACTCCTCACCCAGCAGCAGCGGGACAAGGTCGCTGAGCAGACGTCGCTGGCCGACCGGGCCGGTGCACTGTCCTCCGAGCTCGAGGGGCTCAAGGAATCCGACGCCTACCGCAGTGCCAAGGACCTCAACGACCGGGAGCGGACGCTAGGTGTGCTTGCTAGCGGCGCCGACCTGGCGTTCACCGCCGCGCACACGTCGCGTGAGGTCCATCGCAGCCGAGTGGGCGACGCTGACCGTGACGCGCACGAGGCGGTCACCGCAGTCGAGAGGCTCGCCGCGGCTGTGAACGACGCGCGCAGGAGCCTGCTCGGCATCGGCTTGACCGAGCACAACCTGCCGGCCGCTGTCACCGCCAATCTCCCCGACCAGCCTCACGCCACTGTCGACCTGCGGATCCGGCGCGCCGAGGACCCGACCCCGGTGGACCGGCCCACACCGGCACCGCTGACCATTGTGCCCGCCGAACCCGACCAAGTGGCTGAACCGGCCGAGAGGTCCAGGCGGGCTGCCGAGGAGCGCGGCACCCAGGCTGCGAACCGGGCTAGGGACGCAGCCGACCTGGCCCGGGCGCAGCAGAAGGTCGAGCAGGCCCGGTCCCGTGCCGACGACGCTGACACGCGCGCCGACACCGACCGGGAGCAGGCCGAGACTGCCGCCAGCGGCCGCGACAGCATCGCGATCGAGCTGGCCGAGCAGTGGCGGCTGTGGGTGGCAGACCCGGACACGCCCGATCTGCTCGGCGCCGACATCGCCTGGGCCGAGCACCCCGCGCTCGGGCCCGTTCTCACCGACACCACCGAGCTCATTGGAACCGACTCACGCGTCGACCTGCGCGCCCTCGACCACGCCGTCGACCAGCCCTTGGATGCCGCGATCGCGAGCCTGACCCACCGCGTCGCGGCCGTGGACACCCAACGGGAGACGATCGCTGCGGAGGTCGACGAACTTACCCACGAGCGGGCGGCCCGCCGCGCCGAACGCGACCCCGACCCGGAACAGCCGTTCTGGCAGTTCGGCACCGACGGCCTGCCGCTGTGGCGCTGCCTAGATTTCACCGCGGACGCCGACCCGGCGGCGCGGTCCGGTATTGAAGGGGCGTTGCACGCGGCGAGCCTGCTCACCGCCACCGTTCACCGTGATGGCACGATCATCGCCGCAGACGGTCAGCTCCTGCTCCTGCCCGCCCAGGCCGCCCTGGACGGGGCGACACTCGACGCTGTTCTCACCCCAGATGAGAACCTGCCAGCGGAGACCGCGGAACTCGTCCGCGCCGCGCTGGCCGCGATCGGCTACACCAGCCACCCTGGCAACGCCCGCCCGGACAGCCCGATCTGGATCGCCGCAGACGGGTCTTGGCGCAACGGTCCGTTGACCGGCCGGCACACGCCAGCGGCGGCCCGTTTCATCGGCGCGGCCGCGCGAGCGCAAGAGCGAGCGAGGCGCCTGGCCGAGATCGAGGCACGGCTCACCGAACTCGCCGACATCGACCGCAGCCTGACGGACCAGCGCAGCCAACTCCTCGCCCGGCAACAGCGGGTCCGCAGCTATGTCCGCGACACCGGGCCGCAGTCCCGCCCGCTTGAGGTGGCCCGGGCCGCCGCGACGACGGCCGCCACCCGCGCCGCCGAGTCAGCTGCGACCGCGGCTACGCGGCGAACCGAAGCGGACACCCTTGCTCAGCAATGGGCAGCGCAACAGCGCGCCCACCAGGCGCTGTGCGCCGAGTGGGGCCTGCCCGTCGAGCAGGCCGCGCTCAGCGAGATTGCCTCCTCGGCCCGGCATGCCGCCGACAGCTGCCGAACGGTCGTCACCCAGGCGGCCTCGGTACGCGCCGCGCTCGCACGACACCAACGGTCCTGCCAGGCGGCCGCGGGTGCCGAGCAGGTGCGCGACCAGGCGGAGACGACCGCGCGGACCGAATGGTCGCGATGGCATGAGGAGGAGCGCCAGCTGCAGACGCTGCGCGACGCCGTCGGCAAGGACGTCGCCGAGGTGACCGCGAAGATCGCCCGCGCGAGCGAACAGCTGCGGAAGGTACGCGAGCGCACCGACACCGTCCATACGGAACTCCGCGCCCTGGACAGCCAGGTCGGGGAAGCAACGGCGAACCTAACCGACGCCCGCCGACGGGCCGGCGAACGAGCGCACGAACTCGTGACCAAGGTCGGGACGCTCGAGCAGATCCTCAACGCGCCCGGAGTACTCGCCTCCGCGCTGCCGGATGCCGACGAGCCACCCACCATCAACGCGGCAGACCCGCGCCGCGCCGACGCGGACTGCGAAGTGCTGCTGGCCATGCTCAAGCGAGCCCGCAGCGACGAGACGCAGCTGGCCGCTGCACGCATCGCGTTCGCCAGGTCGATGCAGAGTACCTATGACCTCGTTGAGTCCCGGGTCGGAACGCTCGCGATCATCGAGCTGACCGATTCCGCCGGCCGGCGCACGTTGGCCGCCGCTGCCGCGGATCTCGAGCGACGCTGTGAGGAAGGTCAGCGCGCTCTTACCGAGCGTGAGCAGCAGGTATTCCGCGACTTCGTCCTCGGTGACGTCGCCGAAGAGTTACGCCGGCGGCTGTCGCACGCCGAATCGCTGGTCGGCGCGATGAACACCTCACTGCGCTCCATCCGCACCTCGCACGGTATCGGCGTCCGCCTCACCTGGAAGCTCGCCGAGGACGCCTCTGGCGACGTCGGCCGGATCAAGACCCTTGTCGCGACCGCGGCCTCGGTCCGGACGCCGCTGCAGGACGAGGAACTGCTGCGACTGCTGTCGGACCGGGTATCGGCCGAAGCTGGCGCTGACCCGTCGGCCGGGTCGGCGACCCACCTGCGCCGCGCTCTGGATTACCGGTCCTGGCACTCCGTCGACGTGATCATCACCGGGCCGGAGAAGGGCCGAGAGCGACGCATCTCGCGACGCGCGAAGCTGTCGCAGGGCGAAACCCGATTCGTGTCGTACGTGACGCTGTTCGCGGCGGTCGACGCATATCTGTCCGGCCTGACACCGGACGGGTCGAACCTGCGTCTCATCCTGCTTGACGACGCGTTCGCCAAGGTCGACGAGCCGACCATCGCAGAACTGCTCGGTCTGCTCGTGCGTCTCGACGTCGATTTCGTGATGACCGGGCACGCGCTATGGGGGTGCTACCCGCAGGTGCCCGCACTCGACATCTACGAGGTATGCCGCGACGAAGGTTCACCTGCCGTCACCGCCCGCGTGCACTGGGACGGCAAGACCCAAAGCTTCCTGAGGTCGGTGTGACCGGCAAACCGCTGCCGCCGCGCATGGCGGACCTACTCGGGCACCCGGACCTCGCGCCGCTGTGGCGCACCATCGCCGCCCGGCTGGAGGGCAACGGTTTAAGCCCAGCGGGGGTCGTCAAAGCAAACCTGGGCGACGAGGCCGCGGACCGGTTGAGCGGCCTACTTGGCGCCACAGTCAACCCGGGGCCGGCGGTGCGGATCAACCTGATGCATCTCGACGCGGCGTTCCGCCGGTCGGTCGCCGCGACCGGGCTGCTCCCCGCCATCGCCGCACTCACCGGAACGGCTCTGGCCGACCGGCGCGCGGCGAAGCAGCAGCAGGATGCTGAACGGGCGCAGATGTGGAGCGAGATCGATGCCGCGCTTGCCGACGCCGGCCTAGCTACCGCGTCATGGGTGCAGGCCTGGCAGGACGCGCTGCGGCAGACAGGCATCCTGACCCGCGCAGGCATCACCACCGCGACCGTGCAGGCGAAGGTTGCGGTAAGCGCGCTCCGCCTGCTCGCCGACACCACCGTGCCAGCCCTGCGTCCCGTCAGCACCGGCGACGCTGATCCGGCCGAGGTAGCTCGCTCGTGGGAGCTTGGACAACTGGCAGCGGCGGTCAGCGGGGACGCGCACGGGCTCGACGACGACCGGCTGGCAACCGCTCTCACCGTGAAAGCGCTCGCGCTCGCCGCTGGGACGCAACCACCCGCGTCGGCCGCCGAGCGGCGCGCTGTATGGTCTGCGGCCGGGGTGGCGCCGGACTCGGTGTCGGGCACAGCAATCGTGTACGGGCTCCGCCCGCCCGGCGATGACCCGTGGTCGCAGATGATGCGTTCCCGTGCCGACCTCGGCTTGGTCAGCCATCTGACGGTGCTTGAGCTGGCCGCGTTACCAGACGAAGTCGTGCTTGCCTCACCGGGCCGTGCGGTATGGGTCTGTGAAAACCCGCAGGTGCTGCAGGCCGCGGCCCGAACCGCGACCGCCGCGACTCTGGTCTGCCTACTGGGGAACCCGTCCAGCGCTGGGTCGATGCTGATCCGGCGCCTGGTCCTCGGCGGCAGCTCACCGGCTTACCACGGCGACTTCGACTGGTCAGGGGTCGCCATCGCCGGACGCATGATCGCGGCTGGCTGTGTCCCATGGCGGCTGTCTGCTAACGACTACCGCGCGGCCGTGTCGGCCGATGCGGCCAGGCTGCCGCTGTCGGGTGCGCCGGTACGAACCGAGTGGGATCCGGATCTGTCCCGCGTGATGGCTGCCACTAACGTCGCGGTGCACGAGGAGGCTCTGCTCCCACTGCTGCTCGCCGACCTGTCCGCGACCTTCCCGGTCCGTTGACTCTCGTAGGCCATGCATTTGGCTATGCGCGTAATGTTGCGGTCGTGCGGCATGAGATCGGCATCGGAGAAGGCGAACCTGACCCAGCCGAGGTATCCACCGCGAGCGCGAACGACGGCGATGGCCGCGTCGACCCGGTCGAGCAATGCCTCGGCGTCGAGCAGCCGGTTTCAGCAGGCCAACCTGGTAGTCCATCACCAGCAGCGCGGTGCGGGTCGGATCGAGGTTCACCCGCCCATGCCGGCACGCCTCCGGGCAGCGCCCGTGCCGCGCCAAGCAAGGCCGCCGCTCCGCTCACCCCAGGAGCTGGCTTGCCGATGAGCCATACGGTGTCCTGGAATGCGAGCCGGAACACGTCTCCCACCATATGGGAGTCGCGTCATCTGAAGGGTGTTGGAGGTCGATATCCCCAATTCCGCCTGCCATCGCCCGTACCCTCTTGCCCGGAGCCATAGGTCGGTCCGGAGTGGCGCTGACCGGCATGTTAGGTGGGCTGGGGGCTGCGACGGAGGCGGGCGTGACGGAGTCGAGTAGCGGGAACGTGATCGGACGTATCGCGGGCACGGCGGACGCGACGCCGCTGAAGTTCCACGTCGCGATCGCCGAAGACCGATATCTGCAGCTCGACGACATAGTGGCGACGGCACGCGAGGTCCAGGGGCACGGCCCGGTGATGATCGCCGGCATCGTTACAGACGTCGTCTCGCGGCATGAGGGCGCGAGCTTCGGTAGCGACGTGTTCCTCATCGCGGACGGGGTGCTGCCCGCCCAGGTCCAAGAGATCGCCGAGGTGACCACGACCCGGGTGGAGCCCGAGTGGTACGTGCCACCTCGGCCGGGCGCGGCCGCACATCGCGCCACCGGCGACGAGCGGGCGCAAGCGCTGTACTTCGACCAGATGGAGCGTCGGGTGGTCGTCGGCACCGCGCGGGACGGTGAGCTGATCTACCTCAACATGGACTTTCTGGACGGCACCCGTGGCGCCCACGTCAACATCAGCGGCATCAGCGGCGTCGCCACGAAGACCTCCTTCGCGCTGTTCCTGTTGCACTCGATCTTCCGAGGCGGAGTGCTGGCCAACGCGCACAACGCCAAGGCCCTTATCTTCTCCGTCAAGGGTGAGGATCTCCTCTTCCTCGACCACCTCAACAACCGGCTAGATGTCGACACGCAAGATGAGTACGCCCGTCTAGGGCTGGCCGCCGAGCCGTTCTCCTCCGTCAGCTTCTACGCACCGCCCACTCCTGGAGACCTGACCGGTCGCCCGAACGTCACCGGGCGGACGAGCGGGATCAGCGCGTTCTGGTGGACGATCGCTGAATTTTGTGCCAACCAGCTGCTGCCCTACGTGTTCGCCGATGTCGAAGACGAGCGCAATCAGTACACGATGGTCGTCCACCAGGTCACCAACCGGCTTCGGCTCGACATGGTGCCGCACGGCACGGACGGCGCGGCCAACGTCGACGGTGAGATCTGCCGAACTTACGAGGATCTGGTCGATCTCGTCGTCGACCGGGTCAGCAACCCGAACAGCGCCGCCACCTGGGCCGGTCCGGTCGGAGCCGGCACCGTGAACGCGTTCGTGCGCCGGCTGCGGTCGAGCCAGCGGGTGCTGGCCGGATTGATCCGCGGCGACCTAACCGACACGCCGGGCAGGCGGGTCAGCACCGAGAACCAACAGGTCACCGTCGTCGACCTGCACAACCTGTCCGAGCGGGCCCAACGGTTCGTCGTCGGCGTCGTCCTCGCCGCCGAGACCGCGCGCAAGGAGGCAGCCGGAGCCGGCAGCCTCTTGTTCACCATGCTGGACGAACTCAACAAGTACGCGCCTCGCGACGGCGCCAGCCCGATCAAGGATGCGCTGCTGGACATTGCCGAGCGAGGACGATCCCTCGGCATCATCCTGATCGGCGCGCAGCAGACCGCGAGCGAGGTGGAACGACGCATCATCAGCAACAGCTCGGTGAAGATCGTCGGTCGGCTCGACGCTGCGGAAGCCGGGCGACCCGAATACGGGTTCCTGCCGGCTAGCCAGCGTCAGCGCGCCACCATCGCTAAACCGGGCACCATGTTCATCAGCCAGCCGGAGATTCCGGTTCCCCTCTCGATCAGCTTTCCGTTCCCCGCTTGGGCAACCCGACTCAGCGAGGCGGGCACACCGTCGAGCAGGGCTAACGGGCACGGCACCGGCGATCCGTTCGCGGGGCTGCCCGCCGCCGACCCACCGCCGTTCTAGGCCAACCCGCCTCAGCCACCGGATCGCACAGGAAGGCCCGGAGTGAAGTTTCTCCACACCTCTGACTGGCACGTCGGCAAGACCCTCAAGAATCGGAGCCGGCATGCGGAGCAGGCCGCGGTGCTGGCCGAGATTATCGACATCGCCCGCGACCAAGAAGTTGACGCGGTTCTGATCGCCGGTGACCTGTACGAGACCGCCGGGCCATCGGCAGAGGCGCAGACGTTGCTAGTCCAGGCGCTGATGGCGTTGCGCGCCACCGGCGCGGAGGTGATCGCGATAGCCGGTAACCACGACCATGGCACGACGTTCGAGGCGTACCGGCCGTTGATGCGTGTCGCGGGCATCCAGTTGCTGGGGCAGGCACGCCGTGTCGACGACGGCGGGATGGTCACCTTCACCGCCCGGTCCACGGGTGAGAGAGTCAACGTCGCGGTGTTGCCGTTCCTGTCCCAACGCTATGCGATCAAAGCGATGCAGTTGCTGTCGGCGACCCCGGCGCAGAACGCCGGGAGGTACGACCAGCAGTTGCGCGACATCATCGACCATCTCAAGACTGGGTTCACGCCGGGCGCGGTAAACCTTGTGATGGCACACCTGACCGTGACCGGTGCCGCGTTCGGCGGTGGGGAACGGCAGGCGCAGTCGATCTTCGAATACTCCGTGCCGGCCACGGTATTCGGCGCTGAACCGCACTACGTCGCGCTTGGCCATCTTCATCGCAGGCAGTCGCTGCCCGCTCCCTGCCCGGTGCATTACTGCGGCGCGCCGATCGCGGTCGACTTCGGCGAGCAGGACAACACGAGCATGGTGTTGCTGGTGGAGGTGTCACCGACCACGCCGGCGGAGGTGACTGAGATCCCGCTGACCCGCGGCCGACGGCTGCGCACCGTGTACGGCACATTCGCCCAACTGCTCGCCCGCGCCGACGAGTTCGGCGAGGACTACCTGAGGGTGTACGTGAGCGAGCCCGGCCGGGCCGGCCTTGTTGAGGAACTCAGAACCGCCCTGCCGAACGCGCTCGAGATTCGGATCGATCCGAAGTTCGTCGCGGCGACGACTAGATCCTCCAGCGCCGGAAGGATGGAGCAGCAGACACCGCAGGAGTTGTTCGATGCATACTGCGCCGAGCGCACGGTCGACGACGAGAAGGTGAGGGCGTTGTTCGCCCGCCTACACGACGAGGTGACCAGCGCCGACGGGCCCGGCCGGCGTCCGGCCGCGACGGCGTCGGCGACCAGCCGCGGGCCCGGCCGTCCCAGGAAGCGACAGTGAGATAGCCATGCGTCCCGTCCTGCTGGAGATGACCGGCTTCGCGTCCTTTCGCGAGCGCACCGAAATCCGCTTCAACGACACCGACTACTTCGTCCTGGTGGGGCCAACCGGCGCCGGCAAGAGTACCGTTATCGACGCGCTCACCTTTGCGCTCTACGGCACCGTGGCCAGGTGGGACAACGAGAACCTGGTCTCCCCCGCGCTTGCGCCCACCGCCAACCGCGGAGTGGTCAGGCTCATCTTCGACGTGTCCGGATCCCGCTACAGCGTCGTGCGGGAATTGCGCCGCTCCGGCGGGAAGAACTCGAGCGTCGGCATCAAGTCATCGCGCCTGGAGCGATTCGCCGATCCGAACGCGACCGGTGCCGGGCAGGACGACACCGGCGGTGGTCAGGACGACACCGAGGTGCTGGCTGCGGACTCCGAGGTCACCGGCGCCGTGGAGAAGCTGCTTGGGCTGACCTTCAAGCATTTCTGCACTTGTGTCGCACTCCCCCAGGGCGACTTCGCCGAGTTCCTGCACGTCAAGGCCGGGGAGCGGCAGCGGATCCTCACCAAGCTGCTCGGTTACGAGAAGTACGAGCAGATAGCTCGCAGCGCGGGAGCGGAGGCCACCGCGCTGCAGCAGCGGGCGGAGACACTCGAGGCCCAACTCGGCCAATACGCCGACGCCACCGAGGAGGCGGTTGCCGACCTCGCCGGCCGTGCCGACGACCTGACCGAGTTGTCGGAGAGCGTGCGGGCGATGCTGCCGCGCTTGGACGAGGCGACCCGGGCTCACCTCGCCGCCGACGGCAAGGTGACCACGCTGACCGGGGAGATCGACGCACTGACCAGCGTGCGGCGTCCGGCCGGGATCGCCGAGCTGGCAGCGACCCAGCTGGAGGCGGAGGAACAGCTGGCTGTCTGCGAGGCCGCCTTCACTGCCGCTGACGCCGCCGACCGGGCCGCGCGGCGAGCGTTGTCCGAGGCACCAGAGCGGGCGAAGCTCGAGCACGTTCGACGCGCCTGGGCGGAGCTTGCCGCGGCCGAGGCGGAACTGCCCAGCCTGGTCGAGACGGCGCGTTCGACGGCGGAGAAGAACGAACAGGTCTGCACGGACCTCGACAAGGTGAACCAGGCGCTTCCCGGGCTGCGGCTGGAGGTCGACAAGGCCTGCAAGCGGGAGACCGAGGCCAAGGAGAATGCGGCGCGGGTGCAAGGCGAACGCGACTTGCTCGCGACGCTCACCGAACCGCTCGACACGGTGGATGCCGGCGAGGCGCATGCTGCCGCGATCGCCAGGCTAGCCGAAGCCGACAGCACCTTGGCGCAAGCCGAATCGGAGTTGGCCGGCGCGCGCACCAGGCTGTCCGGTAGCAGGCAGATCGCCGTCCTCGCCGGTGCGATCTCCCGAGCGGACGATCTCGCCCAGGTGCTGACGGAAGACCTGGACGCGGCCGGCGAACGCGCCGAAGCCACCCAGGGCCTGGTCGAGGCTGAGGCCGCGCATCGTGCTGCCCGTCGAGAGCTCACCGAGGCCGAGGATGCGGTCCGGACGGCCGAGCAGGCAGAGCTTGCCCTGACCCTGCGTGCTCGGCTCAGCGTCGGACAGCCGTGCCCGGTGTGCGAGCAGGACGTCCATGCGGTGCCGGAGCATGCGGAGCTCGCACAGGTGGAGGCGGCCCGGCAGCGGCTGGACACCGCCGCCACCCGGCACACCACCGCCCAGCGCGAGCTGGCCACCGCGCAACGCCGGGCCGACCATGCGTCGGCGAACCACGGCCAAGCACTGAGGCGCGCCGGGCAACTGCGAGCGGACCTGGCCGGCGACTGGGAGGCGCTGCCCAGCACCGTGCCACCCCTCGCACCGACCATGCCGATCGCTCAGCCGATCACGGCGGACGCCGATGACGATACGATCCGGCGTCTGCTCGGCGAGGTGCGGAAGGCGTCCGGCCAGCTACACGAGGCCGACAACGCCGAGCAGGAACTCGGCCGGGCGTGCCAGCTGTGCGAAGAGCAAGCAGCCGGCGCCCGAGCCGCGGTCCGGGCTGCTCGGGACGAGCTGCGATCGACGGAGCAGGCCGTGCGGCAAGCCCAGGCCGGACTGCGCAGCGCGCGGGAACGGGTGCTCGCGCTGAACCCACCGGCGATCGACGACGAGGACGTCCGAGCGGCCTGGACGCACCTGAGCAGTTGGGCGACGGCGCAGGAGCGCGAGCGCGCCGAGCAGCTCCCGCGGCTGCAAACCGAGTCAGATGCCGCTGCCGGCGACGCGGACGAGCAGCGGAAGAAGTTGCGGGACGCCGAGGCAACAGTGGCCGCGTTGCAACGAGCCGCCACCGAAACCGCCCGCGCCGCCCAACGGGCCGAGTCCGAACTGACTGCCTGCCACAAGCGTCGAGACGATCTGACGGCATCGCTGGCCGACGGCATGACCGACGCCCAGGCGGTGGCGGAACTGGACCGGGTCGCGAAGCTAGAGGACGCCGTCAGCGAGGCGGAAGGGAGGTTGGAGACGGCGCGAGTGCGGCGCGACCAGGCCGCGCAGATCCGGCGGGAGGTTCAGGCCGATATCGCGGCGGCCCGGCGTCAGCTCGCCAGCGCCCGGGATCCGCTGGTGCGGCTCGGCGCCCCGCTGAACGACTCCGATGACGTCGCCACCGGTTGGACCGAACTGCTGGGCTGGGCAGCGCAGCAGGCCACGCACCGGCAGCAGCAGCTCGCCGAGGCCCGCGCCCTGACGGAGCAGAGGGCAGCCAACCTCCGGGATTCGGAGCAGGAGCTGTGTGACCTGCTCGCCGAGCACGCTGTTCAGATGGAACTCGCCACGCACACGCTGCGGGATGCCGCGCCGGTCGCCGTGGCCAGCGCGCTGGCCGACGCGCGCTCACAGCAGCAGCGGATGGCCGAACGGGTCGAGCAGGTCGCGGGGTTACGGGCCGGTATCCGGGACGCCATCGAACAATCCCGGGTCGCGCGGCTGCTCGCCAACCTGATGCGGGCCGACGCGTTCCCCCGCTGGCTGGTCGCCAGCGTTCTGGACGTGCTGGTGGCCGACGCCTCGGAGATGCTCGACGAGCTGTCCGGGGGCCAGTTCGCGCTGACCCATGCAGACGGTGACTTCTACATCATTGACCACAACGAGGCGGACGCGTCCCGACCGGTGAAGACCCTCTCCGGCGGCGAGACCTTCCAGGCCGCCCTGGCACTCGCGCTGGCGCTGTCGGACCGGATGAGCTCGCTGGCCGCCGACGGTGCCGTCCGACTGGAATCGATATTCCTGGACGAGGGATTCGGCACGCTGGACGAGGCAAGTCTCGGCACGGTCGCCGATACGTTGGACAACCTCGCGAGCTCCGGTTCCCGCATGGTCGGCATAATCACGCACGTCGGCGCGCTCGCCGAGCGGGTGCCGGTTCGATTCGCCGTGCGGCGAGACAGCGCCGGCTCGCACATCACCCGGGAAAGCGCATGAGTAGCTCGCAGCCCTCCCTGCCCGACCTGGATGTCGCCGGCGGCGGGATGCAGTTCAACGTCGACGGGTGGGAACCCGAGTACGGCCAGGCCCTGGACATGGAGCTGCAGCTGGCCGAGTCCCGCGCCGACGTCGATCCCGACATCGAGGTCCCGCAGGATCGGTGGCGGCCCATCGCGGTCGATCCGGCGGTCACCGCGCCGCGGGTCGTACTGTTCGTCGACGGCGTCCGGCGGGTGGACGCCCGGGTATGGATCGACGAGCCGATCGGTGCCGACGGGGTAGTACCGACAGCGGCGACCGCCGGCGTCTGTGCCTCCTACGCCGCCGGCGTCGTCTGCTGTTGCGAAGGCAAGGCACACGTCATAGCAGTCGAGCTGTGTCGCGGCATGTTCACGATCGCCCCGCACGCGACTGATGTGCACACCCGGGCCGGCACGTATCAGGCGTGTTTCACCGTCGCGAAGGAAGGCACGCCGCTGCCGGTCACGCTGTCGTCAGCGGTCCAGGAGCGGCTGGCCGGCGTGGAACTGCGGACCGCGAACCGGGCCAGGTCATCACTGGCCGGCCACGTCGAGGTCGACGACGACTTGCTGGTGGTCGACGGCCCGCTACGTGCCGGGGCGCATCTGGATCGCGCCGTCGGCTACATCAAGTCGCACCACAGCGAATACCTTTCGCGGCAGCTGAACTCGGTCGTCGGCTCGCTGGGTCCACGGCAGCGCACACCGGTGTTCCGGATGGTTACCACCTGGGACCGATATTCCTGGTACTTGCGGTTGCCGTGCGCCCCGGCCGCCCCGTGGGCCGGCGTCATCCGGGTGGAGGCGTCGGTGGATCTGGTTCCGGAGCAGGTGTTCGCGCTGGCGAATCTCACCCAGGTGGTGCTGCCCCGTTACGCCTCGGCCGAGTACAAGGACGCGAGAGCTCCGCAGAACCTGTATCCGATCGGCGGATTGGAGAAGGATCTGCGGCACAAGCTCGGTGATCAACAGCTGCTGTACCGGGCGCTGCGGCAGGCAGCCGCGATGTAGCACCGGTTCTAGCCGGTCACTGCCGCGCCTGTTTGATCGAGGATTTCCCTCAGGGCGTGCCAGGCACCGTCGACGTCCAGGCTGCGTGCGGCGAACGCCTCGTTGAGCAGCGCCTCGCTCAGCCGGTCGTCGTACTTCTCGACAACCTTCGTGCCCACCCGCGCGGCAAGCTCGACCGGGTCGGCCGGGCCCGCCTCGAGCAGCTCGGTCAGGTGCGCGACGGCCTGCTGCCGGCTGCAGTCGGGCATGGTGAGGCACACGCCGTCCTGGGCGACCTCGATGCCTGCCCCGGTCAGCGCGATCGCGAGCGTCGAGCAGATTCGGTCGCCACGCCAAGGGAAAACCAGCGTTTCCTTGCCTACCGTGAGCAACGGATCGCTCGCCAGGCCGAACCGCGCGAAGTTCGCACGACCCTCGGCAAGCAGCCGGGTGGCTAGGCCGTCCAGGTAGCTGGGTACGTCCGCGGTCAGGTAGCTGCGGCGCATCTCCTGCCGAACGCGGTCGGCGACCTCACCGCCGCCACCGGTGAACAGCGGCGGCCGGCCACCGGACGAGCGAGCCAACTCGACGACCTTCGCCTGCGCGTCGACCGTGAGCACCTTCCACCGACGGCCACCGAAGATGAGCAGCGAGCCTGGCATTAGCGGATATTCGACCGGCAGCGTGCCCAGCGTGCGGCCGTTGGCGATCAGGCGGTAGTCCTCACCGGTGCGGAACGCGGCGTAGAACGAGTAGTGGTTGACCAATCGCTCGCCGGCGACGCCGAGCAGCAGCAGGCCGTCGCTCGCTTGGCAGAGCAGGTCGACATTCGGTGCGCCGAGCGCGCGCAGCAGCGAGGCGAACAGGTCGGGAGTCACCCGGGCGAATGGCCCGTGCTCGCACAAGGTGCGGTACGCATCGGGCGGGGAGATCCCGCCGTGCTGTGCGATGAGCGACAGCAACTGCTGGATCAGCGTGGACAGGTGCAGGCCGCCGGAGTCCGGAGCCTCGTTCCACCGGTTCAACAGCAGGTTCACCATTGCGATGCTCTGCACGATCTGCGTCCGCAACGCGTCCTGCGGCCGGGTGTGCGGGGTGACCTGTTCCTCCGTGAGGTACAGGCGCAGCGTCGCGGCCCCGCCCCGGCGTCCGGACCGGCCGAGGCGTTGCCGCAGGCTGGCGACGGTGGGCGGTGCCCCGACCTGCGCGATGGACGCGACCGAACCGATGTCGATGCCCATCTCCAACGTCGTGGTGCAGATCGCGTTCACCGGGTTGGACCGGTCCTTCAGACGTGCCTCGACGTGCTCGCGCAGCTCCTTGGAAAGGCTGCCGTGATGCGGAAAGAACTCGTTGGGTACGCGGTCCCGCTCGCAACGCCGTTGGAGCAGGTCGGCGTAGATCTCGACGTCCCGGCGCGAGTTCGCGAAGATCAGGTTGTCGGTGCCGCGTAGCGTCGCGTAAAGATGATCGGCTATCGCAAGCCGGTCGCCGCCGACTTCGGCCAGCTGCGCCTCGGACGGCTCCGCCGGCTCGTCCTCGGCCGGCCCGAGGTTGGCCGGCTTCGCCTCGTAGCCACGCAGCTGGAGTCGCAACTCGTGGGTGTCGTCGGTCGAGGTGATCACGGTGACCTGCTCGCCTCGGCCCGGGCGCAGGTAGCCGGCTGCCGCTGCCATGTCGCCCAGGGTGGCGGACAGGCCGATACGGGGAACGCGGCGGCGGATCGCGAGTTCCAGCCGGTGCAGCAGCGACTGCAGCTGCGCTCCACGCTCGGTGCCGAGAAAGGAGTGCATCTCGTCGATGACGACGTACCGCAACGCGCCGAAGATCCGCCCGATCTTCGGCCCATGGATGACCAGCATCGCCTCGATAGACTCGGGCGTGATGAGCAGAATGCCGTCGGGCTGCGCGAGCACCTTCGCCTTGCGGGCTCCGGCCACGTCGCCGTGCCAGCGGTGCACCGGCAGTTCCATGTGCTCGCACAGCGCGTCGAGGCGCCCGTACTGGTCGTTGATGAGCGCCTTGAGAGGGCTGACATAGAGCGCCTTCACACCGTGGCCCTCGGCTCCCTCGCCGGTCGCGTCGAGCAATGCGGAACAGATCGGCAGGAACGCGGCCTCGGTCTTTCCCGCCGCGGTCGCCGCGGCGATGATGACGTCCTCGGCGCCGTCGAGGATCGGTCCGATGGCGCGTTCCTGTGCGTCGCGCAACTCAGTCCAGTTCTGCTCCCAGATCCATCGCTGGATCCGCGCATCCAGCCGGCTGAACGCCGTGGACCGCCGGTCGGCTGCGTCCTGTTGCCCGGGCCTCATCAGCAGAGCCGGACGGCTGCGGGCTGCCGCGGTTCAGAGTCTGAAGCTGGCAAGCTCGTCTCCGCCCGAATCCGGTTGCCCGTCGTCATCGGGCAACGGCACCAGATCCGGGTTCGACTCGGTCTCGATGGTCACGCCACCGACGAGCGATTCCCAGTCCGCACCGGGGTTCTGATCAAGCACGGCGAGCAGGTTCACGAACTCCTTGATCGTGGTGCGCGGTGTCCGGAAGTAGGCATCCCCGATCCGGGTCGAGCAGTGCGTCATGAACGCGGTCAGCCCTTCGTCGGGCAGCAGATACGCGGCGGGGTCGCCGCCGGCGAAGACGTCCCGCAGGCGGGTGAGCAGCAGGTAGAAGTCCTCCGGGCTGAGGTTGGCCAATCGTAGGACGGGGCCGGAGTAGTCGACCAGCCCGTTGGTGGCGAACGCGTTCTCGGCGAGACGGGACTGCAAGGCGGCGTAGGAGTACAGGCCGCGACGGGTGTCGAGCAGGAAGTCGGGTGTGCCGCCGAACACGAAACCGAGATGTGCCGCGCTGCCTTGCAGGCTGTCGTTGAGGATCCGCAGGATCTGTTCGTAGTTGGCGTTCCTGGCCTGGGTGTGCGCGAGCTTGTAAAGGTTGACCATCTCGTCGAGGCAGACCAGCAGCCCGGTGAAGCCGGCCATTACGACGAACCGTGCGAGCAGCTTGAGTTGGTCGTAGAACGTTGCATCGTCGACGATGGTCCGCACGCCCAGTGCGGCGCGGGCATCGGTCCGGGTCGAGAACTCGCCGCGAAGCCAGCGCACCGCATCGCTCTTGAGCTGATCGTCTCCCATGTCGTGCCCGCGCCAGTACGCGGCGATCACCTCGGCAAAGTCGTACCCACCGGTCAGTTCGGCCAACTCCGCCAGCCGGATTCGGATTACCACGTCCGGGCTGTTGCCCATCTCACGCGCCTCGGTGAGCGCGCTCGTCACGAACCGCTCCACGATGCTGCCCATCGCGCCGCCGTCGGGCTTGGCCCGCGTGCTCATGTTCCGCATCAGCTCCGCGTACAGGGAGCGGGCCTGCCCGCCGGTGGCATGCAGTCGCCGGTCCGGCGACAGGTCGGCGTGCACGGTGACCAGCTTGCGTTCCATCGCGATTGAGCGGACCAGATGCAGGAAGAACGTCTTTCCGGAGCCGTACTCGCCGATGGCGAGTCGGAAGCCGGAACCGCCGTCGGCGATCCGGTCGATGTCCGCGAGCAGCGACCTGACCTCCTCGACCCGCCCAACCTGCACGTGCTGCTGCCCAACCCGGGGTACGACACCGGCGCGTAACGCCTGCACGATTGCGTCCCGCTCCCGTGGGCGAATAGTGGCCCGGGTCGATCCTTGCGGTTCGGTGGTACTCATGCCTGCATCTCCTGCGCGACGTCGAGGTCAATGGTGATGGGATCCTCACCGGCGGTGACCGGATCGCCCACCGTGTCGTACGCGGCCTCGTTCAGCGTGTCCAGTGCTCCATCGGGCAGCAATCCGAGTATCGAGCACTCGGCTTCGAACTCCGCGCGACTCCAGCTGCCGCGGCCGGCCAGGGCGGACAGTAGCGCGGAGTGCGCTACGTCCAGACCGGCGATCGATGCAGCCGGAGCCTGTTTCGCCGCCGGTTCGGGGGTGGGTTCGTCGTCGGTGAAGATCGAGCCGAGCAGCGCTGACACCGCCGCTGTTTCGGCGAGCTTGGCAGCGACCGCAGCCTGGTCCAGCCGCACGACACCCTGCGGTGCCAAGCTTTCGCCCGCGACCGCGGCGGATTCCGATTCAGTGCTCGGAGGTGGCGGAATCGAGTAGCCAGAGGGGCCGGGAGTGGCAGGACGCACGGTCACCGGAGCAGTGGCGCCGATGTTCGCGGGACCGCCGACGGTGGCGGCATGCACACGCGAGTACACCGAGGCGGGGTCGAGCCCCAGCAGCTTGAAGATCCTGGTCAACGTGGTGATCTCGGACGGTGAGACGTGGCCGTCGGCGGCGGCGACCGTGGTGAGGAAGTCACCGATGGCCTCTCGCTGCGCATCGTCGAGCAGGGCGAGGCGTTTGGTGAGTCCGGTGAGCTTTACCTGCCCGGCGAGTAGCCAGCGCAGATGCGCCTGCAGCCGGACCCGTTCGGGATGTGACAGATGCATCGCCGTCTCGAGGTGACGGGCGAGGTGGGTCGTCTCGGCGTCCGACACCTCGCCGTCGGCGATGCTGACCGCGGCCGCGAGGTGCAGCAGGACGGCGGCGGCCGCATATTCAGGGCTCGCCGCGGTCGGCTGGTGCGCGGCGGTCCGGAACAGGACCGCGGGCGAAGCGGCTGCGAGGACCGGGCCGCCGAGCCGCACGTCGGGCTCGACCCCAACGCCTCTCGTCGCCAGCAGTTGTGCGATCGCGACCGCGTCCGCCTTCGCCACCTTGCCGGGCGTCTTTGTCGGCCAGAACGCCAGCAGCTCGGCGGCGTCGATGAGCACGGCCGGCTGGCCGCCGAGACGCTCCTCGAGGAAGCCGGCCAAGCGGGCGAGTTCGCCGCCCGCGTCAGCGACGAGCTCCGGTGGCAGCAACGCGGTCGCGGCGAGCGTGCCGGCTCCGTCCGGATTCCGGCCGAGGTAGCGGCTGTATGCGTCCAGCGAGTTCGTGCACTCCTCGACCAGTGCCGCGAGCTTGGCTCGTGGCGCCGCCTGGGTGAGGACATCTGGCAGATTGGTGGACAGCTGGACCTGCCCGATACCGGCACTGGCGGGATAGTAGTCGTAACGCAACGAACTCTTCGTCGCGCGGATCGTCAGCCCGGCGCCGTGCCTGGCTGCATACCGTCTCAGGAACAGCGCCTCGAACTCGGCCGGACAGCGGGTCGCAGGCGTTCGCGGGTAGATCTCGGGGTGATAATGCGCCCACGCGAGTGCCCATTCGGCCGGGACCGGCAGGCCGGTTGCGGCGAACTCGCCGAGTCCGGTTCGCAGCCGCATCGGAATCCGCCATTTCTCCGGTCGTCGCTCGGGCGCGCCGCCGGCCTCGGCGTCGGCCTGGTAAAGGTCGAGCAGGCCGAGGAAGCTGGTCGCGTAGGAACGGAAGGAGTTGTTTCCTCCGTACAGTTCAAGCAATCGGCTGACCTCTGCGCTGATGATCGGCAGTTCCTCGCGTGCGGGACCGGGCTTGGCCGCCTCGACCAATGCGCGGCGCTCCAGCCCGTAGAAGAAGAGGAAGACCCAGCTGATCGGCGCGTTCGGCTCCTGCCGGCCGCCGGAGAGCCAGGTGAGGTATGCGGCGCGGGCGCCGGCGGTGATGCCGTGGTAGGACGGCCAGTACCCGACAGTGCTCCCCTGCCAATCTGGCCGCCGATGATCCACCGGCAGGCGTGGGTTGATGAGCGCCGGCTCGACACCCTGACCATTTGCCGAGCGCAGATCCTTACCGATGTAGAGCATCCCGCCGGGTAGCGTCAGAGAGCCGATCTGGGCCGGTACTCCGGGCGGAACCCACAGGCCGCTGCCGGCGGCGACTGGCCGGGCTGGCTGCCTCCGGGGCAGCACGGCGTCAGCCGGCGGCTCAACTCGAACCGCGCGCCGGGGCTGCGTCGGAGGCTGCGAAGACGACGGGCTCGGCAACGGTCGACCGATCGCCGGCGGTGCAGTCGGGGGCACTGGCTGAGCACGGTACGCATGTCTGCCTACGGTGGGAGTCGACTTGTTCCGTTTGAACAGGTCGAGCAATCCCACCGGTGTACCTCCGTATGTCAGCGTCTGCGCATTACCGCCGTGTTGGAGGATAGACCGGTGAGAACGCGCTGCACGTCGCCTCGCGCGGACTGCCGCAGTCAAAGATCGTTGTCGATCATGACGGCCATGTCGCGCAGCCGTCCATTGACGAGTACTCCGGCTGCGATCCGAGAGGACAGGTCGGCTTGGAGCGCGGCCATCACCATGATCGGGTTGGGCTGGCGCGCCAGTGGCGCCGCAGCGATCGTCCGAGCGGTGGCATGGTCAAGCGGGCTGAACCTGGTGGTTCCAACAGGATGGGTGGGCCAGTCGCCGAGGTATTCAAGGGTGTTGTCCTGCGTCCAGGACGATGGCAACTTGCTTGGCCTGCCAGGTCGCATCCGGCTCGAAGCCGTAGCGCTCGTGGCGAGCCTCAGGCCCTGGGCCGATGACTCGCGCGGCGACGGCGCCCAGTCCGTGGTGGTTGGCGCGATGGCCGAGCAGGAGGCCGCCGGTTTCCATAGGCCACGATGCCCACCCTTCGGCCAGGATCGTGGCGAGCGTCGTGCCGGGGATGGTCAGGCTGCCGACGGGTCGACTTAAGACGCGCTGCAGACGGCGCATTCGGGATCCGGAGGCAACAGGCCGAGCGCGAAGAAAGAGGCGCCAGAATGCCTTCCTCCGCGAATAAACCGCCAGCAGGCCCGCGACTCAGCTCGCCGAGCTACTTCAGGATCTGGCGGGCGATGACCATCCGGTTGATCTGGTTGGTGCCCTCGTAGATCTGGGTGATCTTGGCGTCGCGCATCATCCGCTCCACCGGGAAGTCCTCGGTGTAGCCGTAGCCGCCGAACAGCTGGACGGCGTCGGTGGTGACCTTCATCGCCACGTCCGAGGCGAACGCCTTGGCCGAGGCCGA
>NZ_DATINC010000106.1:0-22639 GCF_035474675.1 Jatrophihabitans sp. | reverse complement strand
TACTACGCACCCAGCAGCGCGAGCACCGAGGGGAGGTCCGCAAGAAACGAGCGTCGATCCCCGGCGGTCGTCCTACTCTGAAAACGAGTGTCACCAAACAACCGAACTAGATCTGTCACCCATCAACCGAAGTAGTTCAGGGGCACATCTGGGAGAGCCGAGGTGGCGCTCTCGCCGCCTCCGCATCGGACTCAAGTAGTGCCCGGACCAGATTGTGTTTGGCGTTCAGCCTCTCCGAACTTCAGGCGACGGTGGTACTGGACCTGCAGATCTCCTGATCCAGCGAAGGTGAGCGTGAACGCATCTTGGCCGAACGCGATCGCCTGCGTGCAGAACTCGACTAGACGCCCGCTCACGGCCGCCGTCGTACCCACAGCGTGACCACGCCACTGTGGGGTACGACCGGTAGCACCTCCCGGTAGAGGCGGCAGGCCGCCGCCCCTACCGAGGTCCGTGAGCCGCCGGGCTGGTGCTGCGCTCGGCTACTTCTTCGCGCTCTTGAGGGTCACCGTCTGCGTGGTGAAGCCTTGGCTGCAGAAGACGGCTCCGCAGGCGAAGCTGAACTCGACAGTGGCGACCTTGCCGCCAGCGAAGCGCCCGTTGTCGCCGAGGATGTCGATCGACCAGCGATAGGTTCCGTCACAGGGCAACTCCGTGAACCCGGAGCCGGTGATCGCGACTCGCCCGACTTTCTGGCGCAGGTCGGTCTCTAAGTCGACGAAGTCACCGCCGGTGCAGGTCACGCTCCCGCTGATGGTGGCGACACCGGTGTGGGAGTTGAAGCTTCCGACGGGGTCGACGGTCACTGACAGGTCCGGCGGCGGTGGCGCGGTGTCGACCGAGATCTGCAAGGTGCCGCCGTTGCCCGACCCTGGGGTGTCGTCGAACGCCATGATGTACACGGTCTGGCCGGCGGTGACGCCCTCGGCCACCGCGCCGGGCCCGCAGGTGTCCAGCACGAGGCTGCCGGGCGTTCCGGTGGCGACGATGACGCCTGCGGAGTAGCTGGACTGGCTGACGTCGATGACCACGGCTCCGTCGGCCGTAGCGGTGTAGGAGTACCAGACGCTGGCCTCGGTCGCGGGTGCGCCGCAGTCGGCATTGATGCTGGCATCACCGGCGTCGGTGGTGGCTTGGGTGGTGTCGAGGGTCGCTGTGAAGGGCAGCGCAGAGATCGGCGTCGCCCCGGCAATGGTGTCGTTGGTCGGGACGGCGGCCCAGGCCGGCGACCCCGAGTACAGCAGTCCGGCCGCCGTGACGACGGCAACCGCAGCAATCGATACCGGTGTGCGCATGTGATCTCCCCCTACTGGCGGCGGTCGAAACCGACGCCGAAGCCCGCCGGTGTCGGACCGGCGACCGTAAGACCCTTGCCTCCGCACATAGGCAGATCATCGCGATCGCCCAGTGCGCGTCATACCTCCCTCCCCCGAACGCATAGACGCGCCTGCAGGCCTGAATGTTGCAGCCCGATGCCTCTTCTCCAGCGTGCAAGGGGCAAACGTGGGGAGCCGCGGGAATGACATCTGATACTCGGTGGGGAACCTGTTGCTCATGAGCATCCGACCGTCGAACTGGACCGGAGCAGCTGGCGATCTCGGCGGCCGACCGGTCCAGCGCGGGCAGACTCTGTAGCCGCGACGTTAGTGTGTTGCTCCGCGCGGTCCGAACACGGTCCAATCCCGCCGGCGGATGCTTGGCCCGGTTAGCGCCGACAGCCTGACGGCGGCAGGCAGACAGACAGACCGGGTCCGCAGAACAAGTCGATGAGGAGCGTGGTGTCGATGGACGACCAGCTGTACGGCGGCACGACGGCGACCGCGACGAAGCCGGACAGCGTGCTGCTGGCCGGGCACGACGTGCCGCTGGGACGCTACGCCACCGTGCGCCGGCTGCTGCCGCAGCGGCAGCGCCGCATGGTCGGCGCCTGGTGCTTCGTCGATCACTTCGGGCCTGAGGACCTCAGCGGGCGACCCGGCATGCAGATTCCGCCACACCCGCATACCGGTCTGCAGACGGTGACCTGGCTGGTAGCCGGCGAGATGGTGCACCGCGACAGCCTGGGCAGCGACCAGTCGATCCGGCCGGGACAGCTCAACCTGATGAGCTCCGGGCACGGGATCTCGCATTCCGAGATGTCCCCGCCGGAGCATCCGCCGGGCATGCACGGATTGCAGTTGTGGGTGGCCCTGCCGGACGGGGAGCGCCACGGTGCACCGCGGTTCGAGCACCACCCCGTACTCCCGGTGCTCCGGGACGGCGACGCGACCTGCACCGTCATCGCGGGGCGGTTCGGCTCCGCTACCTCACCGGCGGGCGTGCACACGCCACTGGTGGCGGTCGAGTTGGTGTTGCCGGTGCCCGGGCCGCATCGGCTGCCGTTGGAGCCTTCCTTCGAATACGGCGTGCTGGCGATGTCCGGCGCCGTGGCCGTCGGCGACGCCCGGGTGACGCCGGGATCGCTGCTGTACCTGGCGCCGGGCCGTTCGGAACTCACGCTCGAGGTTGCGGGCCAGGCCCGGGTGGTTCTGCTCGGCGGCGAGCCGTTCGAGGAGGACCTGGTGATGTGGTGGAACTTCGTCGCACGCTCGCACGAGGAGATCGTCCAGGCCCGGCAGGACTGGATCGCCGGGCGGCGGTTCGGCAAGGTCACCAGCTGCAGCGCGGAACCTTTGCCGGCGCCGGAACTGCCCATGGTGCGGCTGAAGGCACGCAATCGCTACGGACGCACCACCGGCTGACGTCAGAAGCCCACCGGCGGAGCGGCGAGCCGACAGCCCGGCGAAGCGGCGATGGGGCCTGGCTCCGGGCAGAGGCGAAGGATGCGGATCAGCGCCGAGCCCGGCCCCGGCCGAACCGGGCGCTGCCCATGATGAGGGTGATCAGGAACAGGATGGCGGCGAGGATGGTGAGCCAGATCAGGCCTTTGATCACCGCGCCGATCACCGCGATCGCAACCCAGATGAGGAGCAGCACCAGAAGAAACCGGATCATGTGACCCCCTTCGCCGAGATCCAGCCTAGCCACCGGCCGGATGACCTACCGCACAACCTGGCACAACGCGGTCGGCCAGCACGAACGCCCGCCCGCGACGCGCCGACTCATCAGGCTCACCCGGCGTGGCGCAACATGGCAGCTCCGGATCTGGTACCCGCTCCGGGCCGTTCCGGGTGCTGAACGGCACCGCCATGGTGTTCGATGGGCGCACGACTTCCGGGAGGACCGATGCCGAGCGCCGAGGAGATCCGGGACGGCCAGCGAGCAGCCTGGGCCGGCCTGTCCGCGAGCTGGGAGAAGTGGGACACCATCATCCTCGACCAGCTGGGCCCGGTCGGCGCGGCCATGATCGACAGGCTCGGCATCGCCGAGGACCAGCAGCACCTCGACATCGCCTCGGGCACCGGTGAACCGGGCCTGAGCGTCGCGAAGCTGGCGCCGAGAGGACGCGTCGTGCTCACCGACCTCTCCCCCGAGATGCTGGCGGTAGCCGCCCGGCGGGCCAAGGCGCAGGGGACCACCAACATCGAGACGAAGGTGTGCAGCGCCGACGACCTGCCGTTCCCCGACGCCACCTTCGACAGCGTCTCGGTCCGCTTCGGGTACATGTTCTTCCCGGACCTCGCCCGGGCGACGGCCGAGTTCGCGCGGGTGCTCGAGCCGGGCGGGCGGCTCTGCGCGTCGGTCTGGATCAGGCCCGAGGACAACCCGTGGACGACCATCGCCATGCAGGCGATCGCGACCGCGGTGGCCACACCCCCGCCCGACCCGGACCGGCCGAACATGTACCGGTGCGCCGCTCCGGGATTCATCGGCGCCCTGTACGAAAGAGCAGGGCTGCGCGACGTCGACGAGTGGGACGTCGGCATCGAGCTGGTGACCCGATCGCCCGAGGAGTACTGGGAGATGACCGCCGACCACGTCTCGCTGGTGGCCGCCGCACTTCGCCAGGTCGACGAGCCGGCCCGGCAGCGGATCCGGGCACACGCCATCGAGAAGGTGAGCGCCTACGCCGGGGACGGCACGGTCCGGGTGCCGGGCGTGGCGCGGTGCATCGTGGGAACGAGGTAGCCGGCGGTTGTGCTCCGCGCCGAGGAGGACTAGACAAGCGGCATGTCCGAGCCCACTGCCACCTCCCTGCCGCAGGTCACCGATCGCCAGACCTGGCAGGCGAAACTCGACGAGCTCCGCGTCAAGGAGAAGGCCCATACCCGAGCCGGCGACGCGCTGGCCGCGGAGCGCCGCCGGCTGCCCATGGTCGAGGTCGACTCCACCACGAAGCTGACCGGTCCTGACGGGCCGGTGCCGCTGATCGACATCTTCGCCGGCCGCTCCCAGCTGATCGCCTACTACCAGATGTGGCACACCGGTAAGCCCGCCGCGGAGCAGTGCGTGGGCTGCACCTTCTCCACCAGCCACATCAGCGAGCTGTCCTACCTGCACTCCCGCGATGTCAGCTACGCGACGTTCTGCGAGGGACCGTACGAGGAGAGCTCGCGCTACCGCGACTTCATGGGCTGGCCCGTCCCCTGGTACTCGGTGCCGCCGGAGTCGGTGGCCGAACTGGTCGCCGACCGGCACTTCGGCATCCTGGTCAGCTACCTCCGCGACTCAGACCGGGTCTTCGAGACCTACTGGACCACCGGCCGCGGCAACGAGATCATGGCGCCGTCGTACGGGCTGTTGGACCGGACCGCCTACGGCCGGCAGGAGCTCTGGGAGGACTCGCCCGAGGGCTGGCCGCAGCGGTTCGATACCCGCGGCAGCCAGTTCTCGCTGAACGGCCGGCCGACCGCCCAGTGGTCACGCCTCGAGGCCGGACGCAGCGACGACCTCGGCACAACGCCCGCCACGGAGCACAGTCACTGAAAGGCAGACGACCCGGCCCGGCTACGGGGTCGAAGTCGGCGACCCGGTGGGCTCGACCGACGCGACTTCCGAACTGCTGACCACCTCCGACGGCGACCCGGACTCCGACGGCGACGGCGACACCGACCCGGAGTCCACCGGGCTGGCCGACTCGCTCGGCTGCACCGAACCCGCCGCCGAACTGCCGGCCGACTCCGTCCCACCGACACCTGCGACACCGGAGGAGTCGGTTGCCGAGGGCGCCGTCAGCGACCCGCTCGGCGAGGCGGTCGGACTTCCGCTGGCAACGGCCCCGCCACCGGGCGGTGCGTACTTGGTGACGATGCCGGCCAACTGCTGCTCGTAGGCGGTCAACCGGGCGTGGATCTCGGCGTAGGACAGCCCGCCCAGCTGCCCGGCGAAGGCCTGGATCTGCAGCCACAACGCCTCGACCTCGGCGGTCTCGGCCGCACTCGGCGCACCCGGCAGGCTCAGCACCAGCTGCACCGCCAGCGCCTGGGTGACGCAGGCCAGGCAGTTGTAGTTGACCGCCGCCGAGATGTTCTGCGGCACCACCACGTGCGCGTTGCCGACGATCAGCACCACCTGGAAGCTGACCGCGGTGGTCCGGCAGCCGGTGCAGCTGGCGAACGCGTATGCCTCGTTCTTGTTCAGCACCGCATCCGCATCGGCCCACACCAGCGCGAACGCGACGTCGTAGACCACCGAGCCGTTCGTGGTGTTCACCGCCAGCGCCTGGTTGTCCCCCGCCCCGGGGGCGGCCGGCCGGTTGAACGGGAACACCCAGGTCGGCGCCGCCGTGCCGTCCGGCAACGGAGTCCGCGGCACCAGCACCAGCGACAGGGCCGGCTTGTCGGCCGTGGGCAGCGCACCCGCCGACGCCGGCCAGACGGTCACCGCCGAGGCCTGCCGGCCCTCCCGCAGCCCGGACGGCACCGACCGTCCGGCCCACGATGCCGGCAGCACCTCACCGAGCGTGCCGCGCTCGTAGGACTGGATCGGGCGGTAGTTGCCGCGCGGCCACCAGGCGAACACCAGGCCCGCCAGCACCGCGACCGCCACCAGCCCGGCCAGCGCCCGTCGCGCGGGCCGGCCCGCGGTCGCCCGCCACACCGCACGGCCCAGCTGCCGGACCGTCCGGAAGATCAGGTAGCACATGCCGAAGATCGGCAGCCCGACGGCGATCACGGCCAGCAGCTTCGCCAGCCCGCCAGCCACGTCGGCGGCACCGAACCGGTCCAGCATCGCGCCGGACTCGCGACGGAAGCTGGCCGCCGCGGTGGCCAGCACGCGCGGCATGCTCAGCAGGGTGACCAGCACCGTCAGCGCCAGCAGCGGCACTACCAGCAGCACCCACAGCGTGACCACCACCCGAGCCCACGGTTTGAGCACCCTGGACTCCGGGCTCCCCCACCGGCCGGGCAGCATCCCCAGCAGGGTCGGCTTGATCCGGTGGAACAGGTCCGGCACGCCGGTGATGTCGGCGAGCAGGTGGTAGCCGTCGAAGCGCAACAGCGGCGGCAGCTGCCGGACCATCTGGATCAGCTGGGTGCCGATCACCAGCAGCACCGCGTCCCACCCGGTCAGCGCCCAGACCCCGAACATTCCCACCGACAGCAGCGCGTTGAAGTACAGGCCGCCCAGGTCGGTGCGAATCCGGCCGGCCCGGCTCAGCCGGTAGCTGTCGGTGACGTCGGTGTAGAACGCCGGCCAGACCAGGTACAGCCCCATGCCCATCGCACCCGGCCGGGCGCCGCCGTAGCGGGCCGCCGCGGCGTGGCCGAACTCGTGGAAGCCGGCCGACAGCACGGTGATCGCGAAGACCGCGAGCAACAGGCCCGGCCGGTCGAAGGCCTGGTGGGCGGCCAGCGCCAGGCCCCGGTCGAAGAGCACCCACTTGCACACCAGCACGAATGCCACCAGCACCGCGGCGGCCAGCACCGGCAGGAACAGCCAGGCGAACGGGGTGGTGAGCCGGTTGGTCACCGCCGGATCGGATACCACCCACCGCAACCGCAGCGCCAGCAGCGGGTTGGCCTTGCGCGGCTGGGGTTGCGAGCCGTCCTCCGGACACACCAGCCCGAGCGGGCGCAGCTTCGACTCGACCAGCATCCGCGCGTTGGCCGCGGTGATCGACCGGCCGGTCTCCGCGCCGACCCGCTCGGCGATCTGGCCGTAGCTCCGCTCGCCGTCCACCGCCTCCAGGACGCGGTAGAGCAGCCCGGTGAGCTGCAGCATCTGCCCGTCGGCACGGCGCACCAGCGCGGGTACCTCCCGGTACCCCGAACCGGACATCAGCCCGAGCAGCTGCAGGCCGGCGGCCGGCACCGGTACGTCGGCCGCCTCTGCAACGGTCGCGGCCGGCGAGTCCAGCCCGCCGGCCGCGCCGTCGTCGCTGACGACGCTCATCCGGCGTTACTGGTTGATCGTCGAGTCCTGGATACCGGTGGCGGTGGCGTCCCCGGTCACGTTCTGGTCGATCACGGCCGACTGCTGGGCGATCGCGGTCGCGTCCGAGTCGATCGAGCCGACGTTGGCCGACACCGCGGCGTCGATCGGCGCCGCGGCATTGACGTTGGCCGCGACCGCGCCGTCGATCGGGGCGGTCAGGTCCAGGTCGCCGTTCAGGTCGACGTTGACATTGAGCAGGTTGCCGTCCAGCGCGCCCGTCACCGACGTCGGGTCCGGCGTGGTGACCGCGCCGTCGGTCGGCGTGGTGGCGGCCGGCGCGTCGGTCTGGTCGATGCCGCTGGTCTGGTCGGCGGTGGCGGTGGCGTCACCGGTGATGCCCTGGTGGATCTCGGCGGCCTGCAGGGCCTCGGCACCGGCCGAGGAACCCAGCGACAGCACGTTGGCGCCCACCGAGGCGTTGATCGGGGCCGCGACGTTGGCGTTCGCACCGACCGCGAGGTCGATGGGCGCCGCCACGTCCAGGGCCAGGTCGAGGTTGGCGTTGAGGTCCAGCAACGACATGACTTCCTTGTCGGGCAGGGCGGTGACGCCCTCGGCAGCCAGCTCGTCGTCAGACATCGGGGTCAGTTCCGCGTCCATGCTCAGCTCCTTACGCACACATCGATTACTCAACGGGTACTAGGGCTCAGTCCCGAGCGTTACCGGAAGTTTACTGTGAAACCGCCTCCGGTACCGAGTGAGGGTTGTTTCTGGTCCTCGTCAGCGGTAATTCCACCCGGGAAGGGCTCAGCCACGCCCGTCGAAATAGGCCGCCGCGACCCGCTTGGGCACCGCCATCGCCCAGGCGTCGGGCACCAGCTCGGCGAGCTCGTCCAGGTCGAGCTCGGTCAACCAGACCCGGACCCAGTTGTAGCGCAGGTCCGACGGGATCGGCAGGAAGAACTTGTCCGGCTCCGAGGCCACCAGCGCGTTGCGCTCCTCCTTCGGAAAGGCGAACCCCATCGACCGCTCGTCCGGGGCCACCGACAGGTAGACGATCCGGCCGACCTTGAACTTGATCCGGTCCTGGATCAGCGCCTCGTAGCTGCCGGGCAGCGGCAGCGCCAACCGCCGCACGTCCTCCAGGGTGACCACGCCGATTACCCCTTCGGCGCCTCTGCGATCGCGATGCCCTCGAGCGGCAGCTCGACCGGCGGCTCACCCTCGGACTCCGCGTCCTTGCCGGACCCGGTGGCACCCGACCCGGCCGGGCCACGCACCCCGGCCACCGCGCACGGCGCGGACACCAGCGCACCCAGCGCCAGCACCCACCAGACCCCATGGCCGAGCACGGTGAACAGCGCGCCGCCCACCACCGGCCCCGCCGCGGTGCCCAGCCCGAACATGAACTGGAAGCTGCCGATGTAGCGGCCCTTGAGGTGCGCGGGACCGGCCATCGCGGGGTAGGCGAACACCGTCGGGGCGCCGATCACCTCCGCGGTGGTCCAGATCAGGGTGCCGAGGATGATCACCGCCGGCCCCAGCGGCAGCCCGTAGCAGCCCATGCCCAGCCCCACCAGCAGCATCGTCACGCCGACGGTCAGCTTGAACGGCCAGCGCTGCGACAGCTTGGTCAGCGGCAGCTCGAAGGCGATCACCAGCACGCCGTTCAGCGCCACCGCCACGGTGTACCAGAACACCGGCACGCCCTCGGCCTTGACGTCCAGCGGCAGCGTCGACAGGTACTGGGCGTAGATGCCGGCGTTGATCATGGTGGCGATCAGGTACAGCAGGTAGCGCCGGTCGCGCAGCACGTCGAGGTAGCCACCGGCCAATGCCGGCACGGCCGGGTCGGCGGCGGCCGGGCTGGTGCGGCGCGGCAACGTCACCATCGCCAGCACGGCGTAGACCAGCGCAACCAGCGCCTCGCCCCAGAACAGCAGGGTGAAGCGCTGGTGGTCGAGGTTGTACAGCGCGTACCCGAGCAGCGGGGCGGCGGTGGTGCCGACGTTCAGCCCGAACCGGTACATCGCGAAGATCATCACCTGCCGGCTCTCGGGCGTCAGCTCCGACAGCAGGGTGGCCGAGGCCGGCCGGAAGATCTGGCTGACCAGGCCCACCACCCCGACCGCGAGCAGCAGCAGGTAGTAGTCGTGCAAGTACAGCAGCGACAGGATCAGCACCGCCGAGCTCGACATGGAAAGCACGGTGGCGTTGCGGGCACCGAGCCGGTCGGCCAGCATGCCGCCGATCAGCACCCCGATCACGCCGCCGATGCCGTAACTGCCCAGCCCTGCCGCCGCCTCGGACGCCGAGTGGCCCTGGGCGATGAGGTAGAGGACCAGGAAGATGTTGAGGAAGCCGCCCACCCGGTTGACGAACACCCCGGCGAAGATCGCCTTGACCGCGACGGGGGACTCGCTGAAGGTGGTCCAGATGCCGGCCTGGGCCTGCTGGTGCGACGCCTGTGCCGCCATGCCGCTCACTTCCTTTTGCACACGCCGGGGGTCGTGCGGCCGTCCCGGAGGGAGGAGGCAGGCACTATTAAAGCTGATGCGTCCGACATGGTGGCTTTCGGGAGTGCCGGCCAGCCAGGCCGCGGCCGCGACCCGCACTCCGGCCGGCAGGCGTTTCCCCCCGCTCCGCCCGGTCGGTAGGGTCTGTTAGAAGTAAGGGCACCGGCGGCGAACGGGTGGGGAGGTTGCCAGTGAGTGGGCCTGACGCCCTCATCGCCGGGCGCTACCGGCTGGTGACCCGCATTGCCACCGGTGGCATGGGCATCGTCTGGCAGGCCTGGGACGAGCTGCTGCAACGCGCGGTGGCGGTCAAGCAACTGCGCCCGCAACCGGGCCTGTCCGACGCCGAGACGGAGCTGATCAGCCAGCGGGCCATGCGGGAGGCCCGGATCACCGCACGGCTGCACCACCAGCACGCCGTGCCGGTCTACGACATCGTCGAATACCAGGACAAACCCTGCCTGGTCATGCAGTACCTGCCCTCCACCAGCCTGCAGCGCATCGTCAACGAACAGGGGCCGATCCCGCCCACCGAGGCGGCCCGGATCGGCGGCCAGGTCGCCGCCGCGCTGGCTGCCGCGCACGCCGCCGGCATCGTGCACCGCGACGTCAAGCCCGGCAACATCCTGATCGCCGAGGACGGCGCCGCCAAGATCACCGACTTCGGCATCTCGCACGCCCTCGGCGACAGCACCCTCACCTCCACCGGCATGGTCACCGGCACGCCGGCCTACCTGGCACCCGAGGTGGCCCGCGGCGAGGAGTCCAGCTTCGCCTCCGACGTCTTCTCCCTCGGCGCCACCCTGTATGCCGCCACCGAGGGGGTCCCGCCGTTCGGCAGCGAGCAGAACCCGATGGCGGTGCTGCACCGGGTCGCCTCCGGCCGGGTCAACCCGCCACGGCGCAGCGGCCCGCTGACCCCGCTGCTGCAGCGGATGCTGGCCGCCGACCCGGCCGCCCGACCGCCGATGATCGACGTCGCGCACACCCTGACGGCACTGCACGGCGACAGCGCCGCGATCACCGCGGTCACCACCCTGCCGCTCAGCTCGCCGCCGCCCATCAAGCCGCCGCCGCTGGCGGACCCGACGGCTGTTCGGCCGGGCCCGGCCGAACCCGCCGCGGTGGGCCCGGTGATCGCCCCGGCGGCCGCGGACCTGGCCGGCGGCCCGACCGAGCTGATCGGCCGCGGACCGCTCGGAGCGGCCGGGACGACGGCGCTGCCGGTGGCCGGCAGTCCCGGTGAACCGCCGCGGGTCGGCCCGCCGGTCCACGACGACGATCCGGAGCCGCGCCGCTCGGCCGGCCTGCTCGTAGCCCTGGTGGTGGCGCTGCTGCTGATCGGCGCCATCGTGGCCGGCCTGCTGCTGCTCAACCGGGACAACAACACCGCCAACCCACCGGCGACCAGCCCGGGCTCGACGAGCGCCCCCCGCACCACCGCGGCTTCCAGCACCCGACCGTCCAGCACCCCGGCGCCGAGCTCGTCCGCACCGGCCAGCAACCAGACCAGCCAGTCCAGCGAGCCGCCGGCCTCCACCGCGAACAGCACGCCGGCTGACACCTCGCCCAGCGCGGCCGAGCTGGCCAAGGCGATCCGGGACTACTACGCCCTGCTGCCGGCTAACACCGACGAGGCCTGGACCCGGCTGACCGAGGAGTTCCAGAACGGCCGGGCCGGCGGCCGGGACACCTACGACGCGTACTGGGGCCAGATCCGGCGGGTCACGGTCAGCGACGTGACCGGCAGCCCGCCCGACACCGTGGTGGCCACGGTCAACTACACCTACAAGGACGGCCGGAAGGTGTCGGAACAGACCACCTTCGGGCTGGTGTCCGAGGACGGCGTACTCAAGATCAACAGCCAGAGCTGACGGACGGGCCGGAAATGCGAGCGTGGCCCGGCCGCGGTGCGCCGGCCGGTAGCTGGCAGCTGCGGCACGACAGCATCGGCGGCCGTCCGGTGCGGTTGCTGGTCGCCGGCACCCCCACCGACCTGCCGGAGGTGGTGATGCTGCCCGGCCTCGGCGCGCCCGGCTACCTGGCGCCGTGGGCCCGCCGGGTCGCGGGCTGGACCCGGGTCACGGTGCTCGACCTGCCGGGCTGGCGCTGGGGCCGGGCGCGGGCCTGCCCGCCGACGGTGGCCGGGGTCGGCGCCGCCGTCGCGGACTGGCTGGCGGCCGGCGACCGCCGCGGCGTGGTGCTGCTCGGCCACTCCACCGGCGCCCAGGCGGTCTCGGTCACCGCGCTGCGGGTGCCCGACCGGCTGGCCGGCCTGGTGCTGGCCGGCCCGACCTTCGACCCGGCGGCCCGCGGCGCGCTCCGGCTGGTGCGCCGGGGCGCGAGCACCTTCGCCCGGGAACGGTGGGCAGAGATCCCGGCGGTGCTGCCGTCCTACCTGCACAGCGGCGGGTACGGCGTGCTCGGCTTCCTGCGCGATGCGATGCATGACCGGCCCGAGGAGCGGGCCGGGCAGCTGCGGCTGCCGGTGCTGGTGCTGACCGGCGAGTGGGACGGCTTCGCGCCGCCGGCCTGGGCGCACCGGCTGGCCGGCCTGGCATCGGGCCGGTGCACCGTGCTGCCGGGTGCGCACAACGCCTGCTTCCCCTATCCGGCCGCCGCCGACGCCGCGCTCCGCGACGCGGTGCGGGACTGGGCCGCCCCGGCCGCCTGAGCATCTCCGCACCGCTGGCGGACACAGGTGCGCCCCGGCCGCCTGGGCGACCGGGGCGCAACCCCGAACAGATCATCCGGCTGCCGAAACGGCCGGAGTCGGGCTACCTGCCGTCGGCGTCCGCGGCCGACTTCACCGCCCTCGGGTCGGCCGGGCTGCGCGGAGCGGTCTGGCGCATCTGCAGCAGCCGCTCACCGAGCTCGGACAGCTGCTTGCGGCCCATGTTCTCCCGCACCTTGGGAAACCACTCCTGCTCCTCCTCCTCGATGTGGTGCAGCACGTTCTCGATCAGCACCGTCGTCTTGGCGTCGAAGCGCTCGTGGTCGGGACTCATGGTGCTCAGCTCGTGGCAGAGCAGATCGGCGACGTGATGCTCCTCGAAGGACTCCAGGATGTCGTCCTCCAGGTCGGGCAGCTGCCCGCGCACCTCCGGGTAGACCAGTTCGTTCTCCAGGTAGGTGTGCACGGTCAGCAGCTCGATCATCCGCCCGACGAGCTCGCCCTTCTTCTGGGTGTCGTCCTCACCCGCCTTCTGGAACTGCTTGAAGACGGCCTTGAGTTCCTTGTGATCGGCCTTCAACAGCACGATGGCGTCGTTGGACATCGCGCTCCTTTCCGGTCAGGTCGCGAAGCGACGGATAGTGGGGAGCCGGCGGGAACGCAGGCTCAGCTACGGCTTTCCTGGACGGTGTCCTTGGCCTCGACAGCCTTGTCCTGCACGTCCTGCACCGAGGACTGGCCCTCCTCCTTGACCGTCTGGGCGGCCTCGGCGGCGGTGCCCTTGACCGACTCGACCGCTTCCTGGGCCGGCTGCTTGAGGTTGTCGGCAACCTCCTTGACGGCGTCGGACACCACCGGTGCGACGGTCTGGCTGGCCTGGTCCTTGACCTGGCTGGCGGCCTGCTTCTCCCGCTCGCTGGCCGGCAGCAGCGAGCCGATCAGCCAGCCGACACCGGCGGCGATCACCCCGGCGGCCAACGGGTTTCCGGCCGCGCGGGACTTGACGGCGGACGGTGCACCGGACACCGCGCCACCCACGTCGGATGCCTTGCCCGACACCGCGCCGCCCATGTCGGATGCCTTGCCCGACACCTGGGAGGCCTTGTCGGAGACGGAGGAGCCGAGGTCGGAGGCGGTCCCCATCACCCGGTCCTTCACGCTGGACACCGCACCGCGGGCCTTGTCGACCTGCCGGCGGGCCACATGGCTCGGCGTCACCTTGTCGGTCAGGGCGTTGACGTCGTTGGACAGGCTCGCACGGGTCCGCTCGATCTCGGCGCGGATCTGGTCGGGGTCGTTGCTGGTCGTCATCGGGTTTCCTCGTTTCCTGCGACAGCGCTGGGAATCTTCTTGACGGTGTCCGCGGTCCTCGGCACACCGGTGACGTTCTTCATCTCCTTGCGGCCGGTCGCGGCCAGGATCGCGGCGATGATCGCCCAGATGACGGCGACGATCAGGGCGGACCAGCCACGGCCGGTGTGGTTGCCGATCCCCCACCAGAGGCAGATCGAGAGGAACAGCAGGACGAAGTGGCCTGCAACACCCGCACCGGCCAGCATGCCGCCGCCCTTGCCGGCCTGCTTGGCCGACTGGCTCAGCTCGGCCTTGGCCAGCGCGACCTCCTGGCGCATCAGGGTGCTCAGGTCGGAACTGATGTCGGACAACAGCTCGCCGATCGAGGCGCGCTCGGCACCGGGCGGGCTGCCGCCTTCGTAGGAGGTACTCACAGGGTGCCGCCGGTGGTCGGGCCGCTGGTGGTCGGGTAGCCGGACGGGCCGTCCTCACTGGAGGCGTAGGGCCGGACCACCTCGATCTCCTCTACGGTGCCGAGCACCACGGCGCTGTCGGACTCGCCGTACTGCGCGCCGCCGTACTGGGTGGTCTCGCCGTACTGGACGCCCGAGCCGTACTGGGCACCCCACTGGCTGGGGTCGCCGGCCAGGCTGGAGTGGTTGCCCGACTGGCTGCTCTGGCCCTGGTCGCTGCTGGCCGCCTGCAGGCCGCGGGTCATCCGGCCGGCCAGCAGGCCCGCACCGGCTGCCAGCAGCAGGAAGGTGCCGGGACGCCGGCGGGCGAAGTCCTTGACCTCCTCCAGCACCTCACCGGGCTCGCGCTGCTCCAGCCAGGACGCGAACTCCCGGGTGCGCTGGGCACCCTGGCGGGCGAGGTCGGCGGCCGGCCCGGACGCCTGCTCACCGGGCTGGGTCATCTTGTGCAGCTCATCGCCCAGCGAGCGGATGCTCTGGGCCAGCCGCTGCTGCTGCGACGATGCCTGCTGGCTGATCTCCGAACCTGCTTGCGACAGCAGGTCCTTGGCCTGCCGGCCGGCTTCGGCGCCGACGTTGACCACCTGCTCCTTGGCCACGCCGGCCACGTGCTGGCCTGCCTGCACGGCGCCCTGGGTCACCTGGGCCGCCTGGTCCTTGGCCACCTCGGTGGTGCTCCCCCCGGAGCCGGGCTCGGTGGCGCCGCCGGCCGGCGGGGCGGAATAGCCGACCACCGGAGGGGTGGCGGGCGGAACCGCGTCGGCACCGGTGGCCAACGGGGTGGAGGTGTAGGGCGGGTTGTATTCCTCGGTCATGGTGAACTCCTCGAGTTCGGCAGAGCGAGCGCTGTGGTCTCAGCGCGTCGTGCGGCGGAGGCACTGCTCCGGCGTTCGGCGATGTTCCCGACCAGACGTCGGACATCGATCCAGCTCAGGGAGGCGACCCGCACCGCGTGGTTCGGGGGCGAGCGATCGTCAGTCGAGGGGTTTCCGTCCGGAAAGGACGAAAGCCTCGAACGCCGGAAACGCTCATCATCATGGGTTTACCCGCGATCCATGCCCAGCAGGAGCGGTTGTGGAACAGACGCCCGAGCCGAGCATCGAAAGGCTCGTGATTGAGCCGCGCGCGGGCCAACGGCCCTCCACTAGGCCTTGAGTCTAGGGGGAGCCCGGTGAGCGATGCAATTACAGGGGGCTCACCGGCGCGGGGCCCGGCGGCCGTCCTCGCTGCACAGGTTTTTCCGGGCAGGAAATTGCAATCCCTCAACCGCAGGAATAGGTTGAAGATGGCTCGACAAGCAGCTGCGGACCGCTGGCCGTACGTGCTGCTGCCGGCTGGCCGCTCTTCTGCCTCATCCTGACGGAGGCTCAGTGACCAGATTCAACTCCGGCGATGCTATGCGTACCGATATCCAGAAGGCCGCGGCTGCGGTAGGCGCCGTCTTCCTGCTCGTCGGCATCCTTGGCTTCATTCCCGGCATCACCACCAACTACGACGACATGTCCTTTGCCGGACACGAGTCGACGGCCAAGCTGATCGGCATCTTCCAGGTGTCGGTGCTGCACAACATCGTCCACCTGCTGTTCGGGGTCGCCGGCCTCGCGATGGCCCGGCAGGCCCGCACCGCCTACCTGTTCCTGGTCGGCGGCGGCGTGATCTACCTGGTGCTCTGGATCTACGGCCTGATCGTGGACCAGAACTCCGACGGCAACTTCGTGCCGGTGAACACCGCCGACAACTGGCTGCACCTGATTCTGGGGCTGGGCATGATCGCCCTCGGCGTGCTGCTCAGCCGCCGTTCCGCGGTCACCGACGCCACCAGCCGCCTGGGACGCTGACACCCCCCGGTCGACGCCTCACCGCCACCCGCGGGCCCCGTCCGAACGGTTCGGACGGGGCGGCGTCGTGCTGGGGCCGGATTGCGGCTGACAAAGATCGACCCACGCCGTCGGTTACCGGGCTGGGCCGAAGCTCCGTCACCGGTATGACGCCGGATCGTTATATCCAGCAACCCCATCGCTGCTGGAGGTATCCGTGCGTCGCGCCGCATTCTTCGCCGTTCCGGTCGCGCTTGCCTGCGCCGCCGCCGGCCTGCTCGGCTCGTCCCTGCCGGTCGCAAGCTCCCCGGCCGGTGCCGCCGCGGCCGGTTACCGCACCCAGGCGCTGCATTTCGCGGTGACGGTGGGCCCGGCCGGCAGCCGGCAGCAGTGCGACGTGGTCGGTGACCTCTACACCCCCGCCGACGCCTCGCCCGGGCACCCGGTGCCGGCGATCCTCACCACCAACGGCTTCGGCGGTTCGGCCGCCGACCAGGCGCCGTTCGCCCAGCGCTACGCGGGCCTGGGCTACGCGGTGCTCTCCTACTCCGGCCTGGGCTTCGGCGGTTCCGGCTGCAAGATCACCCTGGACGACCCGGACTACGACGGCGCCGCCGGCAGCCAGCTGGTGAGCTTCCTCGGCGGCGCACCGGGAATCGCGTTCACCGACGCCGGGCACACCGAGGAGTTCCCGGCGCCGGACTACATCGTGCACGATTCCCTCGACCATCAGGGGCGGGCCCAGGCGCACGACCCGCGGGTCGGCATGTGGGGCGGCTCGTACGGCGGCCAGATCCAGTTCGCGGTCGCCGCCGTCGACCCGCGGGTCGACGCGCTGAACCCGCAGATCACCTGGCACGACCTGTCCTACTCCCTCGACCCGAACAACGCCGCCGGCAGCACGCCCGGCGCGACCAAGCTGAGCTGGGCCGCCGCCTTCTCCGCGATCGGCATCTTCGACGGCGTCCAGTACGCCCAGCAGGATCCGCAGCGGCTGGTCGGCTGCCCGAACTTCGCCGACTTCGTCTGCCCGGCGCTGGTCACCGGCGGCACCACCGGGTATCTGCAGCCGGACGACGCCGCCCGGCTGCGGCACGCCTCGGTGGCCGACTACCTGCCCCGGATCACCGTTCCGGTGCTGCTGGACCAGGGCGAGGTCGACACCCTGTTCAACCTCAACGAGTCGATCGCCACCTACCAGGCACTGCGCCGCCAGCACACCCCGGTAGCGTTGATGTGGCGCTACGACGGCCATTCCGGCGGCACCCCGTCGGCAGCCGGCGCCGCCTACGAGGCCAACCGGATCCAGGCCTGGTTCGACCACTACCTCAAGGGCAGCGCGGTGAGCACCGGCCCGGCGTTCGCCTATTACCAGGACTGGACGGGCACGGTCGCCACCGCGCCCGGCTACCCGGTCGGCAAGCCGCGCCGGCTCTACCTGTCCGGTACCGAGCTGGTCGGCGGCGGCATCCGGCCGGGCTCGCAGACCTTCACGACGCCGCCGGCCGGCGCGCCGGGCACCCTGGGCAACCTCGACGTGGTGGGCGCCAAGGTCGAGGTGCCGTTGGACAACCCCGACGTCAACGTTGCCGGCACCTTCGCGTCCTGGACCGGCGCTCCGCTGACCGCACCGGTCACCGTGGTCGGCACGCCCACCCTGGATGTCCGGCTGTCGGCGCCGGCCGCGGCACTCAGCCAGGGCAGCGGACCGGCCGGCCAGCTGGTGCTGTTCGCCAAGCTCTACGACGTCGGCCCGGACGGCACCGCCCGCCTGATCCACGGCCTGGTGGCCCCGGCCCGGATCGCCGACGTGACGGCGGCCGTGCACATCACGCTGCCGGGCATCGCGCACCGGTTCGACGCCGGCCACCGGATCGCGCTCTACCTGGCCGGCGGCGACACCAACTACCGGGGCGGCCAGCTGCCGGTCCAGGTCACCGTCCCCACCGGCACTGTCGATCAGGTGCTGACCCTGCCGGTGCTCTGAGCGCGGCCTGCTACCCGGCGGGTGACCAGTCCGGACGCCGGCCGAGCAGTGCCACGATCCGGTCCAGGACGGGTAGCTCGGGGTCCGGCCGGTAACCAGGCGCGAACGCCGATCCCGGCCCGCGTGACGCCGGGTCGTCCGGCACCCGGACCGCGACCGCCAGGGCTACCTTCTCCACTTCCGCGTCGAAGTCGACGGTTGTTCCGATCGACTTGGCCAGGTCCCAGGCGTGCACCACCTCGTCGACCAGGTGGAAACCGATGGCCGCGGTGGCCGGAAAGGAACCGCCGTCGCGGATCTCCGGCAGGTGGAACTGCCTTTCCAGCACACCGGGTTCGGTGAACGCGGTGTTGACCCGGTCGGCGGCCGCCGTATAGTCGGCCACCAGGTTCTCGACCCGCACCGGCCGGGGACGGAAGTCTTTGAGGCTGGTCGGATACCCCGACGCGGCAAGGGCGAACCCGTGATACTGCCCGAGGATGTGCGCGAGCAGGTCGTGCACCTGCCATCCCTCGCACGGGGTCGGGCGGTGCCAGTGCTCGGTGGTGACGAGCGGGACGAGCCGCGCGGTGACGTCCATGGCTCGCCGGTCGAGCTCGCGGATGTCCATGCCCACCTCTCGGATGCCTCGGGGAACGGAAGCTGCAGCCTGTTGGATAGAAGTGTTGCACTCAGTTATCCAGCCCGATGCAGTGTTATCCAGCCCATGCAGTACACACTCGACGTCGCCATGGCGCGAGAAGCCGACCCACCCGGGATACAGCAGCCAGACGTACGTGCGTATGTTGTGCGGCCTCGGCAAGCTCCTTACCGTTCATCTCATGACAGCCGTTACCGCCGTGGCAACCAATGAGCCGTCCCGCCGCTCGGAATGCTGGTGCTGCGGACTGATCGAAGACCCGGCCCGCCTGGTGCACCTGGGCAACCATCCGGAAGTGGCGCTGTGCCCGCGCTGTGCCCGGTGGGCTGCCAGGCAGGCCAAGCAGATCGAAGACCTCACCCGTACCGGGCCGCTGGTCCGGGTTCGTGACCGGCTGCGGCTTGCTCGGCAGCAGGTGATACAGCGCGGCTGGCACCGCAACCGCTGGCTGGGCAGGCCGCTGGGCTGGCTCGGCAAGCACCTACCCTGACGTTGCCTCGGCCTGCACCGGCGGGCACCTGGCGTCTCCGTAAGAGCAGAACACGCAGCAGTCGCCAACCCGCGGTTTCAGCGTCTCCCCGCAACCGGTGCACCGGTAAAAGTGCTGGCAGGCGTTCTCCGGCATGACCGCTCGCGCCTGCTCACCGCAGACCGGGCAGGTGATGACCGACGTCAGAACAGCCATCCAGTCAGCTTAGATTGCTCACTTGCCAGCGCCGCGGGCCTGCCGGCACAACTGCTCGCGACATCAGCAAGCCGAGCCGTGCGGCGGTCAGCCCCGGCGGCGCTTGTCCAACTCCTCCAGCAGCCGCAGCCACACCTCGCTGACCGTCGGGTAGGACGGCACCACGTGCCACAGCACCGGCACCGGGACGCGCGCCACCACCGCCACCGTCGCCGAGTGGGTGAGCTCGGCGATCCCGGTGCCGACGAAGGTCGCGCCGACCAGCACGTCGTCCTTCCGGTCGAGAACCAGCTTCGCCCGGCCGACGTAGTTCTCCCGCAGCACGTACGTACCGGCCAGGTTGGCCAGGTCGTACTCGACCGCCTCGACGTCCAGGCCCTTGTCGCGGGCCTGCTGCTCGGTCAGGCCCACCGAGCCGATCTCGGGATCGGTGAAGGTCACCTGCGGCACCTGGTCGTGGTCGACGATGTCGGCATGCCGGCCGGACAGCCCGGTCTCCAGCGGCCGTCCCGCGGCCCGGGCGGCGATCACCTCGCCGGCGATCCTGGCCTGGTACTTGCCCATGTGGGTCAGCAGGGCCCGGCCGCACAGGTCCCCGATCGCGTACAGCCAGTTTCCCTCGACGCCCTCGACGCACAGCTGGTCGTCCACCGTCAGGTACCCGCCGGGCTTCAGCCCGACCGTCTCCAGCCCCAGGTCGTCGCTGTGTGGCCGGCGACCGGCCGCCACCAGCACCTCGTCGGCGGTGAGCTGCTCGCCGCTGTCTAGCGTGACGGTCACCTCGCCGCCGTGCCGGTGCCCGACGGGCGCGTCGTTGACCTCCGCCCGGTGCGCCGCGGTGACCTTGGCGCCGGTGCGGACGGTGATGCCGGCCTGCGCGAAGCCGCGCTCGAGGATCTCACCGGCGAACGGCTCGTTGCGGGCCAGCAGGCCGGGCGCGCCCTCGACCACGGTGATCTCCTCGACGCCCAGCCCGTGCAGCCAGGTCACCGACTCGCAGGCCACCACGCCGCCGCCCACCACCACCATCCGGCGCGGGATCTCGTGCAGGTTCGTCACGTCGCGCGAGGTCCACGGCCGGGCCTCGGCCAGCCCCGGCACCGGCGGGATCGCCGGCGAGCTGCCGGTGTCCAGCACCACCGCGTGCCGGGCGGTCAGCACCCGCTCGGTGCCGTCCGGGCCGGTCACCGTCACCTCGCGCACCCCGGACAGCCGGCCGTAGCCACGCACCACGTCGATGCCGGCGCCGAGCGCCCAGTTCACCTGGGAGCTGTCGTCGAGGTGGTTGACCACCGCATCGCGCCGGGCCAGCACCGGTGCCGGATCCAGCTTCCGGTCGCCGAGCAGCTCCCGCACTCCGGGCAGGTCCCGGCCGGCGGCGAGCAGCTCCACCGGCCGCAGCAGCGCCTTGCTCGGCATGCACGCCCAGTACGAGCACTCGCCGCCGAGCAGCTCGGCCTCCACGATCACCGCCTGCAGGCCGGAGAACTGCGTCGCGTACTGCGCAGCGTTCTCCCCGGCGGCACCGCCGCCGATCACGATGACGTCCCACTCGCGCCGATCCTGATCCACTGCCGCGGTCATGCTCGACCTGCCCTTCCGGCCTGGTCAGGAGCCGGCCGATCGCCGGTCGTCCGCCACAGCCTGAGCTGTCGAGGATATGGGCTCTGCTGCGCCCTCCGCGCCGAACTAGCATCGGAAGCAACCCACGGAAGAGGTGCGGCTGTGACCACGCACGAGACCGGCACCAGTACCGAAGCCAGCGCCCTCCCCGACCCGGCCGCCCTGGAGCGACGCCTCGCCGACCTGGTCGGCAGCCTTTCCCTGGAGCAGCAGGTGCGGCTGCTGACCGGGGCGGACATGTGGACCACCTACGGCGAACCGGCGATCGGGCTGCGGCCGATGGTGCTGTCCGACGGTCCGTCCGGGGTGCGCGGCGCTATCTGGGACGAGCGCGATCCGTCGCTCAACCTGCCCTCGGCGACCGCGCTGAGCGCGTCCTGGGATCCGGAACTGGCCTACCGCTACGGCCAGGTCGCCGCCGCCGAAGCGATCCGCAAGGGCGTCGACGTGGTGCTCGGGCCCACCATCAACCTGCACCGCAGCCCGCTGGGCGGCCGGCACTTCGAGGCCTACTCCGAGGACCCGCTGCTCACCGGGGTGATCGGCGCGGCCTATGTCCGGGGCGTGCAGTCGGCCGGGATCGCCGCCTGCCCCAAGCACTACGTGGCCAACGACTTCGAGACCGAGCGCTACACCGCCAGCGTGACCGTGGACGAGCGCGCGCTGCGCGAGCTGTACCTGGCGCCGTTCGAACAGGCGGTCCAGGCCGGTGCCTGGACGGTGATGTCGGCCTACAACGCGGTGGCCGGGGTGACCATGTCCGAGAACGACCTGCTGCGCGACCCGCTGTGCGAGGAATGGGGCTTCGACGGGCTGGTCGTCTCGGACTGGACCGCAGTGCGCTCGGTGGCCGCCGCCCGGGCCCGGCAGGACCTGGCGATGCCCGGCCCGGACGGTGCCTGGGGCCCGGCGCTGGTGGCGGCGGTGCGGGCCGGCGAGGTGCCGGCCGAGGCGGTCGAGGAGAAGGTCCGGCGGCTGCTGCGGCTGGCCGTCCGGGTGGGCGCGCTGGGTGAGCCCACCTCCGACCGGCCCCGGCCGATCATCGACGTCGGCTTCGCCCGGGAGGCCGAGGCGCGCGGCATCGTGCTGGTCCGCAACGCCGGGCAGCTGCTGCCGCTGGCGGCGCCGGCCAGCATCGCGGTCAGCGGCCAGAACGCCGAGCTGCCCCGTACCCAGGGCGGCGGCAGCGCGACGGTGGTGCCGAGCGAGATCATCTCCCCGCTGGCCGGGCTGCGCCAGGCGCTGCCCGGGGCGGTGGTGGGTTACCGGCTGGGCGCGGTCGTGCAGGAGGGCATCGCGCCGCTGCCAGTGGAGACCCTGACCGACCCCGAGACGGGCGCGGCCGGCTGCGGGTGCGGTTCCGCGACCCGGCCGGCGCGGTGGTGCTGGAGGAGGTGCGGTTCTCCAGCGCCCTGGTGTGGCTGGGCAACGCGCCGGCCGGCGACCTGGCGAGCCTGGAGGTCCTCACCGACTACCGGCCGGCCGAGACCGGGACGGTCGAGCTCGGCTTCGCCGGGGTGGGCCGGACGGTGCTCACCGTCGACGGCGTCGAGGTGCTGTCGGCGGATTCCGCGGTAGCCGGCGACGACCCGGGCGCCGCGCTGTTCTCGCCCCCGACCAGCACCGCCGAGGTCGAGCTGGAGGCCGGCCGCAGCTACCGGTTGCGGCTGGAGC
>NZ_DATINC010000105.1:0-3023 GCF_035474675.1 Jatrophihabitans sp. | reverse complement strand
ACCGACGTGATGGCCTGCCACCTGGCCGGGGTGACGACCGCGGTGGCCACCTGCGGCACCGCCTTCGGCGGCGAGCACGTCAACGTGATCCGGCGGCTGTGGTCGACCAACAGCGCCGAGGAGGCGCAGGCCACCACCAAGGTGATCTTCACCTTCGACGGGGACGCGGCCGGCATGAAGGCGGCCGAGCGGGCCTTCAAGGACGAGCAGAAGTTCCTGGCCCAGACGTTCGTGGCGATCGACCCGAGCGGCAAGGACCCGTGCGACCTGCGGCAGGCCGGCGGCGACCAGGCGGTGCGCGCGCTGATCGAGTCCAACGTGCCGATGCTGCGCTTCATGCTCGGCACCATCATCAAGCGCTTCGACGTCGACACCGTGGAGGGCCGGGTGGCGGCGCTGAACCTGACCGTGCCGCTGGTGGCCCAGATCAAGGACCCGTCGCACCGTTTCGAGTACGCCCGCGAGCTGGCCAGGCTGAGCGGCGTCGCCAACCCGGACGAGATCCTCAGCCGGGTGCGGGGGATGGCCCGGGCGGCCGACGGCCAGCACCGGGCGGCCCCGTCCGCACCGGCCCAGCCGCTGGTGCCCGGCGTGCCACCGAAGGTCGGCCAGGCCGAGCGGGAGGTGATCAAGGCGGCCCTGCAGCTGCCCGAGGTGGTGGCCGAGCAGTTCGACCAGCTGGGCCCGCAGGCGTTCCTGACCGCGGTGTACCAGCAGTTGCAGTCGGCCATCGCCGCTGCCGGCGGGGCCGCGGCCGGCCGGACCGGACCGGCCTGGGTCGAGCGGGTCGCCGAGCACCTGCCGCCGGAGTCCGAGGCCCGTGCCGCGGTCAACGCGCTGGCCGTCGAGCCGCTGCGCTCGGGCACCGACACCCAGTCCCGCTATGCCGAGGCGATGGTGATGAACCTGGCCGAGCAGGTGGTCGGCCGCGAGGTGGCGCAGCTGAAGTCGCGGGTGCAGCGGCTGGACGCGGTCAGCGACGCCGAGGAGCAGGGCCGGCTGTTCGGCCAGCTCATGCAGCTGGAGCAGCGCCGGCGGGCGTTGCGGGTCAAGGCGATCGGCGGCGAGGCCTGATGGCTCTCTTCGGCCGCCGGGTGCGCCTGCCCGCCGGGTTGCGTGCCCTGCTGGCGCCGGACGAGCGGGTGCTGGCGGTAGCCGAGGACGGACCGGCCGCGGTGGCGGCCACCCAGTTCGGGCTGTGGCTGCCGGTTGCCGAGGGGCCGGTCGCCGACGGCGCCGCGCCGGCCGGCTGGCGGCGGATCGGCTGGGACCAGGTGGTCAAGGCCACCTGGGGCGAGGAGGGCCTGCAGGTGATCGAGGGCGAGCTTGACGCCGGGGGAGTGGTGACCGACCGCCCGGCCCGGACGCTGCGGCTGGCCGAGCCGCGCAACCTGCCGGCAGTGGTTCGAACCCGGGTCGAGGCGAGCATCGCGCGCTGGGAGCAGGTCCGGGTACCCGGTGGTACCGCCCGGATCGTGGCCCGGCGCCGGGCCGGCACGGACGGCCTGATCTGGACCGCCCGGTTGGACACCGGCACGCCGGACTCGGAAGCGGCCCGGGCGGCGCTGCTGGACTACCTGGACCGGCTCACCAGGTCGGCGTCCGAGCAGCCGTTTCTCAGCTGAATTCCCGGTCGCTTTCCGGGCGGTTCGGGCACACTAGCCGCATGGGTGACACAGGCGACGGTTTCGCCGACATCCCGCGGCCAGGCCCCGGCCCGGCCGTCGGCCACCAGCAGGCTGGCCGAGCTGGATGACCTGCGCGACCGCGGGCTCATCACGGCAGAGGAGTACGCCGGGCGGCGGGCTCAGATCATCGCCGAGATCTGACCGGCCGGCTCCCGGCTTCGATCAGTACCGGTGGCCGTTGACGCTGGTGCCGGTGCGCTGGCCGGTCAGCATCCGGCCGCCGAGCCGGTTCTTGGCCCGTTCGGCCGCGCCGGCGGCCTGCGCCTGCAGCACCCCGGCGGTGGACTGGACGGTCTGGCTGCCGGCGACCCGGCGGGCCAGCGCGACGATGTCCTCGTACCGCTCGCGTCCGGCGCGGGCGCCGAGCACGTAGCCGACCGCGATGCCGAGTAGGAACTTCATCTCTCGTCCGCCTTTCGCCGATGTCCTCCTTCCAGTGTCCACACGGCCGGGGGGTGAGGCGAGGCCGGGGTGCGGATGGGTTATTCTTCTAGCCGCTGCCTGTTCGCCTGCCAGTTCCGCTGCCAGTCGGCCGGATGGCACGTACGGTCCCCCGTAGCTCAATTGGCAGAGCATTCGACTGTTAATCGAAGGGTTACTGGTTCGAGTCCAGTCGGGGGAGCAGGGATTCCGGGGCCTTCAGCGTTCGCGCGGAGGTCCTGAGTCGTTTCTGGTGCCTCGCTGGTCACCGATTGGTCACACGCGCCTGCTGCTGCCGCTTTCGGCGCCTCGGTACGAGCGCGGCGGCGCGCTCGGCAGCGTCCCGGCCGACGCCCTGCAGCAGCTGGGCCGGGTCCGGACGGTCAGGCAGAATCCTCCGCATGACGCAGCGGTTGACAGAGGTCTCGGCACCCGACGGACGCACGCTCGGGGCGGCGCAGTGGGGCGATCCGGACGGCTCTCCCGTCTTCTTCCTGCACGGCATTCCGGGTTCCCGGTTGGTCCGCCCCCGGGACGAGGAAGCGATCCAACGCGCGGGGCTGCGGCTGGTGACCTACGACCGGCCGGGTTACGGCGCCTCGCACCGCCAGCCCGGCCGGCGGGTGGTCGACTGTGCCCAGGACGTGGCCGCCATCGCCGATGCGCTGGGCCTGGATCGGTTCGCGGTGTCCGGCTTCTGCGGCGGGGGACCGCACGCGCTGGCGGTGGCGGCCCGGCTCGGTGACCGGATCACGGCGGCCGAGTGCCAGAGCGGCTCCGCTCCCTTCGGGGCCGAGGGTCTGGACTGGTGGGCCGGCATGAGCCCGGAGGGCGTCGCGGAATTCGGCTGGGCGCTCGATGGTGAGCGTGCCCTGCACGAGAACCTGATGCGGCTGGCGGAGGAAAAGCTGGCGG
>NZ_DATINC010000104.1:0-56543 GCF_035474675.1 Jatrophihabitans sp. | reverse complement strand
GCAGCGGTTCGCCCCGCTCAACAGCTGGCCGGACAACGCCAACCTCGACAAGGCCCGCCGGCTGCTCTGGCCGGTCAAGAAGAAGTACGGCAAGAAGATCTCCTGGGCCGACCTGCTGGTCTTCGCCGGCAACGTCGCGCTGGAGTCGATGGGCTTCAAGACCTTCGGCTTCGGCTTCGGCCGTCCCGACATCTGGGAGCCGGAAGAGGTCTTCTGGGGACCGGAGGACACCTGGCTCGGCGATGAGCGCTACAGCGGCGAGCGCGAGCTGTCCGGCCCGTTGGGCGCGGTCCAGATGGGCCTGATCTATGTCAACCCGGAGGGCCCGAACGGCAACCCCGACCCGCTGGCCGCCGCCCGCGACATCCGGGAGACCTTCCGCCGGATGGCGATGAACGACGAGGAGACCCTGGCGCTGATCGCCGGCGGCCACAGCTTCGGCAAGACCCACGGCGCGGCCGGCGCCGAGTACGTCGGCCCGGAGCCGGAGGCCGCTCCGGTCGAGGCGCAGGGCCTGGGCTGGAAGAACAGCTTCGGCAGCGGCAAGGGCAAGGACACCATCACCAGCGGCCTGGAGGTCACCTGGACCTCGACGCCGACCCGGTGGAGCAACGGCTTCTTCGAGAACCTGTTCCGCTACGAGTGGGAGCTGACCGAGAGCCCGGCCGGTGCCAAGCAGTGGCGTCCCAAGGACGGCGCCGGGGCCAACACCGTGCCGGACCCGGAGACCGGCGAGCTGAACCGGCCGCCGATGATGCTCACCACCGACCTGGCGCTGCGGATGGACCCGGCCTACGAGAAGATCGCGCGGCGCTTCCTGGAGCACCCGGAGGAGTTCGCCGACGCCTTCGCCCGGGCCTGGTACAAGCTGCTGCACCGCGACATGGGTCCGGTCTCGCGCTACCTCGGGCCGTGGGTGGCGGAGCCGCAGATCTGGCAGGACCCGGTGCCGCCGGTCGAGGGCGAGCTGGTCGGCGAGGCGGACATCGCGGCGCTGAAGGGCAAGATCGCAGACTCCGGCCTGACCGTCTCGCAGCTGGTCGCCACCGCCTGGGCGTCGGCAGCCAGCTTCCGCGGCACCGACAAGCGCGGCGGGGCCAACGGCGCCCGGATCCGGCTCACCCCGCAGCGGGACTGGGAGGTCAACGAGCCGGCCCAGCTGTCGAGCGTGCTGCAGACCCTGGAGCAGATCCAGCAGGACTTCAACAGCGCCGGTGGTGCTCAGATCTCGCTGGCCGACCTGATCGTGCTGGGCGGCTGCGCGGGCGTCGAGCAGGCGGCCCGGAACGCTGGGCACGACATTCCCGTTCCGTTCACGCCGGGACGTACCGACGCCTCGCAGGAGCAGACCGACGTGGAGGCCTTCGCGGTGCTCGAACCGAGCGCCGACGGCTTCCGCAACTACCTGCGCAGCGGTGAGAAGCTGCCGCCGGAGGTCAAGCTGCTGGACCGGGCGAACCTGCTCACGCTGACCGCGCCGGAGATGACGGTGCTGGTCGGTGGCATGCGGGCCCTGAAGGCCACCTACGGGCAGTCCGAGCACGGGGTGTTCACCGACCGGCCGGGCACGCTGACCAACGACTTCTTCGTCAATATCCTGGACGAAAACACCGAGTGGAAGGTGTCGGAGTCGGCCGAGAACGTCTACGAGGGCCGCGACCGCAACAGCGGCGAGGTCACGTGGACGGCCACCGCCGTCGACCTGGTGTTCGGAGCCAACTCCCAGCTGCGGGCCATCGCCGAGGTGTACGCCAGCGACGACGCGCAGGAGAAGTTCGTCCGGGACTTCGTGGCCGCCTGGGACAAGGTGATGATGCTGGACCGCTTCGACGTTCCGGGGCACCAGCTTTCCTGACCAGGATCGCGTGACGCGGTAGATGTCCGGGCCGGCCAGGTTACCTGGCCGGCCCGAGGCATCTGCGAGCCGCGGTAGCTGGTGCCCAGCCGAACTGAGCGACCCGGAGCGGCGAGCCGAAGTCTGGCGGTAGCCCGGTGGCGAACCTGGCGCGCTTCCTGATCGACACCAGCGCGGCAGCGCGGATGTCGCAGCCCGCTGTCAGTCGTCGGCTGGCTCCGCTCATCGAGGGCGGTGTGGTAGCGACCTGCGCCAGGTTGGATGCCGAAGCGCTGGACAGCACGCGCAGTCCCGATGAGTACGAGCAGGTACGCGCCGATCGACGGGTTGCCTACGAGTATCTGGCCACCGACGACCACCACTGGCAGCGCGCCTTCGACGCCCAGCGCAGCTTGGCCCGTACCGGCCGCCATCGGGCGGTCGTTGTGGCAGACCTGCTCACCGCCGTCCTCGCGGCCGAACATCGCCTGACCGTGATTCATTACGACAATGACTTCGAGATCGTCTCGGAGGTAGTGCCGTTCGAGCATCGCTGGGTTGCCGAGCGAGGCAGCATCGCCTGACGCGCTGCGTGCTCAGGATGTCGACACTGTCGTGGCCGGTCCGGGCCGGTACCTCGGGCCAGTACCGTCGAAAGCTAGCCGCACGGTCCGCGGCAGCGGCTGGAAGGTGTGACGAACGGTGCTGACCCTGCTGGGCTGGCTGGCGGTCGGGGTCCTCATCGCCGCCAACGCCGTCTTCGTGGCCGCGGAGTTCGGCCTGACCTCGGTCGACCGGGGCCGGGTCGCCCGCGACGCCGAGCGCGGCGACCGGCGCGCCCGGGCGGTGCAGCGGGCCACCTCGACGCTGTCCTTCCAGCTGTCCGGCGCGCAGCTCGGCATCACCGTCTGCTCGCTGCTGCTCGGCTTCGTCGCCGAGCCGGTGGTCTCGGCCGCGCTGCACCCGGTCACCGACGCGGTCGGCCTCGGCGAGGCGAGCGAGGTGGTGGCGCTGATCCTGGGCCTGCTGCTGGCCACGATCGCCCAGATGCTGTTCGGCGAGCTGGTGCCACAGAACCTGGCACTGGCCCGGTCGCTGCCGACCAGCCGCCGCATCGTGCCGCTGCTGCTGGGATTCACCAGGGTGTTCCGGCCGGTCATCGCGGCGTTCAACGGCGCCGCGAACGCGGTGGTCCGGGCGTTAGGGGTGCAGCCGCAGGAGGAGCTGCGCTCGGCCCGGTCCCCGGCCGAGCTGCGCTACCTGATCTCCTCCTCGGCCGCCGAGGGAGCGCTGCCGACGGCGACCGCGGACCTGCTGCGGCGCAGCCTGTCCTTCGGGAACAAGATCGCCGCCGACGTCATGACGCCGCGGGTGGACGTGGTGGCACTGCCGCGCCATGCCACCGCGGCCGAGCTGCTAGCGGCGGCCCGCACCAGCGGCAGGTCACGGTTCCCGGTCTACGGCACGGACCTGGACGACATCACCGGCGTGGTGCACATCAAGCACGCCTTTGGCGTGGACCGGCATGCGCGCACCACGGTCCGGGTGGACCGGTTGATGGTGGAGGCCGAGCGGGTGCCCACCACGCTGCACTGCGAGCCGCTGCTGCACACCCTGCGCCGCGGCAGCCTGCAGCTCGGAGTGGTCATCGACGAGTTCGGCGGCACCGCCGGCGTGGTCACGGTGGAGGACCTGATCGAGGAGATCACCGGGCCGATCCGCGACGAGTACGACACCGGCGAGGTGCCGGAGGTGATCGCGCTGACCGACGGCCGGCGCTCGGTGAGCGGGCGGCTGCACACCGACGACTTCGCCGAGGTGTTCGGCTGGCCGGAACTGACCGGACCGTTCGACACGCTGGCCGGACTGGTGCTGGCCCGGCTGGGGCACCTGCCCGACCGGGGCGAGCACCTCACGATCGAGGGCTGGGACCTGCGCGTGGACCGCCTCGACGGCCATCGCATCGACCGGCTGATCGCCACCCCGCCGCCGGTTGCGACGGAGGGCACGCCGTGAGCATCGCGCTGGCCGTCGTGTTCCTGCTCGGTAACGCCGCCTTCGTCGGCGCGCAGTTCGCGCTGATCACCGCCCGCCGGGACCAGATGGAGCCGCTGGCCCAGGCCGGCAACCGCCGGGCGACGATCGCGCTGGCGCAGATGCGCGGCCTGGACCGGATGCTGGCCGGCTCCCAACTGGGCATCGCGTTGTGCTCCCTCGGGCTCGGCGCGGTTGCCGAGCCGGCGTTCGCGCACCGGCTCGAGCAGCTGTTCGACGCCTGGTCGCTGCCTGCGTCGGTGCTGCATCCGGCGGCGTTCGTGCTTGCCCTGCTGTTCGTGTCCTTCTGCCACATGGTGCTGGGCGAGATGGTTCCCAAGAACCTCGCGCTGGCCAACCCGCTGCCCAGCGCCCTGGTGCTCGGGGTGGTGATGGCTGGCTGGACGAAGCTGACCGGGATCGTGCTCACCGCGATCAGCGCGCTCGCCAACGGGCTGCTCCGGCTCGTCGGGGTGGAGCCCACCAGCGAGCTCAACGCCACCTATTCGAGCGAGGATCTGGTGCACCTCGTCGACGAGTCCGCCGCCGAGGGGCTGCTTCTTCCCGACGACCAGCGCCGGTTGCAGCAGGCCCTGGCGCTGGACACGCTCACCCTCGCCGACATCGTCATTCCCCTCGACCGGCTGGTCACCCTCAGCCCCGGCGCCCGGGTCGGCGACCTGCAGCGGGCGATCGCCAGCAGCGGCTACTCCCGTTACCCGATCCGCTCCGGCAACCGGCTGGCCGGCTTCGTGCACGCCAAGGACCTGCTCCGGCTGGAGGCGCTGGGACCGGACGCGCCGCTGCCGCGGGAGGACTACCGGCCGATGACCGAACTCCCGGCCGGCACCATCATGACCGCCGCGCTGGAGGCGATGAAGCGGACCAGCACCCACATGGCGATCGTCACCTCGGGTTCGACCCAGCTCGGGGTCACCACCCTGGAAGACGTGCTGGAGAAACTGCTCGGCGAGATTCCCGACCCGACCGAGGACTGAGGCCCGGTCCGACCAGGCACCGCCATGAGCATGAGCCGGGGCGGCAAGCTATTCAGGCTTGCCACCCCGGCCCGTGGAACTCAGATCTGGTGTCTGTCCGGGTCAGGTGACAGTCCAGGTTGCGGAGCGGGTGTCGGTCGCTCCGACGTTGTCGGTCACCCGGATGCTCACGAGGTATCTACCGGCGGTGGTAGGGGTTCCTGATATCAACCCGTCGGGAGTGATGGTGAGACCCGCTGGCAAGCCGATGCCCGCCGAGAACGTGTAGGGCTTCACCCCGAAGGAAGCGCTCACCTGATACTGGTATGGCTGTCCCACGACAGCGGTCTGGTCAGCGATTGGAGGGAGATCGAGCGGGCTGGCTACGAATGCGCTGAATGTGGTGGAGGCCGTCACCCCAGTGCTGTCCCGTGCGCTCACCTGCGGGCAAAAACAATGGTTCGGCTGGCCGGTAGGTGTACCGCTGATCAGGCCGGTCGTCGATGAGATCGATACGCCGGACGGCAGGCCGGTGGCTGACCAGGTGTAGGGCGAAGCGCCGTCTGCCGCCTGCATCTGGAGGTTGACGGGGATACCTTCTTCCCAACGCTGCGTACCTGGGTTTATCACGTGCAGCCCGCTGATGAACCAACTGAAGGTGGCCGAGGCGGTGGTGTTGGCGGCGTCCGTGGCAGTGATCGTCACGCTGTACGTGCCGGCGGTGGTAGGAGTGCCGGACACCGAGTCGTCGGCGCTGATGTCGAAGCCGGGCGGAAGGCCGGTGGCTGACCAGGTATACGGCCCGGTCCCGCCGCTAGCGACCAAGGGCACACTATCGGCGGTGCCCACGACACCCTTCTGGTCGCGGGGGTACACAGTGAGGGGGCCGGTGTCGACCGTCCAGGTAAAGCTCGTGAAGTCAGAGGCGCCGACGGAATCCGTGGCAGTGACCCGCACCCCGTAGCTGCCGGCTACGTAGGGAGCGCCGGAGATCCGGCCGCTGCTCGCGTTGATGGTCTTGCCTGGCGGCAGGCCGGTGGCCGACCAGGTATAGGGGGTGGTGCCGCCGCTGGCACCCATGAACAGATCGTCGCTAATGCCCACGTAGCCGGTCAGGGCACCCGGGGAACTCACGCTGAGAGCGCCACTGCCGCTGATCGTCCAGCTGAAGCTGACCGAGCCGGTTGCGTTGGTCGAGGCCTTGGCGGTGACAGTGCTGGTGTAGCTGCCGGCGGTGGTCGGGGCGCCGGAGATCACGCCGGTGGAGGCGTTGATGGTCTTCCCTGGGGGCAGGCCGGTGGCCGACCAGGTGTACGGCGCAGTGCCACCAGAGGCGGTCATGGTCAGGCTCTTCGCGACTCCGACAGTGCCGGTCTGCGCACCCGGGTTGGTGACGACGACCGCGCTGGCCGTGCAGGTCGGCTCACCGGTCTGGGCCGGGACGCTGACGGCGTTCCAGGCGGCCTTGATGGCGTTGAAGTTGGTGCAACTGCCGGGGTAGAGGTTCTTGGCGGCATTCAACGTGGCGACGCGGTACTGCAGGTAGGTCATGCCGGTGGTCTTGGCCAGCATGGCGTTGTAGAAGATCTTGCCGACGGTCTGGATGCCGATGCCGGTGACGGTGGAGCCGTTGCAGGTCGGGCTGGCCGGCTGGCCGTTGGCCGGGTTACTGCCCTCGGAGGCCAGGTAGAACCAGTGGTTGCCCGGTCCTGCCGCGGAATGGGTTTCGGTACTGGGGATGGCGCTGGAGTAGCAGTTCGGGTCACCGGCCAGCGACGGGTTGTACATGTAGCGGATGGGCCCGTTGCCGGTCAGGTTGACCTCTTCGCCGACGGTGTAGTCCGGCGGGTCGTAGGTTGCGGGCTCGTTCGCGTAGCGCTCGGTCAGCGCGCCGAAGACGTCACCGGTGAACTCGGCGACCGAGCTGGAGCCGATGTTGCCGGGGGTGGTGGCGTCGATGGCGTGGCCGAACTCGTGGGCGACCACGTCCAGGGAGGTGATCCACTCGCCGGCGTTGTTGTGGCCGATCGCGACCGAGGAGCCGTTCCAGTAGGCGTTGATGTCGTTGAGGCCGACGTAGATCGGGAAGCCGCCGCCGGAGCCGTTGATACCGTTGCGCCCCAGCCAGTTCGAGAGCATGGTCCACTCGGTCTTGAGGGCGAACAGGGCGTCGACGCAGGCGGTTTCGAGGTTGGTGCCGACCCCGTTGCCCCACACGTCATCGGTGCCGGACAGCGGTGCCCCGCTGGGGTAGGTGCGGCAGGAGACGTTCGACCGGGTCGGGTCGGTCATCGTCCAAGTGGTGCTGGTCGGGTGGCTGGTGTCGATGGTCAGCGGGCTCGGGCCGTTGTAGCGACCGGTGCCCGAGCCTTCGCGGACCTCGTCGTAGGAGTACAGCACCGTGCCGGTGCTGGCGTCGGTGAACACGTGCAACGTGCTGAGCGTGGCGCCGGTATGGCTGGAAACCACTGTCTCGTAGGCCAATCGCGGTGTGCCACTGAGCGCGTACACCACCTTTCGGCCGGCCGGTGCCGAATCCACCACCTTGCCCGCAGCCCTGCCGCGGGCGGTGTTGGCTGCCTGCGCGGGGGACTGGGTCGCCGCTGTGGACACGTCGATCGCGGCGTGCTGGGCCACCGACGTGGACAGCACCTTGCCGGTGGCGTCGGTGGTGACGACGAAGTCGCCGCCGTAGACCGGCAGGCCCTTGTAGGTGCGGGTATAGGGCACGTACTGCAGGCCCTCACGGGTGGAGATCACCGGGTGCGCGATGAAGGTATCGTCCTTGCTGGCATGGATGGCGGCGGGCCGGGCGGCGACCAGGCCGGCTGCCGACTGGGCGGCGAGTGCGTTCGGGGACGCCTTGGGGCCGGGTGCGGCAGTGGCTGGACCGCCGGTGGTGAGCACCAGGCCGGTGACGGTCGGTACCGCGAGGCCGAGCGCGGCCACCGTCGCGATTCGACGACGAGGGGTGGGAGGCATGGAACACCTTTCTGGTAAGGGTGGGTACCTGCCGAACGACAGGCGGTACGCCGCGCCTCACCGGTGTCCAGGCACGCGTGACACGCACGGTTACGAGCTCGGGGAGGCCAGCTCCGTCAGACTTGCGCCAGCTCCTGCAGGCGGGTGCTCCTTAGAACAAGCGGGGTGCTTGTACCATTTGCGCATTATTTGAGTTTCGGCAGCGTAGGGCAGAGTAAATACCGCTGTCAATAGCCTGCTGGTACGTCCATGCCTTGCGGTCCCGGCACGCTGGCCTGAGCCGGTCACCGGTCGTGCGTCGATGCGGGTCATCCCTTCGGCGCGGCGCATCGATCCGCCGCTGGAGCAACCCGCGAACGGGTGCCACATCAATAGCGCGGCGCTGCCGGTTCGGGCAGGGCGGTCAGCAGCGCCGCGTCGTCCGGGCTCAGATCCACCGTCGCGGCAAGGGCGTTCTCGATCACCCGGGCTGGCCGCCGGGTGCCCGGGATCGGTATCACGCACGGTCTGAAGCCGAGCAGCCAGCGCAGCGCCACCTGCGCCGCCGTCGCGCCGCTGCGGGCAGCGACCTCTGAGACGGTGGCCAGGAACCGCTCGTTGGCCTGCAACGCCGCCGGCTGGAAGCGCGGGTTCTGCCGGCGCCAGTCGTCGGCGGGCAGGTCCGCGGCCGACCGGATGCTGCCGGTCAGGTACCCGCGACCCAGCGGGGCGTAGGCCAGCAGCGCGGCGCCGTGGTCGGAACACCACTGCAGCACACCGTTGCGCACCGGATCGCGGGTCCACAGACTGAACTCCGACTGCACCGAGGCGATCGGGGCGATCGCGGCGGCCCGGTCCAGCTCGGCCACGCTCACCTCGGACAGCCCGATCGCGCGCACCTTGCCGGCCTGCACCAGCTCGGCCAGCGCCTGCACGCTCTCCTCGACCGGCACGGCCGGATCCACCCGGTGCAGCTGGTACAGGTCGATCCGGTCGGTACCCAGCCTCCGCAGCGACGCGTCGCAGGACGCCACGATGTGCGCCCGCGAGCCGTCGCGGAGATAGTTGCCCGCGCCGTCGACCAGCAGGCCCACCTTGGTGGCGAGGAACGCCTCGTCCCGGCGGCCGAGCAGCGCCTGCCCGACCAGCGTCTCGTTGGCGAACGGGCCGTAGACGTCGGCGGTGTCCAGCAGCGTCACACCGCAGTCGAGCGCGGCGGAGACCACCGCCGCCGCCTCGGTGTCGTTGGTCGCGCCGCGGTCGTAGAACCAGCTCATCGGCATGCAGCCCAGGCCCACCGCACCGACCGCCCGGCCGTCGACGCAGCGGCGCGGCATGCCGGCCGGCACCGGCTCAGCCGTCGGCAATGCCGGTCGCCCAGGAGCCGCGGACATGGCCGATGTGCTGGCGCATCAGGTCCGCGGCGCCGTCGGCGTCCTGCCGCCGGATCAGCTCGATCAGCTCGGCGTGCTCGTGCGAGGTGGGCAGCAGCTGACCGCTGCCGGCCAGCGCGGACAGGCCGTACAGCCGGGACCGGATGCGCAACGAGCCGACGATGGCGATCAGCGACTTGTTGCCCAGCAGGCCGAGCAGGGCAGTGTGGAACGCCAGATCCGCCTTGGTGTGGGCCACCACGTCGTTGCGCACGGCGGCCTGCTCGATCTGGCCGGCCAGCTGTTTCAGCTGCCGGTACTCGGCTGGCGACAGCCCGCGCCGGGCCAGCGCGCGTACCGAGGGCACCTCCAGCAGCAGCCGGATCTCGGTCAGCTCGTCCAGCTCGGACGGCGCCAGCTCCACCACCCGGAATCCCTTGTTGCGGACGGTCTCCACCAGTCCCTCCTTGACCAGGTCGAGGAACGCCTCGCGTACCGGGGTGGCCGACATGCCCAGCTGGGCGGCCAGCGCCGGGGCGGAGTACACCACGTTCGGCCGCAGCTCACCGGCGATGATGGCGGCCTGCAACGTCCGGATGGCCTCGTTGCGCAGGCTGGTCCGGGAGCCGACCGACTGCAACACCAGCTTGTCGTCGGGTGGCAGGTTCGACGCGGCACCAGTCATGGCCTGCTCACCCCGCTTCCACGGTGACGGTGTGCACGCTGGTGTACAGGTCGGCCGCGGCCTTGCCCTGCTCCTTGCTGCCGTAGCCGGAGGCCTTGGTCCCCCCGAACGGCAGGTAGAAGTCCACCCCGGTGGTCGGCGCGTTGACCTTGATCATGCCGGCCGCGAGCCGGTGTACGGCGGCCAGCGCGCTGCCGAGATCGCGGGTGTAGAGCCCGGCCACCAGTCCCTGCTGAACCGAGTTGGCCCGGCTGATCGCCTCGTCGAGCGAGGCCACCCCGTTGACCGAGCAGATCGGGCCGAACACCTCGTCGCACTCCAGCGGGTGGTCGGCGGGCAGCCCGGACACCACGGTGGGGGCGACGAACCAGCCGGCGTTCCCGGCTGAAACCCCACCGGTCAGCACCCGGCCGCCGGCCGGGCCGGCGCTCTCGGCCGCGGCGAGCACCCGGTCCCGGGCCGCGGCGTCGATGACCGGCCCGACGCTGACGTCCTCCCGCGCCGGGTCGCCCACCACCAGGCTGCGGACCGCCGCCACCAGCGCCTCGGTGAACGGCTCCGGGTCGCCCACCACCAGCACCCGCTTGGTGGCGGTGCACTTCTGCCCGGCGTAGCCGGCCACCGCGGCGGCGATGCTGCGGGCGGCGGCCGGCAGGTCGGCGTCCGGCAGCACGATCGCCGGGTTCTGCCCGCCCATCTCGGCCTGCACCGGGATGCCGCGCTGCGCCGCGGCGGCCACCACCGTCCGGCCGACCGCGGTGGAACCGGTGAAGGACACCACGTCGGCCTCCTCGGCGACGGCCCGGCCGGTGTCCCCGTCGCCCGGCAGCACGCTGAACAGGCCGGCCGGCAGCACCGGCGCCAGCAGGTCGTGCAACCGCAGCGCGCATCCACTCGCCTGCTCGGCGGGCTTGAGCAGCACCGCGTTGCCGTAGGCCAGCGCCGGAGCCGCCTTCCACAGCGGGATCGCGAACGGGAAGTTCCACGGCGTGATCAGCCCGGCCACCCCGCGCGGCCGCCGGGTGGTGAACAGCAACCCCGCTCCGGACGGGGAATGCACCGCCCCCACCTCCTCGAACGGCTGCTGGGCGTAGTAGCGCAGGATCGACACCGAGCGCGCGATCTCGCCCCGGGCCTCGGCCAGCGGCTTGCCGACCTCGCGCACCGCGAGTTCGGTGAGCTCGGCAGCGGCCGCCTGCACCGCGTCGGCGGCCCGGCCGAGCGCGGCGGCCCGGGCGGCGGCACCCGCGTCGAGCCAGTCCGGCTGCACCTTGCGGGCCGCCTCGGCGGCGGCGCGCACCTCGGCGGGCGTACCGGCCGGCACGCTGACCACGATGTCGTCCGGGCGTTGCGGGGACGTCGAGATGATCATGAGTACTCTCTCATTGGGCTTTTCCGTTGCACTAGAAGCGGAATCCGGCCGGGAACGGGTCGGTGGGATCGAGCAGGTACTGCGCGGTCCCGGTGACCCAGGCGCGACCGGTGATGGTGGGCAGCACCGCGGGCAGCCCACCGACCTCGGTCTCGCCGGTCAGCCGCCCGATGAACCGGGTGCCGATGAAGGACTCGTTGACGAAGTCGGTGTGCAGCGGCAGCTCGCCCCGGGCGTGCAGCTGCGCCATCCGGGCGCTGGTGCCGGTGCCGCACGGCGAGCGGTCGAACCAGCCCGGATAGATCGCCATGGCGTGCCGGGAATGCCGAGCGGTGGAGCCGGCGGCGACGAACTGCACATGGTGGCAGCCGGTGATGAGAGGATCGGTCGGGTGCACCGGGAGCCTGCTGGTGTTGATGGCGTCCATGACGGCCAGTCCCGCCTCCACGATGCCCTGCTGCTGGGCGCGGTCGAAGGCGAAGCCGAGCTTGGCGAGCTCCACCATGGCGTAGAAGTTGCCGCCGAAAGCCAGGTCGTAGTCCACCATGCCCAGCCCCGGCACCTCCACCTGCTGGTCGAGGGCCAGCGAGAACGACGCCACGTTGCGGATGGTCACCGCGCGGGCGGCACCGTTCTCGACCGCGACCTCGGCGACCACCACCCCGGCCGGGGTGTCCAGCCGGATGGTGGTGACCGGTTCGGTGACCGCCACCATGCCGGTCTCGACCAGCACGGTGGCCACCCCGATGGTGCCGTGCCCGCACATCGGCAGGCACCCGGACACCTCGATGTAGAGCACGCCCCAGTCGCAGTCCGGCCGGGTCGGCGGTTGCAGGATTGCGCCGGACATCGCGTTGTGCCCGCGCGGCTCGAACATCAGCAGCGTCCGCAGGTCGTCCTGGTCGCGCAGGAAGTTGACCCGCCGCTCGGCCATCGTCGCCCCCGGCAGCACGCCGACCCCGCCGACGATGACCCGGGTCGGCATGCCCTCGGTGTGCGAGTCGACCGCGTGCAGCGTGCGTACCGACCTCATGTCCGTTTCTCCTTTGCTGGTACGGCCGATTCCCGGTCAGCGCAGGCCGGCGGCCAGCGCCTTCTCGGTCACCTCGCGGATGGCGGCGGCGTCGGCGTCCGACAGCGGGCCGCGCGGCGGCTGGCAGCGGCCCCCGTCGATCGCGGCCGGGTTGAGGTCCATCGACAGTTTGATCGCCTGCACGAACTCGGTCTTGGAGTCCCAGCGCAGCAGCGGGTGCAGGGTGCGGTAGAGCGGCAGGGCGCGTTCCAGATCACCGGCCCGGGCGGCGGCGAACAGCTCGGCGCAGGCGGCCGGGAACGCGTTCGGGTAGCCGGCGACCCAGCCGGGGGAGCCGGCCAGGGCGAGCTCCAGGACGACGTCGTCGCTGCCGGCGAGCACGTCGAGGTCCGGGACCAGCTCGCGCAGCTCGTAGAACCGGCGCACGTCGCCGGAGAACTCCTTGACCGCGACGATGAGCCCTTCGCCGTACAGCCTGGCCAGCAGGGCCGGCACCAGGTCGACCTTGGTGTCGTAGGGGTTGTTGTAGGCGACGATCGGAACGCCGGCCTCGGCGACGATGCGGTAGTGCTCGATCACGTCGACGTCGCGGGCCCGGTAGGAGTTCGGCGGCAGCAGCATCACCGCGGGGCAGCCGGCGTCCGCGGCGACCTCGGCGTGCCGGCGGGCCTGCTTGGCACCGTAGGCGCCGACCCCGGGCATCACCGTGAAGCCGTCCGGCGCGGCCTGCACCGCGGTGCGCACCACCGCCTCGCGCTGGGCGTCGGTCAGGTTCTGGTACTCGCCGAGCGAGCCGTTCGGGGTCACCCCGTCGCAGCCGTTGGCGGCCAGCCAGGCCACGTGGGTGGCGTAGGCGTCCAGGTCGGGGGTGTCGTCCTGCTCGCCTGCTTTCCAGGGCAGCGGGGTGGCGACGAGTACTCCGTGCCAGGGCTTGCGGTCCATCTGGTGCTCCTCGGTCATCGCGTGTGTTTGCAACGGGTTCTGCTGTCAGGGGGACAGGTCGGCGCCGGGCCCGGCGAGCAGGCCGAGCGGGATGGGTGCTGCGACCGGCCGTCCGGCGCCGTTGGCCAGGTCCACCGGCTGCCCGGTGCGGGCGGCGACCAGGCAGCTGGTGGCGTAGCCGCATTCGCGTCCCTGGCACCAGCCCATGCCGGAGCGCGACAGCAACTTGACCGACCGGGAGTCCCGGGCGCCGGCGGAGATCGCGGCGTCGATCTCGGCCACGGTCACCTCCTCGCACCGGCACACCACGGTGTCCGGCTCCAGGGTGTCCAGCCAGAACGGCGGTACCGGGTAGACCTCGTGCATCGCGGCCGCGAAGCGGCGCAGCCGGTCCCGGGTCCGGACGGCGGCGGGCAGGACGGCCGACACCGGCCCGCCGGCGGCTGACTCGCTCGCAGCGGCCGCGCCGGCGCCGGCCACGATGCCCTCGGCGACGGCCAGCTGGGCGCCGCCCACACCGGTGATCTCACCGGCCGCGAAGACCCACGGGTTGCTGGTCCGCTGCGCGCCGTCGGTGGTCACCGCCAGCGTCGCGTCGGACGTCGGGTGCAGCGTGCAGCCGGCCTGGGCGGCCAGCTCGGCGGAGGTGCTGAAGCCGTAGCCGACCGCGAGCACGTCGACCGGCTGCCGGCGGCAGGTGTCCCGGCGCACCCGGCCGGCCCAGTCCAGCCGGGCCACGGTCACCGCCTCCAGCCGGTCGCCGCCGTGCGCGGCGATCACCACCGACCGGGTGTGCAGCGGTACCCGGTGCCGGGCCAGGGCGAGGGCGTACCCGGCGGCCTCGGTGAGCTTGGCCGGCTGGGAGAGTGCCGCGGGCAGCTGCCGCAACCAGCGGCCGGGCCTGTTGGCCTCGTGCACGCCCAGCACGTCGGCGCCACGGGCGGCCAGCGCGGTGGCGACCGGCAGCAGGAACGGCCCGGTGCCGGCGACGAGCACCCGAGGGCCGACCGCAACCCCGCTGCCCTTGAGCAGCGCCTGCGCGCCGCCCACGGTGAGCACGCCGGGCAGGTCCCAGCCGGGGAAGGGCAGCTGGCGGTCGTAGGCGCCGGCCGCGAGCACCAGGACGGACGCCCGCAGCACCACCTCGGCCGGCCGCCGGAGATCCCGGCGGTCGATCGCGGCGACGGTGCAGCCGGACTCGTCGGCCCGCACCGACCAGACGTGGTGCTCCAGCCGGACGGTGAGCCGGCCGCGGTCGGCCAGGGCGGCCAGCCGGCGGGTCAGGTCACGGTAGGTGGCGACGTCGTGGTGCAGCGACGCCTCGCCGGGGGAGTCCAGGCCGGCCGAAGAGTGCCGCCAGTACTGGCCGCCGAGCCGGGCGCCGGAGTCCAGCAGCACCGTCACCGCACCCTGCTCGGCGGCATGCACGGCCGCGGCCAGCCCGGCCGGCCCGGCGCCGATCACCGCCACCTGCACGGCCGCAACAGGCTCGACAGCCTCAGCAGGCGAAGTCATCGTGGCCCGTTCCGGTCTGGGTGGTCACCGTCATGCCGTCCGTGGCGGCCACCTGGCAGGCGCGCTGGTTCGGGACGCCGTCCACCCGCACCAGGCAGTCGTAGCAGACCCCGATGCCGCAGAACAGCCCGCGCCGGGTGCCGTGCCGGCGGGTCACCCGCCAGCTGTAGATGCCGGCGTTGACCAGCGCGGCACCCACCGTCTGGCCCTCGGCGAAGTCGACGGGCCGGCCGTCGAAGCTGAACGCGGTCATGCGGCAGCTCCGATCAAGCGAACCGGGTCGAACGGCGCTGGATCCACAGTGGCCGGCCGGCCGGTGATCAGGTCGGCGATCAGCTCGCCGGTGGCCGGTGCCAGCCCGATGCCGGCGCCCTCGTGGCCGCAGGCGTGCAACAGCCCGGGCACCCGCGGGTCCGTCCCGATCACCGGCAGGTGGTCCGGGCAGTAGGGCCGCAGCCCCGCGTAGACCCGCATCAGGCAGATGCCGGCCAGCACCGGGAACAGCCGCACCGCCTGCGCGGCGAGCTGGCGCACCACCGGGATCGAGATGGTGGTGTCGAAGCCCACCCGCTCCCGGCTGGCGCCGATCAGCACCGTTCCGGACCGGGTGCCCTCGATCACCGGCGACAGTTCCAGGCCGGCGCGGTCGGAGGCGACGTTGGCGACGTAGTCGGCCGAGTACACCTTGTGCCGGATCACCCGGGGCAGCGGCTCGGTCACCAGCACGAAGCCGCGCCGGGGCAGGATCGGCACCGCGCCGCCGAGGCGGGCCGACACCTCGCCGCCCCAGGTGCCGGCCGCGTTTACCACGTAGTCGGCGGGCACCAGGCCGGCGCTGGTGCGCACCCCGGTCAGCCGGCCGGAGGCCAGCTCGCTGCCGAGCACCTCGACGCCGGTGCGCAGCTCGGCGCCGGCGGCCCGGGCCGCGGCGAGCAGCCCGGCGGCGGCCAGTGCCGGCTGGACCTGCATGTCACCGGGGTAGAAGGCGCCGCCGGCCAGCGCGGGGGACAGGTGCGGCTCGGCGTCGCGCAGCTGGCCGGCGTCCAGCGGAATGCTCGCCACCCCGGCCGCGCGCTGCTCGGCGGCGAAGGCGTGCAGCGCGGCCAGCCCCTCGGCGCTGCCGGCGACCACCACGCCGCCCTTGCGCTCCAGTTCGAACGCCTCGCCGCCCAGCTCGTCGGAGAGGACATTCCACAGCGCGGCCGACCGCAGCGCGAGATCCAGCTCCGGGCCGGCCGCCTTGTCCGACAGCAGCAGGTTGCCCTCGCCGGCGCCGGTGGTGCCGGCGGCCACCGCACCGCGCTCCAGGACGGTGACATCGAGGCCCGCCCGGCTGGCGTAGAAGGCGCACGCGGCACCCACGATGCCAGCGCCGACGACCACCACCCGAGCCACGTCAGTACTATGTCACACAGTACTGATCAGCGGAACTCCGCCGCGGTGTGCAGCCTGTCACCCCCAGGGTGTGTACTCAGTCGAATCCGGCACCGAGGAGGACTTCCGATGCGCAGCGTGACCTACTCGATGGGCGTCTCCCTGGACGGCTACATCGTCGGTCCGGACGGCGGCTTCAACTGGACCGCGCCCGATGAGGAGGTCTTCCGCTTCGCCATCGACCAGATCCGCGAGGTTGGCGTCCACCTGATGGGACGGCGGCTGTACGAGGCCATGCTGTACTGGGAGACCGCCGAGCGGGAGCACTCGCTCGACGATGCGCAGCGCGAGTGGGTCGCGCTCTGGAATCCGCTGCCGAAGGTGGTGTTCTCCCGCACGCTGCCGGCGGTGCGGGGCCATGCCCGGCTGGCCACCGGCGGCCTGGCGGAGGAGATCGAGCGGTTGCGGGCCGAGCCGGCGGAGGGCAACATCGCGATCGGCGGGGCGACGCTCGCCACCGAGGCGGCCGCGCTGGGCCTGATCGACGAGTACCGGCCCAAGGTTTACCCGGTGCTGGTGGGCGGTGGCATTCCGTTCTTCCCCCAGCGCGAGCGCCGGACGGATCTCGACCTCGTCGAGACCCGCACCTTCCCCTCCAAGGTCGTCTACCTGCGCTACCTGGTGGCGCGCTGAGGCCCGGAGTCCCCGGCTACGTCCGGTCAGTGGCGGCCGGACCGGTCACCACCACGGTTCGCGGGCCGTCGTCGCCGCTGATCCGCACCGACTCCCAGGGCACCACCATCAGGTCCCGGTGCAGCCAGCGGACGATCCGCCGGATCAGCCACGGCCCCTGCTGCTCGCGGCGGTCGTAGCCGAGCAGCGAGCCGGTCCGGCGCCGGCTGACGATCACCTGGTGCACCCGCGGGGCGGCCATCGCGCCGCGCAGCGGCCCGTCCTGCACGCAGCGCAGGTCCGTCACCACCCCGATCCGCCGGCCGGTGTCGTCGAAGACCGGCTGGTGGATCAGGTCACTCGCTTTCATGCCGGCTCCCGGGAATCCGCGAGATCACGTGCCGGTCCAGCCAGTCCTCCAGCGGCGCGACCGGCAGCTCGTCCGGATGGCGTGCGATGGTCACCGAGTTGCCGATCCAGGTGACGTAGCCGAAGTCGATCCGCGGCACCTCGGCCTGGTCGGCGGTCGCCAGCCGGCCGGCGATCGAGGCCACCCAGCGGCCCAGCCGGCCGCCGAGCCGCGGGCCGAGCGCACGCGGCCCGACCAGGATCGCGGTCACGTACGGCCGGCCGGTGGCGTCGACTTCGAACTCCAGGTCGTCGACCTTGCACACCATCCGGCCGTCTTCGTCCTGCACCTGCCGATCGAGCAGGTGCAGGTGCAGGTCGAGCTGCCGTCCGGCTGAGTGTTCGGCCATGTCACTGACCCGCTTTCGTGAGCAGCATCAAGGGGATTGCCGCGATCGCCGCGATCAGGATGACGATCAGGAACAGCGTGCCGAGGGTGTTGGAGACCCGGCCGTTGACCTTCTCGCCCATGTAATCCGGGTCGTTGGAGATGACCAGGATCGGGAAGTAGGTCAGCGGCAGCGCCACCGCGGAGAACACGATCGAGTACTCGGTCACGGTGATCGGGTTGACGGTGGTCAGCACGATGCCCACCGCCGCGATCAGCGACAGCAGCACCACGACGTGGAAGCGGGCGGCGTCGCGGGGCTTGACGTACTTTCCCCATTGCCAGCCGAAGTACTGCGAGACGGCGTAGCCGCAGGACAGTCCCGTCTCCAGCGCCGCGCCGAAGGTGGCGGCGACGAAGCCGAGGATCGCCACCGCCAGGCCGATCTTGCCGACCGCGACCGCGACCGGCAGGCCCACCCCGGACAGCGTGTCGACCTGAATGCCGCGGGGCAGCAGGGTCAGCCCCGCGACGGCGGCGATGGAAAGCGACAGCAGGCCACCCAGCGGGAAGCCGACGAAGACGTTGACCCGCGAGGTGCGGATGTCCTTCTCCGTCCAGCGTTCCTCGACCCCGCCGGAGGAGAAGAAGAACACCTCGTACGGTGTCATGGCCGCCCCGAACAGCGCGATGGCGTAGTAGAAGTAGGGCAGCAGCCCTTCCTTGCCGGGCTTGTCCGGAACGGCGATCTGGTGCAGCAGGGTGCTCCAGTCGGGATTGAGCTTCCAGAGCGCGACCGCGAACACCACCAGGGACAGCCCCAGCATGCCGAAGACGTTCTCCAGCAGCGAGAACTTGACCCGCCAGATGATCAGCCACACCGCCAGTGCCACCAGTGGCACCCACAGCAGGTAGTTCACGCTGGTCACCAGCTCGATGGACAGCGCTATGCCGCCGATCTCGGCGGTGAAGGTCAGCATGGTCACCAGGAACGACGCGACCAGGTTCGCCAGGCCCACCCGCGGACCGAGCCGCTCGCGTACCAGGTCGAACGTGCCCCGGCTGGTGACCGCGGCGACCCGTCCGGACATCTCGGCGAACAGGCAGATGCCGACGATGCCGCCGATGGTCGCCCAGGCCAGCGACAGCCCGTACCGGGAGCCGACCAGGGCGTTGGCCACCAGGTCGCCGATGTCGACGAAGCCGCCGATGGCGGTCAGGATGCCGAGCGCGACGGCGAAGATCCGCTTCATGCGTGCGGGTTGTCGCTGAAGGCCTGCAGTTGCTCCGACACCGCGCCGAGCTCGGCGCTGGTCGAGTACAGCACCGCGCTGTCGCCGCGCCGTGCCGCGATCCGCAGCTGGGCCAGGCCGTCGGAGCCGGCGGCGAGGATCTTGTCCAGCTTGTCGCGGAGCTGGTCGGCCTCGGTGCTGTCCGGCGGCTGGATCGAGTCGAAGGTGGCCTGGATCGAGCTGAAGCCGTCCTCGGCCTCGGTCAGCATCACCTCCAGCGAGGCGTGCAGCAGGTTGCCGCGCCGGTCGGTCTCGACCGCCAGCCGGGCGGTTTCCAATTGCGAGAGCGCATCCTCGGCGGTGTGGCCGGCCTTGCCCCGGTACACCGAGGTGGTGGTGGCCGGGCCCACGCAGGCCGCGCAGGCCAGCAGTGTGCCGGCCAGCGCCGCCGCGATCCGCCGGCCGGTCATCGGGGCTTGCGGCGGTCGCCGCGCAGCACCACGAAGGCCAGCAACACCAACAACAAACCGAACTCACACCAAGCCGCCAGCACCGCGAGCCCGATCGTCATGACCACCCCCAAGACAGCCATGCCGCTGTCAGCGGCTGCACACTTCGCGCGCGAGGACGCCCACGCCAACCCTGGATCATGGCCGAGCGGCGCGGTGTTTGTCAGCTCTTTCCGGGTTGGCGCGCCGCGCCGGTCAGCCGTGCAGAGCCGCCGGCGCCGGGCGGCAAGGGGCCCGGCGCCGGCATGAGCTCAGTGACCGGTCGGGTGCCCGCTCGGCGACGGCGGCACGGTGCTGGGCTTGCCGGTCGGGTGGGAGTGCGAGGGGACGGCGCTCGGCGGTGCGACCGGGTGCGAGGGCGGCGCGGTCGGCTTGCCGGTGGGATGGTCGGTCGGCACGGTGCTCGGCGGGCCCACGGGGTGCGAGGGCAGCGCGGTCGGCTTGCCGGTCGGGTGGTCACTGGGCACGGTGCTCGGCGGGCCGGCCGGGTGCGAGGCGGTGGCCGAGCCCGGGTGCGGGATCGTCGCGCAGTACGCCTCGATCTGGTCCGCGCCGCCGGCCGCCGCGGCCAGGTTCGCGAACGCGACCGACTTGTCCGCCGCCATGTCGTCGGCGTGCGCGTAGGCGTTGCACAGCCCGAAGGCCGCCGCACCCGTCGCGTCCGGGCCGGCCGGTGTGCTGCTCGGCGCGCCGGCCGGCTGCGGCGCGTGGCCGGCGCCCTTGCCGGGGTGGCTGTCCGGTGCTCCGATCACGTGGTGCACCACCTGCTGCGCGGCATCCGGCAGCGCACCGGCGTACGCGGCCGCTCCGAAGCCGCCCAGGCCGAAGACTCCGGCGGCGAGCGCGGTGGCGATCTTGGGGTGGGACAAGGGGGAACGCATCGATGACCTCCGTCGGTACGTCCCACCGCGGCGTTGCCGCGCTGCGTACAGCGTGGTGTAGGCAGCGCGCACCCTGGTCAGGCCCGCCAGCTCGTCGGACACCGCCGGAGCGGTGAGCGCGTCCACGATGTCGGCGAGGAACGCGTCCGTCGCGAGCGCGTCCGGCGGCAGGGGTGCTCTGCCCAGCAGTGCCTCGAACGACCGCTCCTCGCTGGAGCGGTCGTTGGAGTGAAGGTGCCACGGTGGAAGGGACATGTCACCTCTCAGATCGCGATCGCCGCTCACAGCGTTACACCACCGCTGGCCACGACCCGGGCCAGGGTGCGCAAACCCCGGTGCGCGGCCACCCGCACCGCACCCGGGCTGCGGCCGACGATGCCGGCCACCGTCTCCACCGGCAAGCCTGCGACCACCCGCAGCATGATCACCTCGGCCTGCAGCGGCGGCAGCGTGGCCACCAGTTCGACAGCCGCCCGGGTGTCGAGCCTGCCCAGCGCCTCCTCGGCAGCATCCGGGGTGACGCCGCCACGCTCGTCGCCGTGCGGCCAGCCCAGCGGGCCGGACGGCTGCCGCAGCCGCCGCCGGAGGTCGTCAGTGCGCCGGCGCCGGGCGATGGTGAACACCCAGGCCCGCCAGGCCAGCTCGTCGCCGGAGAAGCTGCCGAGCCCGCCGATCACGCTCAGCCAGGTCTCGGCGGCGACGTCCTCGGCGGTCTGGGAGTCCAGCACCTTCAGATACCGCAGCAGCGCCGGGTTGGCATCCCGCCACAGGGTGGCGAAGGCCTCCTCGTCGCCCTGCTGGGCGGCGCGGAGAACCGTGGCGAATCCGGCACCGAGCACCCTGGAAGTATGCCGCCCGGCCGGCGTCGCGGCGCGTCAGCTCCGCGCGTCGCGCCGGGCGCCGCACCGTCCGGCGTCCCTGATGTCGCGGCGCCGGGGCCGTCCGGCCCGACAGCCGGACCGGACGACTCCTTACCAGGGCAGGGGAAACCGCCCGCCGCCCGGACGGCGGGATCAGCCGGTTGCCGTCCCGTGCAGCGACACCGGCAGCGCGACCAGGCCGCGCATCAGCGCGCCGTGCTCCCACTCCAGCGACTCGGGCGGTGCCGCCAGTTGCAGGTCCGGGAACCGGGTGAGCAGCTTGGTCAGCGCCACCTCCAGCTGGATCCGGGCCAGCGGCGCGCCGATGCAGTAGTGGGTGCCGTGCCCGAAGCCCAGGTGGTTCTTGGGACAGCGAGTGACGTCCAACCGGTCGGCATCGGGGTACTTGGTGCTGTCCCGGTGGGCGGAACTCATCGACAGCGCAAGGATCTCGCCGGCCGGGATGGTGACCTCGCCGAGGTCGATGGCCTCCTTGGTGAACCGGAAGGTGCCGACCGAGACGCCCGAGTCGTACCGGATCAGCTCGTCGATCGCCACCGGCAGCAGCGACAGGTTTGCCCGCAGCTTGGCCAGCTCCTCCGGATGGGTCAGCAGGCTGTGGATGACGTTGGTCAGGGTGTGCATCGAGGTGACGTGACCGGCCATGATGATCAGGAAGAACATGCTCACCAGCTCGTCGGAGGTGAGCCGGTCGCCGCCGTCCCTGCCGTGCACCAGCATGCTCAGCATGTCCTGGCCCGGGTTGGCGCGCTTGGCCTCGATGCTGGCCCGGGCGTAGGAGATGACGCTGTTGGAAGCCGCCTCGACCACCTCGGGGTCGTGGCCGGCACCCACCAGCTCGGCGGCCCACTGGTGGAACAGCGGCTTGTCCTCGGCGGGCACGCCGAGCACCTCGCAGATGGTGGTGATCGTCATCGGCTGGGTGAAGCCGGCGAGCAGGTCCACCACCGGCCGGCCGTCGTCCAGGGCGTTCAGCAACTCGTCGGCGACCTGCTCCAGCCGGGGGCGGGATGCCTCCATCTGCCGCGGGGTGAGTCCCTGGTTGGCCAGCGAGCGCAACCGGGTGTGCCGCGGCGGGTCACTGTTGAGCATGTGCATGGTCAGCTCGTCGTTGACGCCGATGCCGCCGGTCTCGTCCTCGTCGGTGATCATCCCGGCATGGCGGGCGAACAGGTGGTTGGCGCGGCTGCCGTCCTTGCTCACCCGCGGATCGGTCAGCAGCTGGCGGACGTCGTCGTACCGGGTCACCAGCCACACCTTGGCGCCGTGCGGGAAGATCACCGGATGGGCCGGTCCGGCGGCGCGAAGCCGCTCCAGGATCTCGTACGGGTGCGCCAGAAAGTCCTTGGGTAGCTCCTCGACGGCTTGTGACGAATCCACGCTCATGCAGGCTCACCTTTCGTTTTTCGCGCGTATGCCAGGAAAGTGCGCACGGCGCTGCTTCCGGGCACTTCTCGCACCGCGATGCCGGTCCGGAGAACCGGTCGGCCAGCCGGCTCGTGCGGGTTGGGTCGCGGGCGATTGGTTGTGGGCTTGGCAATATTGACTGTCTGCACTGCACCGGCCGCTGCACTAGCGAACGCACCGCTGTGTGAAGTGCGTTAGATGAATATGTAGACGGTGTTAAGAGACCGCAGCTGGTGGGGTGGCCGGGCGGTACGGCGGTGACGTTCCGGATCCGACCGCCGGGTCGGCTACCTTGGCGCCATGATCGCCGGTGTGCTGCTCCAGGTGGTGCTGGCCGGCCTCGCCCAGGGGGTCGTGCTGGGACTGGTGGCGCTCGGGTTCTCGCTGGTCGCCGGCACCGCCCGGGTGCTGCCGTTCGCGCACGGCGACATCGTGGTCGGCGCGGCGTTCCTCGCCGTGCTCGCGGTGGCCGGCCGCACCCCGACCGCGGCACCGCCGGGCCGGCTCGCCTCGGTCGCGCTGCTGGTGTTCACCCTGGCCGCGGGTGCGGCGCTGTCCGGGCTGGTCGGCGGGCTCACGGTGCTGTCGGACGGGGCGCGGCAGCCCGGGCCGGAGAGTTGGATCGCCGGTGGCCTGGCGGCCGGCCTGCTGCTGCGCGCCGGGTTGGCGTTCGTCCTTGCGCAGCAGGCCTATGCGCTGCCGGATGCGCTGCACGTCGACGCGCTGGCACCCGGCGGGCTGCTGCGGTTGCCCGGCGGCGGCACGGTGCCGGTCCGGGCAGTGTGCGTGCTGGCGATCGGCCTGGCCGCGGGGCTCGCCACCGAAGCGGTGCTGGCCCGATCCCGGTTCGGCGCCGCGGTGCGCGCGGTGGCCGACGACCCGGCGGGCGCGGCGCTGTGCGGGGTGCCGGCCCGGCGGGTGATGGTGGCGGCGTTCTCGCTGGCCGGGCTGCTGGCGGGGCTGGCGGGCCTGCTGGCCACGCCGGGCCGGGCGGTCTCGGTCGGCGACGGCGCCCTGCTGGGACTGGCCGCGGCGGCTGCGGCCGTGCTCGGCGGGATCGGCTCGCCGCGCGGTGCGCTGGCCGGCGGCCTGCTGATCGGGTGCCTGCAGGCGCTGGCCGGGTACGCCTTCGGCACCGGCGTCGCAGACCTGCTGCCGCTGGTACTGCTGGTGGCGGTGCTGGCCGTCCGGCCGCCGTCCGGGCGCGGCGGCCGGCTGACCGGACGACCGATGCGGCGCCTGCCGTCCGGCCGGTCCGCGGCGGCCGCTCCCCGGTGACCGCCGTCGGGCTCGCCCAGTCGCTTTGGCTGTTGCTGGCGGCCCTGGGCCTTGCCCTGCCGGTGCGTTACGCGGGCATTCCGCTGCTCGGGCAGGGTGCGTTCGTGGCGGTCGGCGGCTACGCGGTGGTGTTGCTCGGCCCTGGTGGCACCGGGCTGCCGCTCGGCGTCGCGGCCGGGCTGGCGGTGTCGCTGGCCGCGGCCGCCGGCTACCTGACGGCCCTGGCCACCGCCCGGCTGGACGGCGGCTACCTGGCGCTGGCCACCTGGGCACTGGCCTGGCTGGTGCAGCGCGCGCCGACCGCCTTTCCGGATCTGCTCGGCGGCACCGAGGGATTCTCCCGGCCGGCACCGGCCCGGTTGGTGTCGCGGACGCTGGGCATCGAGGTGACGCTCACCGACCGGACCAGCCTTCTGCTGGCCGCCGGCTGCTGCCTGCTGGCGCTGGCGACCCTTGCCCGGCTCGGCCGCGGACCGCTCGGCCTGGAGCTGGCCGGGCTGCGCGAGTCCGCCCCGCTCGCCGCGTCGCTGGGGGTTCCGGTCGCCGCTCGCCGGCGTGCGGTGCTGACCTGGGCCGCCGCGCTCGGCGGGCTGGCCGGCGCCGGATCCACTGTGCTGACCGGGGTGATCTCGCCCGCGGACGTCAGCCCGCTGCTGTCGCTGGAGCTGCTGGCCGCGGTGCTGATCGGTCCGGCGCGGTGGTGGGGACCGGTGCCGGGCGTCGCGCTGCTCGCGGTGCTGCCGGCCGGCCCGCTGGCCGGAGCCGGGTCCGGCGGTGTGCCGGCGCGCGGGATGCTGGTCGGTCTGCTGCTGCTCGCCGGGGTGGTGGTACCGCTGGTCGTCCGGTCGGCGCGATTGCGCGGCTGGCGGGTTGTTCTCCCGGGGTTTCTGAGGCCCGCGCAGCCGGAACCGCCGGAACCGCTGGAACACCGGCTGGAACCGCTGGAACCGCTGGAACCGCGGCCGGACCGGCTGCCGGAGCTCTGGCCGACGGTCGCGGCCCGTCCACAGCCGGCCCTGGAACTGGTCTCGGCGAGCGTGCGCCACTCCGGCGGCCCGGTGCTGGACGACGTCAGCCTGACCCTGCGGCACGGCGAGGTGCATGCGCTGATCGGCCCGAACGGCAGCGGAAAGTCCACCCTGCTCGAGGTGCTGGCCGGCAGCCTGGACGCCGGCGCGGTGCGGCTCGGCGGGGTGCCGCACCGGGCCCGGACGCCCGTCCACCGGGCCCGCGCCGGGGTGGTACGCACCCCGCAGCAGCCGGTGGTGCCGGCCGGGCTTCCGCCGGCGCGGCAGGTCGCCCTCGGTGCCAGCGGCAACGGCCGGTGGTCGCACGCCGGGCTGCGCCAGCTGCTGGGCACCCCGCTCTCGCGGGTGCAGGCGGCCGAGCTGCGCGCCTGGAGAGCCGGCATCCTGGACGCGCTCGGGCTGGGCCGGCTCGCCGAGGCCGACCCGTCCCGGCTGAGCACCGGCGAGCGGCAGTTGCTGCAGCTGGCCCGGGCGGTGGCCACCGGCGCGCCGGTGCTGCTGTTCGACGAGCCGGCCGCCGGCATGACCGCCGCCGAGCGCGCGGTGCTGCGGGACGTGCTGCGGCTGCTGGCCGATCGCGGCGCCGCCGTCGCAATCGTCGAGCACGACCTGCGCCTGGTCGCCGCGGTGGCCGACCGGATCACCGTGCTGGACGCCGGCCGGGTGCTGGCCAGCGGCGCTGCCGCGACGGTGCGCGCGGAGCCGCGGGTGCGGCGGGCGCTGCTCGGCGAGGAATAGCACCCGGCGTCAGGACCGCCGCCAGCACAGCACGCCGGCGCCCAGCAACGCCAGCAAGCCCAGCACGGTGAGGGTGATCGGTACCGGCCGCGGGGCCAGCCGGACCGGTGCCGGCCCGGGCGTCCGGGCGGTCGCCAGCGAGTAGGAGAACGTGGTGTGGCCGCGGGGTTCCAGCTGCGAGCCGAGGTACGGGCTGAAGGCCGACGCGCGCGACCCGGTCGCCGCCGCCTGCACCAGCAGCTCCAGCGCGGCCCGGCGTTCGGCCCGCGGCGGATCGGTGCCGGCCCAGGCGGCCCAGGACGGCGCCGAGTGTGGCGGTACCAGGCCGGCCGGATCCAGCGCCGGCACCGCGATCAGCTGCAGCGTGACGATGCCCGGACCGGGCACCGGCAGGCTGACCTGCGTGCTGCGCAACAGCAGCGTGTCGAGCCGGACGGTGCTGTCCTGCTGGTTCCCCGCGGCCGGCCCGTCCGGGTGCACGGCCAGGCTGGCGTGCAGCTGCAGCGGCACGAGCTGCGTGCCGGTCCGGGTGCCGGCCCCGGTGACCGGCAGCTGCGGCGGGATGCCGGTCCGGGTGGTCGGCAGCCTGGCGGCCGGGCTGTTCGCCGCGGCCCGCAGCCGGTCCAGCGCCGCGGCCAGCTGCCGGGCCGGGGCGTCCGTCGCGGTCGGCAGCGTGGCTGGTTGCCCGGTGGCGTTGTCCACGGTGAGCGTCAGGGTGCCGGCGCTGGGCAGCTGCCGTTGCGGGCCGAGCACCGTCCGGCGGCCACCGGCGGTGAAACTGAGCCCGATCCGCAGCGGCAGGTGCCGGGACTCGATCTCGGGATCCAGCTCGATCCGGGCCGCCAGCTGCCGGCTGCCGGGGGAGAAGCCCTGCCAGACGATGTCGCCGAGGCTGAGCACCGGGGCCTCGCCGCCGACGGCCACCGCGGCCCGGGCCGGGCCGGACTCGCGGACGAAGTAGTCCCCGGTGCCGGTGAGGAGGATCTGCTGCCGGTCGCTGACCCGGCTGACCCGGCCGTCGCCGGACACCTCGACCGAGACCAGCTCGTCGTTGCGCAGCGGACCCGGTGCCAGGTAGCCGGGCAGCTCGTCCCGGCCGGCGCCGAGCGCTCCGAACAGCTCGCTGCCGCCCAGCTGGTCGGCCTGCGGCGCGGGCAGGTCGACGGTGTCGGCTCGTGCGGGAGAAGTCATCAGCATCGCGATGACCCCGGCCAGCAGGCCGGCCCGCCGCACCCGGCTACTGCCGGCGCGGTTACTGCCGGCGCGGTTACTGCCGGACCGAGTAGCTGAGGACCAGGTAGGCACGGCACAGCGGCCTGACGTTGATGTTCACCTCGCGCGGACCCGCCAGCTCCGCCTCGGCCTCGTAGCCGGCCTCTTCGTCGGTGCCGGTCAGGTGGTAGCCGGCGTCGATGAGCTGGTCGACGGCGCGGTCCCGGACGGCTTCCAGGTCGGCCGGCCCGCCGGGCAGCACCCCCCGGACCACCCGGGTCCGGGCCTGGTCCATCGCCCCGGTCGGCTGCCAGCCGGCCACTGTGGCGAAACCGACCGGCAGCTGGCCGGCCAGCTCCGGCCGCGGCACCGTCCGCTGTTCGCAGTCCGCGGCGGTGGCGGCGACGGACGGGGCAGCGGTGGGAGTGCCGGGAGTGCCCCACGAGACCGAGATCGTGGCGGCCGGTTGCGGGCTCGGGCCGCTGGCGCAGCCGGCCAGCGCTGCGCCCAGCAGCGTCATCGTCGTCCACAGGGCAGCCAGTCCGCTTCGCGTCATCCACAACCCCCGATTCCGTCTGCTGCCAGCCGGCTGGTGGTGCCAAAGTACTCAGGAACGGGTCGTGCGGGGGAGGTGCGGGCATGCGGGTGCTGGGTGCGCTGCTGCTGGCCTGCGCGCTGCTGGCCGGCACCGGCTGCCGGGCCGCCGAGCGGGGCTCGGCAGCCGGTGCGCCGCTGGTCGTGGTGTCGGCGCCGCTGGCCTCGCAACCCTGGATCGGGCGGTCGGTGGCCCGGGGCGCCGAGCTGGCGCAGGCGGTGCTGGCCCGCTCGGGCAGCCCGCCGGGCGCGGTGCCGAGGGTGCGGGTGGTGGACAACGGCGCCTCGCCGAGTGCCGCGGTGGCCATCGCCCGGGCCGCGGTGCGCGAGCACGCCGCGGCCCTGATCACCGACGGCACCGGCGCGCTGGCGGTGTCCCGGGTGACCGATCCGGCGTCGCTGCCGGTGTTCGTGGTCTTCGACGGCGGCGGCTCGTTCCTGGATCCGCAGGCGCATCCGACGGTGTTCCGGCTGGCGCCGGCGAACAGGTACCTGAGCCGGCGGCTGGCCGACTACCTGGCCGCCCGGCACCGGCAGCCCGTCGCGGTGCTCAGCGACGACTCCTCCTACGGCCGCGACGGCGCCCGGCAACTCGACGCCGACCTCGCCTACAGCGGGGTGCCGGTGGTTGCCCGGATCGTGCTGCCGGCGGCCGCGCCGGACGTCAGCGCCCAGGTGCTGGCCGCCCGGCGGGCCCGGGCCGGGGCGCTGGTGGTGTGGGCCGGCGCGCCGGTGCTCGCCCAGGTGATCCGGGCGGCCCGCTCGACCGGCTGGACGGTGCCGGTGTACCTCAGCCCGACCGGTGAGGACCCGCTGGTGCGCCAGGTGCTGGCCGACCATCCGGCCTGGCTGGACGGCGCCACCTTCGTCTCGTTCCGGATCACCAGCGAGCAGGGGCCGGCGCCGTTCGAGCGGTTCCGGGCCGCCTACCAGCAGCGCTACGGCGCCGACCCGGTCGGGGTGAGCGCGGGTGGCCGTCCGGTGCTGCAGCCGCCGGACTGGGCGATGTTCTCCTACGACGCGATGCTGCTGGTCTCGGCCGCGCTGACCCTCACCGCAGGCGTTACCGGGGCGCCGCTGCTGGCCGCCGTCGAGGGTGCGTCGGTGACCGGGGCCAACGGCGACCAGCGCGGCTTCGGCCCGGACGACCGGGAGGGGGTGAGCTCCAGCGACATGTACTTCGGCCGGTTCTCCGCGATGCGGTTCGCCCCGGTGACCGATGACGCGCTGTCCACCCAGCTGCCCGCGGTCGCCCAGTGAGCGGCGCCGGCTGACGAACCGGGCCGGTTGACGAACCGGGCCGGCCGGGTGCGGGAGGCAGCAGCCGGGGCCGGAGCTGGTCCGGTGCCGGGCTCAGGCCTGCACCTGCCACCGGGTGGTGCAGGCGTCGACCGCGGTCAGTTCCAGCACGCCGGGCCTGCCGTCCCGGGTGAACGGCAACCGGCTCCGGCTGGTGCCCACGATGCCGCGTCCCACCGTGTAGCCGGCGGCCTGCAGCGCCGCGGTGATCTCCAGCAGGCTGGTGCGGACGGTTCCCGGGGCGGTGAAGGTGACCAGGGTGAAGCCGCTGGCCAGCTGTCGCACCTCGCCGAGCCGCGCGCCGGGTGGCAGCGGCAGGTTCGCCGGGATGCCGGGCGGCCAGGAGAAGCCGGCGCCGGCGGCCGGCGAGCAGGACGGCGCGGGACGACTGCCCGGCCGGCCGGAATGGCCGGTGCAGCCGGCGAGCAGCACGCCCGCGGCCAGCAGCACGGCTGCGGCCGGCAGGGCGACCGGCGCGCCGCCGGTCCGGAGCCTCACGGGGTTGCCTACCTCAGGGCAGCCGGCGGTTGCCCAGCGGCCCGGAGGTGACCAGCTTGCGCAGCTGGTCCAGCCCGGACCGGACCCGCAGCACCGGGCTGCCGGCACCCCGCCGGTGTGCCATCGCCTGGACGGTTTCGCGCAGCGCCTCTCGCGAGTCGACCGCCGGCGTCCAGTCCAGCTCGGTCCGGGCCCGGGTGGTGTCGACCAGCGGTACCGCGAAGGCCAGGTCGATCCAGCCCGGGTCCAGCGCCTGCAGCCGGGCGTGCCAGCCGGCGGCGGCCAGCAGGCTCAAGACCTTGGCCGGCACGTGCACCGGCCGGGCGCCCATCGCCTCGGCGATGTCGTTGCGGGTGATCGGCGGCTCGCCGGCGAAGTTGAAGGCACCCGGCAGCCGGCGCTCCACCACGCGGGCGATCCCGTCGGCGAGGTCGTCGGAGTGCACCAGTGGAATGCTCAGCTTGCGATCCAGCGGCAGCACCGGCAGCAGGGTGATGATCCGGGCCGGCACGAAGCCGGGCAGGCCGTAGCGCAGCAGCCCGCTGGCCGCGTCCGGCTGCACCACGAAGCCGGGCCGCAGCCGGCTCACCAGCATCGCCGAAGCACCGGCCTCCCGCTCATAGGCGTCCAGCAGCCGCTCCGCTTCGGCCTTGTGCTGGCTGTAGGCCAGGGTGGCGATGCCGTCCCGGGCGGCGGACTCGTCCACCCGCCGGTGCGGCGCCGCCGAGTAGGCGCCCACCGAGGACATGTGCACCAGGTGCCGCACCCCCGCCGTCCGTGCCGCCTGCAGCACGGCCGCCGTGCCGCCCACGCCCAGCCGGCGCAGGTAGTCCACGTCGTGCGAGGGCTGGAAGGCCCAGGCCAGGTGCACCACGGCGTCCACGCCGGCGAACGGACCGGCCAGCCGGGCGGCCGCATCCCCGGCGGCGAGGTCCACGCTGTGCCAGGACGCCGCGGCGTACGGGGCGCCGCCGTCCGGTATCCGGCGGGCGATCGCCACCAGTTCGTGCTCGCCGCCGGCGGTGAGCCGCCGCAGCAGTGCCGTCCCGATGTTGCCGCTGGCTCCGGTGATCGCGATCCGCATCGATCCAGTGTGCTCGCACCTTCCGGCCGCCCCGGACGGTGCGCCGGTTTGCGCCGCCCCGGCCGGGCGGAGTTGACTGGCGGAAAGGGCAAACAGCGCCCTCCCGTGACCCTTGGGAGGCCGCGATGGCCCACGACCTCGGAGAGCACCGCAGCACCACCCCGGCAGCGCGCACCGCGCCGGCGACCGGCAGCACCTCAGGGGTCGACAGCCCGCCGACCAGCACCGCCGCGTACAACACCCCGCAGCAGATCGCGGTGGCCGCGGTCGCGTCCGGCACCACCAAGGCGCTGCTGCGGCCCGGCAACGCGCTGGTCGGCGGCTTCCTGGCCGGCGCCTACATCGCCTTCGGCGGGTTGCTGGCGATCGTCGTCTCGGCGGGGCTCAACCCGCAGCAGTGGGGCGGCCTGATCACGCTGTTCACCGGCCTGGTGTTCAGCCTGGGCCTGATCCTGGTGATCGTGGGCGGTGCCGAGCTGCTCACCGGCAACATGGCGCTGGTCCCGATCGCGGTGCTGGCCCGCCGGGTCACGGTCGCGCAGATGCTGATGAACTGGCTGTGGGTGACCATCGGCAACCTGGTCGGGTCGGTGTTCGTGGCCTACGTGCTCGCCGACAAGACCGGCGTGATCGCCAAGACCGGCGGGGTCACCGCGACCCAGAGCTACGCCCGGCTCGGGGCCATCGCCATGGGCAAGGCGGCCAGCGAGACCCACCTGGAGCAGTTCCTGCGGGCGGTGGGCTGCAACTGGCTGGTGTGCCTGGCGATCTGGCTGGCGCTGGCGGCCCGCGACGTGGCCGGCAAGATCCTGGCCATCATCTACCCGATCACCGCGTTCGTGGCGCTGGGCTTCGACCACGTGGTGGCCAACATGTTCTTCCTGCCGGCTGCGATGTTCCTGCACACCGGCGGCGTCACCGCCTCCAACATGGTGCTGAACCTGATCTTCGCCTTCCTCGGCAACGCGGTCGGCGCGGCGCTGTTCGTCGCCGGGGCCTACTGGTACCTGTACCTGCGCGACCAGCCGGCCGACTGAGTGGGCACCCTCGGGCCGGCTCAGCGCCGGCGGTTGTCCAGCCGGCGGAACATCTTCTCGCGCCGCCGCTCGGTGGCCGCGGTCCGCCCCTCGACCGACCGTTGCTGGCGGACCGCCGCACCGGTCCCGGCCGGGTAACCGGCCTTGACCAGCCGGTGCTCGGCCGTCTCGGAGACGAATCCCAGGGAGTACAGCAGGCTCATCAGCACGCCGCCGAGCGCGCTGAGCGCCCTAATCCACAACGGGCCCGGCACCACGAACAGCAGCACCAGGATCAGGGGGTGAGATGGCCAGCAGCGAGCGCGCCACCTGGCGCAACGCCCAGGTCCGGCAGGTGGTGTCGTGCAGCACCCACTCCGACAGGTCCGCCGGCAACCGGCCGCCCACGCTGTACCACAGCCACTGCCCGGCGGACGGGCGTCGACGTGGGGTACCGCCGTCCATGCCTCCACGGTATCGCCATCGAGAACAACCGGACGGCCCGGCGGAACCGGTAGGGTCGAAGGTGTCAGTTCCCACATCACAGACGGCGGCCGGTGACAGCTCACGGGCCGCCGCCCGTCTATCTAGGCGCCGGCTGCGGCGCAGTCAGGCTGATCTCATGCCCCTAGCCCCGACCAGGTTCCTGCGACGGCCGCTCGCCGGTCCGGCCACCCCAGCCCGGACGCCGCGTTGACCGCCACCGCCGAGACCACGCGGGGCAGCGACTTCGCACTGCTGTGCCGGCAGGTACGGGCAGCCGGCCTGCTCGGCCGGCGCGGCGGCCACTACGCGATGCGGATCTCGGTCACGGTGCTGGCCTTGGTCGCGGTGGCGGCCGGCTTCGTGCTGGGCGGTGACAGCTGGTACCAGCTGGGCACCGCCGCGGTGCTCGGCGTGGTGTCCACCCAGCTGGCCTTCCTCGGCCACGACGCGGGCCACCAGCAGATCTTCAAGACCCGGCGGGCCAACGACCTGCTGGGCATCGGCATCGGCGGCCTGCTGGTGGGGCTGAGCTACGGCTGGTGGCTGGACAAGCACAACCGCCACCACGCCAACCCCAACCACGAGGAGCACGACCCGGACATCGGCGAGTCGATCCTGGCCTTCACCACCGCGCACGTCGCGGCCCGCACCGGCGGGCTGTACCGGCTGGTGGCGCGCTACCAGGCCTGGCTGTTCTTCCCGCTGCTGTGCTTCGAGGGCCTGCAACTGCACGTGGCCAGCGTCCAGTCGCTGATCAGCGGCCGGCAGCGCCGCTACCGCCGTACCGAGTGGCTGCTGCTGTCGGTGCACCTGGTGGGCTACCTGGCCGCCGTCCTGCTGGTGCTCTCGCCGGTCCGGGCGCTGGCCTTCGTCGCGGTGCACCAGGCGGTCTTCGGCATCTACATGGGCTGCGCGTTCGCCCCCAACCACAAGGGCATGACGGTGGTCGCGCCGGGGGAGCGGCTGGACTTCCTGCGCCGGCAGGTGCTGACCTCCCGCAACGTCCGGGGTGGCTGGTTCACCGACCTGCTGCTGGGCGGGCTGAACTACCAGATCGAGCACCACCTGTTCCCGAGCATGCCGCGGCCCAACCTGCGCCACGCGCGCCGGCTGGTCCACCAGTACTGCCAGGAGCACCGGATCTCCTACACCGAGACCAGCCTGCTCGGCTCGTACCGGGCGGCGCTGGGCTACCTGCACGCGCTCGGCGCCCCGCTGCGCGAGCCGCGTTAGAGCCGGACCGGCGCGCTCGGCGGCAGGGCGGGACGTAGAATCCCGCTCAGATGGCCCCGGGTGGCAAACAGCGCACGCCCGTCCGAACCGCACGTGGGGAGACCCCAGATGGTGCTGATAGGCCTGCTTCTGATAGCCGCCGCGGTCGCCGCGGCAATCATCCTGGTCGTGCAGAACGACGGCACCATCACGGTGCACGTCTTCGATGCCGACTACCACGTGGCCGCCTACTGGCTGGCGATCGCCGGCCTGGCGATCATGGCCGTGCTGGCGCTGGGCCTGTGGACGCTGCGGGTGGGCGCGGCGCACCGGATCCGGCTGCGCCGGGAACGCCGCGAACTGCTGCGGGAGAACCGCCGGCTCAGCGAGCGGGCGGCCACCGCGCCGGATCCTGCCGGCAGCTCCGGCCGGGTCGGGACGGGCCCGGTCACCGGCAGCCACGCCCGCAGCGACGGAGCGCACGCCGAACCGGTCCGGACCCGGACGGACGAACCGGGCCGGACGCCGTCCGCCGATACCTGAGCCCGCCTCGCCGTCCCGGTACCGGCGACCTGCCGCCGGCGGTCGCCGGACCCTGCCCGCCGCCGCCCGCTGACTGCTCACTTTTCTAGTCGATCTGCCGATAAGGCGGACCGGTGAGGAACGCGGAAAATTGGCTGCAAGGCCGCGGACCAAATCCTGCGAATCGGTTGAGAAGCGTCTACGACGCAATGTAGGGTTTGTGTTAAGTGGCTGACAGTAGCCAGTCGGATACGGGCGAGGAACGCCCCGGGAGAAGGAGGCCAAGGATGGCCACAGGTACGACTTCAGCGGGGCTGCGCGCAGCGTGCGCCGGCGTGGCGGGGCTGGCAAGCCTGGGCCTGTCGCTGGCGGCCTCGACGTTCGTCAGCCCGTCCTCGCTGCAGGCCGCACCGGGCACCGTCCGGCATGCCTCCTTCAACGACGCCCGCTGGGGCGACGCCCTCGCCGACACGCTCGCCCTGGACCTGCTGGGCCACAACGACGCCGCCGCCGACGCGGGCTCGCTCTACACCGTGGAGCGGGCGATCGGCGCCCGGTCGGTCTGGCAGCAGCGCGACTCGGCCAGCCGGCAGATCACCGGCAAGGGCGTCACCGTGGCGCTGCTGGACTCCGGCACCGCGCCGGTCAGCGGCCTGGACGCACCCGGCAAGCTCGCTTTCGGCCCGGACCTGTCCATCGAGGCCAACGGGGTGCTGACCGACCGCGACACCTTCGGCCACGGCACCCACCTGGCCGGCATCATCGCCGGCCGGGACGCCGCCACCCTCACCGACAAGACCATCGCCGGCCTGAGCCCGGCGGTGCAGCTGGGCGTGGCACCGGACGCCGGCCTGCTGTCGCTGAAGCTGGCCACCACCGACGGCAGCACCGACGTCAGCCAGGTGATCGCGGCCCTGAACTGGGTCACCGAGCACCAGACCAGCTACGACGGCAGCCGGGTACGGGTGGTCAACCTGTCCTTCGGCACCGACTCGGTGCAGTCCTACCAGCTCGACCCGCTGGCCGCGGCCGCCGAGAACGCCTGGCGGCACGGCCTGGTGGTGGTGGTCTCCGGTGGCAACGAGGGCCTGTCCGCCGGCCGGCTCACCGACCCGGCCATCGACCCGTACGTGCTGGCGGTCGGCGCGTCCGACGCCAAGAACAGCCTGACCGGCTGGGCCGTCCCCAACGTGGCGCCGTTCTCCAGCGGCGGCTCCTGGCAGCGGCACGTCGACCTGCTGGCACCCGGCGCCTCGATCGTCTCGCTGCGCGACCCGGGCTCGTTCATCGACACCTACCACCCGGAGGGCCGGGTCGCCGGTGACACCACCGGACGGCTGTTCCGCGGCAGCGGCACCAGCCAGGCCGCCGCGGTGGTCTCCGGCGCCGCCGCGCTGCTGCTGCAGGCCTACCCGAACCTGACCCCGGACCAGGTCAAGGCCGCCCTGGTCGGCACCGCCACCCCGGTGCTGGCGAGCCCGCTGTACGCCGGCGCCGGCCAGCTCAACGTCGCCGCGGCCCTCGCCTCGGTGCGGCTGAGCCAGTCCAAGCTGCTCGGCGGGCTGCTCAAGCCGCCGGCCCAGAGCTTCCCGGTCTCCACCGGCCAGGGCTCGCTGGACGCCGCCCGCGGTGGGGACAGCCTGGTCGACGCCGACGGCGTCGCGCTGACCGGCGAGATCGACGTGCAGGGCAACCCCTGGAACGCCGCTGCCTGGTGGGCCGCGTCCTCCCAGCTGCGTTCCTGGAACGGCGGCGACTGGATGGGCGCCACCTGGACCGGTCCGGGCTGGGCGTCCAGCACCGACGACCTGGACTCGGCCCGCTGGTCGGACGCCGACTGGGCCTCGGCCCGGTGGTCCTCGGCCCGCTGGTCGTCCGCGCGCTGGTCCTCGGCCCGCTGGTCGGACGCCGACTGGGCCTCGGCCCGGTGGTCCTCGGCCCGCTGGTCGTCCGCGCGGTGGTCCTCGGCGCGCTGGTCAGATGCGAGCTGGGACTAGAACATGGCCCGATCGACCCGAGGTGGCGCAGCCAGGTGGACGCTGATTCTCAGCGCCATCCTCGCTGCGGTGGCCGTGGGGTTGACCTGGCACGCCGAGGCACCGCCGATCCTGGTCCTGAACAAGGTGCCCGCGGTGCTGCTGGCGCCCGCCCTGGCCGCCCTGTTCCTGCTCGCCGAGCAGTTCCTGATGAACGTCGAGTTCCGCCGGCAGGCCCACTCGCTGACGCTGGCCGGCGTACCGCTGGTGCTCGGCGTGCTGCTGGTCCCACCGCAGACCCTGGTCATCGCCCGGGTGAGCGCGGCCATGGTGGCGTTCGTGCTGCAGCGGATCAACGTCGACAAGATGCTCTACAACGGCGCCGCGTACGCCTGCGAGGCAGCGCTGGACGCCACCATCATCCACCTGTGGCTGCAGCCGATGCCCAGGGTGGACTTCTGGACGGCCGTCGTGGTGCTGGTGGTGATCGCCGGGGTGGACCAGCTGATGAGCCTGCTGGTGCTGAGCCTGATCCGGCTGCACAACGGCCCGCTCAGCGGTCGCGAGATCGCCGACGTGCTGGTCTCGGCCGCCGCGCTCAGCGCGGTGGCCAGCGCCTTCGCGGTGATCGTGCTGTTGCTGCTGGGCAACGGCGCGCTGGGCGCGGCGCTGGTGGTGCTGGTGATCGTGGTGGGGGCCGGCGCGTACCGCGGCCACGCCTCGACCCGGCGGCGCCACCAGGCGCTGACCCTGATACACGAGTTCGTCTCCGAGGGTGTCGGTGCCGAGTCGCTGGAGCAGCTGGCCGGCCAGCTGCTCTCGCGGATCCGCCAGCTGCTGCGGGCGGCCACTGTCGAGGTGATGATCGTCGACGGCCAGTTGCCCAACCTCGCCACCGTCCGGGCCGACGCCGAGCCGACCGCGGCGCTGACCCTGACCATCGGCGAGGACGAGGCCCTGGTGCTCGGCCGGCGCACCGTCGACTACTCCGACTGGATCGCGGTGCGGGCCCTGGTGCAGGAGGAGCCGACGCTGGCCGCCCGGACCACCAAGGACCGCGGGCTGCGGCGCTGGCTGATGGAGCGCGGGGTGCGCGACGCGGTGGTGGTGGCGCTGCCGCTGTCCAGCGGATCGGCCGGCACCCTGACCGTGATGGACCGGCTCGGCGAGACGGCCACCTTCGTCGAGGACGACCTGACCCTGCTGCAGACGCTGACCGGCCACCTGGCCGTCGCCATCCGCAGCACCCGGCTGGTCGAGAAGCTCGGCTACGACGCCACCCACGACTCGCTGACGGGGCTGTCCAACCGGGCCCACCTCAGCGAGCAGATCACCCACGTGCTCACCACCGGCACCGGCGACGCCGCGGTGCTGCTGCTGGACCTGGACCGGTTCAAGGAGGTCAACGACATCCTCGGCCACGACGTCGGCGACCGGTTGTTGAAGGTGGTCGCCGACCGGCTGCGCGGCTGCCTGCCCGCCAACGCCACGGTGGCCCGGCTGGGCGGCGACGAGTTCGCCGTCCTGCTGCCCAACGCCGCCGACGCCGCTGAGCTCGCCGAGCTGGTGGCCGACACGCTGGCCGAGCCGGTGCAGTTCGACGAGGCGATGCTGACCCCGGAGAGCAGCGTCGGGGTGGCCATCACCAGCACCGGCCTGTCGGCGCCGCCGGACCTGCTGCGCCAGGCCGACACCGCGATGTACGAGGCCAAGGCCAACGACCGCCGGGTGGCGGTGTACGGGCCGGAGATGGACCGCGGCCGGATCGAGCGGCTGGCGCTGGTCGCCGACCTGCGGATGGCGCTGTCGGATCACCCCGAGCAGATGCTGCTGCACTACCAGCCCAAGATCGACCTGAACACCGGGCTGGTGACCGGCGTGGAGGCCCTGGTCCGCTGGGCGCACCCGACCCTGGGCGTGCTCGGACCGGACCGGTTCATCCCGCTGGCCGAGTCCACCGGCCTGATCGAGGGGCTCACCCCGCTGGTGCTGGAGGCCGGCCTCGCCGAGTGCCGCACCTGGACCGCCGACGGCTACCCGATCAGCGTCGCGGTGAACCTGTCGGCCCGCAACATCTCCGACCCGCTGCTGCCCGACCGGGTGGCGCAGGCCATCGCCCGGGTCGGGCTGCCGGCCGACCGGGTGATCCTGGAGATCACCGAGAGCAGCGTGATGGGCGACCCGGAACAGACGCTGCCGGTGCTGCACAAGCTGCGCGACCTCGGGGTGTGCATCTCGCTGGACGACTTCGGCACCGGCTACTCCAGTCTGTCCTACCTGCAGCGGCTGCCGGTCGGCGAGGTCAAGATCGACCGGTCGTTCGTGCAGGGGCTGTCCGGGGAGAACCGGGCCAGCACCCGCGCGCTGATCAAGACCATCATCGGGCTGGGTGCCGACCTGAACCTGCGGATCGTGGCCGAGGGCGTCGAGGACCTAGCCACCCTGGACGAGCTGCGCGGGCTGGGCTGCCAGGTCGCGCAGGGCTACTACATCAGCCGGCCGATCTCCGGGCCCGACCTGCGCACCTGGCTGGCCCGCCGGGACGAGTCCGCGCCCCGGCTGCGGCTGCTCAGCGTCGGCACCTAGTCGTTCCGCTTCCCGCGCGGACCGAGGCACCCTCGGCATGTCGTCCGGCTCCCGCGCGGGCGCCCATCGCCGTCCGGGCGCTGTAATACCCTCGCGCTTGTCCCCAGCCCGCCTTCCGGACCGGACGGTGTCAACGCCAGTGAAGCCTCAGCGCCCGCAGCCGGTGGCGCCGTCGGTCGAGGTCGTCGACGTCACCCCGGCCCGGGTCCGCCGGCCGCTGGACCTGGTCCGGCTGGTCGGCCTGCTGCTGGCCGCGCTGCTGCTGACCGGCCTGGGGCTGGTCGCCAGCGACACCAGCCGTGGCGTCAACGACGACCTGGTCCGGCTGCTGGCCGAGGCGCCGCCGGTGCTGGTGCGGGCGCTGCGGACGCTGGCCGCCTTCGGCGCGCTGGTGGTGCCGATCGCCTTCATGGTGCGCGAGCTCGTCCGGGCCCAGACCCGGCGGCTGATCGAGGCGCTGGTCACCGGCATGATCGCGATCGCGGTGGTCGAGGTGGCCGACCGGCTGATCGACGCCTTCGCCTCCGAGGCGCTGCACGAGGCGCTGATCCGGCCCGGCGCAGCGGCCTCGGTCCGCCCGCTGGACACCTACCTGGCGGCGCTGCTGGCCTTCGTCACCGTGGTCGGGGTGAGCCAGGACCCGCGCTGGCGCGGCCTGCTGGTCGCCACCACCGGCCTGTACGTCATCTCGGTGTTCACCGCCACCAAGGTGTCTCTGCTGTCGCTGATGCTGAGCCTGGTGATCGGGGCCGTGGTGGGCGTCGCGGTGCGCTACCTCGCCGGCAGCCTCAACCGGCGCCCGGACGGCCGGCAGATCGCCGCGGCGCTGGCCGAGCGGGGCATCGCGCTGCGCCGGCTGGAGCGCACCGCGCCGGACGGCGAGGAGCACCGCAGCTACCTCGGCACCGACTGCGAGGGCCGGCAGCTGCAGGTGCACGTGCTGGACCGGGACCTGATCGCCTCCGGGGCGGTCTACAACCTCTACCGGCTGATCCGGATCCGGGCCGAGATCGCCCCGTCGCCGGCGTTGTCGCTGGAACGGGTGGCCGAGCACCGGTCGCTGCTGGCGATGGCGGCCGCCGCCACCGGCGTCGCGATGCCCCGGCTGGTGGCCGGGGTGCGCTGCGGCCCGGACGCGATCGCGCTGGTCTATGACCGGGTCACCGGCAGCCCGCTGACCGAGCCGACCGACCGGCAGCTGGACCAGCTGTGGACCGGGGTGCTGACGCTGCACCGCAGCCGGATCACCCATCGCGGGCTGCGGGCGGCCAACCTGCTGGTGGAGCCGGACGGCCGGGTGCTGCTGCCCATTCCGCGGGACGGCACCCCGTTCGCCACCGACCTGCGGATCAACCTGGACCGGGTGGAGCTGCTGGTCAGCACCGCCGCGCTGGTGGGCGTGCCGCGGGCGGTGCGCAGTGCCCGCGGCACGCTGACCGACTCAGAGCTCGCCGCCATCGTCGCGGTGCTGCAACCGATCGCGCTGACCCCCCAGACCCGGGAGGCGATCCGCAACAACCCCGGCCTGATCGAGGCGGTCCGCGAGGAGATCGAGGGGCAGACCCGGCAACCGGCGCCGGATCCGGCCAGGGTGGAGCGGGTCCGGCCGCGCACCATCATCTCGGTGGTGGCGGTGCTGGTGGCCGGCTACCTGATCGTCGGCCAGCTCGGCTCGGTCGACCTGCTCACGGTGCTGACCAGCGCCCGCTGGGAGTGGCTGCCACTGGTGCTGGCCGCCTCGGCGGGCACCTACCTCGGCGCGGCGCTGGCGCTGACCGGCTACGTCGGGGAGCGGCTGTCCTTCCTGCGCACCGTGCTGGTGCAGCTGGCGGCCTCGTTCGCCGGCTTCGTCACCCCGCCGGCGGTCGGCGGGCTCGCGGTCAACCTGCGCTACCTGCGCAAGGCCGGCCTGCGCACCGCCAACGCCGCGACCAGCGTCGGGATGGCCCAGGTGGTCAACGGCGCGTCCCACGTGGTGCTGCTGATCGCCTTCGCCGCGGCCACCGGGGTCTCCACCCGGCACAGCGTGCCGATCCCGGGCTGGGCGTTCTTCGCCCTCGGCACGCTCGGGGTGGCGGTCTCGGTGGCGCTGGCGGTGCCGGCCACCCGGCGCTGGCTGCTCGCCCGGCTGCTGCCGCCGCTGGCCGAGGCGCTGCCCCGGCTGCTCAACCTGCTGACCAGACCGGCCAAGCTCGCCGAGGGACTGCTCGGCGCGCTGCTGCTCAACGGCTGCTACATCGCCGCGCTGTGGTTCTCGGTGCACGCCTTCGGTGGCGGGGCGGCGCTGGCGCAGGTGGCGGTGGTGTACCTGGCCGGGTCCGCGATCGGAGCGGCGGCGCCCACCCCGGGCGGGCTGGGTGCGGTGGAGGTGGCACTGTCCACCGGGCTCGCCGCGGCCGGCATGGCCAGCGCCGCAGCGATCAGCGCGGTGCTGCTGTTCCGGCTGGCCACCTTCTGGCTGCCGGTGCCGGCCGGCTGGCTGGCGATGCAGTGGCTGCAACGGCGGGAAGCTTTGTAGCCGGTTACCCGCCTGTCGGCCGGGAACCCGGGCCGGTAGGCCGGGCTGGCGGACAAGGCGAAAGCCGCTACGCCATTCCTGCCACGGGGGAGACACGAAGGTTTAGCGGCTTTCGAACGGTTACTTTACGTAACATCTGCCAGCTGTCAAGACTCTTTTTCCGGAGCTCAGCCCGTCGGGCGCAGGCTGGCGAACAGATCGCCCAGCGGCGGGCTGCCCGGCGGCCGGCCGGCCTCGATGAACCACTCGGTGCCGAAAACCCGGCGGTAGAGCGGGCCGGGGAGCCTGGTGAAGAGGGCCAGCGTCCGGCGGTCGCCACCGGTGGCCTGGCTGGCGTGCGCGGCCATCGACCGGCGCTTGGCACCGGCGTAGCGCCGGACATCGATGCGGTGCGTGATCGCCGTCCGGTCGCTGTAGCTGTGCCGGAGCCGGTCGGCGCCGGCGGGCAGCAGCCCGGTCCAGCGCACCAGTGCCACCGCGCGCAACAGCACGGTGCGGTCCACGGTGGCCTCCAGCACCAGCGGGGTGCCGGCCAGCTTGGCCGCCCGGTGCCCGACCCGGTGCACCTGCACGTGGTCGGGATGGCCGTAGCCGCCGTTGCGGTCGTAGACGGTCAGCGCGTCGGCCCGCTCGGCACGCAGGATGCCGGCCAACCGCTCGGCGGGCTCCTCGACCGGCAGCGAGGCGAAGCCGCGGTGCTCGTTGCGCATCCCGGAATCCGGGTAGTCCAGCCGGATCACCTTGGCACAGCCGAGCGCGGCGGCCGACCGGTCCAGCTCACCGGCCCGCCGGGCGGCCAGCTCGCTCCCCGGCTCGGTGTCGCTGAGTCCGGCCTCGCCGCCGGTGGCGACCACCAGCACCACCCGATGCCCCTCGGCCGCGGCCCGGGCCAGGGTGCCGGCGGTCAGCAGCGCCTCGTCGTCGGGATGGGCGTGGAAGGAGACCAGGCAGAAGCTCATCGAGACCGGACGGCGGGCACCGGCTCCAGCACCGGCCGGCCGGACTGGGCGAAGGCACGCCGGTAGACCTGCTCGCAGGTGGCCAGCACCTCCTCCCACCGGTAGCCCGAGCCGCCCTGCTGGGAACCCGGACCGCCCTGCTGGGAGCCCGGACCGCCCTGCTGGTAGCCGGCCAGCTCGGCCCGGGCCGCCGGCGAGCAGGCCAGCCGGGCCAGCTCGGCGACCAGCTGGCCGTCACTGCCGACCAGCACGCCGTCGCGGCCGTCGGTGACGAAGTCGGCCACCCCGGTGCCGGCGAAGGCCAGCACCGGCAGCCCGGCGCACCGGGCCTCCAGGGCGGCGATGCCGAAGGACTCCAGGACAGCCGGCGAGACGTAGAGGTCGGCGTCGGCGAACCGGTCGCGGATCGCCGGCTGGTCCAGCTGGCCGGTCAGCTCCACCCACCCGGTCATCCGGTGCCGGCGCAGGTAGTCCTGCATGGCCTCGCGCTGCGGGCCGTCGCCGATGATCCGGACCTCCAGCGCGATGCCGGCCGGTACCTGGTCGCGGACCGCCCGCAGCACCCGCAGCAGCTGCATCGGCCGCTTGCGGGCCGCCAGCCGCATCACGCTGACGATCCCCACCCGGTCCTGCGCGCGCGGCCCGCGGGCCGGCAGCTGCCAGAGCTCGGGACGGACGCCGTTGGCCAGCACCGAGATCTCGGTGCCCGGCCGCAGCACCCGCGCCAGCTCCTGGGCTGCCACGCTGCTCACCGCCGTCCAGGCCAGCGGCCAGGAACGCCAGCCCAGCGCGGCATCCGAGCCGCGGAAGATCGGGGTGGCGTAGGACCACAGCGAGTGCACGGTGGCCACCGTCGGAACCCCCGCCCGCCGGGCCGCGGCGGCGGCGGTGAAGGCCAGCGGCGAGAAGGTGGACAGGTGCACGTGCACCAGGTCGTAGCCGGCGGCCACCTGCCGGCCGCGCAGGCTGGCCTGGTAGCGGATGGCGCCCGGCCGGGAGCCCGCGCCGGCCGGCCGGAGCACCGGGATGCCGTCTGTGCTGTCAGCGCCGTCCGGGCTGCCGGCCGGCACCGAGGTGAGCACCGTGACGTCGTGGCCGGCGGCCAGCTGGGCGGTGGCCAGGCCGTGGACCTGGCGCTCGATGCCGCCCATCCGGGGCAGGTAGCAGTCTGTGACGTGGGCGATCCTCATCCGCGGCGGCCACCGGGCTGCCGGCCGCGAACACACCGCTGCCCGGCCGGGTGCCGGGCAGCGCTACGCGGGGCGGGATGAGCAGGCATTGCGCGAATGGTAGCCATGCTGGCCCCGGCCCGAGGGCCCGGCACGCCTAGCGGGGAGTACGGTGACATCCTCCTCACATGTTCTAGTTCCTACAGTGCGGGCTATGCGAATTCTGGTGGCTGAAGACGATGTCCGGATGGCGGCAATGCTGCGCCGTGGCCTGGGCGAGGACGGGTATGCCGTCGACGTGGTCAGCGACGGCCTCGAGGCGCTGTGGCAGGCGACCGAGATCGACTACGACGCCATCGTGCTGGACCTGATGCTGCCCGGGGCGGACGGCTTCGAAGTGTGCCGCCGGCTGCGCCAGGCCAACCGGTGGGCGCCGGTGCTGCTGCTGACCGCCCGCACCGACGTGCGGGACCGCATCACGGGCCTCGACAGCGGTGCCGATGACTACCTGGCCAAGCCGTTCAGCTTCAGCGAGCTGTCGGCCCGGCTGCGGGCGCTGATCCGGCGCGGCAGCCCCCGCCGGCCGACGGTGCTCACCGCAGGCAGCCTGCGGCTGGACCCGGCGGCCCGGCTGGCCTGGCGCGAGGACACCGTGCTGGAGCTGTCGGCCAAGGAGTTCGCGCTGCTGGAACTTTTCCTGCGCCACCCCGGCGAGGTGCTCAGCCGTGCCAGGATCCTGGAACACGTCTGGGACTTCGCCTACGAAGGGGTGAGCAACGTGGTCGACCAGTACGTCGCCTACCTGCGCCGCAAGATCGACCGCCCGTTCGGGGTGGAGCAACTGGAGACCGTCCGGGGTTCGGGGTACCGGCTGCTGGCGACGGCCAGGCCCCGCCCGGTCCCGGTCGGCTAGCTCCTGGTGCCGCTCCGGCTCAAGCTCGCCCTGCAGTTCAGCGTCGTCACGCTGCTGCTGTTGCTTGCCGTCGGCACGCTGTTCGTGCTGGACCTGCGCTCCGACCTGCAGCGCAGCATGGACAGCGGGCTGCGCTCGCGGGCCGACGACCTGATCGCCCAGCTGGACGACGCCACCGGCCCGGACAGCAGCGGCCCGGTCGGCCGGTTGCGGCTGCCCAGCGGCAGCTACGGGCAGGTGCTCGACAGCTCCGGACGGCTGGTGCTGGCCACCGACGACGCCCGCTCCGGGCCGCTGCTGTCCCCGGCGCAGGCCGCGGCGGCCAGGCAGCAGGGCGAGCACCTCTTCGACGGCGAGCTGCCGGCCGACCAGGGCCGGGGCCGGCAGCAGGTACGCATCCTGTCCGAGCCCGCCACCCGGCCCGGCCTGGTGGTCGCGGTCGCCACCAGCCGTGAGGTGATCGACGAGGCTGCCGAGCGGGCCGCCATCCAGCTGCTGGTGCTCGGCGCCATCGTGCTGCTGCTGGCCGGTCCCGGCGCCTGGCTGCTGGCCCGCGCGGCGCTGCGTCCGGTGGAGCGGATGCGCGCCCAGGCCGCCGAGCTGGAGGCCCGCGACGCCGGGGCGGGCCTGACGGTGCCCGGCGGCCGGGACGAGATCTCCCGGCTGGGGGAGACCCTCAACGGGTTGCTCGGCCGGCTGCACGAGGCCTACGAGCGGGAGTTCGCCTTCGTCGCCGACGCCGGCCACGAGCTGCGCACCCCGCTGACCGTGCTGCGCGGCGAGCTGGAGCTGGCCTGCCGGCCGGGCCGTACCCGCGAGCAGCTGGTCGCCACCGTCGAGATCGCCGCCGAGCAGACCGAGCGGCTGATCCGGCTGGCCGAGGACCTGCTGGTGCTCGACCGGGACGAGCGGGAGGCGGTCCGGTTCACCGAGTTCGACCTGGTGGAGCTGGCCGAGCAGGCCCGCCGGGCGGCGTGGTCCGCCCCGCGCAGCCGGTCGGTCGAGATCGTGGTGGACGCCCCGGAGGCACCGCTGCCGGTGTGCGGCGACCCGGACCGGATCCGCCGCGCGCTGGACAACGTGCTGCTCAACGCGCTGCGGTTCGCGCCGGCCGGCAGCCAGGTCCGGATCGCGGTCCGGGTGCTGGCCGGCGAGTCGCGGCTGGCCGAGCTGGAGGTCACCGACTCCGGGCCGGGTTTCGCGCCGGAGTTCCTGCCGGTGGCCTTCGAACGGTTCAGCCGGCACGACGCGGCCCGCAGCCGTCCCGAGCGCGACGGCGGCGGGCAGGCCAGCACCGGGCTGGGGCTGGCGATCGTGCGCAGCGTGATGCGGGCGCATTCCGGCACCGCCACGGCGGCCAACTCCGAGGGCGGCAGCGGGGCCCGGGTTACCCTTCGCTGGCCGACCGGAACGAGGTCGTGAGGGAGCCGCTGGGCGGGCCGGAACGGAGCTGGGGATGTCCGTGCACTGGCTCGTCGTCGTCCTGAGCCTGGGATCGGCACTGGCCTTCGCGGTCTCCACCAACCTCAAGCACTCCAGCGCTGCCCAGGTTCCGCACGTCAGCCGGCTGCGGGTCGGGGTGCTGGCCCGCTTCGTCACGGCCACCCTGAGCCACCGGCTGTGGCTGGCCGGCGTGGTCGCCGACGGCATCGGCCTGACCCTGCAGGTGCTGGCCCTGCACCTGGGCGCGCTGGCGGTGGTGCAGCCGCTGCTGATCAGCGGGCTGCTGTTCTCGCTGCTGCTGCGCCGCCGGCAGGGCCGTCCGGTGACCGGGGCCGAGGTGCGCTGGGCGCTGGTGCTGACCGCGTGCCTGGTCGGGTTCCTGTCGCTGGCCGGCACCGATCCCGGCGCCGGCGGGGACGGCCCGGACCGGTTGCCGGCCGTGGTGGCGGCGGTCGCCGGGCTGGTGCTGGCGCTGGCCTGCCTGGTGCTGGCCCACCGCCGCCGGCCGGCCGCCGACGCCGCCGCGCTGATCGGGGTGGCGGTCGGGGTGGTCTACGCCGCCACCGCCGCGCTGCTGAAGGGGCTGACCGACCGCGCGGTGCACGGCCCGCTGGTGATGCTGACCAGCTGGCAGCTCTACACCGTGGTGGTGGTGGGCGCCATCGGGCTGTTCCTGAGCCAGCTGGCCTTCCAGGCCGGCCCGCTGACCGCCAGCCTGCCGGCGATCGCCACCGTGGACCCGCTGCTGAGCATCGTGGTCGGGGTGCTGGTCTATGACGAGCACATCCACCGCGGGCCGTGGTCGGGGCTGGGCCTGGTGGTGCTGATGGCGTTGCTGGGCGCGTCGGTCATCCAGCTCGGCAAGGTCGACGTCGACAAGCCCGTGCCGCAACGGGTGCCCGGCTAGCTCCCGCCCGCCTTGTCCGGCTGGCCCGCTTGTTTGGTCGGCCCGTCCGCCTTGTCTGGTCGGCCCGTCCGCCTTGTCTGGTTGGCCCGCCCGCCGGCCCGTCCGCCCGGTAGGGCAAGATCGACGCCCGCGGACTGGCACGAGCGCAGGGAGAGGCCTGAGTGACCGAGGCGGCGATGGCTGCGCTGCTGCGCGCCGAGCAGGCCGACCTCGACGTCCGCTATGCCCGGCTGGACGAGGTGCGGGCCGAGACCGAGCGCACCCTGGCCCAGCTGCGCCGGTCGGCCACCGCCGGCACCCCGGCCGCCCGGGTGGAGCGGGAGGCGTTCCTGACCCTGACCGCGCAGCACCAGCAGCGGCTGGCCGCGGTGGAGGAGCGGCTGTGCATCGGTCGGCTGGCGATGGCCGACGGCAGCGACCGGTACGTGGGCCGGATCGGGCTGACCGACGCCGACGGCACCCGGCTGCTGCTGGACTGGCGGGCGCCGGCCGCCCAGCCGTTCTACCGGGCCACCCCGGCGGCACCGGACGGCGTGGTCAGCCGCCGGCACCTGAGCACCTCCGGGCGCACCGTCACCGGGGTATCCGACGAGGTGCTCGACCTCGACCGGTTCGCCGCCTCCGAGGCCGGCACCGCCGGGGTGTCGGCCGACGGGGTGCTGATGCTGGCGCTCAACGCGCAGCGCACCGGCCGGATGCGCGACATCGTGGCGACCATCCAGGCCGAGCAGGACGAGATCATCCGGGCGCCGATGGCCGGCGTCCTGGTGGTGCAGGGCGGGCCGGGCACCGGCAAGACGGTGGTGGCGCTGCACCGGGCGGCCTACCTGCTCTACGCGCACGCCGACCGGCTCTCGCGCAGCGGGGTGCTGGTGGTCGGGCCGAACAACCGGTTCCTGCACTACATCGAGCAAGTGCTGCCCAGCCTCGGCGAGACCGGCGTGGTGCTGGCCACCGCCGGCCAGCTGTTCCCCGGCGTGGAGGCCCAGGCCAGCGACAGCCCGGAGGCGGCGGTGCTCAAGGGCGACCTGCGGATGACCCGGCTGCTGGCAGCGGCCGTGAAGGCCCGGCAGCGGATCCCGGCGGGTCCGGTCCGGCTCGAGGTCGAGGGCAGCACCGTGACGCTGTACCCGCGCGACGTGGAGCAGGCCCGCGGCCGGGCGCAGCACTCCCGCAAGCCGCACAACGAGGCGCGGGCCCGGTTCGTCGGCGACCTGCTGGAGCTGCTGGCCGGCCGGCTGGCCAAGGCGCAGCGGACCGACCTGGACGCCGACACCCGCGGCGAGCTGATCAACGCGCTGCGCAACTCACCGGACGTCCGGCGCGAGATCAACCTGTGCTGGATGCCGCTGACCCCGCAGCGGCTGCTGCGCGACCTGTACGCCGATGCCGAGGCGCTGGCTGTCCTGGCGCCGTGGCTGTCCGCGGCCGAGCGACGGGCCCTGCACCGGCCCCGGTCGGCGCCCTGGACGCCGGCCGACGTGGCTCTGCTGGACGAGGCGGCTGAGCTGCTGGGTCCGGACGAGGCCGACTCCGACGCCGCGGCCCGCTCGGCCGAGGCGGCCGAACGGGCCCGGGAGGTGGAGTACGCCGGCCGGGTGCTGGACATGGTCGCCGACCTGGCCCCGGACGCGGCCCGGATGACCACCGCCGACGCCCTGGCCGACCGCTATGGGTCGGGCGGGTCCCGCCGGGAGCTGGTCGAGGAGGCGGCCAGTGACCGGAACTGGGCGTTCGGCCACCTGGTGGTCGACGAGGCCCAGGAGCTGTCGGCGATGCAGTGGCGGCTGCTGATGCGGCGCTGCCCGTCCCGGTCGATGACCGTGGTCGGCGACATCGCCCAGACCGGCTCGCCGGCCGGGGCGCGGTCCTGGGAGCAGATGCTGGACCGCTATGTGGGCGGCCGCTGGCGGCTGGCCGAGCTGACCGTCAACTACCGCACACCGGGCCGGATCGTGGAGGTGGCGACCGCGATGCTGGCCGAGTCCGGCATCCCGGCCACCGCGATGACCTCGGCCCGGCAGGGTGACTGGCCACCGACCGCGGAGCGGGTCGCGGGCGGGCTGGCCGCGGCGGTGGCCCGGGTGGTCACCGCGGAGCTGGAGGCGCTGGGCGACGGGACGGCCGGCCGGCTGGCGGTGATCGCCGCGGCGACCGACCAGCCGGGCCTCGCCGAAGAGCTGCGCGAGCTGCCCGGCGCCGGCGAGCGGCTGGCGGTGCTGACCCCGGCGCAGTCCAAGGGGCTGGAGTTCGACGCGGTGGTGCTGGTGGAGCCTGCTGCCATCCTGGCCGGCAGTCCCCGGGGCGCCAGCGACCTGTACGTGGCGATGTCGCGGGCCACCCAGCGGTTGCGCATCCTGCACCGCCGGCCGTTGCCGGCTGCCCTGGCCGGGCTGCCCGCGCCGGACCGGGCCGGGACCGACCGAGCCAGGACCGACCGAGCCAGGACCGACCGAGCAGGGCCGACTGAGCCGCAGACCGACTGAGCGAGAGCCGGCGGCCTACTTCAGCTGGCCTACTCCGTAGGAGATCACCAGCACCGACAGCACCAGGGCCGACACCGACTCCACCGCCATCAGGATCTTGGCGCGCGGCGACAGCGGCATGGTGTCGGTGGGGCTGAACGCCGAGGAGTTGGTCACCGAGACGTAGAGGTAGTCGATGAACCCCGGTGCCCAGCCGGACTTCTGCGAGGAGCGCTTGGCCACCTCGTAGATGGCGTCGTGGTCCTCGTCCTGCGGGAACCGGAAGTCGGCGATCGGCAGCCGCGGCCGGGAGACCTGGGTCCGGCTCACCGGGCCGCCCCGGTCCAGCTCCCAGTAGGCCAGCGCGAACACCAGGACGTTGGTGAGCCACACCTGCCCCGCCGCCAGCAGCAGGGTCGGCGCGTCCTCCTGGGCGTGGCCCACCACCAGCTGGCGGATCAACAGCACCAGCGCGACCGCGTTGCTGGCCGCGATCAGCAGCACCAGCGCGATCGCCAGCCGGCGCAGGCCGCGGTTGCCGCGGGTCATCCGGCGCGGGTTGGCTGCCACCAAGGGGACGAACAGCAGCAACTCCAGCACCGGGACGACGAACCGAGGCTCGATCAGCAGCCGGGTGGGCAGCAGGCTGTAGAGCGCGACGGCGGTCAGCACCGCGAGCGCGGCCGGCAGCCGCGGCTCGCCCGGATGTACCTGGTGATGGTGCTGGATGGCCACCGGACCATTGATAGGGCATCGGCGCCGGGACGCGGGGAGCCACTCGGCAGCGCCGGGCATTTTGTGCGCCACGGCCGCCTGCCGGGCAACCTCCCGGCCAGTTCGCCCAGCTTGGCTGCATAGGGTGCGGGGATGCCTTCTCTCCTACGCGCCGCCCTGCTGGGCCTGGCCACCGGCGGCCGGAGCACGTCCGGCCTGGCCGCTCTCACCCTGACCAACCCGTCGTCGGACGGGCTGCTGGGCAACCGGTGGACCCGCCGGCTGGCCGGCACGGCCACCGCCGGCGAGTTGCTGGGTGACAAGCTGCCGCAGACCCCGAGCCGGTTGCAGCCGGAGGGGCTGCTGCCGCGCCTGGCCTGCGGCGCGGTGGCTGGGGCCATCCTCGGCTCCCGTGAGGGCGGCAGCCGCCGCCGGACGGCGCTGGCCAGCGTGGTGGGGCTGCTCGGCGCCGCGGCCGGCAGCCGGCTCGGGGTGGCCTGGCGGCAGCAGGCCGACCGGCGGTTCGGTGCCGACCTGCCCGGCGCGCTGCTCGAGGACGCCTGGGTGCTGAGCGCCGCCCGCTACGCCAGCCGGCCGCGCGACTGACTCTCAGGGCGACCCAGCTGACTCAGTCGCAGCCCTGGGTGCCGACGGTGGCGGTGGCGGTCCGGCCGGCCTGCAGGTCCGGGGCCACCTCGGCGGCGGTCAGCACGTAGCCGACACCTGCCTGGTCGACGCTGGCGGCGAACACCACCCCGTACACCTGGCCGGTGTCGCTGAGCAGCGGGCCGCCGGAGTTGCCGGGCCGCACCCGGCCGCGCACCGTGTACACCTGCCGGGTGACGGTGCGGTCCTGGTAGATGTTCGGCCCGGTCACCTTGGTGCGGCCGGCGATCCGGGCCGGGTCGGCGGTGAACGGCCCGTTCTCCGGATAGCCCGCCACCACCGCCGAGGTGCCGCTGTCGGCGGGGCCCGCGATGGCCAGCGGCTGCCGGTTCAGCCCGGGTACCAGCAGCACCGCGATGTCGCGGTTGGGGTCGTAGAGCACCACCTTCGACGCCAGCGGGCTGCCCCCGCCGGGCGCGCTGACCCGGGGAGAGGTGACCCCGGCCAGCACGTGCGCGTTGGTCATCACCCGGTCCCGGGCGAAGACGAACCCGGTGCCCTCGATGGCCCGCCGGCAGGACGGCGCCTCGCCGGTGATCTTGACGATCGAGTTCCCGGCCACCCGGATCGCCGGTGCCACCACCGCCGGGTCGGGCGCGGCCACCGACGGGGCGAGCAGGGTGGTGAACGGCCCGGACACCGCCGGCAGGTCGTGCTGCTGCAACTGCCGCAGCAGGCTCGCCACCACCCGCTGGCCCTCGCCGGGCACCATCCGGTCGATGGTGTTGAGCACCAGGCTGCGGTGGATCTGGCGGGCCAGCGCGGGCGCCGGCGCGTAGGCCAGTGCCACGGCCAGCAGCCAGGCCAGCGCCAGCAGGGTGACCACCGAGATCACCGCGCCGCCGACGCCGTCCGCCGGGCCGAACGGGGTGCGGTGCACCTGGGCGCGCAGCCAGTTGCCGATCGCCTGGCCGATCAGGTGCCCGAGGGTGGCGCAGGCGAACACCACGGCCAGGATGACCACCCGCTGGCCGATCGCCTGGTCCGCCGAACCCGCGTCGCTGGGAGCCTTGAGCACGGCCCGGCCGATGGCCGGCGCGATCCGGACGCCGATCGCGGCACCGGCCACGAAGCCGGCGAAGGAGGTGATCGAGCAGATCAGGCCGCGGCGGTAGCCGCCCAGCGCCGACAGCAACGCCAGGGCGACCAGCACCAAGTCCAGGGCATCTCCATGCATCAGGGCATAGTCCACTACCTCCCTTTCGGCTGGTTGGCCGCCCGGCCGAGCCGGCACCGGCGTGTCGTCCCTGATGGCAGCCTCCGGGACAGGCCGGGTTCGCTTCGGCGCCTAGGGTCGAAGGCATGGACTACACCAAGCTGGGTTCGACCGGAATGGACGTCTCGCGCATCTGCCTGGGCTGCATGAGCTTCGGCATCCCCGAGCGCGGCAACCATCCCTGGACGCTGGACCCCGAGGCCAGCCGCCCGCTGATCCGGCAGGCCCTGGAGGCCGGCATCACCTTCTTCGACACCGCCAACGTCTACTCCGACGGCACCAGCGAGGAGATCGTCGGGCGGGCGCTGCGCGAGTTCGCCGACCGGGACCAGATCGTGCTCGCCACCAAGGTGCACGGCCGGATGCGTCCGGGGCCGAACGGTGCGGGGCTGTCGCGCAAGGCGATCCTCGCCGAGCTGGACGCCAGCCTGCGCCGGCTCGGGGTGGACTACGTCGACCTCTACCAGATCCACCGGTGGGACGACCGCACCCCGATCTCCGAGACCATGGCGGCGCTGCACGAGACGGTGGTGGCCGGCAAGGTGCGCTACCTTGGCGCCTCGTCGATGTACGCCTGGCAGTTCGCCAAGGCCCAGCACGTCGCCGAGCGGAACGGCTGGACCCGGTTCGTGAGCATGCAGAACCACTACAACCTGCTCTACCGCGAGGAGGAGCGGGAGATGCTGCCGCTGTGCGCCGACCTCGGCGTCGGCGCGATCCCGTGGAGCCCGCTGGCCCGCGGCCGGCTGACCCGCGACTGGGACGCCGGCAGCGCGCGCAGCGAGACTGACGAGTTCGGCAAGACGCTCTACCTGGACTCTGATCGGGTCATCGTCGAACGGGTCGCCGAGGTGGCCGCCGAGCGCAGCGTGCCGCGGGCCCAGGTGGCGCTGGCCTGGGTGCTGCGCAACCCGGTGGTCAGCGCCCCGATCGTCGGGGTGACCAAGGCTTCGCACCTGGACGACGCGGTGGCGGCGTTGCAGCTCGAGCTCACCGCCGACGAGGTGGACCGGCTGGAGAGCGGCTACCAGCCGCATCCGATCGCCGGCTTCCGCTGAACCGTGCGCTAGCTGCCGGGTTCCTTCCAGTCCGCGGGCTCGACTGTCATAAGGATCGACCGCCTGGACGTTCGATCCTTATGACAGTTGCCCCGTCCGGCGTCTCGAGGAGCGCGTGTGGAATACCCAGCGAGTGCTAGGACGACCGCTGGGTATCACACACGCGACCCGGGGCCGTTTCGCATCCGATTCGACCGCCCTGGCGTGCATATCGGATACCGAATTCCCGAAAAGGGCGGCTAAAGGCCGGCTCAGGTGCGGTTGGGTTCTGCCTTGCGGAGGGTTTCCGGTGCCCGGAACGCCACCCCGGCGGCGGCCAGCAGCACCGCCGTCGTCAGGGCGAACGAGGCGGAGAAGCCGGCGGTGTCGGCCAGCAGGCCTGCCAGCACCGGTCCGGTCAGGCTGCCGAAGTCCCCGGCCATCTGGTAGGCCGCGACCACGGTGCCGCCCCGGCCGCCGGCTACGTCGCCGAGCATCGCGCCGGGTGCCACGTCGAGCAGCCCGCTGCCCAGCCCGAAGACCGCCATCGCGACCAGGAACAGCGGCAGCGAGTGCGGCAGCACCAGCAGCGCGGTGCCGGCGGCGCTGCCCAGGCAGCCGGCCAGCAGCAACGGCCGGCGGCCCTTCCGGTCGGCGAGCCGGCTGCCCACGGTGAGCGTCGCGATGTTGCCGAGGGTGAACACGGTCAGTCCGATCCCGGTCCAGATCGGGGATCGGTGCAGCGCCTCGACCACCAGCAGCGGCACCAGCGCCGACCGGGTGCCCACTGCGGCCCAGTTGTCGGCGAGGTTCACCCCGGCGGCGGCCCGGAACGCCGGCAGCCGGACGGCTTCGCGGACGGTCAGCAGTGACCGGGCAGCCTGCTCGGCCGGTTGCCCGCGCCGGCGGGTCCGGCGGGGCAGCATCAGTAGCCCCACCCCGCCGGCGGCCGCCAGGGTGCCGGCGTAGAGGAAGAACGGCGCCCGCAGCGACCAGCCGGTCACCAGGCCACCGAGCCCGGGGCCGGCGATGCCGCCCAGCAGGAAACCCCCGCTGAAGGCACCCATCGCCCGGCCGCGCTGCCCCGAGGAGGTGACGCTGAGCAGCAGCGAGCTGGCGGACACCGAGAACATCGCCGACCCGATGCCGCCGGCGCCGCGCAGCGTCAGCAGCTGGCCGTAGTTGGCCGACAGGCCCGCCAGCGCGCTGCTGACCGCCACGATGGTGATGCCGGTTCCCAGCACCACCCGCTCGCCCAGCCGGTTCACCAGCCGGCCGCAGCCCAGCGCCGAGGCCAGCCGCATCAGCGCGAAGGCGCTGATCACGGCACCGGCCGCGGTCCGCGACACCCCGAAGCTGCGGGCGAACACCGGGATGGCCGGGGCGACGATGCCGAACCCGGCCGCGACGAAGAACGCCACCGCCGACAGCACCGCGACCTCGACCGGCAGTCCCTGCAGCGGCCCGCGCCGGATCAGCGTGCGGGACGGCTGCTCGGTGGGGACGGCGGGCTCGGTCAGGGCAGGAAGTTCGGTGACACCCGCCTCGGTGGGATCGGCGCCGTCCGGGCTGACCTCCGGTGGCTGGGCGGGATGCACCGGGCCAGTCTGCCCGATGGCGAGCCCGCCCAGGATCGCCAGCCTGCCTCACGGTGGCCACCGGCATGCTCCTCGCGGTGCCCGGCGCCGGCTCGATCACCTGGGCGGGCGCACGCCGGACCGCGCCGCCCGGGTCGTCCCGGGAACTCGTCAGCCGGCAGTCGGTGGCGAGCAGATGACGGTGCCCGAGCCGATCATTCCGCCGTTGTCGCAGGCCGTGGCGGCAGCAGTGACCGTGCGGTGGCTGAGCGCGTCGGCCGCGGCGGCACTGGGGCCGATCGTCCAGGCCGCGCCGACCACCAGGGCTGCCGCGAGGCAGCGCTTCGTCCAGAGCTTCATGACCGTTCCTTCGCTCGGTGGTGTCCGGGTGGGTTCGTCCGGCCCGTGGTGCCACGGCAGGGTGCCGCGGCCCTACCGGGAACGGATTGGTCATAAGGTAACGCGGTGATCGACTTGGTCGAGGCGCGCCGGCTGCTGCTGGCCGCCTGCCCGCCGCTGGAGCCGGTGCCGCTGCCCTCGGCCGAGGCCGACGGCTGCGTGCTGGCCGCCGACGTGGTCGCGCCGGGCGACGTGCCGCCCTTCGACAACAGCAGCGTGGACGGCTACGCGGTACGCGCCGCCGACCTGGCAGGCGCGTCCGAGGCTGCGCCGGTCCGGCTAGCGGTGCTCGGCTCGGTGCTGGCCGGCACGGTGGCCGACCGCCCGGTAGGGCCGGGCCAGGCCTGGAAGGTGATGACCGGTGCGCCGGTGCCCGCCGGCGCCGACGCGGTGGTGATGGTGGAGCGGACCTCGGCCACCCGCACCGAGCAGCTCGGCGCGGCCGGCGACCAGGTCGAGGTGCGGGCCGAGGTCGCGGAAGGCGCGGGCATCCGGCGGGCCGGCAGCGACGTGCCGGCCGGTGAGCTGGTGCTGCTCGCTGGAACGGTGCTGCGGCCGGCGCACCTCGGCGTGCTGGCCAGCGTCGGCGCCCGGCGGATCACCGGCTACCGGCGGCTGCGGGTGGGCGTCCTGGTGACCGGCGACGAGCTGGTGACCGCCGGCGACCTGCGTCCGGGCCAGATCTACGAGTCCAACCGGGCGATGCTGCTGGCGCTGCTGGCCCGGGCCAACTGCGTGCCGGTGGACCTCGGGGTGGCCGCCGACGACGTGCCCGCGCTACGGCAGCGGCTCAGCGCCGCGGTGCGCGACTGCGACGCGGTGCTGACCTGCGGCGGTGTGTCGATGGGGGACTCCGACCCGGTCCGCGCGGCGCTGGAGGAGTTCGGCGGGCTGACCTGGCTGCAGGTGGCGATCCGGCCGGCCAAGCCGTTCGCGTTCGGCACGCTGCCAGGGCCGGAGGGCCCGGTGCCGGTGCTGGGGCTGCCCGGCAACCCGGTGTCGGCGCTGGTCAGTTTCGAGCTGCTGGCCCGACCTGCCCTGCGGCACCGGATGGGCCACCCCGATCCCTACCCGAGCGAGGTGCTGGCAATCGCCGACGCGCCGCTGTCCCGCCCGCACGGCGACGGCCGCACCGCCTACCTGCGGGTCGGCTGCCGGTTCGGCCCGGACGGCCGGCTGCACGTCCGTCCGGTGGCCGGTCAGGACTCGCACCAGCTGTCCGCGTCGGCGTCCGCCGGCGGGCTGGCCCAGGTGGCAGACGGCCAGCAGGTGAACGCCGGCGACGAGGTCTCCGTCCTGCTGCTCAGCTGAGAAACTGCGCTCCGGCCCGGTCAGCTGTCCGGCGGCGGGGAAACCTACCTGCGCCGGGCAGCCGGATAACCGACCCTTGTCAATGCGGCATCTGCGGCACTAACCGACTCATAGATCCGTAACTGCGGCTCTATAGTGAGATCCATGGCAACGTTCCGGGTGCGGGAGGCCGCCGCGCTGCTCGGCGTCAGTGACGACACGGTCCGCCGCTGGGCCGAGGCCGGCCGGCTGCCGACCGTCACCGAGGGCGGCCGGCTGGCGATCGAGGGTGCGGCGCTGGCCGCCTTCGCCACCGAGCTGGCCGGCACCGCCGAGCGTCCGGCGATCCGGCCGATGGCCAGCGAGTCCGCGCGCAACCGGCTGGTCGGCCTGGTCACCCGGGTGGTGCGCGACACCGTGATGGCCCAGGTCGAGCTGCAGGCGGGCCCGTTCCGGATCGTGTCGCTGATGAGCCGGGAGGCCGCCGACGAGCTGGGCCTGCAGCCGGGCACCCTGGCCGTCGCCTCGGTGAAGGCCACCAACGTCGTCGTCGAAGTACCCGCCGAGAGCTGAGGGACAGCCATGAACCGCAGAACCCTCGCCGCGCTGGCCGCGCTGGCGCTGACCGCCGCGGGCTGCGCCTCGGACCGCACCTCCGCCGCCTCGGCACCGGAGGGCGGCGGGTGGGTGGACAGCATCGCCGGCACCGTGACGGTGTTCGCCGCGGCGTCGCTGACCGAGTCGTTCACCACCCTGGCCGCCCAGTTCGAGGCCGAACACCCGGGCATTCAGGTCAAGCTGAACTTCGGCGCCAGTTCCGCCCTCGCGCTGCAGATCACCCAGGGCGCGCCGACCGACGTGTTCGCCTCCGCCTCGGCGAAGAACATGACCCAGGTGATCGACGCCAAGGCGGCAGTCGACTCGACGACCTTCGCCCGCAACGTTCTGCAGATCGCGGTGCCGCCGGCCAACCCGGCCGGCGTGACCGGCCTGGCGGACCTGGCCAGGCCCGGCGTGAAGGTGGCGCTGTGCCAGGGCCAGGTGCCGTGCGGCGCGACCGCTCAGAAGGTCTTCGACAACGCCGGACTGACGGTCAGGCCGGTCACCCTGGAACCGGACGTCAAGGCCGCGCTGACCAAGGTCGAGACGAACGAGGTGGACGCCGCCGTGGTGTACGTGACCGACGTCCGGGCCGCCGGGACGAAGGTCAGGGGCATTGCCATCCCGGACGCGCAGAACGCCTCGACCGACTATCCGATCTGCTGGCTGACCAAGGCCGCCAACCCTGACGGCGGATACGCCTTCGTCGACTTCGTGCTGTCG
>NZ_DATINC010000103.1:0-5826 GCF_035474675.1 Jatrophihabitans sp. | reverse complement strand
GACCCAGCTGCGCTATGCCCACGCGCTGGCCAACTGGGGCGACGCCGGCGGCTACGACGCGCAGGTGCTGTGGGACACCGTGACGGTCGCCGCGCTCGGCATCGGCTTCGAGTCCTGCAAGTACCGCGAGATCGCCACCCTCTCCGGCGGCGAGCAGAAGCGGCTGGCGCTGGAGGCGCTGCTGCGCGGGCCGGCCGAGGTGCTGCTGCTCGACGAGCCGGACAACTACCTCGACGTGCCCGGCAAGCAGTGGCTGGAGGAGCGGCTGCAGACCACACCCAAGACCGTGCTGTTCGTCAGCCACGACCGGGAGCTGCTGGCCAACGCCGCCGACCGGGTGGTCACCCTGGAAGGTGGCACCAGCTGGGTGCACGGCGGCGGCTTCGCCTCCTACCACGAGGCCCGCGCGCACCGGCACGAGCGGATGGCAGAGCTGCGGCGGCGCTGGGACGAGGAACGCGCCCGGCTGGTCGAACTGGTCCGGACGCTGCAGCAGCAGGCCAAGATCTCACCGGACATGGCCTCCCGCTACCGGGCCATGCAGACCCGGCTGGCCCGGTTCGAGGCGGAGGGGCCGCCGCCGGACAAGCCCGAGGAGCAGAACGTCACCATGCGGCTACGCGGCGGCCGGACCGGAGTGCGGGCGGTGACCTGCGAGCAGCTGGAGCTGTCCGGGCTGATGAAGCCGTTCGACATCGAGATCTTCTACGGCGAGCGGCTGGCGGTGCTGGGCTCCAACGGTGCCGGCAAGTCGCACTTCCTGCGGCTGCTGGGCGGCGAGCCGGTCAACCACTCCGGATCCTGGAAGCTCGGCGCCCGGGTGGTGCCGGGGCTGTTCGCCCAGACCCACGCCCACCCGGAGTGGGCCGACCGCACTCTGGTGGACCTGCTCTGGCACGGCGAGCCCGGGCGTCCGGGGGTGGACCGCGGCCGGGCGATGGCGGCGCTGCGCCGCTACGAGCTGCACGGCCAGGGCGACCAGAGCTTCGGAACGCTGTCCGGCGGCCAGCAGGCCCGGTTCCAGATCCTGCTGCTGGAGCTGTCCGGGGCGACCCTGCTGCTGCTCGACGAGCCGACCGACAACCTCGACGTGCTCTCGGCCGAGGCTCTGGAGGACGCGCTGGAGGCCTACGAGGGCACCGTGGTGGCAGTCACCCACGACCGGTGGTTCGCCCGCCGGTTCGACCGGTACCTGATCTTCGGCGCCGACGGGGTGGTGGCCGAGTCGGCCGAGCCGGTCTTCGACGCCGCCCGGGTGGTCCGGCCCCGCTGAAACCGGGGCCGGCCGGGTGCCCGGGCGGGCGCTCGATTTGGAGGGGGCTGCCGCCGGCCGGTATCGTGCTCCCTTGGCGCGCGTCCGCCCAGCGGCGCGCGTGCACGGCCATGTTCCGGGGTCGAGCGTCGAGCCAGACGGCTCGGACCGACCGCGGGAGCGGCTGCCAGCCCGCCGGCGGCAGTCGTGAAGACCGACGAGAGAGAGTGCGCCTTGCCCACCTACACCCCCAAGCCCGGTGACGTCGTGCGTTCCTGGCACGTCATCGACGCCAGCGACATCGTCCTCGGCCGGCTGGCCAGCCACGTCGCGCAGCTGCTGCGCGGCAAGCACAAGCCGCAGTTCGCCCCGCACGTCGACACCGGTGACTTCGTCATCGTCGTCAACGCCGACCGGGTCGCGGTCGCGCCGCAGAAGCTCGGCGAGTTCCGCTACCGCCACTCCGGCTACCCGGGCGGGCTGTCCAAGCGGACGGTCGGGGAACTGCTCGAGTCCAAGCCCGAGCGCCTGATCGAGCTCGCGGTCAAGGGCATGCTGCCCAAGAACACCCTGGGTCGCGCGCAGCTGAAGAAGCTGAAGGTCTACAGCGGGCCGAACCACCCGCACGCCGCGCAGCAGCCCAAGGAATTTTCGATCACGCAGGTCGCGCAGTAGCGCGGATCAGCCACTTAGGAGAATTCGCGTTGACTACCCCAGTTCCCGTCGTAGGCCGCCGCAAGGAGGCCGTGGTCCGGGTCCGGCTCGTGCCCGGCACCGGCGTCTTCAAGCTCAACGGTCGTTCGATGGACGACTACTTCCCCAACAAGGTGCACCAGCAGCTCATCCGTGAGCCGCTGGTCACGCTGGAGCGGGACGGCCAGTACGACGTCACCGCCACCCTGATCGGCGGCGGGATCACCGGCCAGGCCGGTGCGCTACGGCTGGCGATCGCCCGGGCTCTGATCAACCTCGAGCCCGACGACCGCCCGGCGCTGAAGAAGGCCGGCTTTCTGACCCGCGACGCCCGGGTCAAGGAGCGCAAGAAGTACGGCCTGAAGAAGGCCCGCAAGGCTCCCCAGTACTCCAAGCGTTAGTCAGCTCGGCGTTCGTGGCCAGGTACTTCGGCACGGACGGGGTTCGCGGTCGCGCGAATGCCGACCTGACCCCCGAGCTGGCGCTGGCGGTGGCCAGTGCCGCCGCCCGGGTGCTTGCCAACCACGACGGCTCGCACCGGCCGGTGGCCGTGGTAGGCCGCGACCCCCGGGTCTCCAGCGAGATGCTGGAGGCCGCGGTGGTGGCCGGCCTCACCTCGGCCGGCGCCGACGTGCGGCTGGTCGGGGTGCTGCCCACCCCGGCGGTGGCCTACCTGACCCAGCGCTACGGCGCCGACCTCGGCGTGGTGCTGTCGGCCAGCCACAACCCGATGCCCGACAACGGCATCAAGCTGTTCGCCCGGGGCGGGCAGAAGCTGCCCGACGACCTCGAGGCCGAGATCGAGGCCGAGATCGAGGCCGGCTGGCGCACCCCGCGCCCGACCGGCGCCGCGATCGGCCGGGTCACCGCCGAGCCGGACGGGGCCGCCCACTACATCGAGCACCTGCTGACCGCGACGCCGGCGTCGCTTGCCGGCCTCAAGGTCGTGGTGGACTGCGCCAACGGGGCGGCGTCCTCGGTGGCCGGCGAGCTGTTCCGGCGGGCCGGCGCCGAGCCGGTGGTGGTAGCCGGTGAGCCGGACGGCGAGAACATCAACGACGGCGTCGGGTCCACCCACATCGACTCGCTGGTCGGCCACGTCCTGCGGCACGGGGCGGACCTCGGCATCGCGCTGGACGGTGACGCCGACCGCTGCCTGGCCGTGGACGCGGCGGGCGCGGTGGTGGACGGCGACCAGATCCTGGCGATCTGCGCCCGGGAGCTGAAGGACCGCTCGCTGCTGGCACGGGACACCGTGGTGGCCACCGTGATGAGCAACCTCGGCTTCCACCACGCGATGCGCGATGCCGGCATCACCGTGCTGACCACCTCGGTCGGGGACCGCTACGTGCTGGAGAGCCTGCTGTCGAACGGCCTGAGCCTGGGCGGCGAGCAGTCCGGCCACGTGATCTTCACCGACGCCGCCACCACCGGCGACGGCCTGCTCACCGCGCTGCGACTGATGTCGTGCATGGCAGGCGCCGGCCGCCCGCTCGCCGAGCTGGCCGCGATCGTGCAGCGGCTGCCGCAGGTGATGATCAACGTCCGGGTCGCCGACCGGGAGAGTGTGGCCGCCTCGCCCGACGTCCGGGCGGCGGTGTCGGCGGCCGAGGCCGAACTCGGCTCCGACGGCCGGATCCTGCTGCGGCCCTCGGGCACCGAGCAGCTGGTCAGGGTCATGGTGGAAGCCGCCAGCCAGGAGCGCGCCGAGCAGATCGCCTGCCGGGTGTCCGAGGTCGTCCGGGCCGTCTAGCCCGCACCGGGTGGCCGTCCACCCGGAGACCCGCATCCTCGAAAACCTGTTAGCTGTGCCACCTCCGCGCCGAGGTGGAACCGAGCCCGCGGCCCGCCGCGTTGAACCCTGAGATGACTGATTCGACTTCCAGCCGTTCTGCTACCAGCCCGCCGACGCCTGACACCGCGGCCCCGAGACCCGAACCCCAGAAGGTGTCCCTGTCGCTGACCCAGGTGCTGGCCAGCGTGCTCGCCGCGGTGAGCGCCTCGATCGCCGCCTCGGTGTTCGGAGTGGCCGGCACCGTGATCGGCGCCGGGCTCGGCAGTGCCGTCAGCGTGGTCGGCGGTGCCGTCTACGCCCGGTCCCTGGAGCGCTCCCGGCAGGCCGCCCGGCTCGCGCTGGCGGTGGCGACCGCCCGGCGGCTGGGGGTACGGGGCGCCGCCGATCCTGCCGGCTCCGCCGATCTGGACGACCTGGACGGCCCGCCCGGCCAGCCGGCGAGCCGGGGACGCCGGCTGCGGCTGGCGCTGACCCCGCAGCGGCTGGCGCTCGGCGCCGGCGCGCTGTTCCTGATCACCATGGGCCTGATCACCGGCTTCGAGCTGCTGACCGGCCAGCCGGTGGCGGCCAGCGTCGAGGGCAGGCAGGGCTCCGGGGTCAGCGTGCTGGGCGGCACCGAACGGTCCGGTCCCGGCACCAGCCCGGCGCGGTCCAGCGTCGGCAGCACCGCCGCCACCAGCACCGCTCCGTCCAGCGCCACCCCGTCCGGCACCGCGCCGAGCAGCGCGAGCTCGGTGCCCAGCGGCACCGCCCAGCCCACCCCGACCGTCACGGTGACCGTGACCCCGTCCGCCGCCCCGACCGACGGCACCGCCAGCCCGACCGCCCCGGCTCCCAGCGGCAGCCCGACCGGCGCAGCCGGCGGCGGCTGACCCGGCCGGCTTCACATCTCCCGTACGCTCTAGCCCATGTGCGGCATCGTTGGCTACGTCGGTCCCCGCCCCGCCCTCGAGGTGGTGATGCAGGGCCTGCGCAGGCTGGAATACCGCGGCTACGACTCGGCCGGGGTCGCCGTGATCAGCGACTCCGGGCAGCTGACCACCGCCAAGAAGGCCGGCCGGATCGAGAACCTGGACGCCGAGCTGGACCGGCTGGCCGAGCAGACCGGCACCTCGCTGGCCGGGCACACCGGCATCGGGCACACCCGGTGGGCCACCCACGGCGCGCCCAACGACGTCAACGCCCATCCGCACGTCGACACCGGCCACCGGATCGCGGTGGTGCACAACGGCATCATCGAGAACTTCAGCGAGCTGCGGGCCGGACTGGAGGCCGCCGGCGTGGAACTGGTCTCCGAGACCGACACCGAAACCGTCGCGCACCTGGTCGCGGCGGAGCTGGCCGCCGGCGCCACCGACCTCGCCGAGGCCACCCGGCGGGTCTGCTGCCGGCTGCAGGGCGCCTTCACCCTGGTACTGCTGGACCGCGAGCATCCCGAGACCGTGGTCGGCGCCCGCCGCAACTCGCCGCTGGTGCTGGGGCTCGGCGAGGGCGAGAACTTCCTCGGCTCGGACGTGGCCGCCTTCATCAGCTACACCAAGGAGGCCGTGGAGCTGGGCCAGGACCAGCTGGTGGAGATCTCCCGGGAGGGCTACCGGATCCTCTGCTTCGACGGCTCGCCGGCCGAGGGCAAGCGGTTCACCATCGACTGGGACCTGGCCGCCGCCGAGAAGGGCGGCTTCGACTACTTCATGCTCAAGGAGATCCAGGAGCAGCCGACCGCGGTCGCCGACACGCTGCGCGCGCACTACCTGGACGGCCGGATCGCCCTGGACGAGCAGCGCCTGGACTCCTCGGTGCTGCGCGAGATCGACAAGGTGTTCGTGGTGGCCTGTGGCACCGCCTACCACGCCGGCCTGCTCGCCAAGCACGCCATCGAGCACTGGACCCGGATCCCGGTCGAGGTCGAGATGGCCTCGGAGTTCCGCTACCGCGACCCGGTGCTGGACCAGCAGACCCTGGTGGTGGCGATCAGCCAGTCCGGCGAGACCGCCGACACCCTGGAGGCGGTCCGGCACGCCAAGGAGCAGCGGGCCACCGTGCTGGCCATCTGCAACACCAACGGCGCGCAGATCCCGCGCGAGGC
>NZ_DATINC010000102.1:0-2499 GCF_035474675.1 Jatrophihabitans sp. | reverse complement strand
CCGGCAAGAGCCGGACGGTGGCCACCGTGGTGCACGAGGCCGGCCGGCTGGGCAAGTCGGTGGCGCTGGCCGCCCCGACCGGCCGGGCCGCCAAGCGGCTGGCCGAGCTGTGCGACGCCGAGGCGATGACCATCCACCGGCTGCTGGGCGTCCAGCCGCGGGCCGGCGAGGGCGGCGAGGTGGACTTCAGCGCCGGCTTCGCCCGGGGCGCGGACTGGCCGCTGGACGAGCAGCTGGTGGTGGTCGACGAGGCATCCATGCTGGACGTGGAGCTGGCGGCGGCACTGCTGCGGGCCTGCGCGGACGGCACCCACCTGATGTTCGTGGGCGACTCCGCGCAGCTGCCCTCGATCGGCCCGGGCCAGGTGCTGGCCGACCTGATCTCCTCCGGCGCGGTTCCGGTGGTGGAGCTGGCCACCCTGTACCGGCAGGACGCCGGTGGCGCGATCGCCCGGCTGGCCACCGCGGTGCGGGCCGGGCAGCTGCCCGCGGTGGACTCCCCGGACCGCGAGGTGGTGATCGTGCCGGCCCGCGGCTCGGCCGACTGCGCGCACCGGGTGGTGCAGCTGACGACCGACTCGATCCCCCGGGCACTGGGCATCGACACCGACCAGATCCAGGTGGTGACCCCGGTGCACCGCGGACCGGCCGGCACTATCGAGCTCAACGCCGCACTCAAGGCCAAGCTCAATCCGTCGCCGTTCGGCAGGTCCGGCGGCCGGTTCGACCCGGGTGACCGGGTGGTCGCCACCGCCAACCACCTGGAGGCCACCCCCACCGGCTTCGCCAACGGCGAGGTGGGGACGGTGACCGCGGTCCGCGACCGGGTGGTCACCATCGACTTCGGCACCACGTCGCCGGCGCTGGCCGAGGTGTCGGGCAAGATGCTGGCCGACATCAGCCACGGCTGGGCGATCACGGTGCACCGGGCGCAGGGCTCGGAGTTCCGCGGGGTGATCGTGGTGCTGCCGCCGGAGGCGGGCCGGATGCTGTCCCGGCCGCTGGTCTACACCGCCCTGACCCGGGCCCGGGCGCACCTGTCGGTGGTGCACGGCAGCGGGCCGGCGCTGGTCCGCGCGGTCCGCGACATCGGGGCCACCCCGCGCCGGACCATGCTGGCGGCCGCGCTGGGCGATCAGGCGGACTGACCGAACGAATAGCTCGCTTCACCCAGAAAGGCGTCGAGATTGCTTGCGCCCCGGGAGGCGGCTTCTACTTCCGGGATTGCGCCTGACCGTGGGCTGCCCGTGACAGGGTGGCCGGCATCCGGCTGCGACCGGGCGCCGGCCACCAGCGTTCGTATCGAGATCGTAAGAACATCGCCCGGACTCTGGCGCGATCATGGATGCTGTGGCATCCAGGACAACGACCGCTGCGCTGATCGGCCTGCTCGCAGGCGGGGTCGCGGTGGGCGTCGGCGAGCTGGTGGCAGCACTGGTCCGGCCGGCCGCTTCCCCGGTGATCGCGGTCGGCAACCGGCTGATCCTGCTCACCCCGGAACCGGTCAAGCGTTGGGCGATCCGGCAGTTCGGCACCGGCGACAAGCACGTGTTGCTCACCGGCATCTACCTGGTGCTGGCCGGCTGCGCGGTCGCAATCGGGATCGTCGCGGTGCGCCGGCTGCGCCTCGGCCTGCTCGGCGTCGGGCTGCTCGGCCTGCTCGGCGTCTACTCCTCCCAGACCACCGCCGCGCACCGGGTGAGCGACGCGGTGCCCTCGGCACTCGGGGTGCTCGCCGGAATGGCCGCGCTGTGGCAGCTGGTGGCAGCGGTGGCGCCGGCCGACGACGGTGAGCAGACCGGTTCCGGCCGGCGCAGCTTTCTCGCCGCCGGGCTGACGACGGCGGTCGCGGCGGTGCTCGGTGGCTTCGGCGGCCGGGCGTTGCAGCACCGGCGCTTCGACACCACGGCGGCCCGGGCGGCGATCCGGCTGCCCGCACCGGTCTCCGGCCCGGACGCCCGGCCGTCGGCCTCAGCCGGGGCGGTCGGCAACGCCACCGCGACCAACTACGACCGGGGCCTGACCTCGGTGCCGTTCCGGACGCCGGCCGACCGGTTCTACCGGATCGACACCGCGCTGGCGGTGCCGCAGATCGACCCGGACACCTGGAAGCTGCGGATCACCGGCATGGTGGCCCGGCCGCTGACCCTGACCTTCGCCGACCTGCTGGCCCGGCCGCTGGTGGAGCGCTGGATCACGTTGTGCTGCGTGTCCAACGAGGTCGGCGGTGAGCTGGTCGGCAACGCCACCTTCCGGGGCGTGCTGCTGGCCGATTTGCTGCGCGAGGCCGGCATCGCGTCGGAGGCCGACCAGCTGGTCGCCTCGTCCAGCGACGGCATGACGATCGGTTCCCCGACGGCGGTGGTGATGGACGGCCGGGACGCGATGCTCGCGGTCGGCATGAACGGCGAGCCGCTGACCGCCGAGCACGGCTTTCCGGTGCGGATGGTGGTGCCGGGCCTGTACGGCTACGTCTCGGCCTGCAAGTGGATCACCGGG
>NZ_DATINC010000101.1:0-8872 GCF_035474675.1 Jatrophihabitans sp. | reverse complement strand
GCGCTGCGGGACCGCAGCAAGGTCAAGTGGGCCATGATGAACGAGGTGGTGATCGCCTCGGTCGAGGGCGAGGTGGTCAACCTGCTGGCCCCGGCCGGGCTGGCCAAGCGGATCGCTGACGAGAGCAACCTGTCGGTGCTGCGCGAGGTGCTGCAGTCGGTGGTGTTCGGCCAGTGGCAGCTGTCGGTCAGCTCCGCGGCTCCCGGCAACGGGGCGGCGGCCCCGCCCGTCAACGAGCCGCCTGAACCCGACTACGAGCCGCCGCCGCGCGCCGAGCGCCCGGCCCGCGCGTCCCGGCCGGCGGCACCCGATCCGGCGCCCCCGCCACCGCCCCCGGCGCCCGAGGACGACGGGGTGGACGAGGAGGCCGACGAGGTGCACAGCTCGCGGCGCTCCGGCGGCGACGCCGAGGCCGCCGCCATCGAGTTGCTGCAGACCAGCCTGGGCGCGCGTCCGATCGATGCGTCCTGAGGGGCCGGCGCCCGCCGGGACGCCGGCCGCGCCGATCCGGGTCTGCTTCGTCTGCACCGGCAACATCTGTCGCTCGCCCACGGCCGAGGTGGTGTTGCGGGCCCGGCTGGCCGAGGCCGGCTGGACCGATGCGGTGGTCGTCGACAGTGCCGGCACCGGTCCCTGGCACGCCGGCAAGGACATGGACCCGCGGGCCCGCCAGGCCCTGGTCCGGCGGGGTTACGTACCGCCGGTGCACGTGGCCCGGCAGTTCCAGGCCGCAGACTTCGCCGGCCGCGACCTGGTGATCGCGCTGGACGCCGGCCATCTGGCCCGGCTCGGCCAGCTGGCCAGGCTGGCCGACGACCCCGCGGACGCGGCGGCCTCGATCAGCCTGCTGCGAAGCTACGACCCGGCGGCAGTCGAAGGCGAGCTGGACGTGCCGGATCCGTACTACGACGGCGACGCCGAGTTCGAAGCTGCCCTGGCCCAGATCGAGGCGGCCTGTACCAGCCTTGCCCAGCTACTTCTTCAGAGGCAATAACGGGCACTAAACAAAATTTGCCCAAAGTGCTCTAGCTGTGAAGTTGAGAAGGACTCATCTCAAGCCAGTATCCGGTCGTATTGCCTTCAAATCCTCCCTGAGAGTACCTCTAGGGCCCGTGGTCAGCGCCCCATTGAGGCGCTGACCGTCCAATCTTGGTTGACCATGTCCTGCTTGCTGTTAACGACTTTCCCGCGATGTGATACCTCAACCGCATACTGTGCTTGGTCTGTCGGAATATTGGGCAAGGTGAACGAGTAAAGGCAGGTACCCGACTCTTTATTCGGAGTTCCTGGCTCTAAGCTGGCTGACCCAAGGATCTTATTGTCTTGATTGGTTAGTATCACGGTGGTGCCGGCACTGATATCGGAATATCCTCCCTGCCCCACGCAATTGGCATAGGCAGTCTCAGTGTCGACAAGGAGGAACTCGCCTTTAACTGATGTCTTCGACACATGATTCGGCCCCCACGCGGTGAAGATGGCAAAGGCGGCGATAGCAAAAGCGATAAGGGATGCAGCGCCGATCAATACGACGCGTCGGGTTCGATGCACGGGAGCCAACTTCGCCATGGAGAGGGGCTTCGCCTCATCCTGGCCGGGAATTTCACTCTCGGAAATACCAACCGATCCATTTCCCAGCATCTCGGAGGGCTGCAGACCGTAGGCAGCAGCCCCATGTGGCTGGGCGGGCCGAGTAGCATCGCTCCAGGCTTGCCCGTCGAACCACCGCTCATAGCCCGCGTACACCTGGTCTGGATACCAGCCAGGCTGAAGTGGCGTCGTCATCAAACTCCTCCCAGAGCATCGGCTCAAGGCAAACGGACAGGGAAGAATGTTAAACATCGTGGGTACATTTCGCTGCTTTTTGGTGTGAGAAGTACCGGAGGCTTACGACGGTATCGGTAATCCGTCCTGGGAAAGGCAAACGCGGGTGCTGACCCGGGGAGCAGCATCTAGCCGCCAGCGATGACGGGGACCTGACTACCGAAACTGACAGTGCCGAGGGTTAGGCTTGCCGCGACTCGGCGATCCCGCCCCGACTGCAGCAGAAAGAGACCGACGTGCGACCAGGTGGCCAGCCCAACATGCAGCAGCTGATGAAGCAGGCGCAGAAGATGCAGCGCCAGCTCACCGAGGCTCAGGAGGAACTCGCCAACACCGAGGTGGAGGGTTCGGCCGGCGGTGGCCTGGTGCAGGCCAAGGTGACCGGCAACGGCGAGTTGCTGGCGATCACCATCGACCCGCAGGCGGTCGACCCCGACGACGTCGAGACCCTGCAGGACCTGGTGGTGGTTGCGGTCCGCGACGCCACCCGGCGAGCCAGCGACCTGGCGGCCGACAAGCTCGGCCCGCTGACCGGTGGCATGGGCGGCATGGGCCTCGGCGGGCTGGGCATCCCCGGCCTGTGAGCTCGCGTTGATATACGAGGGTGCGGTCCAGGACCTGATCGACGAGCTCGGGCGGCTGCCCGGCATCGGGCCCAAGAGCGCGCAGCGGATCGCCTTCCACCTGCTGGCCGCCGAGACCGTCGACGTCGACCGGCTGGCCGCCGTCCTTCGCCGGGTCAAGGCCGAGGTGAAGTTCTGCCGGACCTGCGGCAACGTCACCGACTCCGAGGAGTGCCGGATCTGCCGCGACCCGCGCCGGGACCTGGCGGTGATCTGCGTGGTCGAGGAGCCCAAGGACGTGATCGCCATCGAGCGCACCCGGGAGTTCCGGGGTCGCTACCACGTGCTGGGCGGCGCGATCAGCCCGATCGACGGCATCGGCCCGGACGACCTGCGGGTGCGCGAGCTGCTGCACCGGCTCTCCGATGGCACCGTCACCGAGCTGATCCTGGCGACCGATCCCAACCTGGAGGGCGAGGCGACCGCCACCTACCTGGCCCGGCTGATCAAGCCGATGGGCGTCACGGTGAGCCGGCTGGCCAGCGGCCTGCCGGTCGGCGGCGACCTGGAGTACGCCGACGAGGTCACCCTCGGGCGGGCCTTCTCCGGCCGGCGGGCCGTCGAGTAGGGCAGCACCCCACCCGACGGCCGTGCCGGGCAGACAGCAGCGGCTAAGGAGCACCGCCAGCAGCGGCCCGGCTACCGGTTGCGGGCGAACCGGTTCACCGCGCTCATCACCGCGCGCAGCGAGGCGGCCACGATGGACTCGCTGACCCCGACGCCCCACAGCACCTCATCGCCCACCTCGATCTCGAGGTAGGCGGCGGCCTCGGCGTCGCCGCCGGCGGTCAGCGCGTGCTCGGAGTAGTCCAGCACCCGCACCCCGATGCCGCCCAGGCCCATGTCCGGTTCGGAGATGGCCGAGCAGAACGCGGCGATCGGCCCGTTGCCGAGCCCGGTCACCGGCCAGTCCCGGCCGAAGGCGGTGACCACCGCTCGGACCCGGTCCACGCCGCCCTCGGAGACGGTGTTGAAGGACTTCAGCACGAAGGGCGCGTCCTGCCGGAACAGGTATTCCGAGGAGAAGATCGACCACATGGTGGCGGCGTCGACCTCGCCGCCGACGCCCTCTGCGGCCCGCTGGATGACCTGGCTGAACTCGATCTGCAGCCGGCGGGGCAGGTCGAAGGAGTGCTCGGTCTTCATGATGTAGGCCACGCCGCCCTTGCCGGACTGGCTGTTGACCCGGATCACCGCCTCGTAGCTGCGCCCGACGTCCTTCGGGTCGATCGGCAGGTACGGAATCGCCCAGGGCATCTCCTCGATCGGCCGTCCGGCCTCGGCGGCGGCCTGCTCCATTGCGTAGAAGCCCTTGTTGATGGCGTCCTGGTGCGAGCCCGAGAACGAGGTGTAGACCAGGTCGCCGGCGTAGGGGTGCCGCTCGTGCACCCCGATCCGGTTGCAGTACTCGGCCGTCCGGCGGATCTCGTCGATGTCGGAGAAGTCGATCTGCGGGTCGATGCCCTGGCTGTAGAGGTTCAGTCCCAGGGTGACCAGGTCGACGTTGCCGGACCGCTCGCCGTTGCCGAACAGGCAGCCCTCGATCCGGTCCGCGCCGGCCAGCATCGCCAGCTCCGCGTCGGCCACCGCGGTGCCGCGGTCGTTGTGGGTGTGCACCGACAGCGCCACGGCGTCCCGGTTCGGCAGGTTGCGGCTCATCCACTCGATCTGATCGGCGTAGACGTTGGGGGTGGACCGTTCCACCGTGCACGGCAGGTTCAGCACGATCTCCCGGTCCGGCTCGGGCTGCCAGACGTCCATCACCGCGGTACAGATCTCCAGCGCGTAGTCCAGCTCGGTGTCCATGAAGATCTCGGGGGAGTACTCGTAGCCGAACTCGGTGGCCGAGCCGCCGCTCAGCAGGTACTGCTCGGCGTACTTCAGCACCGCCCGGGTGCCGTCGACGGCGACCGCGGTGCACTGCTCGCGGCCGTCACCGGGGAAGCCGAACACCACCTCGCGGAACACCGGCGCGGCGGCGTTGTACATGTGCACGGTGGCCCGGCGGGCCCCCACCAGCGACTGGACGGTGCGCTCGATCAGCTCCTCCCGGGCCTGGGTCAGCACCGAGATGGTGACGTCCTCGGGCACCCGGTCGCTCTCGATGAGCTCCCGGACGAAGTCGAAGTCGGTCTGGCTGGCCGCCGGAAAGCCGACCTCGATCTCCTTGTAGCCCAGCCGTACCAGCAGGTCGAACAGGGTGCGCTTGCGGGCGGCGTTCATCGGGTCGATCAGGGCCTGGTTGCCGTCGCGCAGGTCGGTCGACAGCCACCGCGGTGCCCGGCTGAGGGTGCGGGACGGCCACTGCCGGTCCGGCAGGTCGACGGCGGGGAATGCCCGGTAGCGGTGCACCGGCATCGGGCTGGGACGCTGGGTGGTGCGGTAGGCAGCAGTACTCGAACTATGCATGAGAGGCTCCGAATGCAAAGGGGAAGTGGGCCGACGGACAGGGAAAGATGCCGGCACAGCACTTCGCCCGCGACGAGGGGGCCGACCCGGACGTGGCCCGGCAGCCGAGCTGCGGGTCCTAGCGTCCCAGTGCCTCGCCGCGGCCGCGAAGGAGGAGCAGCGCGCGCATGACGTCCCCAGGCTACATGGCCGTGCAGACATCAGGGGAGTCCCAGGTTGCGTTGGGACCGGGTTCCGGACGGTATCGTTGCCATAACGGTGACCCACCGACCCCGATCCGAAAGACGGCTGTTATCCGTGGAACTCGAGTCAAACGGGCTTAAAGCGCTCTATCGCAACCGGTTCGACAAGGAGTCCGAGCAGCGCCAGGAAACCTGGGACGTGCTGTGCCGGGACTTCTTCCAGACCTGGGTCGCCGAGGACGCGGTGGTGCTCGACCTCGCCGCCGGGCACTGCGAGTTCATCAACAACATCCGGGCCGGCCGCCGGATCGCGGTCGACCTGAACCCCGACGTCAAGGTCCGGGCCGCCGCCGGCGTGGAGACCCACGTGCTCCGCTCGGACGACCTGGTCGAGATCGCCGAGCAGTCGGTCGACGTGGTGTTCATCTCCAACTTCTTCGAGCACGTCAGCCGCGAGGTGATCCTGGCCACCCTGGTCGAGGTGCGCAGGGTGCTGCGGCCGGGTGGCCGGCTGCTGGTGCTGCAGCCCAACGTCCGCTTCTGCGCCCGCGACTACTGGCAGTTCTTCGACCACATCACCCCGGTGGACGACCGGGCCCTGGTCGAGGCGTTCGCGGCCACCGGCTTCGACGTGGTCAAGAACATCCCGCGGTTCCTGCCCTACACCACCAAGAGCTGGCTGCCCAGCTGGCCGGTGCTGATCAAGGCCTACCTGCGGATGCCGCTGGCCTGGCGGGTGCTCGGCGCCCAGGCCTTCATGGTCGCCACTCCCACCGCTGCCTGAGGTCGACGGCTCAACCGGTCAGCAGCGGGCGTCGGCGGTGGCGGTCTTGATCCGGTAGATCTTGCGGCTGCCGACCGCCTTCGAGCGGGCGAACGGCCCGTCGGTGGCCAGCGCGCCAGCCAGCGTGGCCGGGTCCAGCCGCACCCCCGGGTTCTCGATGTCGGTCACCCCGTACTGCCGGGCCACTTCCAGGATCTCGGCGAGCGATCCGGTGGGCAGCATGACGGTCGAGACCCCGGTCGCCTGGTTGATCTCCCACGGCTGGCGGGTCATCAGCACCACCGGACGTCCCAGGCAGCCGGCCTCGGCCCGCAGCGTCGAGGCCAGCCCGGCGGCGGCCCGGCCGATGTCGTTGTTGTGCCGGACGGTCGCCCGGGAGTTGTAGGCCACCGAGGTCAGCGGGTAGCCGACCAGGATCACGCAGCAGATCGCCGTCAGCACCGCGGGCAGCCGCAGCCGGCCGAGCTGGACTACTGCCAGCACCAGCAGCACCGGCACCCCGGTGATCATCACCTTGACGATGGCGCCGCCCGCGGCGACCGCCGGGGCGATGAGGCATTCGAAGATCACCACCAGCAGCAGGAACCCGACCGGCACCAGCCAGGCCGAGTCGAGCATCGACGCCAGCCGGGCCCGCCAGGGCAGGCCGGCGTCCCCGCCGAACCCCCGCAGCGCCAGGCTGCCGAGCAGCATCAGCACCAGCACCGACGCGATCGGCGCCATCGCCACGAACGCCGCCTCGAGCTGCAGGTCCAGCAGGTGGACGCGGAGGTCGAGGAAGCGGGCCGGGCTGCCGGCCAGCAGCGCCGACAGCGAGTGCTGGACGTGCGGGGCGAACAGGTCCTCGTAGCCGCTGACGTAGGGAAAGTCGTTCGCGGCCGGCGGCAGCGGCGAGCCGAAGTGCCGCAGGTTGGTCACCAGGTAGGGCGCCGAGACCACCAGGTAGCCGGCCAGTAGCAGCCCGGCCCGCAGGTAGTTCCGGCCGGCCCCGTGCCACACCAGGGCCGCGACGCCGAGCACCGCGCACAGCAGCAGCCCCTCGCTGCGCGACATCGCGGCCAGGCCCGCGAAGGCACCGGCCACCGGCCACCACCACAGCCGGCGGCGGGCGGCGACCGCGGCGGCCATCGCCGGCAACGCGAACGCGCCCAGGTAGACCGCGCTCTCGGCCTGCATCGCATAGGCCGACACCACCGGCTGCACCAGGGACGCGGCGGCGCTGACCGCCGGCACCCAGACCACGTCGCTCAGCGTCCGGGCCAGCGCGTAGGCGCCGGCCGACATCCCGGCGACCAGGAACACGTTGAGCGTCAGGGCGGCCGACAGGCCCCGGCCGTGGCCCAGCACCAGCGCCATCAGCTGCGAGGGCAGCGGCAGCCAGTAGTCGAAGGCGTAGTGGTGCAGCGGGGTGCCCGGCACCAGGAAGTGCCAGACGTAGTCGATGTCCGGCCCGCGGCCCGCCGCGATGTTCTGCGCCACCCCGAAGGTGAAGGCCGGGTCGGCATGCCCGGGGTAGCGCGCGGTGTGCGCCACCGAGATCCGGTACCCGCTGACCAGGATGGCCAGCAGCACGGCGCCGGCGGCGGCCAGCGCCTCGACGCCGCGCGCGGTCAGCCGCAGCGGCGGTCGGGCGGCCGGCCCGTCATCGGATCTGCCAGCACCGGTCGGCCCGTCCCCGGACCTGCCAGCACCGGCTGGCCCATTATCGGACCTGTTGACACCGGCCGGTACGGGCTCCGAGATCGGCTCGACGCGGTCGTTCCGGCTCGTGGCTTCGGCCGGGGGCACGGCAGGACGGGTAGCGAACTACAGCCGGCCGTCGGCGACCGCTTCGGTCACCCACGGAATGACCTCGTCCAGCATGGTGTCCAGGCTGGTGGTGCACTCGAAGCCGAGCACCTCCTTGGCCTTGGTCACGTCCGGCACCCGCCGCTGCACGTCGTACTCGAAGGCCTCGTCGCTGACCAGGGTGAGCGGCGCGTCGCCCTTGATCTTGCGCCAGATCACCTCGGCCAGCTCCCGGACACTGGTGCTCACCGGGGTGGAGATGTTGAAGTCGTCGTTGAAGGCCGCCGGCTGCGCCATGCACTCGACGATGCCCTTGGCCAGGTCGCCGCCGTAGGTGTAGTGCCGGATCTGGTTGCCCTCGCCGAGGATGTGCAGCGGGTCCTGGCCCTTGACCACCTTCTGCACCAGGTCGGGCACCACGTGGCTCATCGCCAGCTTGACGTTGCCCGAGGCGATCTCGACGTCGCCGAGCGCCCGGCCCTCGCCGATGCCGACGCAGTTGAACGGCCGGATGATGGTGTACGGCAGCTTGTACTGGTCCCAGGCGGCCTTGGCGAAGTACTCCACCGCCAGCTTCTGGAAGCCGTAGGACGACAGCGGCGGCGGGATCTTGCGCTCGTCGCCCTCCTTGGACGGCCAGTGCTCGGTGGACTCGAACACCATCGACGAGGACAGGTAGGTGACCTTCTGCAGCTTGCCGTTCTGGTGGGCGGCGATCGCGGCGTCGCACTGGGAGGCCATGATCCGCTCGTTGGTGGCGAGCAGGTCGTAGGCGTAGGCGTGGAAGTAGGAGATGCCGCCGATCAGCGCCGCACCGGCGATGAAGTGGTCGCAGTCGGACAGCAGCTTGGTCATCAGCTCGACGTCGCGGGCGTCACCCTCGACGAAGTGGTAGTCCGGGTGGTTGTCGTAGGACTTCGTGACCGGGCCGTACTTGGAGTAGTTGTCGATGCCGACCACCGAGTAGCCGCGGCGGAGCAACTCTTCGACCACGTAACCACCGATGAAGCCGGCCGAGCCGGACACCATGACCTTCTGCCGTGCTGCCTGGTCCTGTGCAGAGTGCGTGCTCACGAGTTTCGCTTTCCCTTTGTCGGTTTGTTGTTCTGCATGGCGATGGCGGTGGCGGCCCGGGCCACCTGCTCCTTGGTCAGCGGCGGTCCGAAGGCGAACCGGTACCACCGCAGGTAGCGCGGGATCCAGGCGGCGAGGTTGAAGTTGGACTCGCCGATCGTCCGGTCCAGCCAGATGGTGGGCACCTCGGC
>NZ_DATINC010000100.1:0-43424 GCF_035474675.1 Jatrophihabitans sp. | reverse complement strand
ACCGCCGGGCTGGTGGCAGCCCACTTCACCGACGCGGTCCTTCCGGCGCCCCGGTTCGACCCGGAGGTCGATCGCGGACTGCCCGCCGTGGTGGTCGGGGTGCTGGCCGGAGCAGCGGTCGGGGCGCTTGGCCTGCACCGGGTGATCGACCTGGCCGGTGGCCGCGGCGCCTTCGTCGGGGCCTCGATCGCGGCGGTGGCGTGCCTGCTGTCCATCGGGGCGGCTTTCAGCGGGGTGCACACCAGCCTGGCTCCGGCAGGCGCCGAGGCCCCCGTCGGGCGCGCTGCCCGGCTGCGCCCGGTGGCGGCGGTGCTGATGACGATGGCGCTGAGCACGCCGGCCGGCTACGTCCTGGTGCACGCGCTCTCCGGCTGAGCCCGCGCCCGGCACTTGGCCGGTCCGCCGTAGGTGACTAGGCTGAGCAACCATGGGCCAGTTGCTGACGTCTCGCCGCGCCGTGGACTTGTGCCGCGTCGGCAGCGCGCTGTGTCCCTTCCTCTGATCGGGTAGCCCAGGCCGGCGTCCGTCGGCGACTGCCCACCAGTTCGCTGTGTGCTTTCCGCAACCGCGACCGGAGGACCCTCCGTGGCGGTTTCCGTCGAAGATCTTCCTACCGATCAAGGAGGAAATAACTCATGAGCCGCTCAGAAGCGCTCGTTTCGGCCGACTGGGTCGAACAGAACCTCAACACCCCCGGCGTGGTGATCGTCGAGGTCGACGAAGACACCACCGCCTACGACACCGGCCACATCGCCGGCGCGGTCAAGCTGGACTGGAAGGCCGACCTGCAGGACCCCGTGGTGCGCGATGCGGTGAGCAAGGCGGACTTCGAGAAGCTGCTGTCGGCCAAGGGCATCAGCAACGACGACACCGTGGTGCTCTACGGCGGCAACAACAACTGGTTCGCCGCGTACGCGTACTGGTACTTCAAGCTGTACGGCCACGACAAGGTCACGTTGCTCGACGGCGGCCGGAAGAAGTGGGAGCTCGAGGGCCGCGAGCTGAGCAAGGACGAGGTCACCCGGCCGGCGACGCAGTACCACGCCCAGGACCAGGACCTGTCGATCCGCGCGTTCCGCGATGAGACGGTCGGCGCGATCGGCGTCAAGAACCTGGTGGACGTCCGGTCGCCGGACGAGTTCTCGGGCAAGCTGCTGGCCCCGGCGCACCTGCCGCAGGAGCAGTCGCAGCGCGGCGGCCACATCCCGACCGCGGTGAACGTGCCCTGGTCCAAGGCGGCCAACGAGGACGGCACCTTCAAGTCCGACGAGGAGCTGACCACGCTCTACGCCGACGCGGGCCTGGACACCAGCAAGGAGACCATCGCCTACTGCCGGATCGGGGAGCGCTCCAGCCACACCTGGTTCGTGCTGCACGAGCTGCTCGGCCACCCCAACGTCAAGAACTACGACGGTTCGTGGACCGAGTACGGCTCGCTGATCGGCGTCCCGATCGAGAAGGGCTGAGCCGCGCTCGCGAGGATCGCAGCGAGCGCCAGCGAGTGAGACCGGAGCGAGCGACCGATGAGCGCTCGCACGAAGAGGAAGAGAAGCAAGAATGTGCGGAGCCCCGCCCCAGACCCCCACGCTGCCCCCGAACGTGGACATCACCAAGGAGACCGTGATCTACGGAACGGTCTCCAAGGACGACGCGCCGGTGCCGGGTGCCTACGTCCGGCTGCTCGACGCCAGCGGCGAGTTCACCGCCGAGGTGCTGACCTCGGCCACCGGGGACTACCGGTTCTTCGCCGCCCCCGGCGACTGGACGCTGTCGGTGATGCACAACTCCGGCTCGGTGCGCCGGCAGGTCGACGCGGCCGGGCCCGGCCTGGTCGAAGCCTCGTTGCAGCTGTCCTGACTCAGTAGACCAGCGCCTGGGCGTCCGGTTGCAGGATCTCGTCGACGAAGCTCGCCGACCCGGCAATCCGGACGCCCGGGATCAGCTGGCCGGGCGTGATGGCGCGCCGCTCGGCGCACTGGGTGCACACCGTGAGCGTGCCCAGTTCCAGCACCGCGTCCCGCAGCTGGGCCAGCGGCGCCGAGTGCGGCAGCACGAAGTTCTCGGCCCGGCCGGGCAGTGAGAACCAGGCCGCCTCGCCGGTCAGCCACAGCGAGACGTCCACACCGGCGGCGGTGGCGGTGGCGGCCACCGTGAAGGCCTGCGCGCACCGCTCCGGTTCGTCGGCGCCGGCGGTGCACTTGACGATCAGCGTGCGGGGTGAGATGTCCACAGCGACTACCCTGTCCTTCCATGGAGGCGTTTTTCATCATCCTGCTCATCGTCGCCTTCCTGGCGATCGCCGGGATGGCAGCCCTGATCGTGGGCAAGCTGTACGCGGGCCAGCAGTAGGTGTCCCAGCCTCCTGATCAGGCTCGCCCGGCCGGCGACGACCCGGCGGTCCCCGAGCCTGCCGACACCACCGACCTGCGGTCCGGCCCGGAGCTCAACTCCGCGCTGCTGGCGGTGCTGCCGCTGGTCGGGCGCTGGTCGGGATCGGGCCACGGCGCCAAGCCCGCCACCGGTGAGCAGTTCCGCTACGCCCAGCGGGTGAGCTTCGCCCACGACGGCCGGCCGTTCCTGTCGTACGAGTCCCGCACCTGGCTGCTCAACCCGGACGGCTCGGTGCTGCGCCCGGCGTTCCGGGAGAACGGGTTCCTGCGGATGGGTGCCGGCGGTGCCGGCACTACTGACGAGCTGGAACTGGTGCTGGCCACCGCGGTCGGCATCGTCGAGGTGTTCACCGGGGTGGCCGGTGACGCCAGGTGGGAGCTGGCCGCGTCCGGGGTGGGCTTCACCCCCTCGGCCAAGCAGATCGCCGGCGAACGGCGGCTGTACGCGCTGACCGGCGAGCAGCTCAGCTACGTCCAGGAGCTGGCCCTGACGCCCGGGGACTACCGGCCGCACCTCAACGCCACCCTGACCCGGGACTGAGCTGTCTCGGGGAGTGTCCGGGCAGTTAAAACCCCGAGCCGGTCCACGGTGGACCTGTTGCCGGTCGGACAAGCCCGGCGACTCGGGGTTTCAGGGATCACCGGACTAGCCGGCAACCTCCTCAGGTGTCCGAGAGCGCATCAAGTTCTGGACCACCTCCTTTCCATTACAAGCACTAATCTACGACGCAGACACCCATTAGGCCACCCATTTCGCGCCATGTCGTTTCCGGTGCCCGGTTCGTGCCGCGACGCCTACCCTGGAGGGCGACCATGACTCGCCGACCCGCCGCGCCGCCGGATTCGCTGGCCAGCCGGCTGCACGAGCGCGGCCTGCGGATGACCCCGCAGCGCCGGCGCGTTATGGCTGCCGTGACCGAATTGGTGCATGCCACTCCTGACCAGGTGGCCGAGGCGGTTCCCGAGATCGACCTGACCACGGTGTACCGCACGCTCGAGGTGCTCGAGCAGATCGGCCTGCTCGCCCATACCCATCTGGGCCACGGCGCGCCGTCCTACCGGTTGGCCGGTGACGACCATGTGCACCTGGTGTGCCATTCCTGCTCGTCGGTGGTGGACCTGCCCGCCGACCTGACCGACGCGCTGGCCGCCAAGCTGCTGGCCGAGCAGCACTTCATGCTGGACCGCTCGCACTTCACCGTGTTCGGCACCTGCGCCGACTGTGCGGCCCGCGCTACCGGAGGACCACGATGACCGACTACCGCTCACCGCTGCTGGACCGGCCCGGTGCCGTCGAGGCCGGCGGCCCGGACGCCGGCACCGCCTGGCACTACGGCGACCCGCTGGGCGAGCAGCGCCGGGCTGCCACCGGCGCCGGGTTGCTGGACAACTCACACCGCGATGTCTTAGTGGTGCCCGGGCTCGACCGGCTGGAATGGCTGCACGCGATCTGCTCCCAGCATGTGAGCGCGCTGGCCGACGGCGAGTCCACCGAGGCGCTGGTGCTCTCCCCCAACGGGCATGTGGAGCAGCACTGGCAGCTCACCGAGCTCGGCGGCCAGGTCTGGATCGATACCGAGCCGCACGCCGGCGACGAGGTGCTGGGTTACCTGCTCAAGATGCGCTTCCTCAAGCGGGTGGAACCGGCGGTGGTCACCGCCGAGTACGCGGTGCTGTCGCTGCTCGGGCCCGACGCCGCCGCGGTACTGGAACGTGCCGGCTTGCCGGTGCCTGTCGACCGCGGGATCGCGCTGCCGGGCAAGGGCTTCGTCCGTCCGGCGCTGTCGCCCGGTGGGCCGCTGGACCTGATCGTCTTGCGGGCCGAGCTTGCCGCCATGGCTGATCGGCTGCGGGCCGCCGGCGCCGAGCCGGTCGGCAGTTGGGCCGCCGCGGCGCTGCGGGTGGAACGGCGCCGGCCGCGGCTGGGCCTGGACACCGACCACCGGACGCTGGCCCACGAGGCGGGCTGGATCGGCTCCGCGGTGCACCTGGACAAGGGCTGTTACCGCGGTCAGGAGACGGTGGCCCGGGTGCAGAACCTCGGCAAGCCGCCGCGCCGGCTGGTGTTGCTGCACCTGTCCGGCGACTCCGAGCAGCTGCCGGCGCCGGGCAGCCCGGTCGAGCGCGACGGGCGGGCGGTGGGCTTCGTCGGCACCGCCGTGCAGCACCACGAGCTCGGCCCGGTGGCGCTGGCCATCGTCAAGCGCGGACTGACCGACTCCGACGTGCTTACGGTGCCCGGCCACTCGGCGGCCCTCGACCCGGCCGATGCGGTGGCCGAGCTGCCCACCGGGTTCGCCGGCCGGTCCGGCAGCACCTCCAGCACCGCCTGAGTCCATAGCTATCGAGTGACCGAGCGGACACGATATACAACGTCCTCCGCTAGTCATACAATGAAGAGATGACGGCGGCAGAGCATGTGATGACGATTTCGCGCAACGGTCAGGTCAGCATCCCGGCTGCCACCCGAGCCCGCTGGGGCACCCGAAAGGTAGTCGTGGTCGACCTCGGGGACCGGGTCGTGATGCGCCCCGCCGTCGATGCCCAGGATGCTCTGACCATGCTGCAGGGCAAGTACGCCGACAAGGGCCCCGACAGTGGCGCGGCGCGGCGCGCGGCCCGCCGTGCGGAGGACTCGGCGCCCCGGCGCCGCGGGTGACCGTTCTCGACGCCTACGCCGTTATCGCCTACCTCCGCGACGAACCGGCCGCCGATCATGTCCGCCCGCTGCTGGAGGCCGGCGACGCCGCGCTGACCGCTGTCGGGCTGGCCGAAGTGCTCGACCACCTGGTGCGCCTTGCCAACGCCGAAGAGGACGACGCCGTCCTGGACCTGGCGCAGCTCGGACTCATCGATGCGATCCCGGTCGAAGCGAGGACCGGCAACGCGGCAGGACGCCTTCGTGCTCGTCGTTATCACCGCACCCGCTGCCCGATCAGCATGGCCGACTGCATCGCCGCCGAGACCGCACGAGTCGTGCGCCGACCATTGGCCACCGCTGACCCCGACCTGCTCGACGTCTGCCTCGCGGAACGGATCGAGGTCATCCCGCTGCCCGGCTCCGACGGCACGACCTGGGCTCAGCCCCCGGGATGAGGGATAACGGCCGAACACGGCGACGGCGGCTGCTTTGCCGAGGTTTGCCAAGCCCGCACCGGGTGGGTAGTAGTGGATTCATGACACGTTTCGGCTACACCCTGATGACCGAGCAGAGCGGGCCGAAGGAACTGGTGCGCTACGCCGTCGCCGCCGAGCAGGCCGGCTTCGACTTCGAGGTGTCCAGCGACCACTACTTCCCGTGGCTGGACGCGATGGGCCACTCGCCCTACGCCTGGTCGGTGCTGGGTGCGGTCGCCGCCGTGACCGAACGGGTCGACCTGATGACCTACGTGACCTGCCCGACGATGCGCTATCACCCAGCGGTGGTGGCCCAGAAGTCCGCCACCCTCGGCCTGCTGTCGGACAACCGGTTCACCCTGGGGCTCGGGTCCGGAGAGAACCTCAACGAGCACGTGGTGGTCGGCGACGGCTGGCCGGTGGCGGCCGTCCGGCAGGACATGCTCGCCGAGGCGATCCAGATCATCCGGGCCCTGCACACCGGCGAGCTGACCACCTGGGTCGGCGAGTACTTCCGGGTCGACTCGGCCAAGGTGTGGGACCTGCCCGACGGCGGCGTGCCGCTGGCCATCGCGGTGTCCGGCGACCGCTCGATCGCCGAGTTCGCCCCGCTGGCCGACCACATGATCGCCGTCGAGCCGGAGGCCGACCTGGTCACCGGCTGGGACCGCAGCCGGACCGAGCTGGGCCTGCCGGCGAGCCGCAAGATCGGCCAGATACCGATCTGTTGGGGTCCGGACAAGGACGCCGCGATCGCCCGGGCGCACGAGCTGTTCCGGTGGTTCGGCGGCGGCTGGCGGGTGAACGCCGACCTGCCCACCCCGGCGGCCTTCGAGGCCGCCAGCCAGTTCGTCCGGCCCGAGGACGTGGCGGGCTCGATCGCCTGCGGGCCGGACCTCGACGAGCTTGTCGAGTCGGTGCGGCCGTTCTGGGAAGCCGGCTTCACCGACGTCGCCCTGGTGCAGGTGGGTAACGAGAACCAGCAGGAGTTCCTGGACAAGGTCGCCCAGCCGCTGCTGGACAAGCTTCGCGCCGCGGCCGGCTCCTGACCCCCGTACCGCCCGCCGCGCCGGGCCATTGACAGCTCGGTAATGTGGAATTCGGGTGCCCGGGAGGAGTTACCGAATGGACGTGCGCAAGGCCTTGCTGTCCTGGCCGGTGCTGCGGCAACTCAGCGACGGTGACCCGCTCGGGCGCGGCACCGCGGCGCAGTCCAAGCACTCCGCCGAGCACTGGACGGCCCGCACCGAGACCGCCGACCGGATGGTCAAGAGCATCTGTCCGTACTGCGCGGTCGGTTGTGGCCAGCGGGTGTACGTCAAGGACGACAAGGTCATCCAGATCGAGGGCGACCCGGACTCGCCGGTCAGCCGGGGCCGGCTGTGCCCGAAGGGTTCGGCCAGCGAGCAACTGGTGAACTCGCCCGGCCGGCAGACCACCATGCTCTACCGGCGTCCGGGCGGCACCGAGTGGGAACCGCTGGACCTGGAGACGGCGACCGACATGATCGCCGACCGGGTGCTGGCCAGCCGCTCGCGCACCTGGCAGCAGGCCGACGAGCACGGCCGGCCGCTGCGGCGCACCACCGGCATCGCCGCGCTCGGCGGGGCGACCCTGGACAACGAAGAGAACTACCTGATCAAGAAGCTGTTCACCGCTCTGGGTGCGATCCAGATCGAGAACCAGGCCCGTATTTGACACAGTGCCACCGTCCCCAGTCTGGGGGCCTCGTTCGGACGTGGCGGCGCCACCTCCTTCCTGCAGGACCTGCAGAACTCTGACTGCATCGTCATCCAGGGTTCGAACATGGCCGAGTGCCATCCGGTCGGGTTCCAGTGGGTGATGGAGGCCAAGGCGCGCGGCGCGCGGGTCATCCACATCGACCCGCGGTTCACCCGCACCTCGGCACTGGCCCACCAGCACGTGCCGTTGCGGGCCGGCAGCGACATCGCCTTCCTCGGCGGGGTCGTCAACTACATCCTCAGCAACGAGAAGTACTTCCACGACTACGTGCTGGCCTACACCAACGCCGCCACCCTGCTGCGCGAGGACTTCACTGACGTCGATGACCTGGACGGGGTGTTCTCCGGCTACGACCCGGAGACCGGCGTGTACGACACGTCGTCCTGGACCTACCAGGGCCAGGACCAGGGTCACGCGGCCGCCGGTTCGGAGCGCACCGCGACCGGCGGCGAGTCCGGCTCGCAGGCCGACGACGCCGGCGCAGGCGGGAGCGGCAACGAGAGCGAGGTGTCGCAGAGCGAACGGGGCGGTGGCCACGAGATGGGCGGCCACGGCGCGAAACTGCAGCACGCGCAGGTGGAACGCGACGAGACGCTGCAGCATCCCCGGTGCGTGTTCCAGGTTCTCAAGCGGCACTACGCCCGCTACACCCCCGAACTCGTCGAGCAGGTCTGCGGGGTGTCCCAGCAGGACTTCCTCGCGGTCTGCGAGGCGGTCACCGCCAACAGCGGACGCGAGCGCACCACCGCCTGGGTGTACTCGGTCGGCTGGACCCACCACACCGTGGGGGTGCAGTACATCCGCGGCGCGGCGATCATCCAGTTGCTGCTGGGCAATATCGGCCGGCCGGGCGGCGGCATCCTGGCGCTGCGCGGGCACGCCAGCATCCAGGGCTCGACCGACATCCCGACGCTGTTCAACCTGCTGCCGGGCTACCTGCCGATGCCCAAGGTCGGCGAGCACGACGACCTGGCCTCCTACCTCGACACCATCCGCAGCAAGGACCAGAAGGGCTTCTGGTCGGAGGCCGAGTCCTACACGGTCAGCCTGCTGAAGGCCTACTGGGGCGACGCGGCGACGGCCGAGAACGAATTCGCCTTTCACTACCTGCCCAAACTCACCGGCGACCACGGCACGTACCAGACCGTGATGGACATGCTGGAGGACAAGGTCGAGGGGTACTTCCTGCTCGGGCAGAACCCCGCGGTCGGTTCGGCGCACGGCAAGATGCAGCGGCTGGGCATGGCTCACCTGAAATGGCTGGTCGTGCGCGACCTGAACCTGATCGAGTCGGCCACGTTCTGGAAGGACAGCCCGGAGATCGAGACCGGCGAGCTGAAGACCTCCGACATCGACACCGAGGTGTTCTTCTTCCCGGCCGCCTCGCACGTGGAGAAGGACGGCACCTTCACCCAGACCCAGCGGATGCTGCAGTGGCACCACAAGGCGGTGCCGCCGCCCGGTGACTGCCGCAGCGAGCTGCACTTCTTCTTCCACCTGGGCCGCAAGATCCGCGAGCGGCTGGCCGGTTCCACTGACGAGCGCGACCGGCCGATCCTGGACCTGACCTGGGACTACCCGCTCGACGCCGAGGGCGACCCGTCGGCCGACGCGGTGCTGCGCGAGATCAACGGCGTGCACCTGACCGGCGAGAAGGCCGGCCAGCCGCTGAACTCCTTCACCGAGATGAAGCCGGACGGTTCCACCTCGGGCGGCTGCTGGATCTACTGCGGCGTCTATGCCAACGGGATCAACCAGGCGGCCCGCCGCAAGCCCGGCAAGGAGCAGAACTGGGTGGCCCCGGAATGGGGCTGGGCGTGGCCGATGAACCGGCGCACCCTGTACAACCGGGCCGCGGCCGCGCCGGACGGCACGCCGTGGAGCGAGCGCAAGGCCTACGTCTGGTGGGACGCCGAGCAGGGCAAGTGGACCGGTCACGACGTGCCGGACTTCGTGGCCGACAAGGCGCCGTCCTACCGTCCGGAGCCCGGCACCCCCGGGCCCGCCGGGCTGGCCGGTGACGACCCGTTCATCATGCAGTCCGATGGCAAGGCCTGGCTGTACGCGCCGGAAGGCCTGCTGGACGGACCACTGCCGTCCCACTACGAGCCGGCCGAGTCGCCGGTGCGCAACCCGCTGTACCGGCAGCAGGCCAACCCGACCCGGCAGGTCTACCCGCGGCCGGACAACCTGCAGAACCCCTCGCCGCCGGAGCCGCACGCCGAGGTCTTCCCGTACCTGTTCACCACCTACCGGCTCACCGAGCACCACACCGCCGGCGGCATGAGCCGGTGGCTGCCCTACCTGTCCGAGCTGCAACCGGAGTTCTTCTGCGAGGTGTCGCCGCAGCTGGCGCGCGAGCGGGGGCTCACCCACCAGGGCTGGGCGACCATCGTCACCGCCCGCACCGCCATCGAGGCCAGAGTGCTGGTCACCGAACGGGTGGTGCCGCTGGTGATCGACGGCAAGCAGTTCCACCAGATCGGCCTGCCCTACCACTGGGGGGTGGGCGGTTCGGCGGTGGTGTCCGGCGACTCGGCCAACGACCTGTTCGGGGTCACCCTCGATCCGAACGTGCACATCCAGGAGAGCAAGGTCGCCAGCTGCGACATCCGTCCCGGCCGCCGGCCGACCGGACCGGCGCTGCTGCGCTTCGTGGAGGACTACCGGCGGCGGGCCGGCATCACCGTCGAGACCGGCAACACCAAGCGCACACCGGTCGGTGTTGCGGGCACCGCGGAATCGACGCCGAGCGAATCGCAGGAGGACTGATGCCGAGCCTGTCCGGTCCGCTCTCCGACCCGGCCGCCGACGCCGGCTGGGAACAGCCCCAGCCGCGCAAGGGATTCTTCACCGACACCTCGGTGTGCATTGGCTGCAAGGCCTGCGAGGTGGCCTGCAAGGAATGGAACGGGGTGCCCGAGGACGGGCTAAACCTGCTGGGCTCGTCCTACGACAACACCGGTTCGCTGTCGGCCTCGACCTGGCGGCACGTCGCGTTCATCGAGCAGGCCCGGACGCCGGCGTCCAACACGGTCAGCCTGGGCATGCCGAGCACCGTCAAGCCGGGCGAGTCGATGAGCCCGGAGTCGGCCACCGAGTTCCGCTGGCTGATGTCGTCGGACGTCTGCAAGCACTGCACGCACGCCGGCTGCCTGGACGTCTGCCCGACCGGTTCGCTGTTCCGTACCGAGTTCGGCACCGTGGTGGTGCAGGACGACATTTGCAACGGCTGCGGCTACTGCGTGCCGGCCTGCCCGTTCGGGGTGATCGACCGCCGGATCGGCGAGCAGGGCCAGAAGAACGTGGGCATCGCGCAGAAGTGCACGCTCTGCTATGACCGGCTGGGGGCGGGCAACCAACCGGCCTGTGCGCAGGCCTGCCCGACCGAGTCGATCCAGTTCGGCGACCTGGACGAGCTGCGCGAGCGGGCCGCGGCCCGGGTCGAGGCGCTGCACGCCCAGGGGGTTTCCGAGGCACGGCTGTACGGCGAGAGTTCCGACGACGGGGTGGGCGGTTCCGGCGCGTTCTTCCTGCTGCTGGACCAACCCGAGGTCTACGGCCTGCCGCCGGACCCGGTGGTGCCGACCCGCGACCTGCCGCAGCTGTGGCGGCACGCCGCGCTCGCCGCGGCCGGCATGCTGGCCGGTGCGGTGGCGGCCTTCGTCGGTCGAGGCGGGCGGCGATGACCGAGCACCGCGCCGAGCTGCATGCCGAGGGGCGGCTGGATCCGTCGGTCCGGAATGGTGCCGCTCCCGCCGGGCGCCGCGGCCGGGTCGGCAGGCGCCGCCGCGACGAGCACCAGATGGTGCCGGACGCGGTGTTCACCTCCTACTACGGCCGGCCGGTGGTCAAGGCCTCGCCGTGGGAGGCCGACATCCCGGCCTACCTGTTCCTGGGCGGCCTGGCGGCGGGCTCGTCCCTGCTGGGGGCCGGTGCCGGGTTGACCGGCCGTCCGGTGCTGCGGCGGGCCGGCCGGGTCTCGGCCCTCGGCGCGATCAGCGTCAGCTTCGCCGCCCTGGTGCACGACCTGGGCCGGCCGGCCCGGTTCGTCAACATGCTGCGGGTCGCCAAGCCGACCTCGCCGATGTCGGTGGGCACCTGGATCCTCACCGGGTACGGGCCGCTGGCCGGGCTGGCCGGCGCCGCCGAGCTGCTGGTGCCGGTAGTGGACCGGCTGCCGTGCTCGGTGCGCCCACCGGTCCGGCTGCTCGGCCGGCTGGCCGGGCCCGCCGGGGTCGGCGCCGCGCTGGTCGCGCCCGCGGTGGCCTCGTATACGGCGGCGCTGCTGGCCAACACCTCGACGCCGACCTGGAGCGCATCCCGCAAGCAGTTGCCGTTCGTCTTCGTCGGCTCGGCATCGGCTGCCGCCGGCGGGCTGGGCATGCTGCTGGCGCCGGTGTCCGAGGCGGGGCCGGCCCGCCGGCTGGCACTCGGCGGCGCACTACTGGAGCTGGGCGCGGAGCGGGCGATGGAGGCCTCGATGGGCGTCACCGCCGAGCCACTGCATCAGGGCCTCGGCGGAACGCTGATGCGGGCCAGTAAGGCGCTGACCGCTATGGGCGCCGCCGGTTCGCTGCTGGCCCGGCGCAGCCGGATTGCCGCGGCGGTATCCGGGGCGGCGTTGCTGGCCGGCTCGGTGTGCACCCGGTTCGGCATCTTCGAAGCCGGCCAGGCCTCGGCCCGGGACCCGAAGTACACCGTGCTGCCACAACGGCAGCGCATCGAACGCGGCGAGACCGCTGGCGCCTGAGTTCCGCCGGCTTCAGCGAACCCGCAGGACGGCCTCGCCGCGCGGCACGAACTCGCCGATGACCGTGCCGCCGGCGGCGATCTCGCCGGCCAGCAGCAGGCCGCCGCTGGTCTGGGCGTCGGCCAGCAGCAACAGCTCGTCCTCGGCCACCCCTGACGAGAGGTGCGGCCGGACCCAGTCCAGGTTGCGCCGGGTGCCGCCGCTGACGAAGCCGTCGGCCAGCGCCTGCCGGGCACCGTCCAGATAGGGCACCGCGGCGGCGTCGATCACCGCGGTCACCCCGGACGCCCGGGCCATCTTGTACAGATGGCCGAGCAGCCCGAAGCCGGTCACGTCGGTGGCGGCGGCCAACCCGGCCTCCAACGCGGCGGCGCAGGCATCCCGGTTCAGCGTCACCATCGAGGCGATGGCCTGGGGAAACACCTCGCCGGTGGCCTTGTGCCGGTTGTTGAGCACTCCCACCCCGAGGGGCTTGGTCAGCGTGATCGCCGTGCCGGCGACAGCGGCGTCGTTGCGCAGCAGCCGGGCCGGATCCGCGACGCCGGTGACCGCCATGCCGTACTTGGGTTCCGGGTCGTCGATGCTGTGCCCGCCGGCCACCGGGCAACCGGCCTCGGCGGCGATGTCGGCGCCACCGCGCAGCACCTCGCGCAGCAGCTCGGCCGGCAGCACCTCGCGCGGCCAGCCGACCAGGTTGATCGCCAGCACCGGCCGGCCACCCATCGCGTAGACGTCGGACAGCGCGTTGGCCGCGGCGATCCGGCCGAAGTCGTAGGCGTCGTCCACCACCGGGGTGAAGAAGTCCGCGGTACTCAGCACCGCGGTAGCACCGTTGATGCGCACCGCGGCGGCGTCATCACCGCCGTCCAGGCCCACCAGCAGGTCCTCCGAGCTGGGCTTGATCAGGCCCGCGACCAGGTCCTCCAGCTCACCGGGCGGGATCTTGCAGGCACAGCCGCCGCCGTGCGCGTACTGGGTCAGCCGGTAGCTCGTGGTAGTCACCCCGTCCAGGCTAATCGTCCGGGCTGATCACCGGCACCCGTCACGGACCGCTAGCGTGGCTGGCGGAGGCGTATGCGTTCCTGGTGGGCGCCCCGGTCTTCAAAACCGGTGAAGTCGAGTACCTCGGCTTGGCGGGTTCGATTCCCGTCCGTCTCCGCCAGACGGCTGCGCGCGCCCGGTATCCGCCGGACGGCAGGAGGGGAGGGCCGGTGACCGATCCGCGCCGGCTGGTGCCCCGTACCGACGTGCTGCTGGCCGACCCCCGGCTGGTCGAGGTCGCCGGACGGCTGGGCCACGCCCGGGTCAAGGCGGCAGTGCTCGCCGTCCAGCAGCTGATCCGGGACGGCGACCTCCCCCCGGACCAGGCGGTACCCGCCGTGCTGGCCGGCCTGCCGGAGGCGGCGAGCTCCCTGACCCCGGTGCTCAACGCCACCGGAGTGGTGCTGCACACCAACCTGGGCCGGGCCCGGCTCTCGCCACCGGCGGTGGACGCGATGCAGCGGGCGGCGGGCTACCTCGACGTCGAATTCGACCTAGGCACCGGCCGGCGGGCCCGCCGCGGCCGCGGAACGCTGGCCGCGCTCGAGGAACTGGTCCCCGCCAGAGCGCTGGTGGTCAACAACGGCGCGGCCGCCCTGCTGCTGGCCATCACCGCGCTGGCCGCCGGCCGCGAGGTGGTCATCAGCCGCGGCGAGCTGGTCGAGATCGGCGACGGCTTCCGGCTTCCGGAGCTGATCGAGACCACCGGCGCCCGGATTCGCGAGGTCGGCACCACCAACCGCACCGGCCTGGCCGACTACGCTGCCGCGGTCGGCCCGCAGACAGGCTGCGTGCTCAAGGTCCATCCCAGCAACTTCCGGATCGAGGGCTTCACGTCCGGGGCGAGCATCGCCGAACTGGCCACCCTGGGAGTGCCGGTGGTGGCCGACATCGGCAGCGGCCTGCTGCACCCGGATGCCCTGCTGCCGGACGAGCCGGACGTCACCAGCAGCCTCGAGGCCGGCGCCGGACTGGTGACCTGCAGCGGGGACAAGCTGCTCGGCGGCCCGCAGGCCGGGCTGGTCTTCGGCACCGCCGAGCTGGTGGAGCGGCTGCGCCGGCATCCGCTGGCCCGGGCGCTGCGGGTGGACAAGCTCACCCTGGCCGCGCTGGAGGCCAGCATCGCCGGTCCCGCCACCCCGACCGCTCGCTACCTGCACGCCGATCCGGATCAGCTGCGGCGTCGCTGCGAGCGGGTGGCCGCCGCGCTGCGAGCCGAGACTGGTGCCGAGGTGGTGCCGAGCGCCGGCGCGGTCGGCGGTGGCGGCGCGCCCGGCCTGGAGCTGCCGGGCTGGGCGGTGGCGCTGCCCGAGGCGTTCGCCGCCGCGTTGCGGACCGGCCGGCCGGCGGTGATCGGCAGGCTGGAACGCGGCCGGTGCCTGCTCGACCTGCGCTGCGTCGAGGAGGCCGAGGACGCCGCCCTGACCGACGCCGTCCGGGCCGCCGCCCGCGCCCTGACCGACGGCCAGCCGGACGACGCCGACGACGGAACCCGCCCGGCAACTGGAGCCGCGGGCTGATGCGGGTGATCGCCACCGCCGGCCACGTCGACCACGGCAAGTCCCGGCTGGTCCGCGCGCTGACCGGCATGGAACCGGACCGGTGGGCCGAGGAGCGCCGCCGCGGCATGACCATCGACCTCGGCTATGCCTGGACGACGCTGGCCTCCGGCGAGCAGCTGGCCTTCGTCGACGTGCCGGGCCACCAGCGGTTCGTGACCAACATGCTGGCCGGGGTCGGCCCGGTGCCGGCGGTGCTGCTGGTGGTGGCCGCCGACGAGGGCTGGCGGCGCCAGACCTCGGAGCACCTGGACGCCGTCGACGCGCTGCGCATCCGGCACGGCCTGATCGCGGTGACCCGGACCGACCTGGCGAGCGCCGAGCAGACCGCGGCGGTGCTGGCCGACGCCCGGCAGCGGGTGGCCCGGTCCAGCCTGGGCGAGGTGCCGGCGCTGGCGGTCTCGGCCGAGACCGGGGTGGGTCTTGACGAGCTGCGGGCCGGGCTGCAGCGGCTGGTCGAGGGCCTGCCGGCACCCGATCCGGACGAGCGAGTCCGGTTGTGGATCGACCGGGCATTCACCGTCCGGGGCAGCGGCACGGTGGTCACCGGAACCCTGGGCGCCGGCCGGGTCGCGGTCGGCGACGAGCTGGAACTGGCCGGCCGGCCGGTGACCGTCCGCGGGCTGCAGCGGCTGGCCAGCCGGGCCGAGCAGGTCGAGGCGGTGGCCCGGGTGGCGGTCAACCTGCGCTCGGTGGAACGGCACGCGATCGGGCGGGGGGACTGCCTGCTCACCCCCGGCGCCTGGTGGGCCAGCGACACCCTGGACGTGGCGCTGGACCCGCTGCTGGCCGAGCCGCACGTCGAGCAGGTGCTGCACATCGGCTCGGCCTCGATCCCGGTCCGGCTGCGATTGCTCGACCCCGCCGGCGAGCCCGCCGCTGGCGGGCTCGTCACCGCCCGGCTCAGCCTGGCCCGGCCGATCCCGGTGCAGGCCGGCGACCGGGCGGTGCTGCGCGATCCCGGCGAGCAGAGCGTCACCGCCGGGGTGTGCGTGCTCGACCCGGACCCGCCGGCCCTGACCCGCCGGGGTGCTGCGAAGGCCCGCGGCGCGGAGCTCGCCGGCGGCACCGCCACCACCCTGGCCGGCCAGGTCCGCCGGCGCGGGGCGGCCAGCCGGGCGCGGATGGCGATGCTCGGCATCCCGGTCGCCGACACCGCCGGCCTGCTGGTTCGCGGGGACTGGCTGATCGACCCGGACGCCTGGCAGCGCTGGCAGGACGCCCTGCTGGCCGCGGTCGACCGGCACGCCGCCGCCGACCCCCGGCATCCGGAGATCAGCGAGGAGGCCGCCCGGCAGGCCGTCGGGTTGCCGGAGCCCCGGCTGCTGGTTGACCTGGTCGCCGGCTGCGGGCTGCGGGCCGAGGGTGGCCGGATCAGCCGGCCGGAGACCGCCCCGGCCCTGGGGGCGGCCGAGCGATCGCTGCGGCTGGTGGACGAGCGGCTGGCCCGCAATCCCTTCGACGCGCCGGAGCGCACCGAGCTCGCCGAACTGGGCCTGGGAATCCGGGACCTGGCCGCCGCGGCCCGGACCGGCCGGGTGCTGCGGCTGGCTCCGGACCTGGTGGTGGCCCCGGACGCCCTGGAACGTGCCATGGCCGTGCTGCGGGCGTTGCCGCAGCCGTTCACCGCCAGCCAGGCTCGGCAGGCGCTGGGCACCACCCGGCGGGTGGCGCTGCCGCTGCTGGAGCGGCTGGACGCGGCCGGCCTGACCGTCCGGCTGGACGGCCAGTCCCGGACGGTGCGCGGCTGACCGACGGTGCGCGGCTGATCGACGGTGCGCGGCTGACCGGCCGGTCCGGCGACAGGGCAAGATGGCGACGAGGAAGGCAACAGAGAGGAAGCCACCGTGAGCGTCCGGCGTGGAGTCCTGTTCGACATCGACGGCACCCTGGTCGACACCAGCTACCTGCACGCCGTGAGCTGGTGGCAGGCGTTCCGGCACGCCGGGCTGGACGTGCCGATGGCGCGCATTCACCGGGCGGTCGGGATGGGGGCCGAGAACCTGGTGCACGAGGTGACCGATGGCGCGGCCGACGACCGACTGCCCGACCTCAAGGCCAGCCACGACGCGGTGTATGCCACCTACTGGCCGGCATTGCGGCTGTTGCCCGGCGCCCGCGAGCTGGTGCGGCACTGCCACCAGGCCGGGCTGGTCACGGTGCTGGCGAGCTCGGCGAGCAAGCCCGAGTTCGAGGTGCTGACCAGGGTGCTCGACCTCGACGAGATGATCGACGCGACCACCAGCTCCGACGACGCCGACAGCAGCAAGCCCGACCCCGACATCGTGCAGGTAGCGCTGGACAAGGCCGGCCTGGAACCGGGCAACGCCGTCTTCGTCGGCGACGCGGTGTGGGATGTGCAGGCATCGGGCAAGGCCGGGTTGAAGTGCGTGGGCGTGGAGTCCGGTGGCACCAGTGCCGCCGAGCTGCGCGAAGCCGGCGCGGTGGCCACCTACCGGGACGCCGCCGACCTGCTGGCGCACTTCTCCGGCAGTCCGCTGGATATCAACTGATTTCCAGCAAATAGACCGCGCATCGGATGTAGACAGCAGGCGGCGCGGGTGTAGCCAGCCGGCGGCACCAGATGTAGACAAAGAGTTGTTATAGCCACGTCGTTGACCGGTCAGCAATTGTCCACAATCATGAGCAGCGTGGCGGGTCACGGGCCTCGTCACTGCGTTACCTGAAGTATTCCTTGGGCAGTCAGCACCACGCGCGTCGAGCCCGTGCATCCGCTCCGCGGAGAACCGTGGAGTGACTGCATGTGGCGCGCGGCCGGCTGTCTCGCCCGGCCCTCTCCGGCCAGGAATGACCGATGAGTTAGGAGCATCCAGGGTGACCGTCAACGAGGAGCTCATCGCCCGGCCGGCTGTAGTGGGCGATCCGGAAGTCCCGCTGGCGATCGACGGCGGTACGCCGGTCCGCGACACTCCGTGGCCCACCTACGACAAGGGCGCGGTTTTCGTCCAGCCCGAGGACGAGGAAGCCGCGCTCCGGGCAATCCGCAGTCATTTGTACTTCCGGTATGACTATCGCCCGTACGCCGAAACCGAATGCGGGCAATTAGAACGGGAGCTGTGCGACTATTTCGGCACCAAGCACGCGCTCGCCGTCACCAGCGGAACCGCCGCCCTGGCGCTGGCGATTCTGGCGGCCGGCATCCCGCCGGGCTCGCTGATCGCCTGTCCGGGCTTCACCTTCGTCGCCACTCCGAGCGCCATCGTGATGGCCGGCTGCACACCGCTGCTGATCGAGGTCACCGAGGACCTGCACCTCGACCTGGCCGACCTCCGCCGGCGCTGGACCCCCGACATCAAGGCGATCCTGGTGGTGCACATGCGCGGCTTCGCCTCCGACGTCGAGGCGCTGACCGACTTCGCCGCCGAGATGGGGGTGCCGCTGTTCGAGGACGCGGTGCCGGCCCTCGGGGCGGAGCTCAACGGCCGCCAGCTCGGCACCTTCGGGCTGGCCGGCGGGTTCAGCACCCAGTCGGACAAGTCGCTCAACTCCGGTGAGGGCGGCTTCCTGCTCACCAACGACAGCGCGCTCTACGCCCGCTCGGTGGTGCTGGCAGGTGCCTATGAGAACCGGGTCGCGCGGCACTTCCCGGACGGGCCACCGCCGCTGGAGACCGACCTGACGCTGCCGCTGCTCAGCCTGCGGATGGACGAGATCCGGGCGGCGCTGCTGCGCTCGGAGCTGGTCCGGCTGCCGCAGCGGCTGGCTCGCTTCCACCGCAACTACGACTACGTCGCCACCGCGCTGGCTGATGTCGAAGGCATCTTCATCCGGCAGCCGGTCGCGCCGGGCGCCTACCTGGGCGAGGCGTTCATCTTCCGGGTGCCGGACGGGCAGGCCCAGTGGTTCGCCGACGCGCTGTGCGCCGAGGGCATCGACGCCCGCAACCTGGGCTCGGCCCGGGACGCCAACGTCCGGGCGTTCTGGAACTGGCGGTTCCTGTTCCCGGATGCCGAGGTGGACCAGATCAAGGCCCAGTTGCCGGTCACCGCCGGCTACCTGGACAACGCCGTCGACGTGGCACTGTCGTCCACCCTCGAACCCGAGGACTGCGACCACCTGATCACCGCGGTCCGCCGGATCGCCCGGGTGCAGAACCAGCGCTGCGAGCGGGGAGCACAATCGGCGCGATGACGGCAGTAACCGATACCGACGCACTGCCCCGCAAGGCGCTGGCCGGCCCGTTCGGCGGGCTGTTCTGCGGCTACCTGGGGCTGACCGCGGCCATTCCGGTGCTGCCCGGCTTCGTCCGGGACCGCTACGACGCCTCGGACTTCCTGGTCGGCCTGGTGGTCACCGCCACCGCGCTGACCGCGCTGCTGATCCGGCCGCTGGCCGGCGGCCAGGCCGACTACCGGGGCAACCGGCTGGTGATGCAGGTCGGCGCGGTGCTGGTGGCGCTCGGCGGTCTGGCCTACTTCCTGCCGATCGGGTTGGCGGGCCTGGTGCTCGACCGGCTGATGCTGGGGGTGGGCGAGGCGGCGCTGTTCACCGCCGGCGCGGTCTGGGTGGTCTCGCTGGCGCCGCACAGCCGCCGTGCCCAGCTGATCGGGCTGTACGGGGTGAGCATGTGGGGCGGCATCTCGGCCGGCACCTTCCTCGGCGCGCTGCTGCACAACATCAGCTACTCCGCGGTCTGGACGCTGTGCACGGTGGCGCCGCTGGTCGGGCTGGCGTTGATCAGCTCGGCTCCCGCGCCGGCCCGCCCGACCGGCCCGCGCAGCAAGACCGGGCTGATGCTGCGTCCGGCGCTGACCCCCGGCCTGGCGCTCGCGCTGGCCGCCGGCGGCTACGCGGCGCTGGCCGCCTTCGTGGTGCTGCACTTAGACGACCGGGGGATCGGCTCCGGCGTGGTGGTGCTCAGCTGCTTCAGCCTGGTCTATGCCGGCACCCGGCTGTTCATCGGCCGGTTCCCCGACAAGTACGGCCCGCGGCGGGTGGCCACCGTGTGCGCGGTCAGCGAGGCGATCGGCCTGCTCATCATCGCGGTGACGCCGAACCTGCTCATCGCCCTGCTCGGCAGCGTGGTGATGGGCGTCGGCTTCTCGCTGCTGCACCCGTCGCTGGCGTTGATGGTGATGAACCGCACGGCCAGAACCCAGCAGGGTGCGGCGCTGGGCGCATACACCTCTTTCTGGGACCTGGGCGTGGCAGTCTGGGGCCCGGTTGGCGGCGTGATCGCCGGTGTCCTGGGGTACGAGGCCGTCTTCGTGGTCGGCGCCTGCTGTGCCGGAGTGTCGGCGGTGATGGCCCTGCTGATCGCCGAGCCGAGCGATCAGCCCGTGACGGTGGCCTAGGTGGCCGGGATGGAACAACCAGTGACAGACCCCGCGGCGCAGGCCTCGGCGACGGTGCACCCCGAGCAGAAGAACCCCGAGCGGGAGAATCCCGAGCAGGAGAACCCCGGGCCGGAGAACTCCGAGCTGACCGTGCTGTGCATCACCGGCTGGTGCCGCAACGGCAGCACCATCCTCGGCAACGTGCTCAACGAGGTGCCGGGCTTCTTCCACGTCGGCGAGATCCACTTCCTCTGGAAGAACTCCTCCGGACTGGGGGTGAACAACCTCTGTGGCTGCGGCGCCACGCTGCCCGAGTGCCCGGTGTGGTCACAGATCCTGCCGGTCGGCCGGCCGGCCGGGATGACGCCGGCCGAGCATGCCCGCAACGTGATCCGGCGGCAGCGCTCGTCCGCGCGGACCCGGCACACCTGGCGGATCATGCGCAACGGCTTGAACTCGACCGACTCCACTGATCTGAAGGAGCACGCCGAGCTGATGGCCGGCGTCTACCGGGCGGTGGCCGCCCAGACCGGCTCGCGGGTGCTGGTGGACACCACCAAGATCCCGGGGGAGGCGGCCGTGCTGCCGCGGCTGCCCGGCATCCGGACGGTGTTCGTGCACCTGGTCCGCGACCCGATGGCGGTGTCGAACTCCTGGCGGACCCCGAAGGACTACGTCTACACCATGTCGGCGGGCAAGAACACCGCCTACTGGCGGGCCTTCAACATCGCATCCCGGGCGATCCTGCGCCACTACCCCGAGCAGTCGATGCTGCTGCGCTACGAGGACTTCATCGCCGACCCGGCCGGCACCGTCGACACCCTGCTGCGGATGTGCGGCGCCGACCCGGCCGGCAACCCGGTGCACGGGCAGGCCGTCACGCTGCACACCAACCACACCGTGACCGGCAACCCGGACCGGTTCCGGCACGGCGAGACGGTGATCCGGCCCAAGGACGAGTCCTGGCGCAAGGGCCTGCCGCTGCTGGCCCGGCTGTCCACCGCGGTGGTGGCCTGGCCGATGGCCTGGCGCTACGGCTACCGCACCACCGGCGGCCTGCGGGTTCCGGCTCACCCGCTCCGGCCCGCTACCGTTCCGGCAGCGCCGGCGGCCGAGCCGGCTTTGGAGGACGGGACCGTTGGATCTGGGACTTGAGAACAAGGTGGCGCTGGTCGCCGGCGGGTCCAGCGGGATCGGCCTGGCGGTAGCGACCGAACTCGCCCGCGAGGGCGCGCACGTGGCGATCGGGGCCCGCGACCCGCAGCGGCTGCAGGCTGCCGTGGCAAACCTGCAGCAGCTGGCCCGCGGCGGCCGGATCACCGGCACCAGCCTGGACCTGACCGACACCGACGCCGCCCGGCGATGGGTGGAGGAGGTGGCGGCCGACTACGGCGCCCTGCACGTGGTGCTGGTCAGCGGCAGCAGCCCGCCGATCGGCCCGGCCACCCGGTTCACCCTGGCGGACTACCAGGCGGCGGTGGAGCGGGTGCTCTACCCGGCGATCAACCTGGCGCTGGCCGCGCTCGGGCACCTGCGGGCGGCCGGCTGGGGACGGCTGCTGTTCGTGGCCTCCGAGACCGCGGTGCAGCCGATCGCGCCGCTGGTGCTGTCCGGCATGACCCGGGCCGCCATCGTGCGCTTCGCCCAGGGGCTGGCCGCCGACCTGGGGCCGACCGGCATCACCGTCAACGTGCTGGCGCCCGGCACGGTACGCACCCCGCCGATCGAGCGGGCCGCAGCCCGGCTGGCCGACAGCGGAAGCGGCGACAGCGCTATTGAGGCCCGGCTGGCGGCGATCGGCGCGCACAGCGCGCTGGGCCGGCTGGCCCGCCCGGACGAGATCGGCGCGGTGGCGGCGTTCCTGGCCAGCGAGCGGGCCTCGTTCGTCACCGGCGGCGTCCACCTCGTCGACGGCGGCGCCGGCGTGGTCGGGCCCGAGCTCGCCCACCTGACCGGCACCGCCCCCGACACCTTCACCTAGCACCGAAGCCTCCCACCACAGTTCGGCCCCCCGCGAGCATGCCCCGTTGACGAAAGGGAAATCATGACCACCACCGGCCAGTCCTTCACCGAGCAGGACGTCGAGAGCTTCTTCGACCAGACCACCCGCACCTACCTGGACTTCTGGGACAGCTCGGGCGTGCTGCACACCGGCTACTTCCTCGGCGAGGACGACACCGACTACCAGGCCGCGGCGGCCCGCACCTCGGAGGTGGTGGCCGACGAGGCCGGCATCAACGCCTCGTCCTACGTGCTGGACGTGGGTTGCGGCTGCGGGCCGTTCCTGCTGTACCTGGCCGAGCGGTTCGACTGCCGTGGCGAGGGCCTGGACCTGTCCACCGAGCGGATCAACTTCGCCCGCGGGCTGCTGACCGGGGACAAGGCCGGCCTGAACGTCAACTTCACCCACGGCTCGGCGACCGCGATGCCGTATGAGGACAACACCTTCACCCACGTGGTCAGCCAGGACTCGCTGTGCCTGATCCCGGACAAGCCGAAGACCCACTCCGAGGTGTTCCGGGTGCTGCAGCCGGGCGGCGTGTTCGCCTTCTCCGACTTCCTGCAGCCCAAGACCGACATCAGCGAGCGGGGCCGCAAGCACGTCTATGACCGGGTGCGCTGGAACAACGGGTTCTCCTACCTCGGCTACCAGCAGGCCCTGACCGACGCCGGCTTCGTGGTCACCCACGCCCGCAACCTGGAGCCGCAGATCCGCCAGACCTACCGGGTGATCGGCAAGGCGGCGCGGGAGCGGGCCGAGCAGACCGACGACACCGCGGCCCGGGACTGGATGCTGGGCTTCGCCGAGTCCTGCGACGAGATCGAGCTCGCGATCGACCGGGGCGAGTTCGGCTGGGGCATCTTCGTCGCCCGCAAGCCGGCCTGAGCGCCGGTGCGAGACCCGGGACGAAAGGAACCCATGCACAGCACCGAATCAATGGCCGGAGCGATCACCGAGCCGGCCCCTGTTCAGCCAGCCTCCGCCGGGCGGCTGTTCGTCGAGGCCTACCAGCGGGACGGGCAGGACGCCTCCCTTGAGCTCGACTACACCGTCACGGCTTCGCTGGGCAGCACCCGGCGCAAGCCGCGCCGCCCGACCCGGTACCTGTTCAAGAATGTGGTGTACCTGTCCGAGCAGCAGCGCAAGGCGTACTGGCACGAGAGCGCCGGGCAGCCAGACGACCCGGCGGTGCTGTACGGCCAGGAGCGTCGGGAGCTGGCCAACCACTTCCACGCCTCGCCCATCCCGGAACTCGAGTCCACCACCGCGTGGGTGCAGCTGCCGCCGGGACTGGCCGAGGACCCGGTGGCGTTCGAGTCCTTCCTCAACGCCCGGTTGGTGATGCGGCTGGGCACCGCGGAGAACCACACGCTGCTCTCTGGTGCGGGCGGCCTGCTGAACATGCCGCAGATCGGCCGGCTGACCGCTGCGGCACCGTTCGGCTCCGGCCTGCTGGCGGCCTGCGACGCGGTGGAGCAGATCGGCTGCACCGCCGACGGCATCGTGATGAACCCGCAGGACTACTACCGCTACCTGGAGACCGGCCGGCTGATGCAGACCCTGGACGACAACGGGGTCTTCATCGTCCGGACCCGGCTGGTGCCGCCGGGCAGCGCGCTGGTCGGCGACTTCGGGCACGGCGCGCAGCTCTTCGACGCCGGCCGCACCAGCATCTGCTTCGCCGAGCCGCCGCCGGGCACCTTCGTCGAGCCCGGGGTGGCCATCAAGGCCGAGATCTGGGAACGGGTGGTGCTGAACCTGCCGTTCACCTTCCACCTGGTCACCCTGTAGGCCCCGGCAGGCCCGCGGAGATCACCGTGCCCGACGCCTCCGAAACCAGCACGTCCGGCACGTCCGAGCCGGACGTGCTGGTGGTCGGCGGCGGGGTGGCGGGGCTGTGGTGCGCGTACTTCCTCGCCTCGGCGGGGCGGTCGGTCACGGTGCTGGACCAGGCCGCGATCGGCGACCCGGCGGCGTGCTCGTCGGGCAACACCGGCTTCCTCGGGGCCGGCGGGGTGCCGCTGGCCGGTCCCGGCGCACTGCGGGCGGGGCTGCGCTCGCAGCTGCGTCCGGACGACCGGCTGGCACTGCCGCCCACCCTGGACGCCGGCCGGCTGCGCTGGCTGCGGCAGTTGCGGCGCTCGGGCTCGCCGGAGCGGGTACGGCGCAGCGCCGCCGGCATGCTGGCGTTGAAGCGGCGCAGCTGGCAGCTGATGGCCGAGCTGCCGGTGGCCGGCTTCACCGCCGGCGGCATGCTGCACGCCTACCGGACACAGGCCGGTTTCGACCGGGCCTGTTCGGGGATCGAGCAGCTGGTCGCCGCCGGCGTGCCGATGCGGGCGCTGACCCCGGCGGAGCTGGCGGCGCTGGAACCGGACGTCGAGTTCGCGATCGTCGGTGCGCTGTTCAACCCGGACGCCGGCTTCTTCGACGCCCCGGCCTTCAGCCGCAACCTGGCCGCCGCGCTGGCCGGGCGGGGGGTCGAGATCCGGCCGCACACGGCGGTGACCGGGGTGCGGGTGACGGCCGGCCGGGTGTGCGAGGTGCACACCGGCACCGCCAGCTTCCGGCCCGCCGAGCTGGTGCTGGCGGCCGGCAGCTGGACGCCCCGGCTGGCCGCCCAGCTCGGCCTGGAGCTACCGGTGCAGCCGGTGAAGGGGTACGCCGTCACGGCGCAGGCGCCGGCCGCCGCGCCCCGGCATCCGGTGCTGCTCAGCGAGGGCACCGTGGCGGTCCGGCCGCTGGACGGCGGGCTGCGGTTCGCCGGTGACCTGGCGCTGGCCGGCCCGGACACCTCGATCGACCGGCGCCGGGTGGACCGGATGCTGGCAGAAGTCCGGGCGCACCTGCCGGCGCTGGAGCCGGCCGACCCGCAGGTGTGGGTGGGCCTGCGGCCGTGCACGCCGGACAGCCTGCCGTTGCTGGGCCGGGCGCCGGGCCTGGCGAACGTGACGGTGGCGACCGGGCACGGCCACAACGGCATGTCGCTGGCGCCGGCGGCGGGCGAGCTCGTCGCGCAGTTACTCACGGATCAGGATGTGGCAATGGATGCATTGTTGTTCGAGGTCGGTCGCTTCTCGTCCCGGGGTTCGGCGTGACCGCGGAGGCCGGCACCGCGGCGGGATGGCCGGCCGACCAGCCGGTCGGGGTGATCGGCCTGGAGACGATCTTCACCAAGATCCCGGGCCACATCCGCAATCCGAGCACCTTCGGCTTCCCGGTGATCTACGAGGTGGTGGCCGGTGCCACCGCCGAGCGGGTGGTGACCCAGGCAGACCCGACGCTGATCGAGCCGTTCTGCCAGGCCGCCCGGCAGCTGCAGGCCCGCGGCGCCGGCGCGATCACCACCGGCTGCGGCTTCCTGGTGCTGTTCCAGCAGCAGCTCGCCGACGCGGTGACCGTGCCGCTGTTCGCCTCCAGCCTGGTGCAGCTGCCGATGGTGCACCGGATGCTGACCGCCGGCCAGCACGTGGGCGTGCTGACCGCCAAGCAGGCCTCGCTCACTCCCCGGCACCTGGCCGCCATCGGTGCGGAGTCGGTGCCGATCCGGGTGTCCGGCATGGAGGACCAGCAGGAGTTCCGCGAGGTGATGCTGGAGGGCCGGCGGGCCGAGCTGGACGTCGAGCGGATGCGCGCCGAGGTGCTCACGGTGGCCGGCCGGCTGGCCGGCGACCCGGGGCTCGGGGCGGTGGTGCTCGAGTGCACCGACCTGGTGCCGTTCGCCAGCGACATCCAGCGGTTGATCGGCGTTCCGGTCTTCGACATCGTGACGCTGACCGACATGGTGCACGCCAGCCTCACCCGCCGGCCCTACCGGTAACTTTCCGGGACTTGTCAGCCGGAGCGCTTCTCCTCCGCGCGCAGCCGGGACAGCGGCAGCACCAGCCACAGGCTGACGAACAGCACGGCCAGCACCGCGGTGACCACGGCGGCGAAGCCGCGTCCCACCACGTAGTCCAGGATCAGCAGGACGCCGCTGAGCACGGCCAGCAGCAGGAAGCTGGTGCCGCCCAGTGCCAGCGCGTTGGTGATCCGGACCAGCTCGTCCTTGAGCCCGTGCCGGAACACCAGCCGGTGGAAGGCCACCGGTGCCACCAGCAGCGCGATCGACAGCGTGCAGAACAGCAGCGTGATCACGTAGATGGTGCGCTGCACGTCGTCCAGGGTCTGGAACCGCTGCTGGAAGGCGATCGAGAGCATGAAGGCGAACAGGATCTGCACCCCGGTCTCGGCGACCCGCAGCTCCTGCAGCAACTCGTTGTAGTTGCGGTCCAGCCGGTCGGCCTCGGACTCGTCCCGGCCGTCGTCGGCCTTCTTCGGGTCTGCCACGTCTGCGGATGTCCCTTCTGTCGGCGGTAGCTCAGCGTTTCACATGATCGGGCCGGTTTTCACATCTACCGATCCCGGGGTAGTGAGTTCCGGTCCCTTCCTGTCGCACTCTAGGTTGAAGCCCATGAGCGCCTGGGTCGGCATCTCCGGCTGGATGTACCCGCCGTGGCGCGGCGACTTCTATCCGCCCGGGCTGCCGCACCGCCTGGAGCTGGCCTATGCCGCCTCCCGGCTGACCTCGATCGAGGTCAACGGGTCGTTCTACTCGCTGCAGCGGCCGTCCGGCTTCTACCGGTGGGCGGCCGAGACGCCGCCGGACTTCCTGTTCTCGGTCAAGGGCGGCCGGTTCATCACCCACATGAAGAAGCTGCGCGACGTCGACACCCCGCTGGCCAACTTCTTCGGCTCCGGGGTGCTGGCCCTGCAGGACAAGCTCGGCCCGCTGCTGTGGCAGCTGCCGCCGACGCTGGGCTTCGACGCCGACCGGCTGACCGAGTTCTTCACCGGGCTGCCGGCCTCCACCGGCGAGGCGGCCTACCTGGCCCGCCGGCACGACGAGCGGCTGGCCGGCCGGGCCTGGACCGGGGTGCTCGCCGACCGGCCGCTGCGGCACGCCGTGGAGGTGCGGCACGACAGCTACCGCACGCCGGCCTTTCCCGAGCTGTTGCGCCAGCTCGGCGTCGGGCTGGTGGTGGCCGACACCGCTGGCCGCTGGCCGCAGCTGTTCGACGTCACCGCCGACTTCGTCTACGTCCGGCTGCACGGTGCGCAGGAGCTCTACGCCAGCGGCTACGACGACACCGAGCTCGCCGGCTGGGCCGACCGGATCGCCGGCTGGACGAGCCGGGGCCTGGACGTGTTCGTGTACTTCGACAACGACATCAAGGTGCGGGCCCCCTACGACGCCCAGGCGCTGCAGCACCAGCTGGCGGCCCGGGGCGTGATGGAGCTGCCCCGGCGGCCGGAGGTGACTGCCGGCCGGCCGGCCCGGGCCCGGACCGCTCCTGCCCGGACGCCGACCCGGCCGAACCCCTGGGCGGCCCGGGGCTAGCTGACCGGGTTGGTCCGCAGCGAACCGGGCTCGTCGGTGTGCCGCAGCTGGATCGAGCCGTACCGGGTGCGCACCTCGTAGGCGCGCTGGTTGCGGGTGGCGGGCCCGGCCAGCACCTGCCCGTCGCTGACCCGGAACTTGCTGAAGTGCCACGGGCAGGTGATGCAGCCGTCGGCGAGCTCGCCCTCGTGCAGCGGGCCGCCCCGGTGGGTGCACCGGTCGGCGATGGCGTAGAGCTGGCCACCGGTGCGCACCAGCAGCACCGGCAGCTTGCCGTTGTAGACCAGGGTGGGCTGGTCGTCGGCCAGCTCGTCCTCGCGCAGCACGTCGACCCATTCCTCGTTCGCGTGGTCGAAGGCGGTGGTGTCCACGCCGACCCCGCGGGCGTAGCTGAGGTGCCCGCCCAGCCAGCCGGTCACGCCCAGGGTGACCGCGCCCGCCGCGGCCAGCGCCGCGCCCACGCCCTGGCGTTGCCGGCGCCGGGCGAACCAGCTGCCGGCGTAGAGCCCCAGGGCCAGCTGGTTGCCGAGCGCGTGCACCAGGCCGACCCGGCGTTCGGCGAGCGTGGTGTCCACCCAGTCGTTGACGCCGGTCAGGGCGGCCGGGATCGCCGCGGCGATGCCGAGCCCGACCAGCTTGGTGGCCGCCGCCTGTCCCTGCTTGCCACCGGCCAGGTCCAGGTAGCTGGCCCCGATCCAGGAGCCGAGCGGTACCACCACCAGCACCGGGTGCAGCGGATGCCCGGCGGCGGTGCCGCTCAGCGTGTTGCGCAGCCCCGTCGAGGCGTACAGCGGCTTGCTCACCAGCGTGGCCAGCCGGTCGGCGACCGGGTCCAGCGCGGTGCTTCGCTCCACCCGGCCGATCAGGGAGTCCAGGGTGCGGTTGATTCGCCAGCTCAGCATGTCGGGCCTTACCCGGGCGGGCAGCGCGCGTGCCACAGTCCCGTGTGCTCGAAGGACGCTGGGGTTCAGCTGAGCCGACAGTAGCGTGGCCCCGCCGCGCCGCGCATGCCCGGGCGAAGGCGTCCGAGCGGGGCTGGCTATGAGGCCGGCCACAATTGCAAGCGCCCTGCTTGCAATTGCTAGCACTTGCGGAGCAGGCTGGACTGCGTGAACGTGGACGGGCTCAAGGAGACGGCGGCCAAGGCGCCGCTGATCGGAGTGGGCACCATCGGTGACCTCATCCGCGAGCAACGCCAGCAGGCCCAGGTGTCGCTGCGCCAGCTCGCCAAGCTGGCCGGGGTCTCCAATCCCTACCTGTCCCAGGTGGAGCGGGGGCTGCGCCGGCCGAGTGCCGAGATCCTGCAGCAGATCGCCAAGGGGCTGCGGATCTCGGCGGAGCAGCTCTACGTCCGGGCCGGCATCCTGGAGGACCGGCCCGCCGGCTCCGAGCTGGTGCCGGCCATCCGTTCCGACCCGGCGCTGACCGAGCGCCAGAAGAACGTGCTCGTCGAGATCTACGAGACCTTCCGCCGTGAGAACAGTGCTGCCGGCCTCGACCCGACGCCGGTGGCAGCACGGCCGAACGCCGCCGATGCGGCATCTGAGAAGGAGTAATCGCATGTCCATCGCCACGGATATCCGTGCCTATGCAGACCTCGCCCTGGAGCAGGGCCGGGCGGCCCTCAACCAGGCCGGAACCGCCGCCGGCACCGCCAACAAGCGGCTGGCCGCCGACGCCGGCAAGCAGGTGCGAGTCGTGCTGGGAGCGGCCGACCTGCTCGCCGAGACCGTCGGCAAGCAGGTGGAGGCCCTCGGCAAGCAGGCCGAGCACCTCGGCCGGCGGATGGAGTCGCTGCCGGAACTGTCGGCCGCTGCCGCCGGCAACCTCGCCAAGGCGCAGGAGAGCGGCAAGGCGCTGCTCGACCGGGCCCAGGACGACGCGCTGGCCCGCCTTGGCGAGCTGCGCGAGCGCCTGGACGCGGGCCTTGAAACCGTGCGGTCGCTGCCGAGCCTGCCGGTGATCGCCGCCGGCACCACCAGCGGCTACCTCGACACCGCTCGGCAGGCCTACGGCAGGCTGACCGCCCGCGGCGGGGCCCGGCTGGCCGACCTGCGCAACGACCCCCGGGTCGGCAAGCTGCTCGGCGAGCTGGACGCGGCCTCGGCCGCCCTGGCCACCCGGATCGCCCCGGTCCTGGGCGCGGTGCGCTCGGAGGTGGTTTCCGATCTCGACTCGGCCGCCGAGAAGATCGAGAACATCGACCTCGGGGAGAACGCCGCCGCGCCGGCCACCCGCAAGGCGGCGGAGACCAAGGCGTCGCCGGCCAAGGCCAGCACCCCGGCCAAGTCCGGTAGCACCAAGTCCGGCACCACTCGCAGGACCGCGGCCAAGAAGGACTAGTCCTCGGCGTTCCTGCGCTCCAAGCTGCTGAGCCCCGGCCCCTGAAATCGTTTCGGGCCGGGGCACAGCTCTTTTCGGTGGATTAGGCTGGTGATCGTGCAGACCATCGACAACATCGAGAACGGCCTGCTCCTGGTGGTGTTACTGGGAGTGCTGGCCCTGCAGCTCTGGGCGTTGGTGGACTGCATCACGCGCAAGGCACCGGCGTTCCCGGCCGCCGGCAAGCTCACCAAGCCGACCTGGATCCTGCTGACCGCGGTCGCCGTCGCGCCGGTGGCCTTCCTGCAGGACGTGCTGAACCTGCTCTCCTACATCGGCATCATCGTCAGCTGCGTGTACCTGGCCGACGTCCGGCCGGCGGTCCGCGAGATCAGCGGCCCGTCCCGCTGGTAGCCGTCCCGGCAGTCGACCGGCCGTCCCGGCAGCTCGATCGGGCGCCTCAGGCGGCCAGCCGGACCGGGGACGGCGGGGAGTTGGTGGCGGTGCGGTGCTCGGGGTGCTCGGCCAGCCAGTCCCGGGCGATCAGCGTCAGCTCCCGGTCCCGGCCGTCCAGCAGCATCGCGATCATCTGCGCGTCGCCGCGCAGTGACCACAGCGGGTGACCGAAGCTGGCCGGGTTGTTCTTCTCGATCAGCCAGTGGCTCGGCCAGGCGACGCCGTAGCCGAGCACCGGCAGCGCGGCGAGCAGCCGGCGGCGGCCGGTCAGCAGGCCGAACAGCGCCAGCGCCAGGCCTGAGAGCGTGCCCACAGCATGCAGCCTGCGGGTCAGCGGCTGGGAATGCATAGCGACGTAGTACGGAAAGAACTCCTGGTAGCTGCCGAACATGCTCGGTACCTCCCTCGCCGACGTGCTCTTCGGGACCGGACTCAGCTGCCATTGTGGCAAAGCCGAGCAACGTCGGAGAACCCCGTGTGCGGCAGCACGTTCCCGAGCGGCCGGAACGGGCCGGCACGGTAATCTGGGCCGATGACCGAGCATCCGGACGAAGACCGCATCGAGGCCCGCGCGAACCTGGAGCCCGAGGAGCTGGCGGCCGGCAGCGACGATCCGCACCGGCAGGCCGAGGTCATCCTGGAAGACTCCGACACCCGGGTGGCCGCACCCGAGCAAACCAGGCACGACTCGTCCCAGACCCCGGATCGCCATGACCAGGTTCCGGAGTCGGCGGACCTGCCAGCGGACTGACCTCCTCCGGCAGCGGACTGACCTCCTCCGGCAGCGGACTGACATCCTCCGGCGCGGCAGGCCGGAAACCTGGCCGGTAGCCGACTGCCGTGACCCGGCTGCACCACACACCCGCCGTCGGCCGCGGCTGCCGGGGGTGGCAGATCCGGCAACCGACCCGTTACTGTGACAACAGCTGGAAAGCCAGCGTCTCTACGCTGCCCCTTCCGGCAGCGCCGATGGCGAGCGTCCGGCTGGACACCAGACGCTTCGTAAGGGGCTCCTCCGGTGCATCCAGCTGTCCTTCCCGCTTCCGGCATCTGGCCGTTGCCAGCCGTGGGCCGCACCGTGGTCGGGGGCTTCGAGAGCACCCACCTGCCCGCCTACCGCACCGACCTGGCCGAGGCAACCGGGCACGCCGAGCGATGGCAGGCCGACCTGGACGACCTGCTGGCCGCCGGTGTGCGCTGCCTGCGCTACCCGCTGCGCTGGCCGCGGATCGAACCGGAGCCGGGCCGCTTCGACTGGTCGCGGACCGACCGGGTGCTGGAGCACCTGCGCGCCGCCGGCGCCGTGCCGATCGTCGACCTGGTCCACCACACCAGCTATCCCGACTGGCTGTCCGACGGCTTCCGGGACGAGGGATTCGCACCGGCCCTGGTGCGCTACGCCGAGGCGGTTGCGCGGCGTTACCCCTGGCTGCCGGCGTACACGCTGTTCAACGAGCCGTTCGCCACCCTGCACCTGGCCGGGTGCGAGGGGCTGTGGCCGCCGTACGACCGCGGCATCGCCGGCTTCGTCCGGCTGGCCCGCTCGGTGCTGCCGGCGGTCAGCCGGGCCGCCGGCTGCTGGGCCGAGCTGCTGCCCGAGGCCCGGCACGTGTGGGTCGACACCGCCGAGCACCACACCGGTAACCCGGCCTGCCAGGACTACGCGGAGCTCGCCAACGACCGGCGGTACCTGCTGCTGGACCTGCTGACCGGCCACGACCTGGACCCGGCCCGGCCCTACCTCGCCGAGTTCGTCCGGGCCGGCGGCGGCCCGCTGCTGGAACTGCCGCCGTGCCGGGTCGACCTGCTGGGGCTGGACTACTACTGCCACTCCGAGTGGTTCTACGACGAGGCCGGCGGGCACGCGCCCTCGCCGTACCCGATCGGGTTCGCCGCGCTCGCCGAGCAGTACTCGGCCCGGTACGGCCTGCCGATGATGCTCACCGAGACCAACCTGCGCGGCCAGCCCTCCGACCGCGTCTCGTGGCTGCGCTACATGCTCGAGCAGTACGACCTCGCGCTGGAGCGGGGCGTGCCGCTGCACGGCTTCTGCTGGTTCCCCCAGGTCGACTCCTGCGACTGGGACTCGCTGCTGGCCCGCAGCGCCGGCCGGGTGGACCCGGTCGGGGTGCTGGGCATCGACCCGGCGACCGGGGGCCGCGAGTGGACCGGCTTCACCGACGCGTGGCAGCAGGTGGTGCGGGGCGCCGGTGCCGGGGACCTGCCGGCGTACCGGTTCCAGCCGCCGTGCGATGCCCAGCTGGCCGGCCTGACCGCCCGCCTCGACCACTGGCCGTGGGAGGACCCTCCGGCGGAGCAGGTCGCCGCCGCCGTCGCCGTTCCGTTGCCCATCGACCAGGAGTTCGTGATGAACGACCTTTGTTCCCAGCCGGATCTGGTAGTGCTCTCTCACCTTCGCTGGCCCTGGGTGTGGCAGCGCCCGCAGCACCTGGTGTCCCGCTTCGCCCGGCAGCGGGCGGCGGCCGGTGCCCGCACCTGGTTCGTCGAGGAACCGGTCGCGGCCGGGGTCGACGCGCCCCGGATCGCCGCCGAGGAGCGGGACGGGCTGACCCGGGTGCGGCTGGAGGTCCCGGGCCAGAGCGATCCCACCGGCTCGGTCAGCTTCGCCGACCCGCGCGCCGCGTGCTATCCCGCCCTGCTGGCACAGTTCCTGGCCGAGCACGGCTGCCGGCCGGAACCGGATCTGTGGCTCTACACCCCGATGGCCTACGACATCGCCCGGCAGCTGCACGGTGGCCGGCTGGTCTATGACGTGATGGACGACCTGGCCGCCTTCCGCAACGCCCCCGAGGGCCTCCGGCTCCGGCAGCGGCAACTGCTGCACGCGGCCGACGTCGTCTTCACCGGCGGCCGCTCGCTGCACCGCGCCACCCTCAGCCAGCGCCGGCACGCCGTGCACCTGTTCCCCAGCGGCGTGGAGAGCCGGCACTACGCGGCCTCCCGGTCGTTACGCGTCCCGCGCCAGCGCAAGGTGGCAGGCTACGTCGGGGTGATCGACGAGCGGATCGACCTCGAGCTGGTCGCGAGCCTGGCCGCCGGCCTGCCGGACTGGACGGTGCGGCTGGTCGGCCCGGTGGCGAAGATCGATCCGTCCGACCTGCCGCAGGCGGCCAACCTCGACTACCTGGGCATGGTGGGCTATCCGGAACTGCCGCGGGTGATGGCGGGTTTCGACGTGGCGCTGATGCCCTTCGCCCGCAACGAGGCGACCCGGGCGATCAGCCCCACCAAGACCCTGGAGTACCTGGCCGCCGGCCTGCCGGTGGTGTCCACCCGGGTGCCCGACGTGGTGGCCGACTATTCCGGCGTGGTGTGCCTGGCCGACGACGGGCCGGCGTTCGCGGCGGCCTGCCGCGAGGTGGTGACCCATTCGGTGGCCGACCGGGATCGGCGGGTCCAGCCGATCCAGGCCCGGCAGGAATGGGACTGCATCGCCTCGGCGATGGCCGGCCTGCTCGACCGGCACACCCGGACGGTGGAGGTGGTGGTCGAGGTGGCCGAGGTGTACGTCGAGACGACCGGCCAGGAGGAGGTGCCGGCATGAGCGCGGCGGTCAGCGCCCTCACCCGGGACCTGGAATTCGCCCACCGGCAGGCGGTCACCGCGGCCGGGCACGGCCTGCAGGACGCCGCGCTCGGAGCGGCCCGGCTCACCGGGGCCGGCGTGCCGGTGCTCGCCGAGGCGGCGGTGTCGTCGGCGACGCCGTTCCTGCGCGCACCGCTGCTGAGCCGGATCTTCAATGCGCTTCGGATGCATCCGGTGCAGGGCGACGCGGCCGGCCGGTGCGCCACCTGCAACGTGCCGGCGCCGTGCCCCACCGCGCGGGAGCTGAACCCGTGACCGGGACCGCCGGCGAGCTGCGGGCCGCCGACCTGGTGGTGGTGGGATCGGGGTTCTTCGGGCTGACGGTCGCCGAGCGGGTGGCCGAGCAGTTCGACCGGCGGGTGGTGGTGCTCGAGATCCGCGATCACCTCGGTGGCAACGCCTATTCCGAGATCGAGCCGCGGACCGGCATCGAGGTGCACCGGTACGGCGCGCACCTGTTCCACACCTCCAACGAGCGGGTGTGGAACTACGTCAACCGCTTCACCGGCTTCACCGGCTACCAGCACCGGGTCTTCACCGTGAGCAAGGGCCGGGTGTACCCGATGCCGATCAACCTCGCCACCATCTGTGAGTACTTCGGCGCGCACTTCAGCCCGTCCGAGGCGCGCGAGCTGATCCGCCAGCAGGCCGCCGAGGTGTCTGGTTCCGAGCCGGACAACCTGGAACGCAAGGCGATCGCCTCGATCGGGCGGCCGCTGTACGAGGCGTTCGTGCGCGGATACACCGAGAAACAATGGCAGACCGACCCGCGCGAGCTGCCTGCCGACGTGATCAGCCGGCTGCCGGTGCGCTACACCTTCGACAACCGCTACTTCGACGACACCTATGAAGGACTGCCGACCGAGGGCTACACCCCGTGGTTGCGGCGGATGGCCGACCACCGCAACATCAGCGTGCTGCTCGGTACCGACTTCTTCGACGTCCGCGACCGGATCCCGGCCGGCGTGCCGGTCGTCTACACCGGCCCGCTGGACCGGTATTTCGGTTATGCCGAAGGCGAACTGGGCTGGCGCACGCTGGACTTCGAGCAGGAGGTGCTCGACGTCGGCGACTTCCAGGGCACGCCGGTGATGAACTACGCCGACTCCGACGTGCCGTGGACCCGGATTCACGAGTTCCGGCACTTCCACCCCGAACGGAGCGGATATCCCGCCGACAGCACGGTCATCGTCCGGGAGTTCTCCCGGCAGGCCGGCCGGGACGACGAACCGTACTACCCGGTGAACACCGAGCGGGACCGGGAGATGCTGGCCCGGTACCGGGCCCGGGCGGCGGCCGAGCCCGACGTGTACTTCGGCGGCCGGCTCGGCACTTACAAGTACCTCGACATGCACATGGCGATCGCGTCCGCGCTGCGGCTGGTGGACAACGAGCTGGCCGGCCGTTTCCGTTGACTCCAGAAAGAGAAGCCATGACCCCGACGGCAGGCCTGGGAACGGCGTTCGTGCCGGAGCCGGCGGTGGACCAGGGCGATCCGTTCCTGCTTGAGGTGCCGGCCGGGCAGCGGTCGGCCGGGGTGTTCCGGTTCTACGTCTACGTCTCCGCGGCGGGCTTTCCGGTGTACGGGTCCGACGACCTGCTCGACCCGGCCGGCTGGCAGCGGGTCGGGGACAGCTACCCGGGCCTGGGGGTGGACCCGTGGTGCTGGGCGCCGTGCGTGCGCTATCTGCCCGGCCTGCCGCGGCCCTGGGTGATGCTCTACTCCCGGGCCAGGGGCGCCGGCGAGCCCGAGGGCCACCAGCAGCACCGGCTGCGGCGGGCCGACAGCTCCTCGCCGGCCGGCCCGTTCGCCGACTCCGGCGAGGTGCTGACCCCGGACCTGGACTTCGCCATCGACCCGGACGTCTGCGCCGACGCCAGCGGGGTGCGGTGGCTGTACTTCGCGACCGACTTCGTCGACGACGAGCCGTACGGCACCGGCATCGTGCGGGCTCGGATCAGTGCGGACCTGCGGCGCCTGGAGTCTGGGCCGGAGGTGATCGCCCGGCCGCGGGCGCAGTGGCAGCTCTACGACGCGCACCGCTCGATGCCCTGGAAGGACATCCCCGGGGTGCGGTGGGACCGGGCCGAGACGGTGCGCTGGTCGACCATCGAGGGACCGGCGGTGCTCACCTCACCGGGCGGCCGCGAGGTGGTGCTCTACAGCGGCGGCAACTTCGCCGACTTCTACGGCATCGGCGTGATCGCCCGGGAGCCTGGCGGCGGCCAGTGGCTGGACCTCAGCCCGACGCCGGCGGCCAGCCTACTGGGCCCGGACCCGGCGGCCGGCCTGTTCGGCCCGGGACACTGCAGCGTGCTCACCAGCGACGGGCGGCCGTACCTGTGCTACCACTTCCGCAGCTCGCCCGCGGCGGTCAGGCAGTTCTCGGTGGCAGCGCTGCGGTGGGAGCCCGGCACCGACCTGCCCCGGCTGGCGGTGCCGCAACCTCAGCGATCGGACTGAGGCGTCAGGGCGTTCCGCCGTTGCTGATGCCCGATTCCATCACGGTGGGCGGGTAGTCGCCGTACTCGAACGAGCCGATCTGATCGGCCGGCACGGCTGCCGAGGGCCGGCGGTTGATGGACCGCAGGACGGCCGGGTCCGCCTTGGGCGTCCGGTCGGCGGTCAGCAGCCCGTTCTTCTCCTGCAGGGTGTCGGTGAGCTGGGTGTAGCAGAACCCGCTGATGGCGGGGGCGTCCAGCAGCGCGTCCACCAGCGCCCGGTAGCGGGCCAGCAGTTCCTCCGAGCTGCGCGCGACCGAGTAGCCGTGCCAGGACGGGCCGTCGTCGGTGTCGTAGGAGATCCCGCCGAACTCGGTGATCATCAGCGGCAGGCCGTCGGCGGTCATGCCCGGCAGCAGCACCGAGCGGTAGCCCGGCTGGACGTCCTGCAGGGTAGTGCTGACGGCGGCGGTGTTGCCGTAGCGCTGGCTCAGCACCTTGCCGTGCGCGGTGTAGTCGTGCACGGTGAGGACGTCGGTGACGATCTGCTCCCAGCCATCGTTGCCCACCACCAGCCGGGTGGGATCCAGGGCCTTGGTGAGGTGGTAGAGCGCGGTGACGAAGCTGCGCTGCGCCGCCGAGCTGGTCAGCGTCGGCACGCCCCAGCTCTCGTTGATCGGCACCCAGGCGATGATGCAGGGGTGGCTGTAGTCGCGCCGCTGGATCTCCGTCCATTCCTCGGTGATCCGTTCCACCGCCCGGGTGGAGAACTCGTAGGCGGCCGGCATCTCGGCCCAGACCAGCAGGCCCAGCCGGTCACACCAGTACAGGAAGCTCGGGTCGGCGGCTCGCTGGTGCAACCGGACGCCGTTGAAGCCCAGCTCGCGCACCAGCTGCACCTCCCGGCGGGTGGCCTCGGAGTCCGGGACGGCCAGGTGCGACTCGGGCCAGTAGCCCTGGTCGAGGACCAGCCGCAGGAAGTACGGCCGGCCGTTGAGCAGGATCCGGTTGTTCGACGCGGCGATGCTGCGCATCGCGGCGTAGCTGTGCACCCGGTCGACCGGCGTGGGGGTGCCGGCCTCGTCATTGCCGTACAGCTCGATCTCGGCTTCGAACAGGTTGGGGGTCTCGGGCGACCACAGCATCCGCTGCCGTTCCAGGGTCATGTCGGCCTGCGGCAGCCGGACCGCGATGGTGGCCCGACCCCGGGTCACCGACACCGTGCTGTCGGCAAGCTCGGTGTCCTGGCCGGTCAACCGCAGCCGGAGCCGCAACGGCTGCTGGGCCACCTGGTTGAGCCGGACGTCCAGGCGCAGCACCGCGGCTTCGACGTCCGGCGTCCAGCGCAGCTTCTCGATCCGGACGGCAGGCACCGGTTCCAGCCAGACCCGCTGCCAGATGCCGCTGGTGCGCTCGTACCAGATCGCGTGCGGCTCGTCCTGCCAGTCCTGCTTGCCGCGGGGCTGCTCGAGGTCGCGCGGGTCGTCGACGGCACGTACCACCAGCACCTGCTCGGCCGAGTCCAGCAGCGCGTCGGTGATGTCGGCGGAGAAGGGGGTGTGGCCGCCGGTGTGCGAGGCCACCAGCTGGCCGTTCAACCAGACCTCGGCCGAGTAGTCCACCGCACCGAAGTGCAGCAGCAGCCGCTCGCCGGGCTGGTGCGGCGCGGTAAAGGTGCGGCGGTACCACAGCACCCGGTGGTAGCCGGTGTCGCCGATGCCGCTGGCTGCCGACTCCGGCGGGTAGGGCACCGTGATGCTGCGCTCGACCACGCCGGCCGAGGAGTGCCAGGTGCGGTACCAGCACCTGCTCAGCCCGATGTCGGAGTCGTCGTAGGAGAATTGCCACTCTCCGGACAGGTCGAACCAGCGGTCACGGGTCAGCTGGGGCCGCGGGTGCACGCCCGCGGGGAACTCCACTCTCACTGGCCTCAGGGTAATCGGGCCCTCCGGACGGGCAACTCCGGCCCGGCCGTACCCGCAGGCCTGGGACCGGTGCTCAGCCGGAGTCCAGACCTGCCGCGGCGGCCAGGGCCAGCACGGTGTCGATGGTGTCGGCCTCGTCGGCGGTCTTGTCGTCGCGGTAGCGCAGCACCCGGGCGAAGCGCAGCGCGACCTTGCCCGGGTAGCGGGAGGAGCGTTGCACCCCGTCGAAGGCGATCTCGACCACCTGCTCCGGCCGAACCCGGACCACGTAGGAGTCGGTGGGCCCGTCCGCCAGCTCCAGGAACCGCCTGGTCTGGAAGTCCAGGATCGCGTCCGTCATGCCCTTGAAAGTCTTGCCCAGCATGACGAAACCACCGGTTCGCGGATCCCGCGCGCCCAGGTGGATGTTGGACAGGGTGCCCCGGCGCCGGCCCGATCCCCATTCCACGGCGAGCACCACCAGGTCCAGGGTGTGCACCGGCTTGATCTTCAACCAGCCGGCGCCCCGGCGGCCCGCCTCGTACGGTGCGGTCAGCGACTTGGCCACCACGCCCTCCTGGCCGTGCGCCAGGGCGTCGGCGAGGAAGGCCTCGGCCTCGGCCGGATCGGCGGTGACCAGCCGCGGAATCCGGGCGGCCGCCGGCACCAGGCCGGCCAGGACCTCCGCCCGCCGGTCGCCCGGCTCGTCGAGCAGGTCGGTGCCCTCGACCTGCAGGATGTCGAACAGGAAGATCCCCAGCTCGGGTGAGCCGACGGCGGGCGCGGACAGGGTGCCCACCCGGCCCGCGGTCACCTGGAACGGTTGCGGCCGGCCGTCGCCGCGCAGCGCCATCAGCTCCCCGTCGGCGACGAACTCCTCGGCGGCGACGCCGCGCACCGCCGCGGTGATCTCGTCGAAGCGCCCGGTGACGTCCTCCAGGCCTCTGGTGAAGATCCGGACGTCGTCGCCGTTGCGGTGGACCTGCACCCGGATGCCGTCCAGCTTCCATTCGAAGGCGGCCGTCCCCCCGAGCCGCTCCAGGGCGTCGGCGGTGCTGGTCGCGGTCTGGGCGAGCATCGGGCTCACCGGCTGCCCGACCCGCAGCCGGAAGCCGGCCAGCGCCTCGCTGCCGCCGTCCAGCGCCGCGGCGGCCACCGCCGGCAGGCTGGCGCTGAGCATCGCGGCCCGCCGGATCTGCGCGATCGGCAGGTCGGCGGCCCGGGCGACCGCATCCGCCATCACGCCGGCCAGCGCACCCTGGCGCAGGTCACCGGTGAGCAACCGGACCAGGAACCGCTGCTCGGACTCGGTGGCGGCCGCGAACAGCGCCTCCAGCAGCTGCCGCCGGCGGGCCTGCGAGCCGGGACCGGCACAGCCGCCGATCTCGGTCAGGGCGGCTTCCACCGCGGCGACGTCCAGGCTCGGCTGCGGTGCGGGCGGCGGCAGCGAGCGCAGCGAACCCCAGCCGACGCCAATCTGTCGCTGGGTCAACTCTCCGGACAGCCACGAGACCACGGTGACCGCCTCCGCGCCGGAGCTGCCGCGAAGCAGCGCCGCCAGCTTCGCCACCTTCGCACCACGAGCCGGCGTGGCTGCCAGCTCGTCGGAGGTGGCGGTGACCAGGAAGAACTGCATGCCTCCAGCCTGGCAGATGGCCCCGAGCGAGCAGCGCAACCCGGCGGCACCGATGTCCGGAAAGGGCGCAGCTGACCTGCCTCAACCCCTACCACGTACGGTGACCACTCCATTACTGGATTGCGGCTAGGCATGCCCGAGCCACCGGGTGACGATAGGAGCACGACGCGCCTGGTGGGACCCGGCGGCGGTAGCAGATCTAGATGAGTAGTGCGCTACCTGCCGGAGTTCGCCGCGGGTTTCCCGGCTGTTCGCGCCGGCTGTCGGCCTGCCGATCAGCGTTTGTTGTGCTTCTAGAAGAGCATCCAACAGCAGAATGCTGTGCTGCCGAATTTTCCCAGCAGTTTGATTGGGTTTCCTGACCGTCTTCGGCGTTCGAGTCGCCTCTGCTGACGAAATCAAACAAGGGACTCACGTTGTCTCGCTGTCAATTTTCCCCTGATGTTAACGCTGTAAACCAGTGGTTGCATTAACCGAGAAACGGGGTTTAACTTCGTCCTACTCTCTTGGGCTCGGCCCGGAGATCGAGACTTCCGACGGGCCGGCACAGGAAGCGTGCGCCGTTGCGAAGTCGCACATAAGTGAAGCGGGGGGCTTCTCTTGACCAATACCCTTGATGCTGCACGCCCGGCGCGGCTTTCTGACGAAGTGGCCGCGAACGGCGAACCTCTTTCCGCACCTCATGACGTGACGGTCCTGCCGCCGGACCTGGCGGCTTGGTTCACGGTCATCGTGCCGACCCGCAACGAGGAAGGCTCGGTGCGCGCGCTGCTGTCGGGCCTGGCGGAGAGCCTGTCCGGCATTCCGGCCGAGGTTCTGTTCGTCGACGACAGCGCGGACAACACTCCCGAGGAGATCCGGCAGGCGGCTCGCGAGTGCGGCCTGGCGGTGCGGCTGCTGCACCGGCCCGCCGGTGCCCGGCACGGCGGGCTCGGCGGTGCCGTGGTAGCCGGCCTCAAGCACGCCCGGGGCAGCTGGGCGGTGGTGATGGACGGCGATCTGCAGCACCCGCCACAGTTGGCCGCCAAGCTCGTCCAGATCGGCCGGGCGCGCAACCTCGACCTGGTGGCGGGCAGCCGCTACACCGGCTCCGGTGCCTCCGACGGGCTGGCCGGCGGGTACCGCCGGGCGGTGTCGGGCCTGGCCACCCGGTTGGCCAAGGCGGTGTTCCCGCGGCGGCTGTCGCGGTTGTCGGACCCGATGTCGGGGTTCTTCGCGGTGCGGCTGGCAGCTCTGGACATCGACCGGCTGGACCCGATCGGCTTCAAGATCCTGCTGGAGCTGATGATCCGCCAGCCCCGGTTGCAGGTTGCCGAGGTGCCGTTCGTGTTCGGCACCCGGCTCGCCGGGCAGAGCAAGGCCTCGCTGCGCGAGGGCCTGCGGTTTCTCCGGCACCTGCTGCGGTTGCGGTTGCTGGTGCTGCGCATCCAGGTGCGGCGCTCGTCCACCACCTACGCCGGCGGCCGGCTCGGCCGGCTGGTCGCCTTCGGCGCGGTCGGCGGGACCGGCGTGTTCGTCAACACCGCCGCGCTCTGGGTGCTGTCCGAGCACGTGGTGCACCCGCACTACCTGATCGCGGCGGTGCTGGCCACCGAGGTGTCGACCAGCTGGAACTTCGTGCTGACCGAGAAGTTCGTCTTCACCGGCCACAAGCCCGGTACCCGGCTCGGCCGCGCGGTCCGGTTCTTCCTGCTCAACCACCTGGCGCTGTTGCCGCGGTTGCCGTTGCTGGCCCTGCTGGTCGGAGTGTTCGGAGCCCACCTGCTCATCGCCAACGTGCTGACCCTGGTGTTGCTGTTCCTGGTGCGCTTCGTGGTGGCGGACTCGGCCATCTACGCCAAGCCCGACGGCGAGGTGGTAGAGCGGCAGCCGATGCGCATCACGGTCGACCTGACCGGCGTGCAGCGTCCGGCGCCGGGCGAGCAGGCCACCGGGCAGTCCCGGCACCGGCGCGAGGCCCGCCCGGTCAGCGCGAGCAGCCGGTACCTGCCCTACCGCTACGCGATCGACGGCGTGCTCAGCGTCGGCTCCCAGGTGCCGCTGCGCGAGTTGGACTACTTCCGCGCGCAGTGGCTGGGCAACGACGTCGACCTCAGCATCCGGGTGGGCGAGGTCGGCCGCGGCCCGCGCACCCGGGCGCTGATGACCCAGCACGTCTTCCCGGCCGGGGTCAGCTACGCCGAGCACCTCGGCCGGCTGGGTGCCAACTTCCGGGTCGAGATCGGCGAGAAGATCGAGGTCACCTGCTCGCCGGCGCTGGCGCACTCCCCGCACGTGCTCTACACCAACGTCATCGAGGCGCTGCTGCGCTTCATCGCGGTGTCCCGCGGGGTGGTCCTGCTGCACTCGGCCTGCCTGGAGCTCGACGGCCGCGGGCTGCTGCTGTCGGCGCGCACCGACACCGGCAAGACCGGCAGCGTGCTCAAGCTGCTGCGCGAGCACGGCGCCCGGTTCCTGTCCGACGACATGACGATCCTGCATCCGGACGGGCATGCCACCTGCTTCCCCAAGCCGCTGACCATCAGCCACCACACCCTGCGTGCTGTGCAGGCCGGTGACCTGACGGCGGCCGAGTGGCGGCGGTTGAAGCTGCAGAGCAGGCTGCATTCCAAGGAGGGCCGCAACTTCGGCCTGGTGCTGGCGGGGCTGAACATCCCGATCATGGGCATCAACTCCCTCACCCAGCGGATCGTGCCGCCGCCGAAGTACCAGGTCGACCGGCTGGTGGACTGCCGCATCGTGCGCACCGTCGAGGTCGACAACCTGTTCGTGATCGAGCGCGGCGAGCCGGTGCTGGCCGACATCCCGTTCGACGAGGCCATCCAGACGCTGGTGGACAACACCGACGACGCCTACGGCTTCCCGCCGTTCCGGCAGATGGCGCCCTCGATCGTGATCGGCGAGGACGACTACGCCGAGCTGCGGCGCAAGGAGCGCGAGATCCTGGTGCGGGCGATGCGCAGCATCCGGGTACGCCGGCTCGGTTCGAACACCTTCTCCTGGGCCGAGGACATCGCCGCGTTGCTGCGGAGCTCCGGTGCTCCCGCGGCAGCGCAACAACCGGCCGGGATCGCCGAGCCGCCGGTCAGCGGACCGACCGTGCTGCCGGCCCCGGCATGACCAGCGATACCGAACCGGCCTCGGTACTGGTCCCCGCTCCCCAGCGGTTCTACGGGGCAGCGATCTGGGACGAGCCACCCGCCGGCCCCGACAGCCAGGCTGACCGGCCCGATCCTCGCTGGCGCCGGCTGGCCACCGGCCACCGGTTGCGCACCGCGCTGCCGGTGGCGCTGGTGCTCGCCCTGGCCACCTTCCTGCGGTTCTGGCAGCTCGACCGGGTCGGCTTCAACAGCGACGAGGCGGTCTACAGCGGCACCGCCGCATCACTGGCCGGCAACGACACGCTGCGCTCGATGTTCCCGGTGTTCCGGGCACATCCGCTGTTCCTGCAGATCCTGCTGTCGTGGGGAATGCACGGTGAGCTCAGCGACTGGTCGGCGCGCGCGGTCACCGCACTGATCGGGGTGGCCGCGGTGCTGGCCACCTATGCCCTGGGCCGGCGCCTGTACGACCACCGGGTGGGCTTGCTGGCGGCCCTGATCCTGGCCGTGATGCCCTACCACGTGGTGGTCAGTCGGCAGGTGCTGCTGGACGGCCTGATGACGCTGTGCGCCACCCTGGTGCTGTACTGCGTCGCCCGCTACGTCGAGTCGGCAGCGCTGCCCTGGATGCTGGCCAGCTGTGCCCTGATGGGCGCGACGGTGCTGGCCAAGGAG
>NZ_DATINC010000099.1:0-4136 GCF_035474675.1 Jatrophihabitans sp. | reverse complement strand
GACGAAGTCGAAGTACGCAGTCAGCACGTTGTGCACCCGGACCCGGTTGTCCTCGGTCTCGGCCAGCGCCTGCCGGACCCGTTCCAGCACGTCCTCGGCGTGGGTGTCCAGCAGCGCCAGGTACAGCTCCAGCTTGCCGGGAAAGTGCTGGTACAGCACCGGCTTGGACACCCCGGCCCGGATCGCGATGTCGTCCATCGCCGCGGCGTGGTAGCCGTGGGTGACGAAGACCTCCTGGGCGGCGGCCAGCAGCTGCTTGCGCCGGGCCGAGCGCGGCAGCCGGGCTCCGCGCGAGGCGTCCATGGTTTCGGTCATGAGGAACCTCCTGGCCGGCAGCTGGGGCACCTCGATGCTACCGGTGGGTAGGGCCGGCCGGCGCGGCCGGACGTCCGCAGCCGGGGGCGGGTAGTTTTGTTGCAATGAAGACCTTGCCGGGTGGCCGGGTGCTGCTGGAGAGCCGGGCGCTGAGCTCCGGCCGCCGGCTGGTGCAGGCCGGCCGCGGCCTGCGCACCCGGCCCGGACACCCGTTGCGGACGGCGGTGCTGGCCGCTCCCGCCGACCACCGGCTGGCCGCCCCGGACCCGACGCGGCAACCGTGGCCGGCCACCGAGCTGCGGATCGGCGAGCAGCGGCTCAACGTCCGCACGACCCCGTCGGACAATCCGGACGCCGAACCCGCGCTGTACGTGCACGGCCTGGGCGGGGCCTCGACCAACTTCACCGACCTGGCCGACCTGCTCTCGCCGTGGCTGGACGGCCACGCCCTCGACCTGCCCGGCTTCGGCCGGTCCGGGCCGCCGCCGGGCGGGGACTACTCGATCGCCGCGCACACCCGGCTGGTGGTCGACTACCTGGAGCAGTCCGGACGCGGCCCGGTGCACCTGGTCGGCAACTCCATGGGCGGCGCCATCTCGATCCAGCTGGCCGCCAGCCGGCCGGACCTGGTGCGCACCCTCACCCTGATCTCGCCGGCGGTGCCGGACCTGCGCCCGAAGAAGGGGTCGGACGCCCTGCTGCCGCTGCTGCTGGTGCCCGGACTGGGGTACCGGGCGATCGAGCGGCTGGACCGGCTGCCGGCCGAGCGCCGGGTGTGGGCGGTGCTCGAGCTGTGCTTCGCCCATCCCGAGCTGGTGCCGCCGAACCGGCTGGCCGAGGCGGTCGAGGAGCTGGAGACCCGGCGTGGCTACAGCTGGGCCGGCGAGGCCATGCTGCGGTCGCTGCGCGGGCTGGTGCGTACCTACCTGACGGTCGGCACCCGCTCGCCCTGGCACGCGCTGAGCCGGATCTCCGCGCCCGCGGTGGTGGTGTGGGGCCAGCTCGACCGGCTGGTCGACGTCGCCAACGCGCCCCGGGTGGCCCGGACCCTGCCGGACGCCAGCCTGCTGGTGCTGCCCGACGTCGGGCACACCGCGCAGTTGGAGGATCCGGTGAGCACCGCCCGCGCCGTCCTGGGGCTGCTGGCCCGCGCACATGACGGCTTCGCAAATGACGGCTTCCGGCAGGCCGGTGTGGGATTGTGACGCGGTGACCCGACCGAGCGCCCCGCAGCGGCCGCGATATCCGGCCGACGGCCGGGTGCCCGGTGACCGCCGGCCGGCGGCTGACAGCCAGCCCGGCGGCCGGCGAACCGGTGGCCAAGGACCCGGCGGTCAGGGATCCGGCGGTCAGGGGCCCGGCGGTCAGGGATCCGGCGGCCGGGGGCCTGGCGGTCAGGGATCCGGCGGCCGGGGGCCTGCGGGTCCGCCCCGCCGCACCGGCCGGACCCGCTGGCAGGAGTTCGCCGGCCGGTACGGCTGGCGCGCCTACGCGCTGCCGGTGCTGAGCGTGGTCACGGTGCTGGCCGTGGTCAATATGGGGCTGCACCGCGGCGACCCGCAGCCGCGCGCGGCCGGTGGCACGCCGGTGCCCTCCGACACGCCCGCCGCCCCGGCCAGCACCGCCGCGTCCAGCCCGGCCGGCAGCCGGCCGGTCGCCAGCAGCTCGCGCAAGGCCAGCACGGCGGCCAGCAGCCCCGCGGTCAAGCTGCGCAGCTGGCAGCTGCCGCCGGGGCCGGCCTACACCTTCAACGGCACCGGCGTCTTCACCACCATCGCCGGCACGTCCGGTGTGCTCGGCAAAGGCCAGCTGTTCAAGTTCACCATCGACATCGAGAACGGCATCACCGGAGTGGACCCGCAGGCGTTCGCCGCCGGGGTGATGGAGGCGCTCAGCGACCGGCGGTCCTGGATCGGCTCCGGCACCGTCGCGCTGCAGCGGGTGGACTCCGGGCCGGTGGACTTCCGGATCAGCCTGGCGGCCCCGACCACGGTGCGCAGCATCTGCGGGTACACGCTCAAGATCGAGACCTCCTGCAACGCCGGCAGCGTGGGCCGGGTGATGCTCAACGTCTCGCGCTGGACCCGCGGTGCGCAGGTCTACGCCGGTGACCTGGCCAACTACCACCGCTACGCCGTCAACCACGAGGTGGGCCACGCGCTCGGGCACAACCACGCCCACGAGTGCCTGCCCAACGGCATGGCGCCGGTGATGATGCAGCAGACCATCGGCACCAAGGTGGCCGGCGGCCAGACCTGCCGGCCCAATCCGTGGCCGTTCCCGCCCGGCGTCGCCGGCGCCCCCGGCGCCGAGCAGGTCGGCGAGGCGCCCGACACGGAGTTCTTCCAGCGCAACCAGTGACCCCGCCGGCTGGGCCGGTGCGCGGCGGTGTGGGAATCTGGCAGTGCGGTCCGGGCGTTGTGCCCTGAAGACCTGACAGTGCTGCTTTGTTGGAAGGACGAGAGCTCGTGTCCCTGCCACCGCTCGTGGAGCCGGCTGAATCGCTGACCATCGACGAGGTGCGCCGCTACAGCCGGCACCTGATCATCCCGGACGTGGCGATGGTCGGGCAGAAGCGCCTGAAGAACGCCAAGGTGCTGTGCGTCGGCGCCGGTGGCCTCGGCTCGCCGGCCCTGATGTACCTGGCGGCCGCCGGCGTGGGGACCCTCGGCATCGTCGAGTTCGACGTGGTCGACGAGTCCAACCTGCAGCGCCAGATCATCCACGGCCAGTCCGACATCGGCCGGCCCAAGGCATCCTCGGCGCGCGACAGCGTGCGCGAGATCAATCCGTTCGTCGAGGTGATCGTGCACGACACCCGGCTGGACAACGACAACGTCCTGGAGATCTTCGGCCAGTACGACCTGATCGTCGACGGCACCGACAACTTCGCCACCCGGTACCTGGTCAACGACGCCTGCGTGCTGCTGGACAAGCCCTACGTCTGGGGCTCGATCTACCGCTTCGACGGCCAGGCCTCGGTGTTCTGGAACCGCTACGGGCCCAACTACCGCGACCTCTACCCGGACCCGCCGCCGCCGGGCATGGTGCCCTCCTGCGCCGAGGGCGGCGTGCTGGGCGTGCTGTGCGCCTCGATCGGCTCGATCATGGCCACCGAGGCGATCAAGCTGATCACCGGCGTCGGCGAGCCGCTGGTCGGCCGGCTGATGATCTACGACGCCCTGGAGATGACCTACAGCACCGTCCGGATCCGCAAGGACCCCGCGGCGCCGCCGATCACCGAGCTGGTGGACTACGAAGCCTTCTGCGGGGTGGTGTCGGAGGAGGCGCAGCAGGCCGCGGCCGGCTCCACCATCACCGCCGCCGAGCTGAAGGAGCTGCTCGAGTCCGGCAAGCCCATCGAGCTGATCGACGTCCGGGAGCCCGCCGAGTGGGAGATCGTGTCGATCCCCGGCGCCAAGCTGGTGCCCAAGGACCAGATCCTGCGCGGCGACGCGCTGGCCTCGCTGCCGCAGGACCGCCAGATCGTGATGTATTGCAAGAGCGGGGTGCGCTCGGCCGAGACGCTGGCCGCGGTCAAGTCCGCCGGGTTCTCCGACGCGGTGCACGTGCAGGGCGGCGTGACCGCCTGGGTGAACCAGGTGGACCCGTCACTGCCGTCGTACTGACGATGGCGCTCTGAGGAATGGCGGCGAACCGGGCCGGCCTGCGCCGGCAGGCGCTGGACGAGCGGCTGCCGCTGCCGGAACGGGTGCTGGCCTGCGTCGAGCTGATCCCGTCCGGGCGGGTGATGTCCTACAAGGACGTCGCGGAGTTCATCGGGATAGCCGGTGCGCGGCACGTCGGGCGGGTACTGGCTT
>NZ_DATINC010000098.1:0-59014 GCF_035474675.1 Jatrophihabitans sp. | reverse complement strand
GCGGTGGTGATGGACGGCCGGGACGCGATGCTCGCGGTCGGCATGAACGGCGAGCCGCTGACCGCCGAGCACGGCTTTCCGGTGCGGATGGTGGTGCCGGGCCTGTACGGCTACGTCTCGGCCTGCAAGTGGATCACCGGGTTGCGGGCCACCACGTTCGCCGACTTCTCCGCCTACTGGGTGCGGGGCGGCTGGGCGGCCCGCGGGCCGGTCAAGCTGGCGTCCCGGATCGACCGGCCGGTGCCGCCGGGGGTACTGGCGGTCGGCACGCCGGTGCCGGTGGCCGGGGTGGCCTGGGACCAGCATGTCGGGGTGTCGCGGGTCGAGGTGCAGGTCGACGACGGGCCCTGGCAGGAGGCGACCCTGGCGCCGGTTCCGTCGGTGGACACCTGGCGGCAGTGGGTCTATCTGTGGACGCCGGCCTCGGCCGGCCAGCACCGGCTGCGGGTGCGGGCCTTCGACGGCAACGGCGCCGTCCAGGAGGAGAAGGACACCGACCCGTTCCCGTCCGGTGCGACCGGGCTGCACAGCGTGACCGTCCGGGCCCGCTGACCGGCTCTGCCCAGCGGCGCTGCCCCGGCGTGCCACGCCCGCCTGCCTTCCTTGCCCGGTTCGGCCCGGGATCGCGGTTAGCATCCAAACGCCGCGCTTGTCGTTGCTAGCCCAAGAAGGGCGAGTGCATCGCGTACTGGCCCTGTGAAGGCCGCGTAGCGGCCGTCGATCACTGGGAGAGCAACACGATGCGTCTGAGCAGACCGGGGCTGGCACGGGAACGCGCGCTCGGCCTGGCCCTGCTGCTGCCGTCGCTGGCGGTGTTCGGGATGTTCCTGTTCTGGCCGCTGGCCCGCACCTTCCAGCTCAGCACCACCGGCCAGGACCTGTTCGGGCGGGCCAATCGCTCGGTGGGCCTGGCCAACTTCCGGGCGGTGCTGGCCGACCCGGAGTTCGGCCGGGTGCTCGGGGTGACCGCGGGCTATGTGCTGCTGACGGTGCTGCCCAGCATCCTGCTGGCGCTGCTGCTGGCGTTGCTGCTGCAGCACCCGCTGGCCGGGCTGCGAATCCTGCGCTCGGCATTCGCGATGCCGTTCGCCTACTCGGTGGCCGCCGCCTCGGTGGTGTTCGCCGCGCTGTTCAACCCGGCCATCGGCATCGCGAACTACCTGGTCACCTCACTGGGGTTCGCGCCGGTGAACTGGCTGACCAGCCCCGGCACCGCGCTGCTCAGCATCGCGATCACCACCATCTGGATGAGCCTGGGCTACAACATGCTGGTGCTGCTGGCCGGCATCGGCGGGGTGGACGAGCAGCTGTACGAGGCGGCCAGGCTGGACGGCGCGGGCACGGTGCGGATCGCCTGGTCGATCACCGTGCCGCTGATCACCCCGACGCTGTTCTTCCTGGTGGTGGTGGACACCATCACGGCGCTGCAGAGCTTCGGCCAGATCCACCTGCTGACCCGGGGCGGGCCCACCGGGCACACCACCACGCTGGTGTACTGGATCTACCACACCGCCTTCGCCGACGGCGCCACCGACTACGGCACCGGCTCGGCCCAGGCGATCGTCCTGCTGGCGGTGGTCATCGCGGTCACCGCGATCCAGTTCGGGGTGCTCGAGCGCAAGGTGTTCTACCGGTGAGGCCGGGCCGCTGGGCGAGGGTGGCAGCGCTCGGGCTGCTGGCGGTCGTGGTGCTGTTCCCGCTCTATTACACCGTGGTGGGCAGCGTGATGGGACCGGGCGACATCGCCTCGGCTCCCCCGTCGCTGTTCCCGCACCGGCTGACCTTCGACAACTACCGGGGTGTGCTGCATGCCATTCCGTTGCAACGGCAGTACCTGAACTCGACGCTGGTGGCGGTGGCGATCACCGTCTCGCAACTGGTCTGCGCGGTGCTGTCGGCCTACGCGTTCGCCTTCCTGGCGGTGCCGTTCAAGCGGACGATGTTCGCGCTGTTCCTGCTGACCCTGATGGTGCCGTGGGAAGCGATCATCATCCCGAACTTCCTGTTCATGGCCGACCATCAGCTGCGCAACACCTACCTGGCGCTGATCCTGCCGTTCCTGGCGGGCGGGTTCGGCACCTTCCTGCTGCGGCAGTCCTTCCGCACCTTTCCGGTGGAGCTGCGCGACGCCGCCACCCTCGACGGTGCCGGCCATGCCCGGTTCCTGTGGCAGATCCTGCTGCCGCTGTCGCGCCCGGCGCTGGCCAGTGTCGCGATCTTCGTGTTCCTGTCGGCCTGGAACCAGTTCTTCTGGCCGCTGCTGGTCACCGACTCGCCGAAGCGGCAGACCCTGCAGATCGGCCTGTCCTCGCTCAACGACGCCGAGCAGGCCAATCCCGGCCTGATCCTGGCGGGGGTCAGCATGGCGTTGATCCCCACCGCGCTGCTGGTCGCCTTCGGCCAGCGGTTCCTGGTGCGCGGCCTGACCGCCGGTGCGGTCCGGTAGCGGCCGCCTTCCCCTGACCGAGAGGCTGTAGATGACGTATCGCAAGAGCTGGATGGTGACGGCCGCTACCGCGGCGCTCGCGCTGGTCCTGACGGCGGGCTGTGGCAGTTCCTCGAAGGACTCCGGCTCCGCGGGCTCCGGCTCCGCGCCGGGCGCCGACGCGCTCAAGGGCCCGGTGACCGTGTCGTTCTGGCACGCCATGAAGGGCGCCAACGCCGAGGCGCTGGACGCGCTGGTGGCCAAGTTCAACTCCGCGCACCAGGGCAAGATCACCGTCAAGGCCACCTTCCAGGGCAGCTACGACGACACCCTCACCAAGTACAAGGCGGCGGTGCGCGCCAAGCAGACGCCCTCGCTGGTGCAGATCTACGACATCGGCTCGGGCTTCATGGCCGACTCCGGCCAGACCATCCCGGCGCAGTCGTTCGCCGACGTCGACAAGCTGGACCTGGCGGACCTGCAGCCGGCCATCAAGGGCTACTACTCGCGCGGCGGCAAGCTGCAGAGCATGCCGTTCAACTCCTCGGTGCCGGTGCTCTACATCAACAAGACGGTGTTCACCAAGGCCGGGCTGGACCCGGCCAAGCCGCCGACCAGCCTGGACGAGATCCGCGCCGACGCCGAGAAGATCAAGGCCAGCGGCGCGGCGAAGTTCGGCTTCGGCGCCGCCATCTACGGCTGGTTCTTCGAGCAGCTCACCGCCGAGGCCGGCAAGACCTACTGCAACAACGACAACGGCCGCACCACCCGGGCGGACGCCGTGACCTTCGACGACCCCGAGCAGGTCAAGGTGCTGACCTGGTGGAAGGGCATGGTCGACGACGGCCTGGCCACCAACACCGGCCGCAAGACCGACGACGCGCAGGCGGCGTTCAAGTCCGGCACGGTGGGCATGCACCTGGAGTCCACCGGGGCACTGGGCGGCTACGTCAAGGCCGCCGCCGGCAAGTTCGAGGTGGCCACCGCGCCGTTTCCGAAGGTGCAGAGCTCGGACGCCGGCGGTCCGGTGATCGGCGGCGCGTCGCTGTGGATCAGCGGTGAGGGTCACTCGGCGGCTGAGCAGCGGGCGTCCTGGGAGTTCACCAAGTTCCTGATCCAGCCCGAGAACTCGGCGTTCTGGCACACCCAGACCGGCTACTTCCCGGTGTCCAAGGCGGCCCTGGACGAGGACGTCGACAAGAAGTGGGTGGCGGACAAGCCGCAGTTCCAGACCGCGATCGACCAGCTCGCCGCCACCCCGTCCGGCGTGCCCACCCAGGGGTGCTTGCTGGGCACCCTGCCGCAGGTCCGGGCGCTGGTCGAGAACGCCATCGAGTCGGTGCTGACCTCGAGCAAGGACCCGAAGGCGGCCCTGGACGAGGCGGCCAGCCAGGCCAAGGCCTTGATCGAGAACTACAACTCGTCGGTCAAGTAGTTCGTCAGGGGTATTGGGGCGGCCCGGGGCGGGGCACAATGGCCCCATGCCGACCCAGACCATGGCGGACGCTGACCCAGACTGGGAGTACGCACCGCTGCGGATCCCCTCGGATGTCACGAGGATGAACGCAGCGGTGCGGCTCGCATTGCACGCCGAGTACGGCGGCTGGGAACTCGCCCGTGTACGCAGATACGCCGACGGCTCGCGCCAGGTGCTGCTGCGGCGCAAGCGCCGGGCAGCCGACCTGGTCCCGATGCCGGGCCTGAGCGCCTGACCCGGCGCCGCAGCACCGGGCCCAGCGCGTAGCCGCTCCGCCCGGCAGCCGCCCTGCGCCCCGAGGGCGCGGCCCCGCTCAGCAGTTACGCAGGAACCGGTCCAGCACCCGGGTGCCGAACTGCAGCGCGCTGACCGGCACCCGCTCGTCGATGCCGTGGAAGAGCGCGGAGAAGTCCAGGTCGGGTGGCAGCAGGAGCGGGGAGAAGCCGAAGTTGCGGATGCCCAGCAGCGAGAACGACTTGGCGTCGGTGCCGCCGGACATCGGGTACGGCACCGGCACCCCGGCGGCGTCCTCGGCCTTGAGGGCGGCGGCCATCGCGTCGACGATCGCCCCGTCGAACGGAGTCTCGACCGCGATGTCCTCGGTGATCGTCTCCCGGCTGACGTGCTCGCCGATCAGCTGGTCGATGGTGTCGAACAGCTCGTCGGAGTAGCCGGGCAGGAACCGGCAGTCGACGGTCGCCTCGGCCCGGGACGGGATCACGTTGGCCTTGTAGCCGGCTTGCAGCATGGTGGGGTTGGCGGTGTTGCGCAGCGTGGCGCCGAGCATCCGGGCGGCGTTGCCGAAGTACTTCAGCGCGCCCTCCGGGTTCTCCAGGTCGATCGGCAGGCCGGTGGCGTCGGCGATCCGGGTCAGGAACTCCCGCATGGTGGGAGTCAGGTGCACCGGGAACTGGTACTCCCCGATCCGGGTGACCGCCCGGGCCAGCTCGGTGACCGCGTTGTCCGGGTGGATCATCGAGCCGTGCCCGGGACGGTTCTCCGCCCGCAGCCGCAGCCAGGCGATGCCCTTCTCGGCGGTCTGGATGAGGTAGAGCCGCAGGTCGTCGCGGACGGTGATGGAGTAACCGCCGACCTCGCTGATCGCCTCGGTGCAGTCAGCGAACAGGTCGGCGTGGTGGTCCACCAGCCAGTGCGCGCCCTGCTGGCCGCCGGCCTCCTCGTCGGAGACGAAGGCCAGCACGATGTCGCGGGGCGGCTGCACCCCGGTACGGGCCCAGTTGCGGATGACGGCCAGTGTCATCGCGTCCATGTCCTTCATGTCCACCGCGCCGCGGCCCCAGACGTAGTCGTCCTTCACCTCGCCGGCGAACGGGTCGACGGTCCACTCCGAGGCGTCGGCCGGAACCACGTCGAGGTGGCCGTGGATCAGCAGCGGCGGCCGGCTGGAGTCGGTGCCGGCCACCCGGGCGATGGTCGAGGCCCGGCCCGGGGCGGCCTCCAGGATGGTGGAGGCGATGCCGACCTCGTCCAGCTTCTCGGCCACCCACTCCGCGGCGGGGCGTTCGGGGTGGGTGGGGTTAGAGGTATTGATCCGGATCAATTCGGTCAGCAGCGTGACCACCTCGTCGGCGGCCGGGGTGTTGCTGGGCGAGCTCTGCTCTGCTGCGGAGGTCATACCGTAGTTCCTACCAGTGGCCCGGGCCCGAATCGAGTTGGGCTAGACTTCGGCCTTGCTCGCACTCGTCCGGGTGGCGGAATGGCAGACGCGCTAGCTTGAGGTGCTAGTGCCCTTTATCGGGCGTGGGGGTTCAAGTCCCCCCTCGGACACCATTGTTTCGCATGCCGAACTCCTCGGGCGTGCTGTCGGTGGGGCTCAATACACTCGGCGCGTGGCTGAGCCGGAGACGTTTGTCGGACGGGATCTGCGCGGCGCGCGGTTCGCCGAGTGCGACCTGTCGGACGTGGTGATGCGCGGTGTCGAAATCGCCGGGATGGACATCGACGCTCCCTGGCTGAGCGAGGGCGCGGGTCTGCGGGTAAACGGGGTCGACGTCACAGCGTTCGTCGAGCAGGAGCTGGATCGCCGTTTTCCCGGCCGCGGCGAGCGGCGGGCGGAGAGCCCAGCGGACCTGCGGGTGGCCTGGACCTCGGTGGAGCGGGCCTGGGACGCGGCGATCGCACGAGCGGCGGCGCTGCCTGCCGGCTCCGTCGAGACCAGGATCGATGGCGAGTGGTCGTTCTCGGAGACGCTGCGGCACCTGGTGCACGCCACCGACATCTGGCTGGGCAAGGGTGTGCTGGGGTGGGTGGAGGCTGACTTCCATCCCCTCGGTCTCAAGTACGGAAACCGGAACTCCGAGAGCCGGCCTTACGACGCCGTGCTGGCCGCCCGTGCGGACCGGGTCGCGATGGTCCGCGATTTCCTGGCCACCGTCACCGACGACCTGCTCGCCGAGGAACGCCGCAACCCGCACAACCCTGCAGACACCGAGACGGTTCGCAGCTGCCTGCACGTGATCCTCGAAGAGAGCTGGGAACACCTGCGATTCGCCTCGCGGGACCTCGACGCGATCGAGTCGTCCATCGTCTGAGGACGCCACCAGCAGCGGGAGGTGGCTCCCGCTCCGGTGCGGCGTCCGTCTTGATTGCTGGTTGGCCACAAGTTGCCAGCAGCGGTATCAGACGGCGGGCTTCTGGTATCTCACCGGGAGAAGGCGCAACCGATCAGCCATCGAGTGCGTCTTGGTAGTAAGCGTCCGACCGAACGGGGAAGTGATCTTTCATGAGCAAGACAGCCAGCCCCACCACCGACACCAGCGAGCAGGTGCCGCTGCCACCGCCGCCTCCCAAGCAGCCCGACGATGACCCGCCCATGAACCCGAACCCGTACATGGGCGGCGGCGGGACTCCGACCTGACAGACGGACCCGAACTCCGCCTGCTGGGCGACAACCGGGGTGCCGGCTGCTGTTACCGGCATGAGTGAATCGCCTCGGCCGCCCAGCTGACTTCGAAACCCCGTCGCTTCGGTGGTCGCTCCGTTACGGCGTCGCCGCGCTGTCCTCGGCTGGCTGGGTCCGTCCAGTCGTCTGCCCGGCCGAGGGTGATGATCACCGGCGCGACCAGAGCTGGATGACTCGGGACAGGCTCGCCGTCGGGGAGTATGGTCAAGCCACCACGGTGCCTATCCCGGCAGCTTGTCGGACGGCCGTGGTGAGAGGCAATCTGACCCGTCCACCGGGTCTGCGAGGCCCGATGAAGCAGGTAGCTCCGACAGCCGGTGAGGGCCAGGCCGAGCCCGGCCTGCTGTGCGTGCCGTGCGGGCATCGAGTGCAAGCCCATGACCCCACCGCCACGCGCTACTGCGCGGCGAGCAGGGCCAGTGGCGTCGACCGTGGCTGCCTGTGTCCGCCGGGTGCCGTGTCCGCAGGCGTGCAGCCGCTTTCGACCACACAACCCTTCCGGTGAGCGGTAGCTGCCGCCCACCGTCTCTGCCACGCCAAGGAGAATCCGATGTCCGGTAAGAACAAGGGTGGGCGCGAGATCCGCAAACCCAAGCAGGAGAAGAAGCAACCGGTCACCGAGATCTTCGCGGCGGCACCCAAGCCGGGCACCAAGAAGCCCAAGTAGGCCAGCCCGGCGGTCCATCCCCGGCGCGGGACGGACCTCTGACTCGGGCGTTACCCGGTCCCGGCCACCGGCTACGGTTCGGGCATGCCCGATAGCAACTCGGATGCCCTGCCGGACTTCGAGACGCAGCGCGAGCCGGTTCCCCGCGTGGACACCGGCGAGCTCGACACCGCGCTGGCGTTCCTGGACTTCGTCCGTTCCTGCGTGCTCAAGAAGGCGTCCGGCCTCACCGACGAGCAACTGCGCCGGGCCGTCGTTCCGAGCGGCACGTCGATCCTCGGCCTGATCCAGCACCTGACCGTGGGCGAACGGTTCTGGTTCGGCTACCAGCTGGCCGGCATCGGCGAGGACGCCGACTTCGACTTCGACATGGTGGTGCCGGCCGGGCGGAGCGCCGCCGAGGTGATCGCCGAGTACCGCGCCGCGATCGAGGAGAGCAACGAGCTGATCCGCCGCATCGGCGACCCCGACGCGCGCGTCGCGGTACCGGTCGACGGCGAATACCTCAGCATGCGCTGGGTGATCGCGCACGCCACCGGTGAGGCAACCCGGCATGCCGGCCATGCCGACATCATCCGCGAGCTGATCGACGGAACCACCGGCCGCTAACTCGGCCGCAACGGAAACGCCAGCGTCCTACAGGCCGAGATAGGTGCGCAGCTGGGTCTCGATGCGGGCCAGTTCGGCCCGGGTGAGCAGGCCGCGCTGCCTCCTCAGCCGGGCTCGGGCGACGGGCCGCAGCGAGGTCACGTCGGCGAAGGACCGGCCGTACCTGGTCAGCCCGGCATCGGCGTCCAGCGGGATGTGCGTGCTGGGCGGGCCCGGGGTTCCGGTGATCGGGATGACGGCGGCATGGCCGAGCCGGCTGTTCAGCGGGTTGACGCTCAGCACCACGGCCGGATGGCGGCCGAACTCGAAGTCGACATCCCACACCTGCCCGCGAAACGGCTCAGGCGCCGTCATCGGCCGGTTCGACGCCGAGCGGCAGCGGGGGCGTCGAGTCGCCGTAGAACTCCTCCACCGACCGCGCCATCCGTTCCTCGGCCGCCTGCCGGTGCAGCAGGCCGAGAGCGGCCCTCACGATCTCGGTGCGGCCGTCCAGGCCGAGCACCTCGGCATCGGCGCGCAACTGCTCGGCAAGGTCGCGCCCGATCCGGGCCTGCCACACCTCGGACGCACCGGGCGTGCCGCTCTCCGGGGCCGGCACCGCCCGCTCACTGGCACGCCGCGCCGGGCTGCTGGTGAGCGCGCGGACGGCCGGTTTCGCTTCCTTGCGCGGGGTCTGGGATCGAGTCCGGGCCATGCCGTATACATTCTGTCGTACAGCGCCGTTTGTCAAGCCTTCCGAGCGGCTGTGGAGCAGTAAAGCGGAGACACTGTCCTGGTATTCGGCTGACCAGCCCGCCAGGCCGTGCTAGCCGGTGATGCCCGCATAGACGACCGCCGGGATGGCGGCGACCATCGCCGCGGACAGCCCGATCATCCCGAGCAGCCCGGCATCGTCACCTGTGCTGCGGAAGGAGGCGGTGACCAGCACGGCACCGGTGAGCACCAGGGCGAAGGTGATGCCGAGCAGCGCGAACGTCATCGGACGGGCCTGAGGATGCGCCGCTGCGCGGTATCCGCCGCGGGCGGCCGGCCGCTGCTGATGCGATGTTGGCACGGCATGCAACGGGCCGCGGCCGGCAGCACCTCCAGGCGGTCGCGACCGACAGCCCCGCCGCAGTCGACGCACTGTCCGTACCGGCCGTCCCGAAGCCGGTCGAGAGCGAGATCGATCTCGGCCAACGCGTGCCGCGCGGCTTGTTCGAGCGCGCCGGCGACCTCCGAACCGAGAGGTGCGCTACGGGCGCCCGCTCCGTCGGCCAGCTCCGCCAACTGCTCGAGGCGGAAGCTGCGCTGCTCGTGCAGTGCCGCTTCGAAGGTGAGCAGCTCGGCCTGGGTCAGGTCTGTTACGACACCCGCCGCGGACTGATTCCTCATCGACAACTCCTTGCCTTCGACGGCGCCTCACGTTCTGATGTCTTCACCATGCGGCATGCGCCGGGGCGATCCCATGTCTGCCGCCGGTGAACATCGGGCCGGGATCATTGCCGACGGCCGGCAAGGGCGGTCGTCGCAGGCCGCCCCTTCAGTACCTGGTTACGAAGGATGTCCGAGCCGGGATGCTCTGGCCGGATGCCCCGATGTTGCCGGGGGTAGGCAGGCAGCGAGGACGTATCCCCGGACGTGACTCCCAGCCGATCCAGGGCCGAGCCTTATTCGGTGCTGGGAAGCTGCCGCTGCGGCCATTGCAACAGCCGAGCGCCGAGCACGGCTACTTCGAGGGCCAGCCGGTCTCCCGGATGCGTCGGGTTGCGCCCGGTGAGCTCAGCCACCTTCGCCAGCCGGTAGGTCACCGTGCGCACCGACACGTGCAGCCGCCGGGCCGCCTCGGTAGCCACGCCGCCCGTCTCGAAGTAGGTCTGCAAGGTGTCCAGCAGTGGACCGGCGCCGCCGCGAGCAGTGGTCAACGGAGACAGCACCGCTTGCACGAGATCGCTGATCGCGGCCTGGTCGCGAACCAGCACCCGGTACACCAGCAGGTCGTGGGCGTAGACCATCGGCGCGTCGATCTGCAGGATCTCGGCCAGGTCGAGGGCTTCGCGTGCCTCCTCGTACGAGCGTGCCACCCCGTACGCGCCGGGGTGCGCCCGACCGGCGGCGATCCGCCAGCGAACCCCTTTGCGGACATCACCGAGTGCCGCCTGGACAGCCGCCCCGACATCGGGCCGGCCGGCGTGCCTGGCGTCGTCATCGACCTCCGGGGCCACCACGACGAACCGGCCCTCCCGGGCGTCTACCAGAACCTCCCGGCCGTCGTAGGCATCGGCGATCGAACGTTCCAGCGCCGAGGCGACCGCGACGTGATCGGCCAGCCTGCCATTGGGCACCGCCAATGCCACCTGATGTCCCAGCCCGAAGTCCAGGCCGAACGGTTCGCTGCGCTGGACCAGCGACGCGACGTCGGAATCGCCGCGCAGCAAGTCGTCGATGAACTGACGTCGGACGGATTCCTCGTTCCGGATCAGCCGGCGACGTTCTGACTCGTGTCCCTCGACCAGCGCCGCGACAGCGCCGTCCACCACCACCAGCACCGCTTCGGCCGCGGCCGACACGGCGTCGCGGCCCCGGGTCCGGACCCGCTGCGGAATGGTGCTCCACAGCCGGGCCGCGGCCGTCAGGTAGAGATGAGCCATCCGGTGCGCCGCCACCCCACTGGCCGCGGCTTGCCGTCCGAGTTCCCGCACGGCGGCCAGTTCCGACCGATCGGGGGTCCTCCCCGTCAGTGCCGCGTCCGCCACCAGGTCGAGATAGGCGCCCAGCAGCTCGGCTGGCGTACCCGACTGGCGGGCCGCGTCCGCGGCGACCTTGGCCAGCCATGCCTCTCGCACCTCCGCCGGAATGCGCGGCGTCCCCCGCGGGTGTGCCTGGGTCATCGCCTCACCCACGCATGCCGATACCGCAAGACATCAGCGGTTCCTGCCGCGGGCGGCCACGAGCCAGCGGTCGACCACCTGACCCCGGGCGGTGACGACCAGCTCGTCGGCCAGATTGACCGCGTTGCACACGTGGTTCGGCGCCACCCGCACCGTCGAGCCCAACGCGGGAGGCGACACGTCCGGCGGAAAGACCACCGTTGCGTGGTGCTCGGACAGCGCCACCACCCGGGCGTCGGGATGGTCGGGCAGCCGGCCTGCCCCGGTGGCCCAGCCGGGTTGGTCGGCCCCCAGCGTCTTGCTGCCCGCGTCGAGCACCACGGTGTCCGCCCGGCGGCTGACCACGGTGGCCATCGCGGTCAGGGCGACCGCGCTCCAGTCAGCGGAGCCGAGCTCCACCTGCTGGGCGTCGTTGAAGGCGTAGACCCCAGGCCGCAGCTCGGTGAGTCCCTCGCCTACCACGCCCGCGGCCGCCAGCTCTCGTTCTGCCACCCCCGCGGTCGGGGTCGAGCCGCCGCTGCGCACCGCCGGCTCGATCCCGCGGCCGCGCAGGATGGCCACCGCCACCGCCACCGTCCGCGCCTCGTCCAGGGCGGCCGGAGTGCGGTTGCCCGGGCCGTAGCCGTGTCCCGGAAAGGTGAACAGCCCCGCCACCGGCAGCCCGGCCCGCTCGGCGGCGACCGCGACCTGGCCGGCCTCGGCCGGATGGACCCCGGTGCGGTGATGACCGCTGTCCAGCTCGACCAGCGCCCGGGCCGAGGTTCCCGCCAGCGCCTTGCCCAGCAGTTCCGCGGCCTCGGCCGAGTCCACCCCGACGGACAGGCTCACCCGCTCGGCCAGGGCGCGCAGCCGCTCCGCTCGGTGGCCGGCCGCCCACACCGGATAGGCGATGAACAGGTCGTCGCAGCCGGCGGCGGCGAACACCTCGGCCTCCCCCACCGTGGCCACCGTCAGCCCGACCGCACCCAATGCCAGCTGCCGCCGGGCGATCTCCAGGCACTTGTGCGTCTTGGCATGCGGACGCAACGAGATCCCGCGCTCGGCGGCCAGCCCGGCCATGGCCGACAGGTTGCTTTCCAGCACTTCCCGGTCGACGGCCAGGAACGGCGTGTCGAGATCGGTAACCGTCACCATGGCTGGTCGGCCGTGAAGTGCACGCCGGAGAACTGCTTGCGCCAGGCGGTGACCTCGCCGGCCACCGCCTCGGGCGGGACGTCCACGTCCAGGCCGCGGGCGATGAGCCCGCCGAGCTCGGCCATGTCGGCGGGTTTCATGCCGAGCCGGACCAGCTCCGGGGTCCCCATCCGCAGGCCGTTGACGTCCCCGTCGACCGGATCGTCCGGCAGCCCGATGCCGCAGGCGAGCAGGTTGGCCCGGCGCAGCCGGCGGGCGGCGTGCTGCCCGCCGCCCCAGCGGTGCGCGCGCAGGGCGAACTGGTGCGAGCGGGTGGGCCCGTGCGCGCCGCTGAACACCGGCAGCCCGGCCGCCGCCAGCTCCTCGGCCAGCCGGCCGGCGGTCTCCACCATCGCAGCGGCGTAGGCCCGGCCGGCGACCTTCCAGTCCAGCATGGTCACCGCGAGCGCGGCCGCCTTGCCGGCGTCGAAGTTCGCGGTCAGCCCGGGAAAGGCGATCCGGTCCAGGCGTTCGGCGAGCTCCGGATCGTTGGTGACCACGGCGCCCCCGGCCGGGCCGCCCAGGCTCTTGTAGGTGCTGAACGTCATCAGGTGAGCGCCCTCGTCCAGCGGCTGCTGCCAGGCGTGCCCCGCGATCAGGCCGCACAGGTGGGCGGCATCGAACAGCACCTTCGCGCCGACCTCGTCGGCGATCTCGCGGATCGCGGCAACCGGGTGCGGGTAGAGGTTCAGGCTGCTGCCGATGGTGATCAGCGCCGGCCGCACCTCCTTCGCCAGCTCGCGCAGGGCCGGCACGTCGACGGTGTAACTGTCGGCCGAGACCGGCGCCGGCACCGTCCGCAGCCGGTACTGGCCAGCCGAGCCGGCGGCGTGGTGGGTGACGTGCCCGCCGATCGCCGGCGGCGGGGCGATGATCGTGCTGCCCGGCTCGCAGGTCGCCAGGAAGGCGTACAGGTTCGCGACCGCCCCGGACGGCACCCGGATCTCGGCGTAGCGGGCACCGAACACCTCGGCGACCAGCTCCGCGGCGATGACCTCGATCTGCTCGATGGCCTCCAGGCCCATCTCGTACTTGTCGCCGGGATAGCCCAGCGACGGCCGCGAGCCCAGCTTCGCCGACAGCATCGCCTCGGCCCGCGGGTTCATCACATTGGTCGCCGGGTTGAGGTTGACGCACTCCACGTCGTGGATCTGCCGGTTCTCCGCCACCAGGCGATCCAGCTCCGCCAGCAGCGCGGCCGGAGCGGCGCTCGCCGCTGCCTCCGCCACGGTGCGCACCCGCCGCTCCGGCTCTTCCGGAACCCAGGGGCGGGAAACGAGCGCTGCAGCCATCGAGGTCTACTCCAAGGGTCGGACGGGTGATCTGAGCTCCCATCCTGACGCCTGGCTGCGCCGAACGGTATCGATGCTGCCGGCGCCGTGCCGGTCAGCCGCTGGACGACGGGTCGTCCTCGACAGGAATCCGGTCATGCCATACGATTTCCGCCCCTCTCAGGTTTATAAGCTTCTCGTTAGATAACTGGAGCGCCGGCCCGTGAACTCCTCCGCACACCTGCTCGCAGTCCGGCGCCTGTGCCGATCCGCGGTCATTCTGTTCCTCACCGTCGCGGTGCCGGTAGCGGCCTGCCAGCTGACACCGGCACGGGCTACCACCCCGGTGGTGGCCGGCGCCAGCACGTCCGCGGCCACCGACTGCCCTCCGAACAGCTCCGACCAGAGCCTGGGCAGGGCGTCCCGGTGCGTGGCGGAGATGATGCGCTCGACCCGGGGTTTTCTCAGACCCGAGTGCTTCGACACCCGTGCCCTGACCCCCGACCAGCTCTACCGGCTCGGCGAGTGCAAGGGCCTGACGACCATCCAGGCCGAGGCGATCGCCCAGACCCGGGCCATCGTCCGGTTCAACTCCCAGTCGGTGTTCGGCGACTCGGCACCGCTCGGCTCGGTCACCGCCAACCTGCAGTGGGAGGTCTCCTACCCCAAGCCGGCCGGTGCGGCGACCGGCGGCCGGGTCGACATCCTGATGTACGACCGGACCAGCCCCGGCAGCCCGATGCAGGCGATCGAGGTCAAGAACTCCCTGGGTGGTGTCGGTGACGCCGACGCCGAGGCCCAGCTGATCCGCTACCAGCGCGACTTCCCGACCGGGCCGACGAACCGGCCGCTGGTCAGGTACAACCTGGCCGGCTACTCCGACAAGTTCCGTATCCTGGTGCGCGAATGCTCGCCCACCAACGACACCGAGGTGGTCTACAACTACACCGCCGGCCCGACCGGACGCCTGGGTGTGCTGCTGGTGTCCGACCCGACGAAGACGACCCGCAAGTGCCAGGACGACCCGACCCCGGTTCCCACCGCGGCCAGCCCGTCGGCCACCGCGTCCACCTCGGCTCCCACGGCAGAGCCCACCTCGACTCCGACGGGTCCTCCGGTGCTGGTGCCGCCGGTCTACCGGCACCCGGGCGCTGACGACGACGGCAACGGCAAGGACGACTTCTGGGAAGACTTCATCAAGGACCACCCGGAACTGGACGACCTGCCGATCCCCGACGCGCCGACGGTGTCCGAGCCGCTGGTGAAGGTCGCGGTCGCGGTCGGAGCGGCGGCGATCCTGGTGGCGCTCGCCGGGGCCTGCATAGCGGGCGGCTGCCTGGCCGCACTCGGGATCGCGGCGGTCGAGACGGGCGCCGCCACGATCGGCACCCTCATTCTGATCACGGTAGCCGGGCTGGCGGCGTTGATCGGCTGGAACATCTTCGGCGACCCGCACCTGGCCACCCCGGACCGGTTCACCTACGACCTGCAGTCGGTCGGCGAGTTCCACCTGCTGGAGGTCCCTGACGAGGGCATCGACATCCAGGCCCGGTTCACCCCGAGCGGGCCGAACGTGTCGCTGTTCAACACGGTCGCGTTCGAGATCAACGACACCTGGGTCGAGCTCGGCAACGGCACGCTCAAGATCAACGGTGTGCCGACCTCGCTGAGCGGCGGCACCTCCTACGACCTCGGCGACGGTGCCGCCGTGCTGCACACCGGCCGGTTCTACTCGGTGCTCTGGCCGGGATACGGCGACCGGCTCTCACTGATGTGGAGCGGGTCGAACGTCGGCCTGCACGTCCCCAAGACGATGCGGACCCGTGGCCTGCTCGGCAACTCCAACGGCAACCCCGCCGACGACCTGGAGCTGCGCGACGGCACCCCGCTGCCCGCGAACACCTCCGACACCGTCCTGCACGGGCGGTTCGCCGACTCGTGGCGGATCACCGATGACGACTCGCGGTTCTCCTACGGCGCCGGCCAGACGACCGCGACCTTCACCGATCGCGCCTTCCCCGCGCGGGTGATCACCCTCGGGGACTTCACCGAGGCCGAGATCGCCGTGGCCACCGAGACCTGCCAGCTGGCCGGGGTCTCGCCGGGCCCGCAGTTCGAAGATTGCGTGTTCGACGTCGTCACCACCGGCGACGACACCTATGCCCAGGCTGCCGCCGAGGTCACCCAGGTGCTGGTCGACTCGGCCTCGCACTTCTTCGACGACACCGGCAACCTCGCCGAGGACTTCGAAGGCGCGGTCGGCGCCAACTTCGTGGCCCCGCGCTACACCTCCGACCCGTCGACCACCCGGGTGGCCGGCCCGCTCTTCGACACCCCGGGCTACCGGATGACGGCCCGGTCGGTCACCCGGCACAAGTCGATCCGGTTGCGCGCCGACCTCTACGCCTACGGCAACATCGGCAGCGACAGCGTTCCCCAGACCGTCTCGCTGATCCTCGACGGCACGCCCGCCGGCCAGGTCAACTTCGAGGGCGCGGACGGTCCGACGCTGTCCGGCGGGCTCACCGGCAGCATCGAACGGGTGGGCGTGAACACCACCGTCAACGGCATCGCGTACAGCAAGTTCGCCCTCGACGTCACCCTGTCGCACTCGGCGTCCTCGGCCAACCTGGAATTCGTGCCGAAGTACTTCCGCGGCGTCCTCAACACCTCGCTGGGCATCGACAACATCAAGATGACGCTGGAAGTGCCACCGGCCAACACCTTCGACGTGGCGCTGCCGCTGACCGTGCCGTCCGTCCAGGCCGCGATCGAGCAGGGCGCCGGCACGCTGGAGACGGCGGGCGCGCAGGACGAGTACCGCTTCAGCCTGGCGGCCCCGGCGGCGCTGGCCTTCGACGCCCAGGCCTGCCTCAGCGCGCTCAGCGCGGTGCTGACCGAGACCACCACCGGCGTCCGGACCACGCTGACCACCTCGTGCGGCGACTTCACCACCGCGGTGGTACCCGCGGGCTCCTACCGGGTGGAGGTCCAGGCCGCCCAGACCGGCAACTACAGCTTCGCCCTGTTCGTGAAGCCGGACCCGCAGGTCTTCGATCTCGGCGCACTGGGCTCGTCGGCGGTGCCGGTGTCGGACGGGGTGCCAGCGTCCGGTGCCGGCCGGCTGGAGACCAAGGCATCCGAGGACGACTACCGGTTCGGCCTGCCGGCGGCCGGCTCGGTAGCCCTCATCGGAACGTGCTCGGGTACCGGTTCCACGTCGGGTTACCTGTCCTGGCGGCTGGTCAAGGACGACGGGAGCAACACCACGGTCAGCTCCGGGACGTCCTGCCCGGCCCGGGTGCTCACCGGCCTGGCGGCGGGCGACTACCGGCTGGTGGTCAAGCCGCAGGCCGAGTACACCGGCAGCTATGCCGTGGACTTCCTGCTGGTGCCGGACGCCCAGGTCTTTCCGCTCGGCTCGATTCCCCCAGCGGGGATCACCGTCTCTGACGGTGTGCCCGGTGCCGGTGCCGGGAACCTGGAAACCAAGGTGTCGCAGGACGAGCTGCGGTTCACCCTGGATGCGGCCCAGGCCCTGTTCTTGGACTTCGCCGGCTCGGCTATCACCCCCGCTTGGCAGCTGCTGCGCGCCGACGGCTCCTCGGTGGTCTCCACCAGCGGCAACTACCGCATCGACGCCCTGCCGGCCGGTGACTACCGACTGCTGGTCGGCTCGCGGACCAGCATCGGTAGCACCGGCAAGTACACCGTCAAGCTCAGCTCCGCTGTTCCGCAGTCCTTCGACATCGGCGTCCTGACCACCACTCCGGTCTCGATCTCGGACGGAGTGCCGGGGACCGGTGCCGGCCGGTTGGAGAGCAAGGCGGCCGAGGACGACTACCGGTTCAGCCTGCCGGCGGCCGGCTCGGCGAGCCTTACCGGAACGTGCTCGGGTACCGGTTCCACGTCGGGTTACCTGTCGTGGCGGCTGGCCAAGGACGACGGGAGCAACACCACGGTCAGCTCCGGTTCGTCCTGCCCGGCGAAGGTGTTCGCCAACCTGGCAGCCGGCGACTACCGGCTGGTGGTCAAGCCGCAGTACGAGTACACCGGCTCCTACGCCCTGGACTTCATGCTGGTCCCGGACGCCCAGGTCTTCCCGCTCGGCACCCTGACCGGTACCGGCGTGACGGTCTCGGACGGGGTGCCGGCAGCGGGTGCCGGGAACCTGGAGACCAAGGTGTCGCAGGACGAGTTGCGGTTCACCCTGGATGCGGCCCAGGCCCTGTTCCTGGACTTCGCCGGCTCGCCGACCAGCCCGGGGTGGCAGTTGCTGCGCGCGGACGGCTCCTCGGTTGTCTCCACCAGCGGCAGCTACCGCATCGACGCCCTGCCGGCCGGCGACTACCGGCTGCTGGTCGGCTCGCGCACCAGCATCGCCACCGCGGGCAAGTACACCGTCCAGCTCACCGTTGCCGTTCCCCAGGCCTTCGACCTCGGCACCCTGGCCACTACCCAGATCTCCGTCTCCGACGGGATACCGGCGGCTGGTGCCGGGCGTCTGGAGGCTAAAGCATCCGAGGACGACTACCGGTTCACCCTCGCGGCGGCCGGGTCGGTGATGGTGAACGGGTCCTGCTCGGGTACCGGTGCGACGTCGGGTTACCTGTCGTGGCGGCTGGTCAAGGATGACGGCACCAACACCACGATCTCCTCCGGTTCGTCCTGCCCGGTGAAGGTGTTCGCCAACCTGGCGGCCGGCGACTACCGGCTGGTGGTCAAGCCGCAGTACGAGTACACCGGCAGCTACCGGCTGGACTTCATGCTGGTGCCGGACGCCCAGGTCTTCTCGCTCGGCACCCTGCCCGGCACCGGCCTCATCGTCACCGACGGCGTGCCCGGTGCCGGTGCGGGAAACCTGGAGACCAAAGTGTCGCAGGATGAGCTGCGGTTCACCCTGGATGTCACGCAAGCGCTGTTCCTGGACTTCGCCGGCTCGGCGACCAGTCCGGGGTGGCAGCTGCTGCGCGCCGACGGCTCCTCGGTGGTCTCGACCAGCGGCAGCTACCGGATCGACGCCCTGCCGGCCGGCGACTACCGGCTGCTGCTCGGCTCGCGCACCAGCATCGCCACCGCGGGCAAGTACACCGTCGCGTTCACCTCAGCGGTACTGCAAACCTTCGACCTCGCAGCGTTGGGCTCGTCCGTGACGTCGGTGTCGGACGGCGTACCGGCCGCCGGCGCCGGCCGGCTGGAAAGCAAGGCGTCCGAGGACGACTACCGGTTCACGCTGCCGACGCCCGGATCGGTCATGCTCACCGGGTCCTGCTCGGGCTCCGGTTCCACGTCGGGTTACCTGTCGTGGCGGGTGGTCAAGGACGACGGCAGCAACACCTCGGTCGGGTCCGGTTCGTCCTGTCCCAACCAGGTGATCAGCAACCTGGCCGCCGGCAACTACCGGCTGGTGGTCAAGCCACAGTACGAGTACACCGGCTCCTACCGGCTGGACTTCATGCTGGTGCCCGACGTGCAGGTCTATACCCTCGGCGCGATTCCTTCGGCAGGGGTCACCGTCTCCGACGGGGCGCCCGGTGCCGGTGCCGGGAACCTGGAGACCAAGGTGTCGCAGGATGAGCTGCGGTTCACCCTGGACGCCACGCAAGCGCTGTTCCTGGACTTCGCCGGCTCGCCGACCAGCCCGGGGTGGCAGTTGCTGCGCGCCGACGGTTCCTCGGTGGTCTCGACCAGCGGCAGCTACCGCGTCGACGCGCTGCCGGCCGGGGACTACCGGCTGCTGCTGGGTACCCGCACCGGGATCGGCACCGCCGGCAAGTACAGCGTCAAGCTCGTCGTTGCCGTTCCCCAGGCCTTCGACCTCGGCACCCTGACTACCACCCAGGTCTCCGTCTCCGACGGGATACCGGGGGCCGGTGCCGGCCGGCTGGAGAGCAAAGCATCCGAGGACGACTACCGGTTCACCCTGCCGGCGGCCGGATCGGTCATGCTCACCGGCACCTGCTCGGGCACCGGTTCCACCAGTGGCTACCTGTCCTGGCGGCTGGTCAAGGACGACGGCAGCAACGCCTCGGTCGGGTCCGGTTCCTCCTGTCCCAACCAGGTGATCAGCAATGTTCCTGCCGGCAACTACCGGCTGGTGGTCAAGCCGCAGTACGAGTACACCGGCTCCTACCGGCTGGACTTCATGCTGGTGCCCGACGCTCAGATCTTTACCCTGGGCACGATCCCCGTCGCGGGTGTCGCCGTCTCCGACGGCGTACCGGGTGCCGGTGCCGGGAACCTGGAGACCAAGGTGTCGCAGGACGAGCTGCGGTTCAGCCTGGACGCGGCCCAGGCATTGTTCCTGGACTTCGCCGGTTCGGCGACCAGCCCGGGGTGGCAGTTGCTGCGGGCCGACGGTTCCTCGGTGGTGTCGACCAGCGGCAGCTACCGCGTCGACGCCCTGGCGGTTGGCGACTACCGGCTGCTGCTCGGCTCGCGCACCAGCATCGGCACCGCCGGCAAGTACAGCCTGACCCTCACCCCGGCGGTGCTGCAGACCTTCGATCTCGGCGTGCTGACCACCACCCAGGTCTCGATCTCGGACGGGGTGCCGGGGACCGGTGCCGGCCGGTTGGAGAGCAAGGCGGCCGAGGACGACTACCGGTTCACCCTGCCGGCGGCCGGGTCGGTGGCCCTCACCGGCACCTGTTCGGGCACCGGTTCCACCAACGGCTACCTGGCCTGGCGGCTGGTCAAGGACGACGGGTCGTACACCACGGTCACCTCGGGTTCGTCCTGCCCGGCAAAGGTGTTCACCAACCTGGCGGCGGGCAACTATCTGGTCACCGTCAAGCCCCAGTACGAGTACACCGGCAGCTACCGGCTGGACTTCATGGTGGCACCCGACGTGCAGGTTTTCACCCTCGGCACGATTCCCTCGGCGGGGGTTGCCGTTTCCGACGGGGTGCCGAGCGCCGGTGCAGGGAACCTGGAGACCAAGGTGTCGCAGGACGAGCTTCGGTTCAGCCTGGACGCCGTCCAGACGCTGTTCCTGGACTTCGCCGGTTCACCGACCAGTCCGGGGTGGCAGTTGCTGCGGGCCGACGGTTCCTCGGTGGTGTCGACCAGCGGCAACTACCGGGTGGAGGGCTTGCCGGCCGGTGACTACCGGCTGCTGCTCGGCACCCGGACCAGCATCGGCACGCCGGGCAAGTACACCGTCAAGCTCAGCTCCGCCGTCCCGCAGTCCTTCGACCTCGGCGTCCTGACCACCACCCCGGTGCCGGTCTCGGACGGGGTACCGGGGGCCGGCGCCGGACGCCTGGAGGTCAAGCCGTCCGAAGACGACTACCGGTTCACCCTGCCGGCGGCCGGATCGGTGGCCCTTACCGGCACCTGCTCGGGCACCGGTTCCACCAACGGCTACCTGGCCTGGCGGCTGGTCAAGGACGACGGCAGCAACACCACGATCAGCTCCGGTTCGTCCTGCCCGGCAAAGGTGTTCGCCAACCTGGCGGCAGGCAACTACCTGCTCACCGTCAAGCCCCAGTACGAGTACACCGGCTTCTACGCCCTGGACTTCATGGTGGTACCCGACGTCCAGACCTTCGCGCTCGGCACCCTGCCGGGTGCTGGTGTGACGGTGTCGGACGGCGTGCCGAGCGCCGGTGCCGGCAATCTGGAGACCAAGGTGTCGCAGGACGAGCTGCGGTTCAGCCTGGACGCGGCCCAGACGCTGTTCCTGGACTTCGCGGGCTCGGCGACCAGCCCGGGGTGGCAGCTATTGCGGGCCGACGGTTCCTCGGTGGTGTCCACCAGCGGCAACTACCGGGTCGAGGGCCTGGCGGTTGGTGACTACCGGTTGCTGCTCGGCACCCGCACCAGCATCGGCACCCCTGGCAAGTACGCCCTGAAGTTGACGCCCGCCCCGGTGCAGGCCTTCGACCTCGGAGTGCTGGGCACGTCGGTGGTGTCGGTGTCGGACGGGGTGCCAGGGACTGGCGCCGGACGCCTGGAGGTCAAGCCGTCCGAGGACGACTACCGGTTCAGCCTGGCAGCGGCGCAGTCGGTGATGCTGCTCGGGAACTGTTCGGGCACCGGTTCCACCAACGGCTACCTGGCCTGGCGACTGGTCAAGGACGACGGCAGCAACACCACGATCACCTCCGGTTCGTCCTGCCCGGCAAAGGTGTTCGCCAACCTGGTGGCGGGCAACTACCTGCTCACCGTCAAGCCGCAGTACGAGTACACCGGCTTCTACACCCTGGACTTCATGGTGGTACCCGACGTGCAGACCTTCGCCCTGGGCACCCTGCCCGGCATTGGCCTCACCGTCTCCGACGGCGTGCCGAGCGCCGGTGCCGGGAACCTGGAGACCAAGGTGTCGCAGGACGAGCTGCGGTTCACCCTGGACGCGGCCCAGACGCTGTTCCTGGACTTCGCGGGCTCGGCGACCAGCCCGGGGTGGCAGTTGCTGCGGGCCGACGGCTCCTCGGTCGTCTCAGCCAGCGGCAACTACCGGGTGGAGGGCCTGGCGGCTGGCGACTACCGGTTGCTGCTCGGTTCGCGCACCAGCATCGCGACCGCGGGCAAGTACACCGTGCAACTCACCGTTGCCGTTCCCCAGACCTTCGACCTCGGCACCCTGACCACCACCCCGGTGCCGGTCTCCGACGGGGTACCGGCAGCCGGTGCCGGCAGGTTGGAGAACAAGGCGGCCCAGGACGACTACCGGTTCACCCTGGCAGCGCTCGGGTCGGTGACGCTCACCGGCAGCTGCTCGGGCACCGGTTCCACCAATGGGTACCTGTCCTGGCGGCTGGTCAAGGACGACGGCAGCAACACCACGATCAGCTCCGGTTCGTCCTGCCCGGCAAAGGTGTTCACCAACCTCGCCGCCGGCAACTACCGGCTGGTGGCCAAACCCCAGTACGAGTACACCGGCAGCTACCAGCTGAGCTTCAAGACCAGCTGAGTACGGCGGCCGGGCTCCGGACCATGCCCGGCCGCTGTTCCGGCACCCGATGGCTACCGTGGGCACAGCTCGCCGGCAGAGGAGGACAGAACGCATGCCCAGCGGTCCAGCAGTCGAGATCCAGCTGGCTTCGATAGAGAAGGCGTGGAAACGATACGGCGGCGCCGACATGTGGTTGCAGCTGCGCACCGGCGACGGCACTCTCGAGGACTTCGCGTCGGCGGCGGCCGAGCTGAACGACGAGGCCGAGGCCGACGGCGTGGAGAGTGTCTGGGCCGAAGCGCCGAGCTCCGCTCCGGCCGGCTTCGTCGTGCTGCTCACGCACTGCGCCGACCGGGAGGAACTGCGGCGCTGGATCTCCGAGTTCGCCGGACGGCTCGAACGGCGGGGACTTTCCGGAAAGCTGCAGCCCACGCCCCCGGTGCGCTACCCGGACTGGCTGTCCGGCGCCCAGCCGCCGGTGCCCACGGCTTTCCTCGCCTGGTCGGTGGACCGGGCGGCCGAGGCGGCTGACCCGTACCGCTCCTCGCACTGGCACGTGCCCGCCGAAGCCACCTACCGGATCGCCGCACTCGCCGATCGGTGGGCCCGGCTGCCGGGTGCCGAGCTGCGGCTGCGGTACAACGTCTACCGAGCCGCGGTGAACCTCGACGACGCCAGCGGTCCGTTGGCCCGCTCGCTGTTCGAAACCGGCATGGCGGGCCTGGAGTTCGTCGACGACGCCGGGCAGCAGGCAACCAACGTCGCCTTCGACGTCGGGGGTACCAGCCTGTTCCAGGACATCGGCGGAACCGGCGGCTGGCAGGCGCAGGTCGACCGGCTGCGGGCCGCGTTGACCGCGCTGCCGGCCGAGGTCGACCTCGGCTTCATCCGGATGGGCATTCGCGCCTCGGTGGGGATCGATTCGATGGCCACCGTTCAGCCACTGCCCGGCATCGAGGAGTACCACGTCCGGTACAACACGCACCTGCTCGACCGTTACCTGCCGGACGCGCACGGCATTCAGGTGCTGCGTACCGCGCACCTGGACCGGGCCCGCGACCTGTCCGGCTGGGAGGTGACCGAGCTGGGCGAGGGCAGGTTCCTGGTCCAGGCCGCCGACCTGACGCCCTGGTACGGCGCGGCGCAGCCGGACCCCGACGTGCTGGCCCGGGCCCGGGCGGACTTCGCGAGCGCTCTGCTCACCGAAGAGGTCATCTCCGCCAACCCACCGCCCTGGCGGGCCGGGTGAGGATATACCGGTAAACCGCAACGTCTGAGGGAGTAATCGTGCCTACCGACGTCCTGCTCGTCGTGGTGATCACCGGAGTGGCGGTCTCCCCCTGGGTGGCCCGGGTCAGCCGGCTGCCGGTGCCCACTACGCAGTTCCTGCTCGGCTGCCTGCTCACCGCCCTGCCGGCGGCCAGGGGCCTCACCGTCTCCCCCGAGCTGATCCTGCTGGTCGTGCTGCCGGTGATCCTGTTCTGGGAGGGCTACCAGACCTCGGTGAGCTGGGCCCGTCGGTACTGGCGCCCGATCTTCCTCAACGGCGTGCTGCTGGTGGTCGCCAGCGCCGGCGGGGTGGCGGTGATCGCGCACTGGCTTAGCTTCACCTGGCCCGCCGCCTGGGCGCTCGGGGCGGTGCTCGCGCCCACCGACGCCAGTGCGGTCGCCGCGTTCGGCCGGGCCCTGCCGACCCGGTGGACGACCGTGCTCCGCGCCGAGAGCCTGATCAACGACGGCACCGCGCTGGTGGTGCTCGCGGTGGCGATCCAGGCCGCCAACCACGAGCACTTCAGCGCCGGCTCGATCGCCTGGCGGTCGGCCGAGTCTTACGGGGTCGGCATCGCGGTCGGCCTGGCGGTGACGCTGTTCATGCTGCTGGTGCTGCGCCGGATCACCGACCCGCTGGTCAACGCCTCCTTCGCGCTGGCGCTGCCGCTGCTCGCCGCGGTGCCGGCCGAGGCGCTGCACGGCTCCGGGGTGGTCGCCGTGGTGACCTGCGGCCTGGCCGGCAGCCGCGGCGCCCGGCGCATCACCTCCGGGCAGATGCGGCTGCCCGCCCACGCCTTCTACGAGACCACCACCTTCCTGCTCACCGGCGCGCTGTTCGTGCTCAGCGGCCTGCAGCTGCGCGGCCTGGTCACCGGCGTCACCGCCCGGCACGCCGCCACCCTGGTGGCCCAGGGGCTGCTGATCACCGCTGCCGTGCTGGTGATCCGGTTCTGCTGGTCGATGACCATGACGGCGTTGATCCGCACCCTGGACCGCCGGCCGGTCCAGCGCACCCTGCGAGCACCGTTCCGGGCCCGGGTGGTCAACTGCTGGGCCGGGCTGCGCGGCGGCATCTCGCTCGCCGCGGCACTCACCGTCCCGCTGGCGGCAGCCGGCGCCCCGTTCCCGCGCCGGCAGGACCTGCTGGTGATCACCTTCGTGGTGGTCGCCACCACCCTGCTGATCCAGGGCTCGACCCTGGGACGGGTGGTGCGCTGGGCCTCGCCGAGCTTCCCGCCGGCACCGGCGCAGGATGCCGTCACCGCGGCCCGCCGGGCGATGACCCTGCGCACTCTGCGCGCGTTCGAGAACGAGTGGTTCCTCACCGAGGCCGACCCGCTGCTGCGCGAGGAGGTCCGCCGCACCCTGGCCGACGCGGTCGCCGGTGGCCCTACCGACGACGCGCGGGAGGTGGCGCGGATGCAGCTCGCGCTCGACGTGCTGCGCCGCAAGCGGCAGGAACTCGTCGGCCTGGTCACCGACGGCGAGGTGGAGGACTCGGTGATGTGGGAGGTGCAGCGGCTGCTCGATCTCGAGGAGGCCCGGCTGGACGGCCTGCTGTCGGCCGCGCAGGCACGTACGGCACGGCCGGCGCCCAGCGAGCTGCCGGCCGGCTGATCAGCGCCGGGCGCTGCGGGGCGCCAGCTCCAGCCCTACCGTCACCGTGTCACCCAGCTCGAGCCCTTCCGCCTCGCGCACCCAGGTCTTGACCGGCACGATGTAGCGGCCGTCCTTGGGCCACAGCGACGTCGTCCACGCGGTGTCGCCGATGTGGGCGGTCACCGGGATCATCCCCCAGCCGTAGGACACCTCCCGGGACGCCGCCTCGATCTCGGTACACCTGTCGTCCGGCACGGTGACGAAGTGCCACGGCGCCGGCCCACGCCAGAACCACAGCTCGCCGCTGAACTCCAGGTCCATCCGGTCAGGATAGGCAACCGTGCTACGAGCCGAGGCGCAGTTCCACGCAACACTCCCCCGCCTTCGGCTGCAGCACCGCCTGCACCGTCGGGGCGTCCAGGCCGGCCAGGAAGCCGGTCAGGTAGGCGTGGTTGAGCCCGCAGACCAGCTCCCGGGCCTGCTCGGCGAGCGGGTGGAACGGGCAGTTGCGCAGCGCCACGCACCCGGAGGAGACCCGCTCCGGTTCGTAGCCGTGCCGTTTCAGCAGCGTCTCGCTCAGGGTCAGGGCGCGCTCGGCGCCCAGCCGGCCGGGACGCAGCTGCTCCCGTTCGGTGGCCGCGACCTGCCGGCCACGGTCCTGCGCGGCCCGGATCGCGGCCTGCCGGGCGGTCTCACCGGCGCGTTCGGTGAGCACCGCGTCGAGGAGGATCGACGCCAGCACGTCCGGCTGGCGTTCGGGGATGCTGACCCGGATGTCGCGGTCGACCGGCTGGTACACCTTCGGCGTCCGGCCGACCTTGCGCAGCCCGCCGACCGGCTCGTAGTCCGAGCGCAGCAGGCCGGCCCCGACCAGCTTGTCCAGGTGGAAGGCCGCGAGCTTGCGCGAGATGCCGACCGCCTCGGCGGCCTGCTCCCGGGTCACCGGCCGCCGGGCGGTGCGGATGAACTCATACATCCCGTACCGCAGCCGGTCCTCGAGCGCGGCGAGCGCCCGGATGGCAGTCTCGACGGGTTGCTCCGCGGGCCGGCCAGCGATGCTCATCGGGCCACCATAACGCCTACCGGCCTTGCCCCAGCAGGAGCTTCGGCAGGACTCGCAACGAAACTTGACGGCGGAACCGAATAAGGCCAAGCTTCGTTAGAGAAATTCTTCTCGCCAGGGAGACCTCCGATGGACTCGACACACAACGCCAAGCAACCCGTCACCGTGCTCGCCGGCCCGTACGGCCACCCGTTCCACCCGATCCTGGTGACCGTTCCGATCGGTGCCTGGACCTGCTCGCTGGTCTTCGACATCGCCTCGCACATCGTCGACCGGCCGGGCTTCCTGACCGAGGGCTCGGAATGGCTGATCGCCATCGGCATCCTCGGTGCGCTCGCCGCCGCGGTGTTCGGCTTCCTCGACCTGCTCGCCATTCCCAGCGGCACCCGGGCGTTCCGCACCGCTCTGATCCACATGAGCCTCAACCTCGCCGTGGTCGTGGCCTACGCGGTCAACTTCGTCTGGCGGCACGGCAGCTACACCGACGGGGACAGCGTCGGGATCGGCCCGCTGGTGCTGTCGGTGCTGAGCCTGGCCGCGCTGGGCATGTCCGGCACCCTCGGCGGCAAGCTGGCCTACCACTACGGCGTCCGGGTCGCCGACGAGAGCACCCAAGCGGAGGGTTTCGTCGCTGCCGCCGGCACCGGCACCCGGCGCGGCGTGCGGAACTGAGCGGGGGCACTCCTGGCCCGGGCCGTGGCGTGTCCCCACGGCCCGGGTTAGGGCTGAATCAGGGTCGGCGGTCCCGGCCCTGGCGCGGATAACGAGGGGATAGCGTCCCGAACCCCGACGCAACGTTCCGGGTGGCCGGCCTCATCTAGCTGGGTAACGCGAGCACGCCCACCTGGAGGGTCGCCATGCTTCTGTCCACCCGCACCGTCGCTGCCCGTACGGTCCTGACCCGTACCGCCGTTCCGGTCGCCGTCGCCGGGCTGCTGCTCACCGGCTGCAGCGGCGACAAGCCCCACACCAGCCTGGGCGCACCGCAGATCGCACCGCGGAACGAGCCGAACATCGCCCCGACCGTGATCGGCGGCAGCGGCGTGGCGCTGGACGCGCTGCCCAGCGGCATGGCGGCCGGCATCGCCGCGCCGGTCAGTGCGGTGAGCCCGCTGGCCGCCGCACCTGCCGCGACGGTGGACGGGCACACCCTGTCCACCCGCGGGGTGGGCCGGGCCACCGGCACGCCGGACACCCTGACGGTGCTGATCGGCGTGTCCACCCAGGCGACCAGTGCCAGATCGGCGCTGGACGCCAACAACAGCAAGGCGAACGCCCTGCTGGAACTGCTGCGCCGCAACGGGGTCGCGAACAAGGACCTGCGGACCAGCCAGCTGAGCATCAACCCCACCTACAACGACAAGTCGACAGCCATCACCGGCTACCAGGTCGACAACACGGTGCAGGCGACGTTGCACGACCTGGGCAAGGCCGGCGCGCTGCTCGACGCCGCCGTCGGCTCGGTCGGAAATGCCGTGCGCATCCAGCAGATCTCGTTCTCGATCGGCGACGACACCGCGCTGCGGGCGCAGGCCCGGGCCCAGGCGGTCGCCCAGGCCAGGGCGCAGGCCAGCCAGCTCGCCCAGGCGGCCGGGGTGTCGCTGGGCTCGATCCGTTCCCTCACCGAACTGGTGGACGCCGGCTCCCCGATCGCCTACGACATGGGGAAGATGGCCGCCGGAGCGTCGGCGGCCTCGGTGCCGGTGCAGCCCGGCCAGCAGGAGATCACCGTCGCGGTCGACCTGGTCTACGACATCTCCTGACCCGGCCGGTCACCACTCGGTGCGCCAGCCGCGGCTGGTCGAGACCGTCCCGTCGCTGCCGATCAGCAGCGCCTCATAGCCGTCGATCTCCGTGATCCAGCGGAGCGCGTGGCGGCCCAGCACGAAGGCCGCGGTGGCGTAGGCGTCGGCGAAGGTCAGCGACGGGCCGACCACGGTAGCGCTGGCTAGCCCGGTGGCGGGCCGGCCGGTCAGCGGGTCGAGGATGTGCTTTCCCCGCTCGGCGGTTCCGGAGGTGGCCACCGCGAGGTCGCGGCCGGTGACGGTGTCGGCGATCCGGCGGCGGTCGGCTGGATCGCTGATGCCGACCACCCAGGGCCGGTCCGGTCCGGCGGAACCGGCCAACTGCAGATCGCCGCCGCCGTTGACGGCGTGGTTGACCGCGCCGTGCTCGGTCAGCAGCCGGCTGGCCCGCTCGACGGCCCAGCCCTTCACCAGGCCGGTCGGGTCCAGCCGGCCCTGCGGCATGGCAGTGAACGCGCCGCCGGTCCGGGCCTGGGCCTGGGCGCACAGTTCCAGCACCTGCTCGACGGCCGGGTCCGCGTCGGCCAGCCGCAGCTCGCCGCGCCGCATCCGGCTGATGTCGCTGCCGTCCGAGTAGGTGCTGAACACCGCGTCGACGTGGTGCAACCAGCCGACGGCGGCGGCGATCGCCGCGTCCCACCGGCCGGGGTCGCGGAGGTCGAGGGTGAAGACGGTGCCCATGCAGTGCTCGACGTGCACGGTGCGAGGCGCCTCGGCGGTGCCGGCGGCGGGAACGGTCAGCTCGGCGGTGCCCATGTCATAGGCCCGCCTTGTCCAGGGCGCTCTGCAGCGAGTCGAGGTAGCCGTCGCTGGTGTAGGTGGCGCCGGAGACCATGTCGATGTTCGCGCTCTTGGCCGCCAGCGCCTCGGAGTTCAGCTGCGGAATGGCGTAGGCGTTGATCTGCTGGTCGCGCGGGTTGTTCTGCGGGTACTCGACGGCGTTGACGGCGGTGATCGTGCCGTTGGTGACGGTGATCTGCACCTGCACCGGCCCGAACCGGGTGTCGACCGCGTCCCCGGTGACCGTCTTGGTACCTGAGGCGGCCGCGCTCGATGCGGCGCTGGACGGCGCGCTGGCCGTCCCGGTCGAGGAGGTGCCGCCGGTCGAGGACGCGCTGTCCCCGGCGGAGGTGCCGGCGGGAACCACGGGTGCCGTTGCGACCGGCACGGTGGCGGTGCTGCTGTGCGTCTTGAAGCTCAGCAGCATCACCAGCCCGGTGACCGTGCTGAACAAAGCTAAAGCGACTCGGCGCATCTTCGAAGTCCTTATGGTTGCGGAGGAAAGCGAGGATCAGAATTCGAACGATTCGGAATGGACCTGCCGGCGCGGCACCTTCGCGGCACGCAGCGCTGCCAGCACGGCCTCGGTCATCGGGGCCGGGCCGCACACGTAGACGTCGTAGTCCGGCAGGTCCGGGAGGTTGGCGGTGAGCGCCTCGGCCGACAGCGGGTCATAGCCGAGCTCGGTGCGGCGGCCGGTGACCACGTGCAGCCGGGCGCCCCGTTGCCGGGCCAGGGCAGTGAGCTCCTCGCCGAACACCACGTCGGAGTCCCGGCTGGCCCGGTAGACCAGGGTGAGCTCGTCCGGGCCGGTCGGCAGCGTCTCGAACAGGGCGCGCAGCGGGGTGATCCCGATCCCGCCGGCAATCAGCAGGACCTTGCGGCGGGTCCGCCGGCCGGCCGTCAGGGCACCGTACGGGCCTTCGGCGAAGACCCTGGTGCCGGGCCGCAGCCGGGCCAGGGCCGCGCTGTGCTCGCCGAAGCCCTTGGCGGTGATCCGCAGCAGGTCGGAGTGCGGGGCGGCCGACAGCGAGTACGGATTGGCCGCCCACCACAGCTCGCGGGTCGCGAACCGCCAGCGGAAGAACTGCCCCGACTCGGCGCGCAGCTCCGCCAGCTGCCGGCCGCTGATCACCACCGACACCACGCCGGGTGCTTCGGGGTACACCCCGGCCACCCGCAGCCGGTGCCGCAGCGCCTGCCGGACCGGCACCGCGCAGCGGTACCAGACGATCGCGGCCGCCACCGCGGCATACATCGCCGACCAGGCAAGGCGCGCCGGCCGGTTGGACAGAAAGTCCGCGCCGGTGGCGAACTGGTGGCTGAAGGCCAGCGCCACGGCCAGGTAGGTGTAGAAGTGCAGGTAGTACCAGGTCTCGTAGCGCATCCGGCGCCGCGCGGCCCGGGCCGAGGCCGCGCCCACGCCGACCAGCAGCAGGCCGGCGACGGTGGCCATCAGCACGTCCGGGTAGCTGGTCAGCAGCGTGCCGGTCTGGCTGACCACGTTGGTGTGCGCGGTGATCGCGTAACCCCAGATGATCAGCAGGCCGTGCGCGACGACCAGGCTGACGGTGTAGCGGCCACCGTGGGCGTGCCAGCGGGCCAGCCGGTCCGCACCGATCCCGCGCTCCAGCGGTGGCAGGCGGGCCATCAGGGCGACCAGCACCACCACCCCGTAGCCGGCCAGCAGGCCGGTGACCCGGCCGGCGTTGGTCAACCAGTCGCCGAAGCCGGAGATGGAGTCGCTACCGTGCCACCACAGCGCGACGGTGGCCAGCGCACCGGCCGCGATCACGCCCAGCACGGTGCCCGGGGTGGCGCCGGCCGGCGCGGCGGGCGGTAGCGAGCGGGGCGCGGTCGGCAGCGAACTGGCTTCGAGCGTTGCGGTCATGGTTACTTTGTGCCCGACCGACCTTGCCCGTCCCTGATCAGAACCTGGACGTCTCCTGTGAACGCCCGCCCACTGTCAGAGCGACTGGGTGGGCACCACCGCGACCGGGCAGGTCGCCGAGTGCAGCACCGCCTGGCTGACCGAGCCGAGCAGCGTGCCGGCCAGCGCATGCCGGCCGCGGTTGCCCACCACCAGCAGCCGAGCCGTCGCCGACTCGCTCACCAGCCCGACGGCGGGATGCTCTCGCACTACGCCGCTGCGCACGTCGACATCCGGGTACTTCTCCTGCCAGCCCGCGATCGCCTCGGCCAGCCAGGCCTCCGTGCGGGTCGGCGCCGGGGGCTCCGGACGCCACAGCATCTCGGCGAACACGTCCGGATGCCAGCACAGCACGGCACGCAGCGGCGCCCGCCGGCGGCTGGCGTGGTCGAAAGCGAACTCCAGCAGCGCCTGGGACGCCGGGCTGCCGTCCACGCCGACCACCACCTCGGCCTGCTCACCGGCCAGGCCTGCCGGACCGCGCAGCACGATGGCGGGGCAACTCGCCCGCGCCGCCGCCGCGGCGCTCACCGACCCCAGGACGGTCGCACCGAGCGCCGAGCGCTGCCGGGAGCCGAGCACCAGGAGCGAGGCCGCCTCGGACGCCTCGACCAGCGCCGGTGCCGGGGCGCCGTCCACGGTGTCGCCGGTGACCAGCACGCCGGGGGCAGCCCGTTCCGCGTCGGCAACGGCATTGGAGATCACCGTGGCCGCGTGCTGCCGGATCCGTTCGATGTCTGCGGGGTAGTCGGCGTACATGCCGGGAGCCTGGTAGAAGCCGGGCATCAACCGGTAGGCGCAGATCAACCGCACAGCGGCCTGCCGGCTGCCGGCTTCCTCGACAGCCCACTGCACCGCCGCCTGGGCGCCGGCCGATCCGTCGACCCCGACCACGATGGGACGCTCTGTACTCATCTCACTCCTCGAAGGCCATGTCGTGCGCCGGCAGCGCAGCGATCGTTGGATGCAGGGTTTCGCATCCGCCGGGCCGGTCTTAGAGCCTTTGGTCCCGTACCCGCTGCCGTCTCCCGCTGCTCATGACTTTCGGCCCTGCTGCCAGCCGGCGAGCCGGCGAAGCCTTGGACGGAGGCAGAAATGTCGGAATCGACGGAGGTTGGGAACGGCTCTGGTGGGCGTGCCGTCACCGTCGAGCCGTTCCCGCCGAGCAGGCGGCTGGTCACGGCGGCGGTTCGTTCCGGCCGCCGGATCGTCGCGATGCACGGGCTGTTCGAGGTGGACATCAGCACGGCGCGGCAACTGCTGGCCGGCCACGACCCGCCGCTGTCGCTCACCGCGTTCGTGATCGCCTGCCTGGGCAGGGCAGTCGCCGCGCATCCGCAGGTGCATGCCTATCGGGACTGGCGAGGCCGGCTGGTCCAACACCGTGCCGTCGACATCCAGACGCTGATCGAGGTGCCGACCGCGCATGGCCCGTTCGGGCTGGTGCACGTCGTCCGCGATGCCGACCGCCGCGGGATTGCCGAGATCAGCGCCGAGCTGCGCGCGGTCAAGGCCGATGCTGCCGGCACTCCGTCCGGACGGCCGCTCAGCACGCTGGCGACCACCGGTGGCCGGATTCCCGGCGGGTACCGGCTGATGTATGCGGTGCTGCGCCGGTCCCGCCGCGCCCACCTGGCGACCGGGACGGTCCAGGTCACCGCGGTCGGCATGTTCGGTGGTGGCGGTGGTTTCGCCATTGCTCCGCCCACGCTCGCCTCGCTCACCGTGGTGGTGGGGGGCGTCAGCAGCCGGCCGGTCGCCGTCGACGGCCGGGTCGAGGTCCGCGAGGTCCTCGACCTCACCGTGACGATCGACCACACGGTGGTCGACGGCGCGCCCGCCGCCCGGTTCGCCGCGGAGTTCCGGCGCCTGCTGGGCAGCCCAGCCGGGTTGCCCGGCTAACCCTGCTGCGCTGCCTGGATCGCGGTGAGCGCGATGGTGTAGACGATGTCCTCCACGCTCGCACCCCGGGACAGGTCGTTGACGGGCTTGGCCAGTCCCTGCAGCATCGGCCCGATGCTCACCACGTCGGCGCTGCGCTGCACCGCCTTGTAGGTGGTGTTTCCGGTGTTGAGGTCGGGAAAGACGAACACCGTGGCGTGGCCCGCCACCGGACTGCCGGGTGCCTTGCTGCGCGCCACCGAGGCGATCGCGGCCGCGTCGTACTGCAGCGGGCCGTCCACCACCAGGGACGGGTCGCGCTCGCGCACCAGCCGGGTCGCCTCGGTCACCTTGGCCACGTCGGTGCCCGTTCCGGACGTCCCGGTGCTGAAGCTGATCATCGCCACCCGTGGCTCGATGCCGAAGGCGCGTGCCGAGGCGGCGCTCTGCAGCGCGATGTCGGCCAGCTGCGCGGCGTCCGGGTCCGGATTGACCGCGCAGTCGCCGTAGACCACCACCTCGTCGGGCAGGCACATGAAGAACACCGAGGAGACCAGGGCCGCCGACGGTGCGGTGCCCAGTATCTGCAGCGCCGGCCGCAACGTGTCGGCGGTGGTGTGCACCGCGCCGGCCACCATGCCGTCGACCTCGCCCAGCCGCAGCATCACGGTGCCCAGCACGATCGGGTTGCCGAGCTGGTCGCGGGCGATCTCCGCCGTGATGCCCTTGTGCCGGCGGGCCGCCACCAGCGCCTGGACGTAGCGTTCGTCGACCTGCGTCGGGTCGACGATCTCCAGCTCGCCGGGCAGCACCAGTCCCCGGCTGGCGGCCGTGGCGGCCACCTCGGCCGGGCGGGCCAGCAGCACGCACCGGGCGATGCCCTGCCGGTGGCAGGTCAGCGCGGCCTGCAGGGTGCGCGGCTCGGCGCCCTCGGGAAGCACGATGCACCGGCCGGCCTGCCGGGCCGCGGTGGTGAGCCGGTGCCGGAACGCCGGCGGGCTGAGCCGGGGCACGTGGCTGGCGGTCGGCAGGGTGGTCAGCCACTCCGGGTCCAGCGCGTCGGCCACGGTGGACATCACCAGGCGGGCCCGCTCGGCGTCGTCGGGCGGCACCTCCGGGTCCACCGCGTGCACCACGGTGGCCGTCTCGTAGCTGTAGCCGCCGGTGAGCAGCACCGGCAGGCCGGTATCGGCGGCCGGGCGGCACAGCTGCCACACCCGCGGATCCGGTTCGATGCCGGCGGTGAGCAGCAGGCCGGCCAGCCGGGTGCCGTTGCGCGCCGCCAGGCAGGCACTGAGGATCACGTCGTGCCGGTCGCCGGGCACGATCACCAGCGTGCCGTCCCGCAGCAGCGGCAGGACGCCGGGGACGGCCTGCGCGGCGATGATGACGTCGGTCACCCGACGCTCGGATTGGCCCTGGTTCAGCACGGTGACGTCGAGGCCGGCCACGAGATCGCACAGCCGGGGCCAGGTCAGCTCGGTACGGAACGGAATGGCTCCCACCAGCACCAGGCCGCGCCCCGCGAGCGCCGTGCGGAGCACCTCGACCGCCTGCCGGCCGGTGTCGGGCACCCGGTTGACCAGGGCGCCCACCACCCGCCCGCGCTCGCCGGCCTGGTAGGCCTGGGCAGCGATCGCCATGCCTTCGGCGAGGTGGTCGGCCGGGCCGTCGCCGGCCGCGCCGACCAGCAGCACGTCTGCGTCGAACGCCTTGGCCAGTGCCAGGTTCACCCGGCTGGCGTACACCAGGCCGGTGGCCGGCACCAGTCCCTCCAGGATCACCACGTCGTGGCCGGCGGTCATCGGCTCGACGGCGGCGACCGCCTGTTCCATCAGGGCGTCCAGGGCATTCTCGCTGAGCAGGTGCTCGACCACCCCGGCCGGGATCGGTTCCGGAGGGCACAGCCCGGAGGTCAACGTCATCAGCGCGGTGGAGCGGTCCGCGTCGGTGCCGTCCGCACGCGGTTGCGCCAGCGGCTTGCCGAAGCCGACGTCGACGCCCTGCCGCTGCAGCGCGTTGACCAGCCCGAGGCAACTGGCCATCAGGCCCACGCCGTGCCCGGTGGGCACCACCAGCAGGGTGCGGGTCACCGGGCCGGCTCCGCTGTCAGCTCCCAGGTGTCGCGCGCGATCAGCAGCTCCTCGTCGGTCGGCACCACCAGCACCGGCACCGAGCCCGCGCCGGAGATCCGGCCGCCGGTCCGCCGGCCGTCCTCGCCGTTGGCGCCGACGTCCTCGGTGATGCCCAGGATGCCGAGCTGGACCAGCACCGCCGAGCGCACCGTGGCCGAGTGCTCGCCGATGCCGCCAGTGAACACCACCGCGTCCAACCGGCCCAGCGCCACCGCCAGCGCTCCGATCGCCTTGGCGACCCGGTAGCAGAACACCTCGACGGCCAGGGCCGCATCGGCCGATCCGTGCTCGGCGGCGTCCTGCACCTCGCGCATGTCGTTGCTGATCCCGGACAGTCCCAGCAGGCCGCTGCGGGTGTTGAGCTGGTCGAGCAGCCCGGCCAGGCCCTTCCCCAGCCGGTCGGCGAGGTAGCCGAGCGCACCCGGGTCGACGTCGCCGCTGCGGGTGCCCATCACCAGGCCCTCCAGCGGCGTCATGCCCATCGTGGTGTCCACCGAGATCCCGTCGCGGACCGCCGTGGCGCTGCACCCGTTGCCCAGGTGCACGGTGACCATTCTGAGCGAGGCCAGCGGCCGGCCGAGCAGCTCGGCCGCCCGCCCGCTGACATAGCGGTGGCTGGTGCCGTGGAAGCCGTACCGGCGCACCGCGTGCTGGGAGTACCACCCGGCCGGCACCGCGTAACGGTAGGCCCGCGCCGGCATGCCGGAATGGAACGCGGTGTCGAACACCGCCACGTGCACCCGGTCGGGCAGTTCCGCCCGGGCGGCCTCGATGCCGGCGAGGTTGCCCGGCAGGTGCAGCGGTGCGAGTCCGGTCAGCTCGCGCAGCGTCGCCAGCACCGGGTCGTCGACCACCGCGGAGGAGGAGAACCGCTGGCCGCCGTGCACCACCCGGTGGCCCACTCCGGCAACGGTGGCCAGCTCGTCTGCGAGCGCGGCTAGCAACTCCTTGATCACCCCGCGGTGCGAGCCGTCCGCCGGCGCGCCGGCCTGCTCCTGCTCGCCCCGCCGAACCCGCACGGTTGCCTCGCCGGTGCCGACCCGCTCCGCCAGTGCGGTCACCCGCCGCTCGCCGCTCACCGGGTCGAGGACGGCCAGCTTCACCGAGGAGCTGCCGGAATTGAGCACCAGTACCGGCGCAACGGCCGGCACCGCCGAAACCCCGGTGGCCATCAGGCGGGCAGGACCGGATCGGTGAGCACCCAGTTCCGGACGTCCGGCAGGTCCTCCAGGTAGGCCACCACGTGCTCGGCATGCTCGGCCAGCCGCCGCTCGCACCACGCCTTGAGCTCGCTGGCTCCCGGCGGCGTCCGGCGGGCGTTGTTGATGGCGTCCATCACCAGGTGGTACCGGGACACCCGGTTGCGCACCACCATGTCGAACGGCGTGGTGGTGGTGCCCTCCTCGATGAAGCCGCGCACCCGGAACCGGTCGGCGTCCGGGCGGCCGTGCACCAGCTGGTGGATCGCACCGGGGTAGCCGTGGAAGGCGAACACCACGTCGACGGAGTCGGTGAACAGCTCGCGGAACAGGGTTTCGTCCATGCCGTGCGGGTGATCGCGGCGCCGGATCAGCGCCATCAGGTCCACCACGTTGACCACCCGGGTACGGAACCGCGGCAGCCACTGGCGCAGGATGGCCGCCGCCGCGACCGTCTCCATGGTCACGATGTCGCCGGCGCAGGCCAGCACGATGTCGGGGTCGGCGGACCCGTCGTCGGTACCGGCCCACGACCAGGCCCCGGCGCCGCGGGCGCAGTGCTCGATCGCCTCAGCCATCGTCAGCCACTGCAGCTGCGGCTGCTTGTCGATCACGATCAGGTTTACGTAGGAACGGGAACGCAGGCAGTGATCGGCTACCGACAGCAGGCAGTTGGCGTCCGGCGGCAGGTAGACCCGGCTGATGTTGCCGCGCGCGGTGAGCACGTTCTGGATCAGGCCGGGCCCCTGGTGGCTGAAGCCGTTGTGGTCGTTGCGCCAGGCGGTCGAGGTCAGCAAGATGTTCAGGCTCGGCACCCGGGCCCGCCAGGGCAGCTCGTCGGCCTCCTGCAGCCACTTGCAGTGCTGGATGGTCTGCGAGGCGCTCACCATCGCGAAGGCCTCGTAGGTGGCGAACAGGCCGTGCCGGCCGGTCAGCGTGTAGCCCTCCAGCCAGCCGTGGCAGTTGTGCTCGGACAGCACCTCCATCACCCGGCCGCTGCGCGAGATCGCCACGTCGTCGGAGGTCACCCGCTCGGCGAAGGCGCGGTCGGAGGCCTCGAACACCGCGCCGAGCCGGTTGGAGTTGGTCTCGTCCGGGCAGAACAACCGGAACCGGTCGGGGTTGGCCCGGTAGACGTCGCGCAGGAACTCGCCGAACCGGCGGGTGGACTCCAGCCGCACCGAGGCCGGTGCCGGGACGTCGACGGCGTAGTCGCGGAAGTCCGGCAGGACCAGCGGCCGGGTGAGCAGCCCGCCGTTGGCGTGCGGGGTGGCGCTCATCCGCAGCGGGCCGGTGGGATTGGCCCGGCGGACCAGCTCGGTCGGCGCCCCGTCGGCGTCGAAGAGTTCCTCCGGCCGGTAGGAGCGCATCCACTGCTCCAGCAACGCCAGATGCGCGGGGTTCTCCCGGACGCCGGCCAGCGGGACCTGGTGGGCCCGGAAGGTGCCCTGCACCTGGATGCCGTCCACCACGTCCGGCCCGGTCCAGCCCTTGGGGCTGCGCAGCACGATCACCGGCCAGCGCGGCCGGCTGCCGTCCCAGCTGCCGCCGCGGGCCGCGGCCTGGATCGCCCGGATCTGCGCCCAGGCCTGGCCCAGCGTCTCGGCGAACCGGTAGTGCATGCCCGGCAGGTCGGCCCCGGCCACCTCGAACACCTGGTAGCCGTGCCCCTCCAGCAGCGACCAGACCTCGGCCGGGTCCTTGCGGCCGAGCACCGTCGGCCCGGCGATCTTGGCACCGTTGAGGTGCAGCACCGGCAGCACCGCACCGTCCCGCTCCGGGTTGAGGAACGAGATGCCCTTCCAGGAGCCCTCCAGCGGGCCGGTCTCGGCCTCGCCGTCACCGACCACCGCCAGCGCGATCAAGTCCGGGTTGTCCAGCACGGCGCCGAAGGCGTGCACCAGCACGTAGCCGAGCTCGCCGCCCTCGTGGATGGAGCCGGGCGTGGTGACCGACACGTGGCTGGGGATGCCGCCCGGGGCGGAGAACTGCCGGAACAGCCGCCGCATGCCCTCCTCGTCCAGGGTCACGTTGGGGTAGGTCTCGGTGTACGCGCCTTCCAGGTAGCCCGCCGCCACCAGCGCCGGCCCGCCGTGGCCCGGTCCGGCCAGGTAGAGCAGCTGCTGGCCGGTGAGCCGGATCAGCCGGGAGGCGTGCGCGTAGACGAACGACAGACCCGGACTGGTCCCCCAGTGCCCGAGCAGCCGGGGCTTGATGTGCCCGGCGGCCAGCGGCTCGCGCAGCAGCGGGTTGGCCATCAGGTAGATCTGGCCCACTGTCAGGTAGTTGTTGGCGCGCCACCAGGCATCTAGTGCCTCGATCTCGTCGTCGGTGGGCCGGCAGATGCGCTCGGCCAGCTCGGCTTCCTCCGGCATGGTGGGCAGGGCGGTCTCGGTCACGTTCCTCCTCCTGCGTCTGGTGTCTACGTCTGGCGGGCTGGCGCTCACTGCTTCTGCAGGCGCTGCATCTCCTGCCGGATGTGGGTCTCGTCCATCTCGTCGTCGGAGTAGACGTCCCAGGCGTTCATGATCACGCCGACGCCCCAGCCGGTCATGGGGAAGATCGGCCAGAAGAAGCCGGCCGCGCCGGTCATAGCCCAGATAATCACCAGGAAGCCGTTCACCGACACGTAGGCGAGCACATGCCGGTAGAAGTCCCGCCGCTTCTTCAGCCGCTGAACGGCTCGCTCGCGCAGCAGCGTGTCCTTCGAGCCGTAGTCGATGGTCATGGCGTCCTCCCGAAACCGTGCGTGGCAAACCTGGTGCCGGTTACCCCTTCAGCTCACCCGATTCCCGCTCCCCGGCCCAGAGTCGAAGGTCACTGCCTGCCCGGGTCGGTCAGGCGGCGATGTCGCGCCGTTGGAACGCCTCAGGCAACGGAGGATTCTCCGGTGCCTGAGGTCTGTCCTCCTCCGGCTGCCGGGCCGCGCTAGGCCTGTTTCGCCTGCTTCACCGAAGGCTCCCGGCGGCCGGCCCTTTCGGCAAGTTCCCGCCCCCACCGGCGAGCCCGGTCGGTCTCTCCGGCCAGCAACCGGCTGTCCCGGGTGACGAAGAAGCTCACCGCCGGTGCCAGCACCACAAGGCCGTTGCGACGAAGCCAGCGCACCATCCCGCGCGATGCCCGCCCGGTCACCGCCGCCGGCGCCTTGATGCGGGTGTCGAAGGCCGCGCTCGCCAGGCCGTTGCCGTTTCCCGTTTGCGAGGCGAGCCATTCCCGCAGGCCGAGATCGCCGGGCCGGGCTGTCACCCGCAGGCCCTTGCGGTGGCCGTCGGTGATGGCCTGTGCCCGGGTCCTGGCGCGGGTCATGCCCCAGGCGTGGGTCGGGCCGCCGACGACCAGCAGGTCGATCCCGTCCAGGCTTGCCAGAACTGCCTCACGGACCGGAAGCACCCTGGCCTCCCCCGCGGTGCGTAGCCCGGCGGCGACGGCCTCGGCGATCTCCTGGGTGTTGCCGTACATCGATTCGTAGACCACGAGAGTCCGCATGACAAACCTCCTAGGTGGGATTGCTCGGGCGGGTCAGCGGCGCAGACCCACGCAGGTCATGCCGGGCGGCCGGTATCAGCAGGGTCAGGGCCGGCACGCTCCACAGCCAGAAACCCCAGCCGAAGACCATCAGGGCCAGGTGGAACGCGATCACACCCGCCCATCCCAGCCTTGCCCAGCCACCGCCACGCAGCAGCGCCAGGCCCAGGACGACTTCGGCCGCCGCCAGCACCAGGCCCCAGACAGCGGGATGGGCCATGAACACGTCCTGCCATCGCGAGCGGGCGAAGCCGAGCAGGGCACCGTCGGCGAAGTGCCGGTAGAACCCGGGCTCCGCCGCCACGATGCCGACATGCACCCCGCCGGTGAACAGGAAGAAGCTTCCAACGACCCTGCGGTCGAGCCGGATTCGCGGTCTGCGCCGCCGTACCGACGGAAGTCGCTGGGCGGCTGGTCGTACCAGATGGGTGGTCATGGTCGTTGCGTCCTTCCCTCGGCTGCGCGGACCGTTACTGCCAGCCTTTCGCGGGCACTGCGGTGGTACCAGGGTCGAAGGTCCACATCGACCAAGCCCCGATGACTTTGGCCCCTGGCTGGGAAGTAGCCGCACCAGGACGCTGGGAGTGAGCCGCAGGACCGCTCGGAACCGGAGGACCGCCATGATGTCTCCGACGGCCGCACCCCACCCGCTCTGGGAGGCGGCCGCCGCGGCGCGGCTGGCCCCGTCCATCCACAACAGCCAGCCGTGGCGCCTCGTGCTGACCCCGGACGCCTTGCAGGTGCACGCCGATCGCGACCGGCAACTGCGGGTCGCCGACCCCGAGGGCCGCCAGCTGATGCTCAGCTGCGGGTGCGCGGTGTTCAACGCCCGCACCGCGCTCGCAGCTCGCGGTTACGACGCGGTGGTGCACCGGCTGCCCGACCCGGACGACCCGAGCCTGGTCGCGCGACTGGAACTGCCGGCCCGGCAGTCGGACTGGGTTCCGATCGCCGCGCTCGAACCGCACATCGCGCGGCGGCACTCCAACCGGAGCGGGTTCCTGGACACCTCGGTAGCGGCCTCGGTGCGCTACGAACTCGCGTGCGCGGCACGGGCCGAGGAGGCCGAACTGTTCGAGGTGCGCGAGCAGACCCATCGACTCAGCATTGCCAGGTTGAGCCAGCAGGCCGACCTGCGGGAGAACACCGATCCGGCCTACCGGCAGGAGCTGACGGCCTGGACCACCGGCGACCCCAGGCGCAAGGACAGGGTGCCGGCCATGGCTGTGCCTTACCGCAACAGCGTTCTGAGCCGGATCAGCGATGCTCCGTCGATCCGCGACTTCGACACCCGCCGGATGGGCTGGATCGTCGACGAGGACCGCTCCGGGGCGCAGGAGTGCATCCTGGTGCTGGTCACCGCCGCCGACAAACCCCTGTCCTGGCTGCGCGCGGGTGAGGCCTTGCAACGCGTGTGGCTCGAAGCCACCCGGGCCGATTACGTGATGAGCCTGTTCAGCCAGGTGATAGACATCGCCGACCTGCGGGCCCGGTTGCGCACCGACCTCGGCCTCGCCGGCTACCCGCAGATGGTGCTGCGGGCCGGGCGGGCCGGCGTCACCCCGGAGTCGAGCCGGCGCGACCTGGACGAGATCCTGACCGTCACTGCCGAATAGCGCTGGCGGGCAGCGCGGGGCAGCAGGGCAACACCTGCCACTCCACTTTCTCGGCGAGGTGTCTCAGGCGGGGTGTCTTTAGGCGTAGTGCTCTCAGCGTTGTGCCAGACCCAGCCGGTACGCAGGCAGCGCCGGCCGGCCGTCCGGGCTCTGGCCGTCCTGGTTCCAGACATGGCCGACCACCACCACCGGCCCGCGGTTGCGGTGCACCACCGACGTCGCGACCGGCCCCAGCCGGGTGCTCCAGTGGTCGTCACTGTGGTGGCAGCCCACCACCAGGATGGTGGAACTGTCGGAGTAGGCCGGCAGCACCTCGACCGCCTCGCCGCACACTCGCTCGGCGAGGACGACGAGGTCCGGCCGTTCGTGGCGCAGTGCGGCGGCCTCACCGGCCAGCTCCTGCTCGGCCTGCGACCGGCGTTCCGGCGCCTCGGCGGATGCGGGCTGGGCAGGGTGTGCGGGTGGTTCCAGGCGCAGCAGGTGCAGCGGCACGTCCCGGCGCGCGGCTTCCGCGGCCGCGAAGGCGACAGCCGCCCGCCCCGCCCGGGTGGTTCCGGCGCCCACCACGATGCGCGACACCATCGAGGGCGGGCTGAAGGTCGAGACCGGCCCGAGCAACAGCACCGGGCAGTGCGCGTGGGCGCTGACCGTCACCCGCCTCGACGACAGCATCGACACGTCGCCCGTTAAAGCAGTCCGCGCCCCCAGCACCAGCAACTGGGCCTCGACACTGACGTCGATCAGCGCCTGGATCGGGTCGGCATGGCTGAGCAGGCTTTTCACCACCAGCTGCGGCTGACGAGCCCGGGCGAGCGCGGTCGCCGAGTCCAGCACCGAACGGCCGACGTCGTCGGACGCGCGCAGCGCCGCACCCAGGTGGCCGGCCGGGGCGGCCAGTGGCAATGCGGGTGAATGCACCACCAGCAGCGAAGTTCCGGCCAACATGGCTTCTTCGGCGGCCCACAGCACGGCCGACCGCGCGTCGACGCTGTCGTCGACGCCGACGACGACGGGTGGCATGGTCATGATCGGTACTCCTCGGCTGGTCACCTCTCCATCCTGGGAGGTCAACTCGGCCGGGGGTAGGGGCCGCAAGCCCCTGGGACCAGGACCAAAGACCCTGTCCGGTTACCGGTGCTTGAGCTCCGAGCCGAAGACGGCGGCCTGGGTGCGGCGCTGCATGCCGAGCTTGGCCAGCAGTGCCGAGACGTAGTTCTTGACGGACTTCTCGGCGAGGAACAGCCGTTCACCGATCTGGCGGTTGGTCAGCCCTTCGGTGATCAGGTCGAGGATCTCGCGCTCCCGCTCGGTCAGCCCGGCCAGTCGCGGGTCGGCCTGCTGGCCGGTGCGCAGCCGCTGCATCACCCGTTCGGTCACCGTCGGGTCGAGCAGCGACCGGCCGGCCCGGACCTGCCGGATGCCGTCGAGCAGCGACGAGCCGCGGATCTCCTTGAGCAGGTAGCCCGACGCGCCGGCCATCACGGCGGCGAACAGCGCGTCGTCGTCATCGTAGGAGGTGAGGATCAGGCAGCGGATGTCGGGATAGCTGGACCGGATGTCGCGGCAGACGTCGATGCCACTGCCGTCGGGCAGCCGCCCGTCGAGCAGCGCGACGTCCGGGCGGACGGCCGGTATCCGCCGCAGCGCCTCGGCGGCGGTGCCTGCCTCGCCGACCACCTCCATGTCATCGGTCGCCGAGAGCAGGTCAGCGATCCCCCGCCGGACGATCTCGTGGTCGTCCAGTAGGAAGATCCTGATCGGGGTTGCGGTCAGGTCAGTGCTATCTGCCATCGCAGCTGGGTTCCTTCGTTCGGTGTGCTGGTCACGGTCAGGGTTCCGCCGTGCCGGGCGGCACGCTCGGTGAGGTTGGCTAGGCCGCTTCGCCGGGTGGTGTCGCCCAGCCCGACGCCGTCGTCGGTCACCGACAGGCACAATTGCGAGGTCGAGGCGTCCAGGGCGACCTCCACGCCGTCGGCCCGGGCATGGCGGGCCACGTTGCTCAGCGCCTCCCGCAACACCGCGGCCAGCTCGTCGGCCAGGTCCGGCGTCACCATCGAGTCGACCGGCCCCGAGAAGCGCAGCGTCGGCTCGAACCCGAGCTGCGCGGCCTGCTCGTTGGCCACCGCCAACAGCCCGGTCCGTACGCTCGCCGAGGCCGGCGACAGCGCGCCGCGCAGGTCAAAGATCGAGGTGCGGATCTGCCGGATGGTGTCGTCGAGGTCGGTGACCACCTGCGCCAGCTTGGCGGTGGCGGCCGGATCGAGCTGACGGGTCTGCAGGCTCTGCACCGTCAGGCCGGCGGCGAACAGCCGCTGGATCACGTGGTCGTGCAGGTCCCGGGCGATCCGGTCCCGGTCTTCCAGCAACACCACCCGCTGCTGGTCGGAGCGGGCATCGGCCAGTTCCAGGGCGACGGCCGCGTGGTTGGCGAAGATGGTCGCCATCTGCAGGTCGTTGTCGGTGAACCCGCGGCGGCCGCCGAGCCTGGTTACCATCAGGCAGCCGCGCGGCTTGCTGGCGCCCGCCAGCGGCAGGCCCATCACCGCGTTGACCGGAACCAGCTCGCGCATCCGCAGCGTGTACTCGAACTGTTCTTCGACGTTGTCGATCCGGATCGGCTCACTGGTCTCGATCACCGCGCCGGCGATGGTGCGCTCGCTGGAGTAGGACAGGCCGGTCAGCCGGTCTGCCCCGAGACCCACCGCCATCTCGACCATCAGCTCACCCGGTGTGGTGGCCGGCAGCACCACCGTCACCAGGTCGGCGTCGGCCAGCTCCTGCACGCTGCGGGCGATCACCAGCAGCGGATCCTCGCCCGAGTAGGACAGCAGTTGCTGGCTCACCTCGGCGGTGGCCTGCAGCCAGCGCTCCCGGCGGCGGGCCTCGTCGTAGAGCCGGGCGTTCTCGATCGCGATGGCGGCGGTGGCCGCCACCGCCCGGATCAGCTCCACGTCGCTCTCGGTAAAGTTCCCGGTACGGCGACCGGTCAGGTACAGGTTGCCGAACACCGAGTCGCGCACCTTGATGGGCACGCCGAGAAAGCTGTCCATCGGCGGATGGTGGGCAGGGAAGCCCACCGAGCGCGGATCATCGGCTATCCGGTTCAACCGGATCGGGCGGGGATCGGCGATGAGGGCGCCGAGCAGCCCTTCCCCACGGGGCAGGGAGCCGATCCGGGCCGCGGTGTCCTCGTCGATGCCCTCGTAGACGAACTGCTCCAGGCCGTCGCCGTCGAGGTTGATCACCCCCAGTGCGCCGTAGCGGGCGTCGACCAGGACGCACGCGGCATGGACGATCTGGCGGAGCACCACCGGCAGTTCCAGGTGGCCCATGATGGCCTCGTTGGCGGCCAGCAGGCTGTTCAGCTTGGCGTGCACGTCCCGGACGTCCTGCGCCCGGTCGATCAGCTGGTCCAACAGCTCGGCCAAGCCGAGCTGGGGGGCGGGGGTCGGCACGTGTCGCTGCTCGGTCATCACCCGTTCCGCCTGCTGTCAGGCCGCTTGTGCGTGCCGGTGACCAAAAGAATATGCCACGACCGGCCGGGTTCACACATCTCCGGCTCCGGCCGTGTGCCGCAGCACCTCCACCAGCTTGCGGCGCCGGGAGGCCGGGGTGGCCGGCGCCCGTCCGACCCGGAGCAGGACGTGCGGGTACATGCCCAGGCCCAGCTCGGAGCGCAGCGAATCCCTGGTACCGGCCACCTCGATCACCTGGGTGAACAGGCTCATGGCGTAGCCGGCCCGGGTCACCTCCAGCCAGACCCGCTCCAGCGCCTCGCCCGCCTGCAGCCAGGCCAGCACGTCGTCGGTGTCGGTTCCCAACAGCAGCAATGACTGATCCAGGCCGGCGGAGGTGACATCAGGCAAGCCGGCGTCGCCGGGATCGGCGTAGTTCCGCAGCGGCACCTCGCCGGTACCGCAGGGAGCACCGGACGGCACCGGCCGCGGCAGTGTGCTGACCGGCACCCCGTCGCTGCGCTGCTGGTCGTCGGTCACCCAGGCCCGCAGCTCGGCCCGGTAGGCCGGGTCGGACTGCTCGATCGCCTCAGCCCGCCGGCTCAGCGAGGCGGTGGCGACCCGGTGCGACCGATCGCTGACGACGAACAGCCGGGCACCTTCCCGGGTGGCGGCGTCAGCCAGCGTCGCGAGCAGCTCGCTGGGAACGTGGTCGTCGGCGAACCGCCGGCGGTTGGTCCGCCGCAGCGACAGCAGCGGGTCCAGCGCCGCCACCACCGGATCCCGTTCCGATGACCCGGCCAGTTCGGCGAGCAGGTCGCTGCCGGCGCCGGGTGCCTGCCGCCGGACCTCGGCGGTAAATCCGTCCGCGGCCAGCGAGACCCGGGCGTTGAACACCGCACAGCCGCAGCTGATGATCAGCTGGCGGCCGGTCGGGTCCAGGACCTGCAACCGCCGGCTGAAATCGGCGTGCACCTCCAGCACCCCGTGGCCGATCACGAACCGCCAGGGCTGGGTGTTGTGCACCGACGGCGCCCAGGTCGCCCGCACCGCCGCCCGCCGCAGCGCCTCGGTGGGTATGCCGGAGCCCGGGGTGCCGAGCGTGGCCACCCGGGCAGTGGGGTACATGGTGGAATCCTTCCGACGCGAGGGACGAGCAGCGGTTCAGGGTGCCCCGGCCCGCCGGACCGGGAACAGGGCATTAGGTCCCGGCCACCGCGGCGGACGGCTGGCCGGCCGGGTACCGGGTGGTCACCAGCCGGGCGAGCACCGCCAGGCCCGCGGCGACCAGCCCGGCGGCGACCAGGTCGGCAGCGGTCACCGGAGTCGTCCGGAAGACCTCCCGCAGCGGTGGCGCGTACACCGCCGCCAGCACCAGCGCCACGTTGACCAGCACCGATCCCAGCAGCATCCGGTTGTCCCGAAGCCGGTGCTCGGCCGGCCGGCCGGCCAGTGCGATCGCCAGTTGCCCGAAGGTCAGGGCCAGGAACAGGGTGCTCTGCGCCGGCCGGTGCTGCCAGGCAGACCACCCGGCCGCCAGCAGGCTGGCGGCTGCCAGGACGCTGCCCAGCACGCCGATCCGCCACAGCTGGCCCCGGTCCAGCAGGCGATGGCCGACCGGCCGGGGTGGTCGGCTGGCCGCGTCGGCACCGGCCGGCTGGTTGCCGATGGCAACCCCCGGCAGGCCGTGGGTGAGCAGGTTGACGAACAGGATCTGCCCGGCCTGCAACGGCACCGCCATGCCGAGGAACGGTCCGGCCAGCATGATCAGCACCTCCGCCAGTCCCCCGCTGAGGGCGTAGCGCAGGAACCGGCTGATGTTGTCGTACACCCGGCGGCCTTCCACGATCGCCGGCACCATCGCCGCCAGGTCGGACGAGCTGAGCACGATAGCCGCGGCCTGCTTCGCCACCTCGGTGCCGTTGCCCATCGCGATGCCGATGTCGGCCGAGCGCAGCGCCGGCGCGTCGTTGACGCCGTCGCCGGTCATCGCGACGACGTTGCCCTGCCGCCGCAGCGCCTGCACCACCATGGTCTTCTGCTCCGGCCGGACCCGCGCGACCACCGAGAGCCCGGTCAGGTCCGGGCCGTCCCCGATCTCGGCCGCGGCGAGCTCCGCCCCAGTCAGCACCCGCCCGGTCGTGTCCAGTCCCAGCTTGCGGGCGACCGCCACCGCCGTGCCGGCGTGGTCCCCGCTGATCATCACCGGCCGGACACCCGCCCGGCGGAACGCCGCGATCATGCCGGGCGCGGTGGCGCGAACCGGATCGACCAGCCCGAGCAGGCCGACCAGCCGGTCCGCCGCCAGCGACTCCGGTCCGGCAGCGGTTGCCGCCCGGACCGCCAGCACCCGCAGGCCGTCGGCCACCCAGGAGCTGAGGGTGCCCGAGGCGACGCCGGCCAGCTCGTCCCCGCTGAGCAGCGCCTCCGGCGCACCCTTGCGGATGCGCAGCACCGCACCGCCCGGCGTCCGGTGCGTGGTGCTCATCATCGCGGTGCGGGCATCGAACGGGGACTCGGCGATCCGCGGCGCGGCCCGGCGCAGCGCGGCGACGTCGATGCCGGCGCCGAGCGCCCGCTGGACCAGCGCGATCTCGGTGGGATCGTCGCTGCGCTGCGGAGTGCCGTCGTCGTTCCGGCAGGCGTCACTGCACAGGACCGCGTATTCCAGCAGGCTCTTCGCCGCCTCGGCGCTGCCGTCGGGCGTCCACAGCCGGTCGAGTGCCATCCGTCCCTCGGTCAGCGTGCCGGTCTTGTCCATGGCCAGCACGGTGACCGAGCCGAGCGCCTCCACCGCGGAGAACTTGCGCACCAGGATTGCCTGCCCGGCCAGCTGATGCCCGGCCAGCGCGAGCGACAGGGTCACCACCGCCGGCAGCGACTCCGGGATCGCGGCGACCGCCAGGCTGATGCCCAGCACCAGGCTGGTCTCCCAGCTGCGACCGTTGCCCAAGTTGAGCACGATCACCACCAGCGCCGCGGCGCTTGCCGCGACAGCCAGCCGCCGGCCCAGCAGTGCCAGCTGTCGCTGCAGCGGCGTGGCGGTCGCGGCAGTGCCGCTCAGGCCACGCGCGATGCCGCCCATCACGGTGGCGTGCGCCGTGGCCCGCACCACCGCAAAGCCATGCCCCCGGGTCACCACCGAGCCGGCGAGCACCGGGTCACCGGCAGCCTTACCGACCGGCACCGACTCGCCGGTCAGCATCGCCTCGTCCACGGTGAACGACTCGCAGCGGATGAGCTGCGCGTCGGCCGGCACGATGTCCCCGGCCGCCAGTTCCAGCAGGTCACCCACCACCACCTCGCCGGCGTCGACATCGCGGGCGTGCCCGTCCCGCAGCACCGTGGCACGCGGCGCGGTCAGCGTCGACAGCGCCGCCAGCGCCCGGTCGGAGCGGAGCTGCTGCAGCGTCCCCAGGGTGGTGTTGAGGACGATCACCGCGAGAATGACGCCCATGTCGGGCAGGTCGCCGACGGCGGCGGTGAGGACCGCGGCGACCAGTAGGACCACCACGACGGTGTCGCCGATCTGGTCCCGGACGGCGGACAGCACCCGTGGCTCGGCCCGTACCGAAAGTTCGTTGCGCCCGTCGGTCGCCAGCCGGAGCCGGGCCTCGGTGGCACTGAGACCGTTGACGGCGGCAGGCACCTGCTCAGGTGCCGGCGCCGCCCGTGCCACGCGGACCTCGGACATCTACTGCTCCTTCCCCACCTGAGCGTGTCCGCAACCGCCGCCGCCCAGCCAGGGCCTTTGGCCCCTTACCCGCCTCTCGCGCCGGGCCCACCATCGGAGGCCACCACGCTCGACAGGAGTGAGTCCGATGCCGGATGCCGAGGAGATCCCGGTCCCCGGCAGGAAGGAGCTGAGCACGATGTCAACCGCGTCGACCTACCCGGCACGTTTGGAGGGCGTTCCCGGCCAGCCGTTGAGCCGCTGGCTGTGGCTGGTGAAATGGCTGCTCGCCATCCCCCATGTCGTGGTCCTGGTGTTCCTGTGGATCGGGCTGGTGGTGACCACGATCGTCGCCGGTTTCGCGATCCTGTTCACCGGCCGCTATCCGCGGGGGCTGTTCGACTACGCGGTCGGGGTGATGCGCTGGACCTGGCGGGTCAGCTACTACGCCATCGGGGCGTTCGCGACCGACCGGTACCCACCGTTCACCCTGCACGACGACCCGAGCTACCCCGCCCGGTTCACCGTCGACTACCCGGAGCGGCTCTCGCGCTGGCTGGTCCTGGTGAAATGGTGGCTGCTGGCGCTGCCCCACCTGATCATCGTCGGCTTCTTCGCCGGCGGCTGGGGACTGGGTGGCGACGGCGGCTGGCGGATAGCCGGTGGCGGCGGCCTGATCTCCGTCCTGGCCATCATCGCCGCGGTGATCCTGGCGGTGACCGGGCGCTACCCCTCGGCGCTGTACGACTTCATTCTGGGGCTGAACCGGTGGTGCTACCGGGTGCTGGCCTACGTCGCGCTGCTGACCGACCAGTACCCACCCTTCCGTCTGGACAACGGCGGCCCGGATCCCGCGGGCCCGGTGTCCGGCCCGGTCCTGCCGACGGCACCGACCAATATGCCGACGGCCGACCGCGTGGCCTGACATGCGTGCGTTCGAAGGTTGCGCTGTTGCGGCCCTGAGTCCGGCAACTACGGCGGCAGCGGCCGATCAGCTCGGGACGATCGACCCTTCCTGCCCGCGCGGAACCGGAGTTGGCTCGAGTCGAGGAAGGCATGTCAGCGCATCTACTACAGGAGAATGTCATGAAAGCCGCCGTCGTCACCGACTTCCGCTCCCCGCTGGAGATCCAGGACGTTCCGATCCCGGAGCCGGGACCTGGCCAGGTCCTGGTCCGGATGGAGGTCAGCGGGCTGTGCCACACCGACATCCACGCCGCGCACGGCGACTGGCCGGTGACGCCGAGCCTGCCGTTCGTTCCTGGCCATGAAGGCATCGGCTACGTAGAGCGGCTGGGCGCTGGCGTCACTACCCGCTCGGTCGGCGACCGGGTCGCCATCGCCTGGCTCGGCTCGGCCTGCGGGCAGTGCCGTTACTGCATCGGAGGCTGGGAGACGCTGTGTGAATCCCAGCAGAACTCGGGTTACTCGGTGAACGGATCGTTCGCCGAGTACGCCGTGGTGGCGGCGGCGTTCGCGACCCCGGTGCCCGACAGGGTCAGCTCGCGCGATGCCGGCCCGCTGACCTGTGCCGGAGTCACCACCTACAAGGCGATCAAGGTCGCGAACGTCAAGCCGGCCGAGACGGTGGCGATCTTCGGGGTCGGCGGCCTGGGTCACCTGGCCCTGCAGTACGCCCGGATCGCCGGAGGCTTCGCGATCGGCGTCGACATCTCCGACGACAAGCTGGCGATGGCGACCGAGCTGGGCGCCGACCACGTGGTCAACGCCCGCGACACCGATCCGGTCCGGGCCATCCAGGCTCTGGGTGGTGCCGATGTGGCGGTGGCGCTGGCCGCCTCACCGCAATCCTTCGACCAGGCCTACCGGTCGCTGCGCCGCGGTGGCCGGCTGGTGTGCGTGGCGCTACCGGCCGACAACGCCGCATTGAGCGTGCCGATCTTCGACACCGTGCTCAGCGGCAAGACCGTTGTCGGCTCCATCGTCGGCACCCGCAACGACCTCGCCGACGTCTTCGCCCTGCACGCCGCCGGGCGTACCAAGGTCATCGCCGTCGACCGCAAGATCGACGAGGTGAACGAGTCGATGGCTGACGTGCTGGCCGGGCGGATCCCGGCGCGCGTGGTGTTCCAGTTCTGACGCATCCACCGTGCGCCCGTCGAGATGGAGATGCTGCCATGTCCGCCACCCTCGCCGGCCCGGCAACCAGGGCCGAACCCACCGTCGCGGCGCACACCGTCGACGCCAGCAAGGTCTATGGGCACGGCTCGACCGAGGTACGTGCCCTCGACGGGATCACCGTCGACTTCCTGGCCCCGCGGTTCACCGCGATCATGGGGCCGTCCGGATCCGGGAAGTCCACCCTGCTGCACTGCATCGCGGGTCTGGACACCCTCACCTCCGGCCATGCCTACATCGGCGCGCAGGACCTGAGCACGCTCAACGACCACCAGCTGACGGTGCTGCGGCGCGACCGGGTCGGCTTCGTCTTCCAGGCTTACAACCTGGTGCCGACCCTGACCGCGATCGAGAACGTGACCCTGCCGCTGCGGCTGGCCGGCCGTTCGGGTGACCGGGCCTGGATCGACAACGTGATCGAGACCATGGGCCTGGCCGACCGCCTGCAGCACCGTCCGTCGGAACTGTCGGGCGGCCAGCAGCAGCGCGTCGCGGTGGCCAGGGCATTGGCCAGCAAACCGCAGATCATCTTCGCCGACGAGCCGACCGGCAACCTCGATTCCCGTTCCAGCGGCGAGGTACTGGCCTTCATGCGGCAAGCGGTCGAGGCCATGCACCAGACCATCGTCATGGTGACCCACGACCCGCGCGCGGCCGGCTATGCCGACCGGGTGGTGTTCCTGGCGGACGGCCGGATCGTCGACGAGATGGCCGACCCGACCACCGACAAGGTGCTCGAGCGGATGAAGCTGTTCGGAGAGTGATACGGCCATGTTCGCAACGACGCTCAAGAGCCTGCTCGCGCACCGGTTCCGGATGCTGGCCACCGCGCTGGCGATCGCGCTCGGGGTGGCGTTCATGGCGGGCACCCTGGTGCTCACCGACACCATGCGCCAGACCTTCGACAACCTGTTCGCCGACGTCTACCGGGGTACCGACGTGGTGGTGCGCGTCAAGGCGGCCTTCGAAGGCCCCCAGGGCGGCGCTGACCTACGTGGCCGCGTCGACGCCGCGCTGATCCCCCGGGTACAGGCGGTCCCCGGCGTATCGGTCGCCGAGGGCGGGGTGTTCGGATACGCCCGCCTGGTGGGCAAGGGCGGCAAGGCGCTCGGCAATCCCACCACGGGCGCGCCGGTATTGGGCACCGCGTGGTCGGACACCGGTGCGCTCAACCCGTTCAACCTGGTGGCCGGCGCCCCGCCGCGGGCGGACGACGAGGTCGTGATCGACAAGAAGAGCGCCGGTGACGGTCACCTGGCCGTCGGTGACACCACCACGGTGCTGGTGCTCGGGCCGCCGCAGCGGGTACGGATCTCGGGGATCGCCCGGTTTGGCAACGCCGACTCCCCGGGCGGCGCTACCACGGTGATCTTCACCAGGGCCGCCGCCCAGCGACTGGTGGCCGAGCCCGGCAAGTTCGACAGTATCGAGATCGTCGGGACTGCCGGGGTGTCGCAGGCCGAGCTCGCCCACCGGATCGGCGCGGTGCTGCCGGCCGGTACCGAGGCGATCACCGGCAAGGCGATCACCGCCGAGAACCAGAGCGCCATCCGCAAGGCACTGTCGTTCTTCAACACCTTCCTGCTGATCTTCGCCGTGATCGCGCTGCTGGTCGGCGGCTTCATGATGTTCAACACCTTCGCCATCACGGTTGCCCAGCGCACCCGTGAGAACGGATTGCTGCGCGCGCTCGGAGCCAGCCGGCGCCAGGTCCTCGGTTCGGTCCTGATCGAGGCGTTCCTGGTCGGGCTGATCGCCTCGCTGGTCGGCATGGTGGCCGGTGTCGGGGTCGCCGTCGGACTGAAGAACCTGCTGAAAGCCACCGGTGTGGACATCCCGGCGCAGGGGGTGGTCGTCCGGCCCGGCACCGAGATCATCGCCCTGGTGGTGGGGATCGGGGTCACCGTGGTCGCCGCGCTCTCGCCGGCCCGCAGGGCCGCGAAGGTGCCGCCGGTCGCAGCCATGCAACTGGGAGTCGCCGGCGGCACCGGCTACGGCTCCAGGCAACGGATCCTGGTCGGTGCCGCGGTCCTGACCGCGGGCGTGGCCAGCCTGCTGTGGGGGCTGTTCGGCGGTGTCTCCCAACCGGTCCGGCTGGTCGGTGCCGGGGCGCTGCTGGTGTTCTTCGGGATGTCCGTCCTCGGCCGTAGCGTGGCATCGCCGCTCAGCCGGCTGATCGGCGCGCCGCTGCCCAGGCTGCGCGGCATCACCGGCGAGATCGCCCGGGAGAACGCGATGCGCAATCCCGGACGGACGGCCGCGAGCGCGTCCGCCCTGATGATCGGGGTCGGGCTGGTGGGGTTCATCACGATCTTCGTCTCCTCGGCCAAGGCCTCCATCGACCACTCGATCAGCAGCGGTTTCACCGGCGACATCGTGCTGGACACCGGCGGCGGAGTGGGTGGCGGGGTGGACCCGGCGCTGGCCGAGCGGGTGGCGAAGCTACCCGAGGTGGCGGTCGCCGCCGGACTCCGGCAGGGGGTGGCCCAGATCGGCGGAGCCGGCACGTTCCTGCAGGCCGGCGATCCGGCGACGCTGCTCTCCATCATGCGGATCGATCCGCGCGAGGGCTCGGTGAACGACCTCGACGCCGGGTCCATCGCGGTCTACGACAAGACCGCGCGGGACAAGCGCTGGACGATCGGCAGCCAGATACCGGCGGTGTTCGCCAAGACCGGACCGCGGACCCTGCGGTTGGCGTTGATCTATTCCGACAACACCCAGGCCGGCAACTACCTGCTGAGCCGATCAGGCTACGAGGCCAACTTCGCCGGCCAGTTCGACAGCAAGGTGCTGATCCGGAAGGCACCTGGGGTGTCGACTGCTGCCGCGCTGGCCGCGGTCGGAACGGTGGCCAAGGACTATCCCGGCGTCGACCTGCTCGACAAGGCGCAGTACACGCACAACCAGACCGCGCCGTTCAACCAGTTACTCGCCCTCATCTACGCGCTGCTCGGGCTGGCGATCGTCATCGCCCTGCTCGGTATCGCCAACACGCTGGCGCTGTCGATCACCGAGCGCACCCGGGAGGTGGGGCTGCTCCGGGCAGTCGGCATGACCCGATCGCAACTGAGATCGGCGATCCGGTGGGAGTCGGTGATCATCGCCCTGCAAGGCACCCTGCTGGGCCTGGCGATCGGGATCTTCTTCGGCTGGTCCCTGGTGGCCGCCATGCACGACCAAGGCATCACGGTATTCCGGGTCCCCGTTATCAGCCTGCTGGCCGTGGTGCTGATCGCCGCCGTGGCGGGCATGATCGCGGCCGTGCCGCCGAGCCGGCGCGCGGCCAAGCTCGACGTGTTGCGTGCGGTGGTGTCGGACTGAACAGACCGGGACGTTCGACCCTGATATTCGCGCTACGCGGACTGGAAGCTGGTCATGAGACCAAGGAGGCGGTCATGACCACTCGAACCGGAACCATCGATCGGATAGTCGTCGGCGTGGACGGCTCGGAGCAGTCCAAGCTGGCGCTGCGCTGGGCCGGCACCCTGTCGGAATGGACCGGTGCTGCTATCCACGCGGTGACCGCCTGGCACATCCCGGCCAGCTTCGCCTGGGCGGCGGGATCGTCCTACGTCCCGCCGGAGATGGACCCGCAGGCCGATGCCGAACGGATGCTGAAAGAAGTACTGGCCGAGGTGTTCGCCACCGACCCGCCGCGCGAGGTGCAGGCCGTGGTCTGCGAGGGCAGTGCGGCACAGGCCCTGCTCGAGCACAGCGACTCCTCCAGCCTGCTGGTGGTGGGCAGTCGTGGCCATGGCGGTTTCGCCGGGCTGCTGCTCGGCTCGGTCAGCTCGCACTGCGCCGAGCACGCGAAGTGCCCGGTGCTGGTGGTGCACGGGAACCGGCCGCCGGTGATCGCAGGGCGTCCGGAATAACAGAGAGGCGAACTTTCATGTCAGACACCACGACTGCTACCGCCGGGACGAGCGGGCAGCCCACCGCGGCGGCGAGTCCGTTCGACCGCACCGGAATCGAGCCGATCATCGCGGTGGCCAACCGGGCGCCGTCCATCCACAACACCCAACCGTGGAGCTGGCAGCTGCGCCCGGACCGGCTGTCGCTGCGCGCCGACCGGGACCGGCAGCTGGGCGTCGCCGACCCGGACGGGCATTCCCTGCTGATCAGCTGCGGGGCGGCGCTGGCATTGACCGAGCTCGGCCTGCGCACGCTGGGCTGGGACGTCTCCGTCGAGCGGCTTCCCGACCCGGCCGATCCGGACCTGCTGGCCGAGTTCCGGCTGGCGACCCGGCGGCCGGCGACGGCCCGGGAGCTGGAGCTGTTCGCGGCCGCGCAGCGCCGGCAGAGCGACCGCAGGCCGTTCACCGCGCGGCAGGTCGAACCCGAGCTGGTGGAGCTGCTGCGCGGCGTCGCCGCCGGCACCGGCGTCTACCCGGACTTCCCGATGCGCACCGAGCAACGGGTCGACCTCGCGGTGGCGGTGAGCTGGGCCGACCGCACCGAGCGCAACGATCCCGACTACCTGGCCGAGATGAACCGGTGGTTGCGCGAGGAGAACGTCCATGCCGACGGCGTTCCGGCCGGCGCCATACCGAACGTGCCGCCGGGACAGCCCCGGCACACCGAGGTGCCGTTGCGGGACTTCGAGATCGGCGTCTCCGGCCGGCTGCTCATCGAGCGCGACGTCGACGAGCATCCGCTGATTGCGGTGCTGCTGACCGACTCCGACACCCCGCTGGAGCAGTTGCGGGCCGGCGAGGCGATGATGCGCCTGATGCTGGAGGCGGAACTGCTCGGGCTCGGCACCTGCCCGTTGAGCCAGGCGGTGGACCTGGTCGCCTTCCGCAACCGGGTCCAGACCCTGATGGGCTGGCAGGCGCTGCCGCAGATGATGCTCCGGATCGGCTACCCGGCACCCGACGCGGCCCAGCCGGCACGCACTCCGCGCCGCCCGGTGGCCGACGTGCTCGACGTCCTGGCGGGCTGAGCCTCACCCGGCCGGCTTGCGGACGGCCGGTGACCTTCGGCCCTGCTGCCGACGGCGGCTGCGGACCAAGCTGTCAGCAGGGCTGATCGAAGGCGGAGGGATTCCCATGACGCGCTCAGTGGAAACCCGCACCGAGCTGTTGCTCCAGGCTGCCCGGCAGGCCCGGCTGGCCCCGTCGGTGCACAACACCCAGCCGTGGCGCTTCGTCCTCGCCGATGGTGCGCTCGAGATCTACTCCGACCCGCGCCGCCAGCTGGCCGTTCTAGATTCCACCGGCCGGCAGCTGCTGATTAGCTGCGGTTGCGCGGTCTTCAACGCCAGGGTGGCGCTGGCTGCCCAGGGTTATGACGCAGTGGTGGAGCGCTTCCCGGACGGGTTCCATCCGACTCTCGTCGCCCGGATCGCACTGGGCGACCAGCCGGGCACCATACCGCCGATCGGCTTGCTGGACGGGTGCATCATCAGCAGGCAGACCAACCGCCGCCGCTTCACCGACGAGGTCGTGAGCCCGGAACTGACCGCACAGCTTCTCGAGGCGGCGTCCGCCGAGCAGGCAATCCTCGTCGAGCTGGACGACCTGCAGCACCGTCTCGCGGTGGCCCGGCTCAGCCAGGAAGCCGACCGGCTGCAGAACGCCGACCCTGCCTACCGGGCCGAGCTGCGAACCTGGACGACGGACGATCCCACCCGGCCGGACGGCGTTCCGGCGATCACGGTGCCGCGGGTGACCGGGGAGTCCCAAGACGACATCCCGATCCGCGACTTCGACACCCGGGGCACCGGATCGCTACCGCCGGAGACCCGATCCCACCTCGGCCAGTCGCTGTTCGCGCTCGGTACCGCCGGGGACGACCCGGTGTCCTGGCTGCGGGCCGGCGAGGCACTGGAGCACCTCTGGCTGGAGATCACCCGGCAGGGGTACGTGGCCAGCCTGTTCACCCAGGCGATCGAGATTCCCTATCTGCGGCAACAGCTGCGAATCGAGCTGGGACTGACCATGAATCCGCACGTCCTGGTGCGGGTGGGCAAGGCGGGGGTCACCTCAGCCTCGATGCGCCGCCGGTTGCAGGACATCGTGGTCGACCGCACGACCGCGCACGGCTGAGTTCCGCCGCGCCGGACGTCCTCAGCCGGGCCCGGCAGGGAGGTACTAAAGCCCCTGTCGGCGGCTCCCGGACTTCGATGGACTGAGAGGGTCAGCTGGAACTGCTTCCCCGATCGGAGGTCGAGTCATGGACGCAGTATCTGCCAAGCCCGTGGTCGTCGGTGTGGACGGCTCACCCGTCAACCGGAGCGCGGTGCTCTGGGCCGCCGACGAGGCGGCACGCTGCAACCTGCCGCTCGTCCTGGTGCACGCGGGGTTCTACCTGTACGAACCGGTGCTGTCCGACGCGACGATGACCCAGGCACTGCACGAGATCGACGAGCACGCCCGCACGCTGCTCCGCCAGGCGGTCGAGGCCGTCCGTGCGGCGTGTCCCGACCTGCCGATCCAGACCCGGCTGGACGTGACGGATCCGGCCAACCTGCTGGTTGCCATGAGCAAGTCCGCCACCATGGTGGTGCTGGGCACCGAGGTCGAGGGCAGCATCTCGGGATTCGTCCGGGGCTCCATCAGCCAGGCGGTGGCAGCGCATGCCCACTGCCCGGTCGTCGTGCTCAACGGTTACGGACCACCCAACGCCGAGCGCAGGAACGTCGTGGTGGTCGGGGTGTCGCCGAGCCGCGGCGGCCGGCAGGCACTGCGGTTCGCCTTCGAGCAGGCCCGGCAACGGAAGTGCTCGGTCCTGGCTGTGCGGTCCTGGGGTGATCTCGGCTGGGGCACCTATGCCCTGACCGACACCGAGGTGCTGCGCGACGTGCAGCGGATCGAGTCCCGGGTGATGACCGACTGCCTGGCGCAGGTAGCCGGCGACTTCCCTGAGGTGGCCGTGGAGAGGAGCTTCGTCGGGGTGCGGGCTCAGTGGGCCCTGGAAGAGGCGGCGATCGGCGCCGACCTGCTCGTGGTGGGCTGCCACCGCGCCGACGACCACTGGTTCTCCCGGCTCGGCTCGGTCGCCTCGTGGCTGCTGCACCGCTCGCCCTGCCCGATCGCGGTGGTCGGCCGGCCGCAGGCCGCCGCGGACCTGCCGGGTGCCGAGCAGGACCGGCCGGAGGTCAGCGCGGCCTCGTCTCCCCGCTGACGCCGGCGACCGAGGGCCCCATCCGACGGACTTTGGTCCTGCCAGGTGGGGCCCTCGGCCTCGTCCGGAGCGCGGCGAGCACGAGCAGAGTGAAGGTGTAGCGATCAGAAGAGGAAGGAAGCGATCATCATGACCGCGCAGCAGAGTTCGAGCGTTACCCGCGCGCACGAGGAGGTCACCGTCCGGGGTGCCATGGTCACCTCCTTCGCCACCCGGGTACTGGCCGTCCTCCGGGTAGTCACCGGCTTCGTGTTCCTGTGGGCCTTCCTCGACAAGACCTTCGGGCTGCACTACGCGACGCCGTCGGCCAAGGCCTGGATGCACGGCGGCTCGCCGACCAAGGGCTTCCTGTCCTCGGTGGAGGTCGGCCCGATGAGCTCGACATTCCACTCGATGGCCGGCGACACCTGGGTGAACTGGCTGTTCATGCTCGGTCTGCTCGGCATCGGGGTCGCCCTGATCGCCGGTGTCGCGCTGCGGATCGCCGCGGTGGCCGGGGTGGCGATGATGGCCCTGATGTGGCTGGCGGAGTTCCCGCTGGCGCAGCACACCAGCGCCGGCGCGCCCAGCGGCTCGGTGAACCCGCTGGTGGACTACCACGTCGTCTACGCCATCGCCCTGATCGTGCTGGCCGCCACCTACGCCGGCAACACCTGGGGCCTCGGGAAGTTCTGGGCCAGGCTGCCGTTCATCAGCCGGCACCGGTGGACGCTGTAGACCGTGCGGCCGGGAGGGCCGCCGACCGGTAGCACCACGTACCGCAAGAACTCAGGGAGCCACGACCTCACGGGGGGCGTGGCTCCCTGCATGTGCCGACCGCAGGCCGCAGGAGGCCGGCACCCGCTTCGCGAGATCGAGGACCTTGGTCCCGGCAAAGCAGGTCTTTCTCCGGCAGTGCCCTGCCCCGTGGTCGGCGACAGTTGAGGAAAGCAACCCACATCACCAGGGAGACGAGATGAAGCGCAAGACGTTCGACCAGCTGGTCAGTGCAGCTGGACTGTTCCTCGCGGCCGTTCTGGTCATCGCCGGATCGCTGCTGGTCTGGGCACACAACTTCGTCGGCGACGAGGTGCACAGCCAGCTCGCGGCGCAGCAGATCTACTTCCCGGCCAAGGACAGCAAGGACATCGCCGGCCCGGAGTTCGCCGCCGTGCGCAAGTACGCCGGTGAGCAGCTGACCACCGGCGCGCAGGCCAAGGCCTACGCCGACCACTTCATCGGTGTTCACCTCGCCGAGATTGGCGGCGGCCAGACCTACGCCCAGCTGAGCTCGCAGTCCCTGGCCAACCCCGACGACACCAAGCTCGCGGGCCAGGTGCAGACGATGTTCCGGGGCGAGACGCTGCGCGGTCTGCTGCTCAACGCCTACGCCTTCGACACCATGGGTGAGATCGCCGGCTACGCGGCCTTCGCCTCCTTCGGCGGCGCAGCGGTCCTGCTGGTCCTGGCCGGCGCGGGCTTCGTCCACATGCGGCGCACTCCTGCCGAGGTCGAGGT
>NZ_DATINC010000097.1:0-25231 GCF_035474675.1 Jatrophihabitans sp. | reverse complement strand
GTCGCGCTCGAGGCGAGTCCCGACGCGGCCGGACAGCTCTGGGTAGCAGCCGGAACTCCCGGCTACCGGGTGGTGGCTGGCGAGCTAGCGGGTCAGCACCACGGGTAGATGAACAAGCTGTTGTCCCCGGCCCGGTGGTCGGCCAGCACCACGGACAGCGGCAGCGGGTCGGGCAGTGCGGACACGTCCGTCCCGGCGCGCGGGGTCACGCCTACCGACACGGCGGTGGCGATGGGCAGGCCCGAACGGGCGACCTGGCTGAACAGCCCGGCGCTCTTCAGGGTCGCGATTCCGGCCCGCATGCACGAGGTGTCCGGAGCGGCGCTGGCCGAGCCGGCCGGCACGACGAGCAGGGCCGCGGCGGCGGCGGTCACGGCGGCTGCGCTGGCAAGACGGTTCATGATTCCTCCCGTAGTAGTTGGTTCCCTTTGAGTGACAACCTCATTGGACGTGGCAGCCGCAAGCTTGTCAAGGGTTTGTCTAACCTCTAGGCTGAACTTGTGCAACCCCTTCCCGCCGAGGCCGGCGTGTACCGAATTGGCGAGCTCGCCCGGCGGGTGGGTCTGAGCGAGCACGTCCTGCGTGCCTGGGAGCGGCGCTACCAGGTGGTGGAGCCGAGCCGGTCGGCGAGCGGTTACCGGCTCTACTCCCAGGCCGACGAGCGGCGGCTCCGGCAGATGTTCCGGCTGGTGGAACAGGGGATACCGCCGGCCGAGGCGGCGCGCACGGTACTGGCCAACCCGGCGGGAGATGTTCCGGTCGATCCGGCGACAGCATCCCGTGTTGTCAGCTCCAGTCGCCGGCGGTTGCGCAGCGCCCTGGTGTCGATGGCCGAGCCCCGATCGCAAGCGCTGCTGGACGAGCTGCTGGCGGCGGTACCGCTCGAGATCGCGATCACCCGCGTGCTGCTACCGGTGTTGCGCGAGCTGGGCGCGGGCTGGCAGGCCGGCGAGGTCAGCGTGGCGCAGGAGCACTTCGCCACGGCGATCATTCGCGGCCGGCTTGCCGAGCTGGCGCGGGGCTGGGGACAACAGTCCGGCCCGCGCGCCCTGCTGGCCTGCCCGCCCGAGGAACGGCACGATCTCGGCCTGCTGCTGTTCGGACTCCTGCTCGCGCGCCGTGGCTGGTCGATCAGTTTCCTGGGCGCGGACACCCCGATCGCGGCGATCGGGTCGGCGGTCGCCGCCCAGCACCCTGACGTGGTGGTGCTGTCGGCCACCGAAGCCGTGCGGCTGGATGCGGTCGCCGACGAATTGCGGGAGCTCGCCGCACAGGTCCGGGTGCTGCTCGCCGGTCCCGGCGCGACCGAGCGGACCGCGGCGCGCTCGGGTACCGAGCTGCTCGCCGGTGATCTGGTCGGTTCCGCCGACGCGCTCAGTGCGCAAACCCTCTGACTTGCCCAACTTCTAAAGAACAGACTTTCAACCCCCGGCAGGTATCGTCACTCGCATAATCGGCGTGTCCAGGAAGCACGAACCGGTAGCTGTACAAGCTGGCCTTCGACAACACCTTGCAAGCTTGAGCAAATTTTCTTGCGACGAGGTGCATCCGGATGAGCACGGCCGGTCGTAGCCATTGATGACAGCTCCACCACCCCGACTCGACAGGAGAATCGATGTGAACAAGTGGCTTCCCCTGGGTATGGCCGCCACCGCCGTCGCACTCGCGGCCGGGCTCGCCGCCGCGCCGTCGGCCGGCGCGGCCGACACGGCGCAGGTCAGCGTGATCCACGGCATCCCGAACACCCCGGTGAACGTGTTCGTCGACGGCAAGTCGGCGCTGGCCGGCTTCAAGCCCGGCGCCGTTGCCGGTCCGCTCGCCCTGCCGGCCGGCCCGCACACCGTGACGGTCTTCCCGGCCTCCGACACCAGTGGCACCGGCACTCCGGTGATCAAGGCCAGCGCCTCCCTGGAATCCGGCCGGAACTACTCGCTGGTCGCGCACCTGAGCGCGGACGGCAAGCCGACGCTCACCCCGTTCGCCAACGACACCAGCTCCGTCGCCGCCGGCCAGGCCCGGCTGGTGGTGCGGCACACCGCCGCCGCGCCGGCCGTCGACGTGCGCGCCAACGGCAAGGTGGCCTTCGCCGACCTGACCAACCCGAACGAGGCCAAGGCCGACCTGCCGGCCGGCACCATCTCGGCCGACGTGGTGCTCGCCGGCACCAGCAACGTGGCACTCGGCCCGGCGGACCTGAACCTGAAGGAGGGCACCTCGACCGTCGTCTACGCCGCCGGCTCGGCGACCGACAAGACCCTGACCCTGGTCACCCAGACCATCAGCGGCCTGCACTCGGCCCCGGGTGGCGTGCCGGCCGGAACCGGTGGCCTGGCCGACCGCGGTACCGGTACGCCGGACTGGGCCTGGGCGGCCGCCGCGGCGTTCCTGGCGGTCGCGCTGACCGGCGGGGCCGGCCTGTACCGCACGGTGCGGCGTCCCGGCCCGGTGCGCGGCTGACGAGCGGACGGGACTGACCGATGACACGCACGGCGGCGCTGGCGCTGTGGTCGACGGTGGTTGCCGTCGGCTGCGCCGGCGCCGCCGTGGTGCTGGTCGGCAGTTCCGGCTCCGCGCCGACCCTGCGGGCCATCGACCCGGGCGCGCCGACCCGGCTTGCGAGCTCCTCGACGCCGCCCGGCCCGTCAAACCCCGCTGCCCCGCCGCCGGCCGCCGCCGTCGCGTCGCCATCGCATCGGGATACCGCCGCCCGGACCGGTCCGCCGGTCGGGGTGCGGATCGGCTCCATCGACATTGCCGCGCCGATCCAGCCGGTCGGGGTCGACAACCGCGGGGACGTCGCGATTCCCGAACGGGTCGACACCGTCGGCTGGTACCGGTTCAGCGCGCCACCCGGATCCGTCGCCGGTTCCACCGTCCTGGTCGGGCACGTCGATTCGGCCCGGCAGGGCAAGGGCGCGTTCTACCGGCTGCGCGACGCCGGCCGCGACGACCGCGTCGTCCTCGACCTGGCCGACGGCCGCCGGCTCAGCTACCGGGTTGTCTCCCGCGTGCAGTTCCCCAAGGACAGCGTCCCGCTCGCCGAGCTGTTCGCCCTCGACGGCCGGCCGCGGTTGACGCTGATCACCTGCGGCGGCTCGTTCGACGCCACCGTCCGCTCCTACCGGGACAACGTCGTGATCACGGCGGTGCCGCTGTGAACGTGGAACCGGCCGACGTCGAGCAGCTGATGTCCGACGACGCCGAACGGGTGCTGGCCACCGCGTTCGCCGACGGCGCGGACTGGGCGCTGCGGGCCGCCTACGAGCGCTACGGCGGGCTGATCTACCGGATCGCCCGCCGATCCCTGTCGGTACCGGCCGAGGCCGAGGAGGTCACCCAGGCCACCTTCGTCTCGGCCTGGCAGGGCCGGACCACCTACGACGCGCGCCGGGGTAGCCTCGGCGGCTGGCTGGTCGGCATCGTCCGGCGGCAGGTGGTCGACCGGCTGCGGGTGCTGGAGCGGGAGCAGCGGACGGTGGAGGCCGTCACCAGGGTCGCCGAGCCGCCCTGGCAGGCCGATCCTGGCGAGCATGCCGACCTGGTCATCGACCGGCTGATCGTCGCCGATGCCCTCGCCCGGCTGCCGGACACCCAACGCCGGGTGCTGGAGTTGGCGTTCTACGACGACCTGACCCACCAGCAGATCGCCGGCATGACCGGCCTGCCGCTGGGAACGGTGAAGAGCCACGTTCGACGAGGGCTGGCCCAGCTACGACGCAACTGGGAGGTGAACGGTGTCCAGCCCGCATGACCGCGACGTGCACGCCCGCGCGCAGGACGACCTCGCCTCCCTCGCCCTCGGCGAGAACGTCAGCCCGGAGGTGTCCGCGCACGTCGCCGGCTGCGACCGGTGCCGGCAGGAGCTGGCGGCCTACCACCACGTCGTCGAGCTGGCCCGGTCCGGGGACCGCGTCGACGACGGCGCGGTGCCGCCCCCGGCGGTGTGGGAGCGCATCGAGGCCGCCGTCACCACCCCGGCGCCTGCTGCCGCCCCGGCCGGGGTGGTGTCGCTTCCTAGCCGGCGGTTGCGCCACGGGTGGCTGGCCGCGGCCGCCACGGTGCTGGTGCTCGGCGCCGGTGCCGGCGGCTGGGCGGTGGGCCACAGCGGCACCGGCGGCTCGACGGCCCAGACCGCCCGGGCGTCACTGCATGCCCAACCCGGCTCTACCGAGAACGTCGACGGGATCGCGACCGTGCGCCCCTCCGCCCACGGCTACCAGCTCGACGTGACCACCTCCGGCCTGCCCGCCCGCGACGGCTACTACGAGGTGTGGCTCTACGCCCCGAGCAGCAACACCATGGTTGCCGTCGGCACCCTGGGCACCGGCGGCCGGGGCACGTTCACCGTGCCGGCCGGCATCGACCTGTCCGCCTACCACGTCGTCGACGTCTCGGCGCAGAACTACGACGGCAACGCCGCCCACCAACGCAGCGTTCTGCAGGGCCCGCTGGACCGCTGATCGAACCGGTGGCACCGCTCAGGGCGAGCTCGCACGGCTCGGCCCAGCGTGCACGAGCGGACCGCGGCGCGCTCGGGCACCGAGTTGCGCGGTAACAATCCCATCGAGGGGGCGCCGATTCAAGGATGTCCTGGACAGGTTCCACATCACCCGGTCGATCCCAGGCTGGAGTGTGGGCCTGCGAGCGTGCCGCAAGCTTGAGTACATTTGCCGGCTTGCTCAGGCAACTCTCCAGCTACCGCCGTGCCGATGTGAGGGCGGGTGCTGTAGGTGTCCCCGCTGTACGGGCGTTCCAGTAGCTGTGGATGGCGGAACACGTGGGTCAGCCTCAAGCACAGAAAGGTCTCACGACACTGACATCAGTAGGCGATGTCGCTTTGCTTGATTGACCAATCTCCGCCTGCGGTTGACGTTTCACGTGAGGACAGGCGTAGCGGTGACCGCTGCCCGTCCGTCCGATTCCGACGGGCCGGCGGGCATTCTGCGCGGTCTTGTTCGCACGACCTGGCCGTGGTCGAATGACCCCTCATCCCACGAATCAGGAGGTCCGATGTCAACAGTGATCCGATCACATCGACGAGGCGCAGCCGTGGTGAGCGGGATGGCCGGTATTTGCCTGCTGGTCAGCGTCGTCACGGCAACGCCCGCCTTCGCGACGGGCGCAACGCTGACCCCCGACTCGCAGACCGTCTCTACGACTCAGTTCGCCACCTACGGTGCAGCCTGGAACGGGCACGCTCCCTTCACGGTAACGCTGGCATTCGGGGACGGGTCCAGCAACAAGGTCACCGGCACGACGGCCACGAGCAAGGGCTACAGCCACCAATTCAGCTTCTGCAATGCCCGCTCGAAGACGTTCACGGAAAAGCTCACTGTCGTTGACGCTGCCGGACTAACCGCGACCGCGACGGTCCATACCACCGTCACCTACTCAGGAACGCTCTGTCAGTAGCTCGTGGGCGGCGACCGCAGTTTCAGAAGGCGGCGTCGAACCGGCTCCGCAGGTCCCGTAACCGTTCGGCCGGCTCGTTGGCGAACACCAGCCGAAGGTAGCCACTGCCGGACGGGCCCCAGCCGTCCATCGGGGTGGCCGCCACCCGGCCACGCCGGAACAGCCGCTCGGAGGCGTCCGCGGGAGTCAGGCCCATCGACGCGGTGTCGACCAGCAGCGACCAGCCGCCGTCCGGCCGGATCACCGGATAGTCGGCCAGCTCAGCGAGGATGAGCTCGCAGCGTTCGCGCCACACGGCCGTCGCCGCGGCCACATCGGAGTCGGCGTCCGGTGCGGCCAGCGCGGCGGCCACCGCCTGCTGGGCGATGCCCACCTGGCAGACCACATTGGTCAGCCCCACCAGCGCGATGTCGGCGAGCACCGGCGCGGGTGCCACCACCCAGCCGACCCGCCACCCGATCATCCGCAGCTCCTTCGACGCCGAGCCCACGGTGATCACCCGGTCGGTGAGGGCAGGGTGCCCGGCGGGATGCACCGGTGGCCGGCCGTCGAAGCGGATCCGTTCCATCGCGGCGTCATAGAGGATCCACGCGCCGTGCTCGTTGACCGGCCCGGCCAGCGCGTCGAGGTGTCCGGCGTCGAACACCGCGCCGGTGGGCATCGCCGGGCCCATCAGCAACACCGCGGCGGTGCGCGGCCCGACCGCGGCGGCCAGCTCGGCCGGGTCGGTACGCCAGCCCTGCCCGGAGGGAACTGCCGGCACGTGCACCGGGACCGCGCCGGCCAGCCGCACCCGGTTTACCAGGCCCGCATAGATCGGGTCGGCCAGCACCACCTCGTCATTCGGCTCGGTAATAGCCAGCAAGGCATTGAGGATTCCGTTCAGCCCACCCGCGACGCTCACGCACTCGCGATCCGGGTCGTAGCTACGTCCGCTCAGCCGGCCGACATGCTCGGCCACGGCCGCCCGCAGCTCGGAGTGACCTTCGAACGGCAGGTAGCTGTTCGCCTCGTCCTCGTCGACCGCCCGGCGGGTGCGCTCCACCGCCACCCGCGGCGGGCGCAGGTCGGTGTCGAGGTTCTCCAGCCGGAGCATGGAGGAATCCGCCGCGGCATCGGCGCGGTTGCCGACGACGTTCACGCCGATGCCCGGGATGTGCCGCAGCCTGCTCACCATCGAATGCCGCCCTCCTCAGCCCTCGGTCGGGGAAGCGCCTCGTCCGGGAAGACGCGGTCACGCCCGCAGGGCGTAGCTGACGACGCTGTTGCCGGCCGTCGTGGTGCGCCCGCGCAGCAGCCGCAACGGTGTGGTGTCGGTGTCGGTGAACAGCCGGCGGTAGTTCCTTCCCGCGATTACCGGATGGACGATAAGCGTCAGCTCGTCCAGGACGCCAGCAAGGAAAAGCTCGCGTACCACCGAGATGCTGCCGTTCACGGCGATGGTGCCGCCCGGCGTGTCCTTCATCGCCCGGACCTGCTCGACCAGGTCTCCCTCGATCAGGTGGCTGTTGGACCAGGTCAGGTCCTGCTGGCCGAGCGTGCGGCTGGCCACGTACTTCGGCGTGCTGTTGATGAAGGTGGCGAAGCCGCCGTCGGGCGAGTCGTCGGACACCGATGGCCAGTAGCCGGCCCATTCGGAGTAGGTGACCCGGCCGAGAAGAACCGCGTCGACCTCGGCGATGGTCTCGGTGAGCAGCTGCCCCAGGTCGTCGTCGAACGCGTCGCCCTGCCATTCGTTCGGGCTCTGGACCGCCCCGTCGACGGAACTGAACAAGGCGGCGATCACGGTGCGTGCCATGGCGGTCCTCCATCCCGGGATCGGATTCCTGAGGTGGCCGAACCTACTCCGGCACGGGCCGGGTACGCAGCTTCGGGCAGCTGGCCCATGGGGCGCCTCGAACCGCTGCCCGATCGTGAGACAGCCGGTCTGGGCCGGATAATCCAGCCGTGGAGTCCTTTCCCAGAGAGCACGCCAGATGAGCGGTCTGACCATCGACCCGGCGACGGCCGGTGCTGCCTTCGCCGAGCAGGTGACCGCCTTCCTGGCCGCGGTCGAACCGCTGGACGACCGCCAGCTGCTCGCTGCCAGCCGCTGCCACGGCTGGGCGGTGCTGGATGTCGTGGTGCACGTCCGCGGCGGCCTGGAGGAGATGCTGCGCGGCTGCACCGCACCCACCGCCGACCCGCCCACCGCGGACGCCGCCAGCTACTGGACCGCGGCGGCCGACCCGGTCGACCCGGTCGACGGCATCCTCTGGACCCGGCGCACCGCCTCGGCCTACTCCCGTCCCCGCCGAGCGGTGCGGCACCTGCGCGACGCCGCCGACGCCGTGCTGGTCGCCACCCGGCAGTGGGCCGACGCCGAGCACCTCGCCGGCAGCCGGGTGCGGTTCCAGGGGCACGTCCTCACCGCCGCCGACTTCCTGGCCACCTGGGCGGTCGAGCTCGCCGTCCACCAGCTCGACCTCGGCCGCGACCTGGACGTGCCGGCCCCACCGGCCGCCGCGCTGCGGCTGGCCCGGGCCACCGTCGAGGCGCTGCTGGAGCGCACCCTGCCCGGTGCGCTGGGAGACCTGGAGGTGCTGCTGCTGGGCGCCGGCCGCCGGGCCGTGCCGCCCGAGCTCACCGGCCTGATCCGGCCGGTGCTCGGCTGAGCTCCCGGGCGAAACCCGAGCTCAGAACGGGCGCACCGTGAGGACCTGCGCCATGGTGCCGACCGGCCCGTTCCGGTCGTGCAGCACGCTGCTGGTGACGCCGATGCCGTCGGCGCTGAAGGACACCGTGGTGTCGAAGCCGAGCCATTCGCCGCGCGGTTCGGCGAACAGGTGGGCGGTCAGGTCGACGTTGGGAAAGGCGACCTCCTTCGGATGGACCCGGGCCGCCATGCCGTTGCTGATGTCGAGCAGGCCGGCGGCGCGGGCCATCGGGCTGACCTGCTCGCCGTCGAGCAACGGCTGGTCCGGACGGACCCAGTAGGCGGCCCGCCCGGGCTCGGCCAGCGCGCGGCGCACCTCGACGGAGGCGATGAAACCGCCCGGCCACATCGTGGTGGCGTCCCAGACCGGCAGCTCGTCCGGAGCCGGGATGGGCACCAGTGCGCTGCCCTGCAGCCCGGCGGTGTCGCGCGGTTGCAGCAGCCAGGCCCGCAGCGTCACCGCGACCCGGCCGGCGTGGGCCAGCGTCGCCTCGACCAGCTCGATGGTGCGGCCGGGGCGCAGCACCCGCACGGCGACCTCGACGGCCGCCACCGGAACGGTGCCGAGGATGTCGTAGGCCAACCGGGTCAGCACCAGGCCGTCGCCGCGCCGGTTGTCCCGGTCGAGCTCCACCGCGTGCGCGAGCAGCCCGAGCGCCGGGGCGATGTGCTGCTCGGCGGTGTTCCAGGCGCCGCCGACGTGCTCGGTGGCCAGGAACGTCGAGTCGCTGAGGCGGTGGAAGTAGGCCATGTCTCCTCGTCGGCGGGCGTCCCGGCTGGCTCGCCGGCGCAGGTCATTCTCGCCGACCGGCCGCCGGGTCAGCCGGCCCGGGGTGAACCGGCCGCCGGGTCAGCCGGCCTGGGCGAACGCCTCGACGAGTGCGGCGCAGAACGCCTCCAGGTCGTCCGGCTTGCGGCTGGTGACCAGGGTGTAGCCCTGCCTCGGGCAGCTGACCACCTGCTCGTCGCGCCAGTCGCCGCCGGCGTTGCGGATGTCGGTCTGCAGGCTCGGCCAGCTGGTCAGGGTCTTGCCCTGCACCACGCCGGCCTCCACCAGGCTCCACGGGCCGTGGCAGATCGAGGCGATCGGCTTTCCGGCGGTGGCCATGTCCTTCACGAAGGCGACCGCCTCCGGAACGAGCCGCAGCTTGTCCGGATTGGCCACCCCGCCCGGCAGCACCAGCGCCGCGAAGTCGGCAGCGCTGACCTCGGCCACCGCATGCGCGGGGTCGAAGGTGTCGCCGAGCTCGAGGTCGTTGTTGACCGCCTGCACCTTGTCCTGTTCCGGGGCGATCAGCACCGGCTCGCCGCCGGCGTCCCGGACCGCCTGCCACGGGGTGGTCAGCTCGACCTGCTCGACACCGGAGTTGGCGACCAGGAACGCGACGCGCCGGCCGGCAAGTTCGTTGCTCACGTCTGTTGTCTCCCTCTGCTCATTGCGAGCGCCGCGCGCTCGGCTGACGGATGCGGGGTGGCCCGAGCCGGACGCCGGCCAGGCGCCGTCGGAGAAGGGATCGGCGACAGCCGGCACACCCTCCGCACCCTTGCGCCCGGGTACCAACCCGGGCATCGGACGGCAGTTGCTTCGCCGGCTTCGACTCTAGCTCGGGGTTTCCGGGCCGCTCCGGCCGCCGTTCCCGGGCGCGGGCCGGGCGGCATGGGCACGGTGGGCGGCCTCGGCGACGGCCAGGTCCTGCCAGCCCATCCCGACGCCCTTGAACACGCTGATGCCCGGCTGCGCCGGGCGGGCCGGCAGCGCGGCCAGTTCCACGAGGTGGCCGGGGTCCAGCACGCCGGCCGCGATCGCCTGGATCACGTCGCCGGCCTCCCGCAGCGCGGTCGAGCGCTCCTCCACCACCACCCGGCGGGCCCGGGCGAACACCGTGTCGTCCAGCTCCCGGGCGTCCGGTTCGTGCGAGCCGACCGCGACCACGCAGGCCTGCTCGGCCAGCAGCCGGCCGTCGAACACCGGCTGCCGCGCCGTGGTCGCGCACACCACGATGTCGGCGCCGGCCACGTCGGCGGGCGTGCCGGCGACCGCGGCGTACCCCTGGGACCGCAGCCGCTCGACCAGGCCGGCCTGCCGGTCCGCATCGCGCCCGACGATCCGGACTTCGCCCAGCTCGCGCACCGTCGCGATCGCGTGGACGTGCCCCCAGGCCTGCGGGCCGGCGCCGAACACCACCAGCGAGGCGGCCTCCGGGCGGGCCAGCGAACGCACCGCGAGCGCGGACTGGGCCGGCGTGCGCAGCGTGGTGAGCGCCGTGCCGTCGATCAGCAGCCGCGGGGTCAGGCTCGCCGCGTCGAACAGCACGTACACCGCCTGGATGCGAGGCAGGCCCCGGGCCGGGTTGCCGGGCGCCACGCTGGTCACCTTCACGCCGACCCCGGCGGCGCTGGCGGCCGGCATCAGCAGCAGCTCACCGTGCTCCTCGGCGACCGCGAACCGGGGTGGCCCGCCGGCGGTGGGGGCACCGGCCGCCAGTGCCGCCTCCAGCGCACCGATCGCCGCCTGCCACGGCACCAGCGCCATCAGGGTGTCCGCGTCCAGGAACGGCAGCTGCACTTGTCCGGCTCCTCTCCGCGCGGTGGGTGCTATACAGGCAGCCAGTCGCCGCCTGCCAGATTGCGAGTACTCGATGCACCCTCCCACAGCCCCGGGGCCGGCCGGGGAGGTGAGCGTGACCGACTACCACACCGCCGGCGAGCCGTTCCGGATCGTCACCGCCGGCCAGCCCGAGATCGAGGGCCGCACCGTGCTGGAACGCCGGGAGTTCGCGCGGACCTCGGCCGAGGTCGACGCGGTGCGCGCGCTGCTGGTGCAGGAACCGCGCGGGCACGCCGACATGTATGGCGGCTTCGTGGTGCCGCCCGACGACGACGGCGCCGACTTCGGGGTGCTGTTCTGGCACAAGGACGGCTACTCCACGGCCTGCGGCCACGGCACCATCGCCCTCGGTGCCTGGGCGGTCAGCAGCGGCCGGGTGCCCGCCGCCGACGACGGCGACACCGAGGTGGTGATCGACGTGCCGTCCGGACGGGTCACCGCGCGGGTGCACCGGGCTGGCGGCCGGGTGCGGCGGGTGGCGTTCCGCAACGTCGCCTCGTACGTGGTGGCGAGGAACGTGCCGGTACCGACCTCCTGGGGCCAGGTGCTGGCCGACGTCAGCTACGGGGGAGCGCTGTACGCCTCGGTCGAGGCCGCCGCGGTGGGCCTGGCGGTCAGGCCAGAGCACTACCCGGAGCTGATCGCGTTCGGCCGCGAGGTGAAGTGGGCCCTCAACGACACCGAATGGGCCCGGCATCCCAGCGACCCGCGGCTGGACGGCATCTACGGCACCATCCTCTTCGACGACCTCGGCCGGCATGCCGGCGGGCCGCACCAGCGCAACGTCACCGTCTTCGCCGACGGCGAGGTCGACCGGTCACCGTGCGGGTCGGGCACCTCGGCACGGCTGGCGCTGCTCGCCGACGACGGCCGGCTGGGCCCCGGCGGGGTGCTGCGGCACGACTCGATCGTCGGCACCACGTTCCTCGGCCGGGTGGTGGCGCGGCAGACCGCCGAGAGCCGGCCCGCGGTGATCACCGAGATCGAGGGAATGGCCTACCGGACCGGGACGGCGACGTTCAGCCTCGACCCGGACGATCCGCTCGGCACCGGATTCCTGCTGCGCTGACAGCGGAATCCGCGCCGCCGGGGACCGGGATCGCCGGCGGCCTGCCGGCTTCCTAGCGGCCGACCCAGTCCCGGTCACGATCCCGACCGCGGTCACGGTCCCGGTCGCGATCGCGGCCGTAGTCACGATCCCGGTCGCGGTCATAGTCGCGATCCCGGTCCCGATCGCGATCCCGATCCCGGTCGCGATCCCGATCGCGATCCCGGTCGTGGTCGTGGTCGCGATCCCGGTCGCGGTCTCGGTCCCGGTCGTGGTCGCGATCCCGGTCGTGGTGGTGCTCGTGATCCCGGTGGTCGTGGTCCCGGTCGTCGCAGTCGTCGTCCTCGTCGTCGGTATGCCCGCAGCCGCAGTCCCGTTCCTCCGGACGTCCGGGCCGGTCGTCGCACGGCTCGCAGCCGCACACCCGCTCGTACTCGATCAGGATCTCCTCGACCGTGTTGTCGGCGAGGTCCTTGCAGCGGGCCTGCTGCTCGCGGCGGTGGCAGTCCTTGATCGCCTTCTCCCCGGTCAGCACCGACACCGCGTCGGCCGCCTTGGTCCAGCAGGTGAGCGCCCGGCACAGGCAGTTGACGAAGTCCTTGGTCTCGCGGAAGCCGTTCCACACCTGCCGAAGGTGCCGGGCGGCCACCAGCGCGCTGGCGTAGACCCGCTTGAGGTCGGTGGTGGCGGCATCGCCCTGCAGGTCGGTGTTGATCTTGTCGATCTCGACCTTCACGGCGGCCACCCGGGCGGCCAGCGCGGCGGGCTCGCCGACGAGGGAGGTGAAGCAGGCCTTGTCCCGGTCCAGGTGGGCCTGGTAGTCGGCGATCCGGCGGACCAGCTCGCGGTAGTCCGGCGGGCAGCTCTTGTCGAACTCGCAGTCCTCGTCGGCGCAGCAGCCGGTGCTGGTGCCGCACCGGTCCAGCTGCTCGCAGATGGTCTCGTACGCCTCGTCCAGGCAGGTCACCACCCGTTCCTGCTTGATCAGGCAGCGCACCCGCTCGATCAGGTGCTTGATCTGGTGGCGCATGTCCTGCACCTCCAGCGCGACGGTGTTGCGCTGGGCGCGGTAGGCCTTGCGGGTGACGTCGTACTGGGTGCGGGCGGTCTGCAGCTCGGGTTGGCTGGCCGCGTTGTACTCGGCCTGCTTGGCGATGCCCTCCGCGCGGCACTTGAGCCCGTCGATCAGGCTCGGGTCGCAGTCCTCGCAACCGTGCTCGGGGCTGGGGTCGCCGCTGGTGTCGGGCTGCTCCGCGGGCGGGTCGAGCTCGTCAGGCGAGTTGGTCGTCATGGATGCTCCCTTCGGCATTCGCCCGGCCAGTGTTGGCAATCGGCTGTCACCGGACCGTTGCTGCTGCGCGAGGAGACCGTCACCGGCTGGCGGACGCCCGAGCCGGGAGAGAGGAGAACGGGTCGGCGACGGTCGCGTGACGACCGCCCGCCGATCATCGGGTCCGTGGCTGGATACCGGGCCCTCGCGGCAGTGGGGCGCAGCGTCGTCGACCTGCTGAACAGGCGGATCGCCGAAGCGCTGCCGGTCGGCCCGCGCCCGACCGCGGTGCTGGCCGGCACCGTCGACTTCGACAAGGTGAACAGCAGCCCGACGGCGGTGATCCAGTACCCGGCGATCTCGGTCTACTGCTACAAGGTCAGCGTGGACCGGGAGACCCGGCCCGGCTGGTCGGCGGTCGGCAGCGTGGACGGCATCGCCCGGATTCCGTTGCGGATGCAGCTGTTGCTGGCCGCCTGGGACACCGTGGTGGAGAGCGAGCTGGAGTGGCTGGGGCTGGCCGCGCAGATCCTGGAGAGCGAGAGCATCCTGGCCGGCCCGCTGCTGCACCCCAGCGGGGACTGGGCAGCCACCGACGTGGTGCAGATCGTCGCCGACGACATCGCCCTGGAGTCGATGAGCGAGGCGTTCCAGGCGCTGACCACCGACTACCGGCTCTCCCTTCCCTACATCGCAAGGGTCATCGTGATCGAGGGCCGTCGCGACCTGACCGCCGAACCGGTCACCACGGTCGCCGCCCGGATCGAGGACCCGGTATGACCGGCGGCCTCGGCACCATCGACACCACGGTCGGGACGGCCGACGTGCTGCACCGGCTGCTGCTCGCCGTCGAGTGCGTCGACGCCGTGCTGCGCCGCCGGTCCGGCGCCGGCGTCCGGATCGGCCGGGAGCTGCCCGCGCTGCTGCTGCCGCCCGGTTCCGACCCGGACTGGCCGTGCCTGGAGCTGCCGGCCGCCGGGCCGGGGCGGGGCGTGCTGTGCTTCGACCACCGCAGCCCGGTGCACACCGACCTGGTGTTGCGGATCGTGGACCCGGCCCGCCGGTTCGTCGCCCGCCGGCTGCAGCTGCCGCCGTGGCAGCTGGCCGAGATCCTGGCCGCCGAGCAGAATCTCCCGGTGGTACCGGCGGGTTCCCGGTTGCTGCGGCCCTGGCTGGCGCCCGGCTCCGGGTACCGCACCCCGCGCGGGGTCACCAGCATCCGCGGCCGGGTGGCCCGTGCCGGCCGGCCGGTGCGCTGGGCCAGGCTGGTCGCGATCGGGCCGGGCAACCAGCCGGTCGGCTGGGCCCATGCCGACGATCGGGGCGAGTTCGTGCTGGTGGTGGACAGCACCGGCACGCTGCCGCCGCCGGCGCCGGGCTCGCTGCCGATCGACCTGCAGGTGGTGGCCCCGGACCCGGCGCCGCCGCCACCGGATCCGGACACCGACCGGTACGCCGACCTGGTGGTGGAGACGCTGACCCGCTCGGCCAACCCGCCCACCCCGCAGGACCTGGACAGCGATGTGCTGCGCGGCCGCGCGGTGCCACCGGGTTACCTCCCCAACACCGCCGCCGTGCCGCAGCTCAACGTCCCGGTCGGTGCCGAACTGACCCTGCCCGCCGACATCCCGTTCGCCGCGTGATCGAAGACCAAGGAGGTCTCGAATGCCTGAGTACCTGACGCCAGGCGTCTACCTGGAGGAGACCAGCTTCCGGTCGCGCTCCATCGAAGGTGTCCCCACCAGCACGTTCGGCATGGCCGGGCTGACCTGCTACGGCCCGGTCGCCTACCAGCTCGCCACCCCGTCGGTGACGATGATCCCCAAGCCGATGCTGGTCACCAGCTACACCGAGTTCGAGCGGGCCTTCGGCAGCCTGGACGACGTCGGCACCGGTACCGACACCCGCAACTACCTGGCCTACGCGGCACGGGCATTCTTCGACAACGGCGGCCGCCGGTTGTACGTGTCCCGGGTGTTCCCGTTCACCACCGGGGCCAACGGCATCGACGTCGACGCCGACTTCGCCAAGCTGCCGCTGGCCGGCGGCGTGGCCACCTGGCGGGCCCGCTGGCCGGGCGCGGCCGGCCACCGGATCAGCGTGCTGGTGAACTTCCAGCGCAGCAAGAACATCCTGGTCACCAGCAACGGCGTCTCGACCCTGAAGGGGGTCTCGCCGGGCGCGGCGGTGGAGATCGTGCCGGACCGCACCGCGATTCCCAAGGACAACGTGCTGCCGGCCAACATCCGGATCGTGGACGCCGGCCCGAACCGGGTGCTTGGCTACCGCAACAACGGCGGCATCGACCCGGTCACCGACGACGGCCAGTTGGCCGTCTGCCACATCACCCTGTCGGTGACGGTGCAGATGGGCGACGTCCGGTTCGACGCCTACACCGGGCTGGAACTGGACGACAAGAGCAGCCGGTCGATCTACCGGGTGATGCATTCCGAGCAACCCACCGACGAGCTCAGCCTGATCTGGCTCGACCCGACCCAGCCGGTGGCCAACCCGCAGCCGCCACCGCCGACGCCGCTGGCGGTGTTGCAGGCGCTGCTCGCGCTGAACACGCCGACCTTCCTCACCGGCGGCTCGGACGGCCTGCCGCTGGACCCGGACGCGCTCAAGGGCGAGCCGTCGGATCCCGACGACGCCCGCAAGGCCGCCACCGGGCTCGCCGCGCTCGGCGAGATCGACGATGTGGCGATCGTGGCCACCCCGGACTCGGTGCGTTTCGGCACGGTCGCCGAGCAGAAGACCGCGGTGGACAACCTGATCGAGCACTGCGAGCGGCTGCGGTACCGGATCGGCATCGTCGACCCGCCGCCGAACGAGTCGATCTCGGGGGTGCGCGACTTCCGCTCGCAGTTCGACACCAAGTACGCAGCGCTGTACTACCCGTGGGTCGAGATCCTCGACCCCACCGCGAAGAACGACCCGGGTGCGGCACCGGTCACCCTGCAGCTGCCGCCGTCCGGCTTCGCGGCCGGCATCTACGCCCGCAGCGACACCAACCGCGGGGTGCACAAGGCACCGGCCAACGAGGTGGTGCTCGGCATCACCCGGTTCCTGCAGAACGTGACCTACGACCGGCAGTCGGTGCTCAACCCGGAGGGCATCAACGCGCTGCGGTTCTTCCCGGGCCGCAGCAACCGGGTCTGGGGCGCGCGCACCATGAGCTCGGATCCGGAGTGGAAGTACGTCAACGTCCGCCGGCTGTTCATCTACCTCGAGCACTCCATCGACAAGAGCACCCAGTGGGCGGTCTTCGAGCCGAACAACGAGGCGCTGTGGGCCAACATCCGCCAGACCATCACCGATTTCCTGCTGGTCACCTGGCGTACCGGGGCACTGATGGGGACCAAGCCGGAGGAGGCGTTCTTCGTCCGCTGCGACCGGACCACCATGACCCAGAACGACCTGGACAACGGCCGGCTGATCTGCCTGATAGGAGTGGCACCGACCTATCCGGCCGAGTTCGTGGTGTTCCGGATCGGCCAGTTCACCGCCAGCGCGCGGCAGAGCTGACGCCATGCCCGGCCCTTCGACCCACCCCGGTGAAGTGAGGTAGAGATGACCATCCGCGACAACCCCTACGGCGCGTTCAACTTCATGGTCCGGCTCGGCAACAACGGCGGCGAGGACCAGATCGTCGGCGGCTTCTCCGACGTCAGCGGCCTCGGCAGCGAGATCAAGTTCTCCGAGTACCGCAACGGCAACGACATGGAGAACCACGTCCGCAAGGTGCCCAACATCAACAGCACCGACGACGTCACCCTCAAGCGCGGCGTGATCGGCGACCTGAGGCTGTTCAGCTGGCTGAAGTCCACCCGCGAGGGCGACATCGAGCCGCAGACGGTCACCATCACGCTGCTGGACGAGCGCCGGTCGGCGGTCTGCCGGTGGGTGCTCACCAACGCCCAGCCGAAGAAGTGGATGGGCCCGACCCTGGCCGCCAAGGGCGGTGGCGAGGTGGCGATGGAGGAATTGCACCTGGTCGCCGAGCGGATCGACTACGAGTCGGTCTGACGGGCAGCTTCCGAGGACGGGACGGCACGGTGACGGCACCAGGTCTGCGGCTCGGCGCGCCCGGGGTCTACCAGGTGCCGCCGCGGAGCACCGACGACGGGCTGCGCCCGATCCGGCTCGATGCCACCGGCTTCGTCGGGGTGTGCCTGCGCGGGCCGGTGAACACTCCTCAGCCGGTGACCAGCTGGACGGAGTTCGTCAACTATTTCGGAGGGATCGCCGACCCGGCCGGCCAGCCGTGCCCCGGGCTGCTGCCGTACGCGGTGCAGGCGTTCTTCGCCCAGGGCGGCGTCACCGCCTGGGTGGTGCGGGTGGCACCGGTGGCAGCCGACCCGGCTGCCACCGCGCGGTTCGGGCTGCCGCTGCCGGACGGTTCGACCGCCGTGCTGGTGGCAGCCGACGAGGGTGCCTGGGGGCAGCGGTTGGCGATCCGGCTGGACTACCGGGCCAGCACCACCTTCTCCCGGCCGGTGCGGCCGGCGTCGGACGAGCTGCGCGCCGGTGAGCTGGAGCTGGGGACCGGCCTCGACCTGCCGGTGGGGTCACTGCTGCGGGTGCGCGGCTCGGCGAAAGCACCGGCGGGCTCGCTGCACTGGGTGCGAGAACTGGACGTGCGGCCCGTCCGGGCCGGTGGCCTGCTGCGGGTGGCGGTGCTCGACCCACCGTTGCCGGCCGACCCGGCGGCCCGCGAGATCGCGGTGATCACCGGCACGCTCAGCATCGTCGACTCCGACCCCGCCATGCCCCGCTCCGAGCAGCTGGCGGGCCTCGGCCTGCACCCGGACCATCCGCGCTACCCGCCCCGAATCCTGCCGCCCCGGTCGCGGCCACCGGACCGGTCGCTGCCCACCGAGTCGCTGCTGGTGGCCACCGGCAGCGGGTGGGACCAGCCGATCCCGCCGGCCGACGGGCTGCTCGCCGGCTGGTCGCTCGGCCTGGTGCCCGGCACCGGCCGGGACCGGTTCGCCGACATCGACGAGCGCAGCTTCTTCGACGACGAGGCCGCCGGCGCCGACCCGCTGGACGAGCGCGACCACCGCGGCGTCGACCTGATCGGCCGCTGCGACCAGATCGGCCTGCTCTGCGTGCCGGATCTGGGCTGGCGCTGGCAGCAGCCCGTGCCTCCCGCGGACCCGCCGGACCAGCCGCGTCCCACCGGCTGCTTCCAGCCCTGCCAGCCGGCCGAGCCCGCGATCAGCTACCTGCAACCGGCCGTCTCGACCTCGATGTGGCAGTTGGATCCACGGGATCCCGACGATTTCGCCGAGCTGGTCGGCCGCCAGCGGCGGCTGGTGGACGTGGCGGTGCTGCGCTCCCGGTTCGTCGCCCTGCTCGACGTGCCGCAGCGGCTGTCCCCGGACCAGATCGCCCGGTGGCGGTCGGGGTTCGACTCCAGCTACCTGGCCTGCTACCACCCGTGGCTGGGGGTGCCCGGACAGCGGCCGGAGCTGCCCGCGGTGTTCGTCCCGCCGTCGTCGTTCGCGGCCGGCATCATCGCCGCCCGGGAGGTCCGGCGCGGGCTGCCGTGGGGGCCGGCCAACGAGCTGGCCGGCACCGCGGTGACCGCCGCCGACGCGGTGACCGCCGCCGTGCACGACCGGCTGCACCTGCTCGGCGTCAACGTCTTCCGCGCCGAGCGCGACGGCTTCCGGCTGAGCGCGGCCCGCACGCTGGCCACCGACCCGGCCTACCGGCAACTCACCGTGCGGCGGCTGATGACGATGATTGCCCTGAGCCTGCAACGGCAGGCGCAATTCCTGGTGTTCGAGCCGAACACCCCGGGGCTGCGGGCCAAGCTGTTCCACACGCTGAGCCAGTTCCTGGGCGCGCTGTACCGGCAGGGCGCGTTCGCCGGCGCCACCGAGGCCGAGAGCTACTTCGTGCGCTGCGACGACGCGCTGAACACCCCGCAGTCCCAAGCCCTCGGCCGGCTGATCGCCGAGGTGGGTGTCGCCCCGGCAGCGCCGCTGGAATACCTCGTCCTGCGGATCAGCCAGGACGCCGACGGTGGCCTGCAGGTGCGGCAATGACCGCGCCACAGCAGGTCGAGCTGATCCAGGCCTTCCGGTTCAAGGTCACCCTGACCCGCAGCCCGGGACCGGCGGCGTCGGCCGGGCCGCCCGAGCTCGGCGACGGCCTGTTCGCCGAATGCAGCGGGCTGGAGCTGGAGGCCGACATCCGGGAACTGCTGGAGGGTGGCCGCAACAACGGCGTGATCCGCCGGGTCGGCCGGGTGAAGCTGGTGCCGATCGTGCTCAAGCGGGGCATGTTCCTGGCCAGCGCCGGCGGCTACGCCGACACCGCGCTGTGGGACTGGCTGACCGGCATGGTCAACGGCGCGCTGCCGATCCCGCGCTACGACGGCATGGTGGAGGTGATGGCGCCGGGCGGCAGCCGGCAGGTCGCCCGGTGGACCTTCCTGCGGGCGCTGCCGAGCAAGGTGACCGGGCCGTCGCTGAACGCCCGGACCGGCGAGATCGCGATCGAGGAACTGCGCCTGGTGCACGAGGGCTTGAAGCTGGAGGGGCCGTGAGATGACCGCACCGGAGGAGAAACCGGCCAAGGCCAAGCTGTACAAGCTCACCGAGACGCCGACCGGCTCGGCCGACAAGCCGCCCAAGGTCTCGGTGTCGGGCCCGGCCATCCCGGTCCAGTTCAACCCGACCAGCCTGAAGCTGGACCGGACCAACGACACCAGCGGCGGCACCACCACCCGGGCCCAGCGCCGCAACCGCCCCAACGAGGGACACGTCACGCTCACCCTGGAGCTGGAGTTCGACACCGCCGAGGGCGGCCCGGACGGCCAGCCGCTGGATGTCCGCACCAAGACCGCGGACGTCCGCCAGTTCGCCGAGCCGCCCAAGGACAAGCCGAAGGGGGCGCCACCGCGAATCCGGTTCGAATGGGGGACGTTCCGCTTCGACGGCATCGTCACCCGGCTGGGCGAGGAGATCGACTACTTCTCCTCCGACGGCCTGCCGCTGCGGGCCAAGCTCAGCCTGACCATCACCGGCCAGGACGCGATGTTCGAGTCCAACGCGTCCGGGCCGGGCAGCCGGGACGACCAGGCCAGCACCCCGCCGGGCGGCGGCTCGGGCGGTGCCGGCCCGAACTCCGGACCGACCAGGAACCCCACCCAGGCGGTGCCCGCCCAGGACGGCGAGAGCATGCAGCAGCTGCTGAGCCGGCTGAACGCCGACCCAGCCGGGTGGCGTTCGGCGATGGCGGGGCTGAACAGCCCGCTGGGCCTTTCTGCCGGGTTCCAGGTGCAGTTGGCGGCCAGCGCCTCGGTCAGCGCCGGGATCGGGGTGTCGGCCGGCTTCGCCGCCGGCCTGTCCGCCGATGCCGGGTTCTCGGCGGGGGCGGGTATCTCGGCCGGTGCCGGATTTTCGGCCGGCGCTGGCCTGTCAGCCGGGGCGGGAATCTCAGCCGGTGGCGGGATCTCGGCCGGGGCAGGACTGGCGGCGGGCTTGTCGGCCGGCGCGGGTTTGTCCACTGGGGCGGGGGCATCCGCCGGAGCCGTCGCGGGCGGCGCCATCGGGTTCGCGGCCGAGGCCGATGCCGGCTTCGCGCTGTCGGCCGGCGGCGGGGTGGCGGCAGTGGTGGGACGCACCCTCAGCAGGCAGGCCGACCTGGCCGTCAGCAGCGCGCGCGGCTCCTTCGACGTGCCGGGCGGCGCCGGGTCGGCCGGCTTCTCGGCCACCGCCTCGGCCGGCGCGAATGCCTCGGCCGGCGCGGGTGTCTCGGCCACCGCCTCGGTCACCGCGAGCGCTCCGGCCGGCGTCGCCGCGTCCTTCCCGGTCAGCGCCGTCGACCGGCGGGCGGTGAGCTACGGCTACGGGGTGCCGCTGCGTCCCCGGCTGCTCCCGGCCGCCGGGGTGCCGACCGGGCGACGGCGGCCCTGAGCGGGCCGAGCAACGCGGTCGTGACGCTGCATCGGCCACCATGCGGTAGTCGCCCTGATCGTGCGGGACGCCGCCCGCGCCGGCAGCGAGGGGAACCACCGTGGCAGTGCACGTCGACGAGCTGCACACCGACGTCCGATCGAGCGCCAGCGCCGAGGGCGCCCAGGACGGTGCCGGCAAGCAGTCCGGCGAGACGGTGGACCAGCGTTGGCGGGAGTCCCGCGGCCGCACCGAGTGGCTGGCCCGGCGGGTGGCGGCGGAGGGTTTCGATGACTGATCCGCTGTTCGCGCCAGTCGGTCCGGTCTTCTCGGTCAACTCCGCTCCGGTGCCGTCGATGGCGCGCGACTGCGTCCGGCTCGAGATCGACGAGGGGATCGAGGGGCTGCGCACGCTGCGGCTGCACCTGTTCGCCACCGGCGCCGGTGCCGCCGGCCCACCAGACCGGATGATCTACCTCGACGGCGGCGTGGTCGACTTCGGCAAGCAGCTGAAGGTGTCCCTCGGCCCGGACTCCGGCCAGCGCGGCGTGTTCGACGGCACTATCTCGGCCATCGAGGCGGTCTTCGACGATGGCCAGCCGCCGCTGGTGGTGCTGTTCGCCGAGGACGCGCTGATGAAACTGCGAATGACCCGACGGCTGTGCAGCTACACCCAGGTCAGCGACGCCGACATCGCCCGCCAGATCGCCGCCAAGCACGGCCTGCAGGCAGACGTCGACGTGGAGGGACCGGTGCACGACGTCGTCCAGCAGCTGAACCAGAGTGACCTGGCGTTCCTGCGCGAGCGGGCCAGGCTGGTGCAGGCCGAGCTGTGGTGCGACGGGCGCACCCTGTGCATGCGGTCCCGGCCGCGGCGCAAGGGAACCAAGCTGACCCTGGTGCAGGGCAACCAGTTGCTGTCGGTCCGGCTGTGCGCCGACCTCGCCCACCAGCGCAGCAAGGTGCACGTGACCGGCTACGACGCCTCGGCCAAGGACGTGATCGACCGGCACGTCGGGTCCGAGGTCATCGCCGGCGAGATCTCCGGCGGCGGCCACAGCGGTCCGGAGGTGGTCGACCTGGCACTCGGCGGCAGCACCACGCTGCGGGTCCGGGAGAGCCCGCTGGACACCGCGCAGGCCGACGCCTGGGCCAAGGCCGAGATGCTGCGGCGCAGCCGCCGGTTCGTCTCGGTCGTCGGCACCACCCGCGGCACGCCGGACCTGGTGGTCGGCAGCCAGCTCACCCTGCAGGGGGTCGGCGGCCCGTTCGAAGGAGAGGGCTACTACGTGACCCGGGTCTGCCACACCGTCGACCTGGTGCGTGGCCTGCGGACCCGGTTCGAAGCCGAGCGATCCTCCGTGAACAAGGCGCGCTGATGGCGCTCCCGCAGCCCAACGACGGCGCCGGCCCCACCTTCTTCGGGGTGTACCCGGCCTGGGTGACCGACCTGGTGGACCCCAAGAAGCTCGGCCGGATCGAGGTCAGCTTTCCGTTCCTGGGCAAGGACGGCAACGACGCGGTGAGGGCCTGGGCCACCCTGTGCACCCCGTACGCGGACAAAGACCAGGGCCTGTGCATCCTGCCGGAGGTCGGCAGCCAGGTGCTGGTCGCCTTCGAGGCCGGCAACTTCTACCGGCCCTACATCATCGGCAGCGCCTGGAACGGCAAGGCAGCCCTGCCGCACGCGGCCGAATCGTCCAACGACATCAGGCTGTTGCGCTCCCGGGCGGACAGCCGGCTGGAGTTCGACGACACCAAAGGGGCACCGAAGGTGACGATCAGCACCGCCTCCGGCCACCAGGTGGTGCTCGACGACGGCGGGCAGGAGATCACCGTCCGGCACGCCACCGGGTGCACGGTCAAGCTGACCGCCACCAACGTCGAGATCCAGGCCAACGTGTCGATGAAGGTGACCGCGCCGATGGTGCAGGTGACCGCGCCGATGTCGACGTTCAGCGGCGTGGTGCAGTGCGACACCGTCATCGCCTCGGCCTTCGTCATCTCGCCCGCCTATACCCCCGGCGTCGGGAACATCTGGTGACCGCGTTCGCGCTGCGGGCGCCCTGGTACGTCCGGGAACGGGGCGGCTTCGGGTTGCGCGACCCGCGGGCGCTGCGGCCGAACATCCAGATGTACGACGGCACCGATTTCGTCCAGCGGCTGATCGCCGACCCGCGCGACTCGCTGGCCTACGGCGAGGACGACCTGTGGTCCTACCCGGTGCCGGTGACGCCGTCGCTGTCCGCGCACGGCCGGGCCCGGCTGGCCACCTCGCAACTGCTCACCACCCGGCTGCGCAAGCTGTACCAGCCCAGCCACAACCGGTTCTACGCCGTGGTGGTCGAGGTGTTCTGCGACCAGCCGGGCCTGCCCCGGGCCGGCTCGCACGACGACATCGCGGTGCGCTTCGTGATGCGCCGGCAGCGGACCTCGGTGTCCGGCGCGCGCGGCCCGAGCCGCCGGCTGGCCCGCAACCTGCTGGTGGACCTGGCCGCCCAGCAGCACCTGGCGTTCAGCGGTGCCGAACTGCCCGAGGACGTCCGGGACCTGTGGTGGGCCAAGACCTGGCAGGAACGGTTCGAGCAGCAGAACCAGGAGCTGCTGGACCAGGTCGAGGTCTCCTCCGACGAGGAGTACTGGTACGCACCGGACGGCCAGCCGGCCGAGTGGCGGCCGGTGCCGGGCAGCGACCCGCCGGCGGACGAGCAGTCGTTCCCGATGTGGCGGCTGCCCCGGCGTCCGGAGGACTGCGACGCGGCGGCGACCCGATCGACCTGGTTCGGGATCGTGCCGACCTACTCGGCCGAGCACTCGGTGCGCGGGACGAATGTGCAGGCCAAGCTGGACGACCGGGCGATCTACCACCTGCGGTGCGTGGTCGAGCAGCAGCCGGCGAAGGGGCACGAGCACTGCCCGCCGAAGATCGTGATCGGCGCGGCCTCGGCACCGTTCCGGCTGGCCTCGCCGATGGATCCGCAGGGCACCAGCAAGCGGACCACCACCATCGCGCTGCCCGACCTGCGCCGGCTGGCCGCGCAGGCCGGCCGGCCACAGGGGCCCGGCGGGGTCCGGATCGTCACGCCACCGCAGTCGCAGCTGGTGTTCAATCCCTTCAAGGGAAATCCCGGCCCGGGCTCGGGGGCCATCGGCGCCGGCGGCGGCATCTGCACCTTCGCGCTGGAGCTGTTCTTCCTGGTGGCGTTCTTCCTGTTCCTGATGTTCCTGCCGATCCTGATCCTGGCCTTCCAGCTGTGGTGGATGCTGGCGTTGCGGTTCTGCTTCCCGCCGAGCATCGCCTTCGGCGTGATGGCCGACTTCTTCGCCCAAGGCAAGCTGCTGGCCCAGCTGGAGCTCGACGCCAACCTCGATTTCGAGTTCAACCTGCAGTTCGGCACCGACACCCGGTTGCTGCAGCCGGGCGACCAGACCCCCGGCTGGGTCGAGCAGCTGGACGCCGCGGTGGACGACGGCGGCAACCCGATTTTCAAGAATGACCCGAACTTCGTGAACGCTCTGGTCGTCAGCACCGACCCGGCCACTGCGGTGCTGCCCGCACCGCCGCCGCTGGAGAGCAAGCCGGCCGATCCGCTCTGCTCGTAGATCTTATATTGGAGGCCCTACAGTGCTAACGGTTCTACCAGTCCTGGAATTGAGATAGCTTGGACGGTAATTCATCGCCAGCGAGGACGGCGGCGAGTACTTCGAGAAGCTGCAGCCGTGGATCAGCATCTTCACGGAGCCGTTGAAGGTTAGGTTCGAAACTCCAGTCACCCGTTGAAATGCGATCAGCGATAACTTGGTGCAACTCCTTTTGGGCTTCCCTCCTACGCGCTGAGGAATGGGCGAATAGATAAAACCAACATTCCGCCCGGACCGGCAACAACTGGTCATCAACTGTTTGGCTAAGCGCTTGCGCAACCATACGTTCCCCGTCGCTGTCACGACGATGCGCGAACAGGAACTGAGCATAGTTGCCACGGATGTTGGCGTGGGTGGGGTCAGCGGTGATGGCGCGTTCGTATACGGCTTCGGCGTAGTCCGGGTCTTGTGGGTGTGCTTGGCTGAGGAAGAGTGCGTAGCTGCCGAGGGTGTTGACGTTGTTTGGGTCGGCGGTGATGGCGTGTTCGTATATGGCCTCAGTGCGGTCGGGGTCTTTCCGCAGGTTGTGTAGGAACCAGGCGTAGTTGCCGAGGAGGTCGGCGTTGTTTGGGTCGGCGGTGAGGGCGCGTTCGTACATGGCCGCGGTGCGGTCCGGGTCCTTTCGCACGTTTTCTAGGAACCA
>NZ_DATINC010000096.1:0-58047 GCF_035474675.1 Jatrophihabitans sp. | reverse complement strand
CTCGATCTTCCGTGGCTACTCGATCTTCATGAAGGGCAAGGACCCCCGCGACGCGCACTTCATCACCAGCCGGATCTGCGGCATCTGCGGGGACAACCACGCCACCTGCTCGTGCTACGCGCAGAACATGGCCTACGGGGTGAAGCCGCCGCACCTGGGTGAGTGGATCGTCAACCTCGGCGAGGCCGCCGAGTACATGTTCGACCACAACATCTTCCAGGAGAACCTGGTCGGGGTGGACTACTGCGAGAAGATGGTTGCCGAGACCAACCCTCGGGTGCTCGAACAGGCCAATCGCACCGAGGCCCCGCACGCCGAGGCGCACGGGTACAAGACCATCGGCGACATCATGCGCTCGCTCAACCCGTTCACCGGCGAGTTCTACCGGGAGGCGCTGCAGGTCAGCCGGATGACCCGCGAGATGTTCTGTCTGATGGAAGGACGCCACGTCCACCCGTCAACGCTCTACCCCGGGGGCGTCGGCACGGTGGCCACCATCCAGCTGATGACCGACTACCTGACCCGGTTGATGCGCTACGTCGAGTTCATGAAGAAGGTCGTGCCGATGCACGACGACCTCTTCGACTTCTTCTACCAGGCACTGCCGGGCTATGAGATGGTCGGCAACCGCCGCATCCTGCTCGCCTGCTGGGGCTCCTTCCAGGACCCCGAGCACTGCAATTTCGAGTACCGGGACATGACCAACTGGGGACGCAAGATGTACGTCACCCCCGGCATCGTCGTAGACGGCAAGCTGGTCACCACCGACCTCGTCGAGATCAACCTCGGCATCCGGATCCTGCTCGGCTCGTCGTACTACGACGACTGGGAGGACCAGGAGATGTTCGTCGAGAACGACCCGCTGGGCAACCCGGTCGACCGCCGGCACCCGTGGAACCAGCACACCAATCCCAAGCCGCAGAAGCGGGACCTGGACAACAAGTACAGCTGGGTGATGTCGCCGCGGTGGTTCGACGGCAAGGACTACCTCGCGCTCGACACCGGCGGCGGACCGCTGGCCCGGCTCTGGGCCACCGCACTGGCCGGGCTGGTCGACATCGGCTACATCAAGTCCACCGGCAACAGCGTGCAGATCAACCTTCCCAAGACCGCCCTCAAGGGCCCGGTCGAGCTGGAGTGGAAGGTCCCGCAGTGGAGCAACACCATCGAGCGCAACCGGGCCCGCACCTACTTCCAGGCCTACGCCGCAGCCGCCGCGCTGCACTTCGCGGAGAAGGCACTGGTCGAGATCCGCGCCGGCCGGACCAAGACCTGGGAGAAGTTCGAGGTGCCGGACGAGGGCATCGGCTGCGGCTTCACCGAGGCCGTCCGGGGCGTGCTGTCCCACCACCTGGTGATCCGGGACGGCAAGATCGCCAACTACCACCCCTACCCGCCGACGCCGTGGAACGCCAACCCGCGCGACAGCTACGGCACGCCCGGCCCGTACGAGGACGCCGTGCAGGGCCAGCCGATCTTCGAGGAGAACGACCGCGAGCACTTCAAAGGCATCGACATCATGCGGACCGTCCGCAGCTTCGACCCGTGCCTGCCATGCGGGGTGCACATGTACCTCGGCGACGGCAAGAAACTGGAGTTGCTGCACTCGCCGACCCAGTCCGCCGGCGTCCAGTGACGTGGGCGGCAGAAACCGGCTCGGGCGGTCCTGGCGACACGGACTGGCGGGCGGCGGGTGAGCGGATAGACACCCTGCTCGACGCCAGCTCGGCCGGCGGGATCGTCGCCCGCGAGCGCGCCGAGGAGCTCGTCCGGCTGGTGGCCGACCTCTACGGCGCCGGCCTGGAACGGGTGCTCGAGATCATGCACGAGCGCGGCCATCTCGACGACCCCACCCTGGACGCCCTCGCCGGCGACGACCTGGTCGCGAGCCTGCTGCTGGTGCACGGCCTGCACCCCTACGGCGTGGAGCAGCGGATCGAGCAGGCGCTGGAGAGCGTGCGCCCGTACCTGGGCAGCCACGGCGGCGACGTCGAGCTGATCGAGGTGACCGACGACGGGACGGTGCGGTTGCGGTTGCTGGGCAGCTGCGACGGGTGCCCGTCCTCCTCGGTCACCCTCAAGCTCGCCGTCGAGGGCGCCATCGAGGCCGCCGCACCCGAGATCGGCACCATCGAGGTCCAGACGCCGACGGCGGAATCAGCCGGTCCGGTGATCCCGATGTCCTCGCTGTTCTCCCGGGTCGGCGCGGCGCCCGGCGAGCCGGACGGCGGCTCGTCCTGGCACAGCGTGCCGGACCTGCTGGGACTGGCCTCCGGCTCGGTGGCGCAGCTGCAGGTCGGCCAGGTGGCGGTGCTGGCCTGCCGGGTCGGAACGGAGCTGTTCGCCTTCCGCGATCGGTGCGCGCGCTGCAGCGAGCCGCTGGCCGGCGCGACGGTGGCCCGGCGGCTCGGGGGTGCCGCCGAGGATGCGGTGCTCACCTGCGCCCGCTGCCGCGCGCACTACGACGTCCGGCGGGCCGGCGCCTGCCTCGACGACGCGACCCTGCACCTGGAGCCGCTTCCGCTGCTGGCCGACGGCGTCTCGGTCTCGGTCGCCGTTGCGGTGGTGGTCTCGGCATGATGCCGGGCGGGTCCCGTCCCCCGCTGGCAGCCCTGCGGCGGGTCACCCGGTCACGGCCGCGGCAGGCCCCCGGCGAGCGGTGCGAGATGTGCGCGGGGCAGATCGCCGACCAGCATTCCCACGTGGTCAACCTCGAGTCCCGCGCGCTGATGTGCACCTGCCGGGCCTGCTACCTGCTGTTCACCGACGAGGTTGCCGACCTGCACTACCGCGCCGTCCCCGAGCGCTACCTGTCCTTCGCCGAGTTCACCCTGGACTCCCGCGCCTGGGACGAGCTGCAGATCCCGGTGGTTCTGGCGTTCCTGTTCCGCAACTCCGTACAGGACCGCACCATCGCGTTCTACCCGAGCCCTGCCGGAGCCACCGAGTCCGAGCTGCCGCTGCTGGCCTGGGAGCAGATCGTGCAGGCCAATCCCGAACTGTCGGTGCTGCGCCCGGACGTCGAGGCACTGCTGGTCCGTCGCACCGACGGACCGAACGGTTCGTGCCACCTGGTCCCGATCGATGCCTGCTACGAGCTGGTGGGCAGGCTGCGGATGCTGTGGCGCGGCTTCGACGGCGGCCAGCAGGCACACCAGGCGATGGACGAGTTCTTCGCCATGGTGCGACGGCGCAGCCGGCCGGCCGCGGCGGTTTCCCCATGAGTGACTACACCTTCGCCGTCGTCGACATCTTCGCCGAGCCGTACGCCGCGGCGCCCCAGCTGACCGCCCGGCTGCGCATCGAGGAGGCCACCGGCCAGCGGGTGCACGCGATCGCGCTGCGCGTCCAGGTCCGCATCGAACCGCAACGCCGGCGCTATGACGAGTCTGAGCAGAACGGGCTGCGCGGCCTGTTCGGCGACCGCGAGCGGTGGCTCGACACCCTCAAGCCGTTCCAGTGGATGCAGTGCAACACGACCGTGCAGGGCTTCACCGGCGCGACCGAGGTCGACCTGGTGCTGCCGTGCACCTACGACTTCGACGTGGTGGGTTCCCGGTACCTGCACGCCCTGGACGCCGGTCCGGTGCCGCTGACCTTGCTGTTCTCGGGCACCGTGTTCACCAGGGGCGAGCACGGTTTCGGCGTGCAACAGGTGCCGTGGGACTGCGAGGCCCGCTACGACCTGCCGGTTGCGGTGTGGCGAGGGATGATCTCCTCGTACTTCCCGAACACCGGCTGGCTCCGGCTGGATTCCGACGTGCTCCGCTCACTGGCCGACTACCGCGCCCGGCACGGCCTGATGAGCTGGGAAGAGACGGTCCAGGCGCTGCTGGCACGCAGCACGGACGGGGCAATCTCGTGAACCTCGACCAGGTCCGCGAGATCGCCGACGCGGTGCTCTACGAGGGCTACCTGCTCTACCCCTACCGGGCCAGCTCCGGCAAGAACCAGGCTCGCTGGCAGTTCGGCGTGCTCGGCCCGCCGCACGCCTCGGCGGCCAGCTTCGGCGAGGACCCGCAGCTGGCGATGCAGTGCCTGCTCCAGCCGCGGCAGGCGGGCGCTGCCGTCACCATCCAGCTGCGCTTCCTGCAACTGCAGCAACGCCAGACCCAACGACTCGACGCTGGCGGCGGCTACCAGCCGGTGGAATCGCTGGAGGTCGACGGCAGCACCGTGCTGAGCTGGGACGAGGCGGTCGAGCGTGAGATCATCCTGCCCGACATCCGGTTGGATCAGGCGGCGGAGTACCCGCTGGAGTTTCCCGGCGGCGAGGACATCGAGCCGGTGACCGATTCCTCCGGCGGGCTGATCGGACGGATCGTGCGGCGCCGGTGGCCGCTGACGGCACGGCTGCAGGCCAGCACCGAGGTCGAGGACGGCTTCTACCGGCTGTCGGTCCAGGTTTCCAACACCCATCCCGGGCTGGCGGTCGACAAGGACGCCGCGATCCGGGTCTCGCTGATCGGCGCGCACCTGGTGATCGAAGCGCACGACGCCGGGTTCGTCTCGCTGCTCGAACCGCCGGACGAGGCGGTCATGGCCGCCGAGCACTGCCGGCAGCGGCGATGTTTTCCGGTGCTGGCCGGTGCCCCGGGCTCGACCGACGTGCTGCTCGGCGCGCCGATCATCCTCTACGACTACCCCGAGATCGCGGCGCAGAGCAAGGGCGCGCTGTTCGACTCGACCGAGATCGACGAGATCCTCACCCTGCGGGTCATGACGATGACCGAGCAGGAGAAAGCCGAAGCCCGCGCCACCGACCCACGGGCCCGGGCGATCATCGACCGGTGCGACGGCATGTCGGCGGCGGACCTGCAGCAATTGCACGGAATTCTGCGCGACCCGCATCGGGCGGTGGCGGGTTCGGCTGCTGCTGACCTGCCTGACCTGGAGCCGCCCAGCTTCGACACCGGTGATGTGCCGTGGTGGGACCCGGCGACCGACGCCGGCGTACAGCCCGAGGTGGACGCGGTGCTGATCAATGGCGTCCGGGTGTCGCGCGGCAGCATTGTGCGGGTCCACCCGTCGCGCCGCGCCGATGCGCAGGACCTGTTCTTCGCCGAGCAGCTCGCCCGGGTCAGCGCGGTGCTCAGCGACGTCGACGGCAACGTGCACGTCGCGCTCGTGCTGCTCGACGATCCCGCCAGCGATCTGCACGAGTGGTACGGCCGCTACTTCTACTTCGCACCCGACGAGCTGGAGCCGATGGCCGCCGAGACCGAAATTGCCAATCGAGAGGAGAGTCGATCGTGAGAGCTCTGGGCATGTTGACCGCCCTTGCCGTCCTGGCCGCAGGCGCGGCCGTGGCCGTCGTCGGTCTGCAGTCGATCCCGGACATCAAGCGCTATCTCAAGATGCGTTCGATGTGATCGCCGTCAGCTGAGGAAGCAGAGAGGGATACCGATGAGCGAGCAGCCAGGCGAGCGGCTCCAGGAGGAGCCCCAGTCAGAACGCGGGCCGGCCGGATCCCGCGACACCGGCTCGGACGAGCCGGGCGGTGGCCCGGTGGGCCGGCCGGAAGGTTCGGCGGAGGAGAAGTCAGACACCGGAGTGCTACCGCAGTCAGCCCAACATCCCGACTCGCCGGACCTGCAGTCCGGCGGCGGCTGAGCCACCAGGGGGCGAGGGATGACGCAAGATCCGAGCGGCCCCGAGGGCGTCGATACGGCAGGCAAGACGGTGCCGCCCTACGAAGGCCGCCACGAGTCCGCCGACATCGGCGGCCCGGAGGAGTCGGTGAGGGACGGCGCCCGGGTGGGTGGCGCGACCGGCCCGGTCACCGACGAGAAGAGAAAGGCACCGGAGCCGGCGGACACGCCTGGTGGTGCGACCGGCTCGCCGTCGGACGAGCAACCCGCCAGCCAGCGGCCGGAGACCGACCTCGACGACGACCGGGTGGGACCCTCGCACGAGCCGGGCACCCCGCGCGCGGAGGACATCCCCTGACGTGGCCGACAGCGTGCTGGTAGCCGGGATCGGAAACCTCTTCCTGAGCGATGACGGTTTCGGGCCCGAGGTGGTGCGCCGGCTCGCCCGGGCCGGCGACCTGCCCAACCACGTCAAGGTGGTCGACTACGGCATCCGTGGCATGCACCTGGCCTATGACCTGCTCGACGGGTACCGGGCCCTGGTGCTGGTGGATGCCGTTGCCAGCGCCGGCGAACCCGGCGAGATCACCGTGCTCGAGGTGGGCCAGGACGACCTCGGCGCCGACGACTTCGATCCGCACGGCATGGCGCCGGTCGCGGTGCTGGCCAGCGTGCGGCAGCTCGGCGGAACGCTTCCGCCGACCTACGTCGTCGGCTGCCGGCCCAGCTCCGTCGAGGAGGGCATCGGCCTGTCCGCGGCAGTGGCGGCGGCGGTTCCCCTGGCGGTCGAGGCCGTGCGAACCCTGCTCAGCCAGCGATTGGCGCCCTGACATGTGCTTGGGAATCCCCGGACGGATCGTGGAGATCATGGAAGGCAATGCCGGCCAGCTCGCGATGGTTGACGTGCTCGGAGCGCAGCGCCCGATCAACCTCGGGATGCTGGAGGATCCGAACCTCTGTCCCGGTGACTGGATCCTGATCCACATGGGCTTCGCCCTCGAGCAGATCGACGAGGCCGGTGCGCAGCAGGCGCTGTCCGGCCTGCAGATGATGGGCAGCCCCGGTGGCGACGATGTCCAGCCTGCTGGCGACCGGCCTGCTGCTGACAATGCCCACCAGGCCTGAGCGCGGTACGCCATGTGTCTAGGCCTGCCGGGACGGATCGTGTCGGTCGCCGAGGACGGCAGGACAGGCCAGGTCGAGGTCGCCGGCGTGGTGCGCCTGATCGACCTCAGCCTGCTGCACGGCCCCCTGCAGTCCGGTGAGCACGTCCTGGTCCACAGCGGCATCGCGCTGGAGCGGATGTCGGCCGAGCAGGCTCAGGAAGTGATGAGCCTATTCGCGCCGCCGGCGGTCGGGAAAGACGTCGCCCAGGATCAGCGACCGCCCGGCTGAGCCACTGAGTGTGGACGCCGGCGTGGCCCGGGCCGGACCGGGCCGCGGGACCGCCTGCTGCGCAGCGGCTGGCGGCTGGGCAGCCACCGGCTCGGGAGCTGACTCGGCCGGCAGCCAGCTGTGCGGGTCGTCAGTGAGCCCGAGCAGGTAGGTGACGGTGCAGTCCAGCGCGATGGCCAGCTCCGGCAGCTTCGCCACGTCCAGGCCCGAACCGTGCTCCAGGCTCGACAGTGCCCGGTTGGTGGTCTGCAGCCCGCACCGGGCCAGCCTGGTCACGATCTGCTTCTGGGTCAGGCCGAGATCGTCCCGGCGTTCCCTCAGCCGTTGCGTGATCAGCAGATGCCTGGCCGCGACCAGGCCTCGATTACGCGCCTCACTCATCTGCCCTCCCCAGGGGCTGGACGCACCATCTCCGCCAACGGATAGATCTCATACCGAGCGAAGTTGAAGATCGGAGCCCGAGCCAGCAGTTGCTCGAATCGCTCGTGGGACTCGACGTCATAGATCCAGGCGCCGCCATGGGCCCCGACGACGTGATAGCGGGCGATCAGCTTGCCCTCGTCCTCCAGGGCGGCACCGTAGTCGCTCATCCGGCCGACCGCCTGGGCCATCTCGCGGGACAGCAACGACAGTTCTATCCGCCACAGCACCAAGAACTTCACCCGGCTGCCTTCCTTTCGCGAGCCAACCGCGCGTTGGTCGCCGCCAACTGCCAGCCCGTCCAGTGTTCGAGCTCGGCCTGCTCGGTCGAGTCCAACCGGTCACACACCCAGTCCCAGTGCAGTGCCAACCACTGTCCGGGCCGGGGCTCGTCGACGAAGCTCCGGCCGCCGACGCTGAGCCGGACCCGTTCCTCAGCGGGTGGCGCCAGCTCCAGCTGACAGCCGTCCCAGGCCAGCCGTCGGGACCGGACCACGACCTGCTCGGCCTCGACCGCCTGGACCTGCCCCCACCGGATCCGGCAGCTGTCCAGCACGTGCAGCGGCTGAGCGGAAGCGGCGCCCAGCAGCCGCGACCACGGGTAGACCCCGAAGACGTGGAAGCCGTGGGTCGGGGTGGCCTCGGGCAACAGGTCAGCAGACAGGTGCCGCCAGTAGTGGCCGGCCCGCGATCCGAGGAAGTCGATCAACCTGACGCCGAATGCCCGCTGGTCGAGGTTCCGCAGCAACGCGCTGCCCGTCCAGTACGCCCGCACCACCCGCTCGTCCAGCGGATCGTCGATGCCTGCCAGTTCGGCGAGCAGGGCCAGGTAGGGCCAGGCGCCGGAGAAGCCCTGCGCGATCGCCGTGACGTCGGCGTCGGTGTTGCCGGTGACGGCCAGCTCGAACAGGGTGGCCGTCTCGGCAGGTCCGCAGTAGCCCAGGTCATTGGGCGCGAAGGCGTAACGGGCGAACAGTCGGCTACCTCCGCTCACCTGGGTGGACCTCCTTCCGCTTGTGCATTGCCGCCCCTGATCACGATGCGAGGTTCAGCAGATCCTCGGAAGCTGCTCGCCGAGCGGGGTGTCCACCACCCGGGTGCCGCCGAAGGACGTCTTGGTCACGACCATGCCGGCATGCTCGGCGACGCACTCACCGATGATCGCCGCCTGGGCACCCAGCGGGTGCGCGCGCATCGCTGCCAGAACCGGATCGGCGTCCGCCCGCGCCACGAAGGCCACCAGCTTTCCCTCGTTCGCCACGTACATCGGGTCCAGGCCTAGCAGCGCGCAGGCGTTGCCGACCTCGGCGGGCACCGGAATCGCCTTGTCGACCAGCCGCACGCCTACTCCCGCGGTCGAGGCGATCTCGTTGAGCGAGGTGGCCAGGCCGCCCCGGGTGGGATCGCGCAGGACGTGCAGATCCTTCGTGACGGCAAGCATCGCCGCAACCAGCGGGTGCAGTGCCGCGCTGTCGGTGCGGATCTCGGTGCCGAACTCCAGCCCCTCCCGCACGCTCATGATCGCGATCCCGTGTACGCCGATCGCCCCACTGACGATGATGACGTCGCCGACCGCAGCCCGCTGCGGCCGGATGTCCACCCCGGCCGGGATCAGGCCGACCCCGGCGGTGTTGACATAGACCTGGTCGCCATGGCCGACGTCGACCACCTTGGTGTCGCCGGTGACCACGGACACCCCTGCGTCGCGGGCCGCCGTCCCCATGTCCTGCGCGATCCGCCCGATCACGTTCAGGTCGGTGCCCTCTTCGAGGATGAAGCCGCAGGACAGGTGGCTCGGCACCGCGCCGCTCATCGCCAGGTCGTTCACCGTGCCGTTCACCGCCAGGTGCCCTATCGAGCCGCCCGGAAAGAACAACGGCCGCACCACGAACGTGTCGGTGGAGAACGCCAGCCGCGCGCCACCCAGCTCGAAGACCGCGCAGTCGCTCGTACCGGCGTCGGCTTGGTTGCCGAACGCCGGCACGAACAGGTGCTCGATGAGCTCGGCCGACATCCGGCCGCCGCCGCCGTGCCCCATGACCACCGTGGGGCTGTCCCGCAGCGGGACCGGGCACGCCCAGCCGTCGAAATCAAGCGAGTGCGTCGCCTCAGCCAATCGAACCCACCACCTGTCGGCCGTCGGGCGTCGGAACCCCTTCCAGGCGCCGGTACAGGTAGTAGGCGGCGCACGCGCCCTCGCTGGAGACCATGGTGGCGCCCAACGGGTTGCGCGGCGTGCACAGCGTGCCGAACGCCGAGCACTCGTGCGGCTTGATGAAGCCCTGCAGCACCTCACCACTGCGGCAGACAGCGGACTCCTCGGTGCTGATGTCGCCGACCTGGAAACGGTATTCGGCATCGAAGCTGCGGTACTTGGCCGACAGCCGCCAGCCGCTGTCCGGAATCACCCCGATGCCGCGCCAGCCGCGGTCGGTCACCTCGAAGACATCAGCGAGCAGCCGGCGGGCCGCCGGGTTGCCGTCAGCCGGCGCGGCGCGCGGGTAGGCGTTCTCCAGGAACGCGGTGCCGGCTTCCAGTTGGTGCACGGTCCGCCGGATCCCTTCCAGGATGTCCAGCGGCTCGAAGCCGGTGACCACGATCGGCACCGCGAACCTCTCGACCAGCGACGGGTACTCCGCGGTGCCCATCACGCTGCAGACGTGCCCGGCCGCCAGGAAGGCCTGCACCCGGCAGGTCGGCGACTGCATGATCGCCTCGATGGCCGGCGGCACCCGCACGTGCGAGACCAGCATGCTGAAGTTCGGAATCCCTAGCCGGGCTGCCTGGTACACCGTCATCGCGTTGGGCGGTGCGGTGGTCTCGAACCCGATGCCGAAGAAGACGACCTCGCGGTCGGGGTTCTCGCGGGCGATCTTGAGCGCGTCCAGTGGCGAGTACACCACCCGGATATCGCCGCCCTCGCTCTTGATGCGGAACAGGTCGCGCCCGCTACCCGGCACCCGGAGCATGTCGCCGAACGAGCAGAAGATCACGTCCGGCCGGGCGGCGATCGCCAGCGCCTTGTCGATCAGCTCCAGCGGCGTCACGCAGACCGGGCAGCCGGGACCGTGGATCATCTCGATCTGATCGGGGATGAGCTGGTCGATGCCGTTGCGGATGATGGAGTGGGTCTGCCCGCCACAGACCTCCATGATCGCCCACGGCCGGGTCACGGTGGCCGCGATGTCGTCGATCAGCCGCTTGGCGAGTGCGGGGTCGTTGAACTCGTCGAGGTACTTCACGGGGTCACCTCGCCCGGGTGCAGACCGGACTCCTTGGCCGCCCGGGCCCACGGATCGCCGAATTCCATTTCCATCTCCCCCATCCGCTCGAACAGCGCAAGTGTTTCCCGAGCCGACTTCTCATCCAGTCGCTGCAGCGCAAAGCCGACATGCACGATGGCGTAGTCACCGATCGCGATGTCAGGGACGAATTCGAGGCAGACGTCCTTGAGCACCCCCCCGAAGTCGACGTTCGCCATCCGGGTGCCGTCGGAGTCCCACACCTCGAGAACCTTGCCCGGAACCGCTAAACACATGACATCTCTCCTCTACTTGGTGAGTGATGTGCTGGACTTGGTGGCTGAGGCACTCGACGCCCGAATCCGGGCCGCGATGGCGATCTGGCCGAGCGCCAGGCCGGCATCGCTGGGTGGCACCAGGCGGTGCCGCAGTACCCGAAAGCCGTTGTCCTGCAGGCGTTGCACGCACAACGAGGTCAGCACGACGTTGAGGAAGACCCCGCCGGACAGCGCCACCGTGGCCAGGCCGGTGCGGGCCCGGAGCGCGGCGGCAAGGCCTGCCACCAGGTCGACGACGGCGAGGTGAAAGCGGGCGGCGATCAGCGGTGCGCCGGTACCGGCCAGCACGTCGGCGGCGACCGCGGCGATCACCGGCCGAGGATCGGCCTGGAGAGTGCCGTCGTCGCCGGTCAGTCCGAACGCGTAGCGACGGTCGCAACCGGAGATCGCCTCGCCCGCCAGTGCCTCGAAGAGCATTGCCGCCTCGGCCTCGTAGGCCACCCGGTGGCATACCCCGGCCAGCGACGACACCGCGTCGAACAGCCGTCCCATGCTGGAGGTCCTGCTGCATCCCAGGCCGGTCTGCAGTTGCCGCGCCAGCACCGAGCGCTCGGCGGGCGAGCAGGCGGTGACGCTGGGGAGGGCCGGATCCCACTCGACGCCGGCCGAATGCAGGTGCGACAGCGCCATCCGGCACGGGTTGCGCACGCCGGCGTCGCCGCCGGGTAGCCAGCTGTAGCGCAGGTGCGTCGCGCGCTGGTAATCGTCGTAGTCGGCGATCAGCACCTCACCGCCCCACACCGCGCCGTCCGCTCCGTAGCCGGTGCCGTCGAAGGCGAAGCCGATCACCGGTTCGGCGCCGTCATGGCCGTTCTCGGCCATCGCCGACGCGATGTGCGCATGGTGGTGTTGAACCCGCCGCAGCGCTGAGCCGTCCCCTGCAGTGCCGCTCGCTGCCAGGCGGTCCGCTGCCTTCGCCGCCCAGGCGGAGCTGCGATAGCCGGGGTGGCGGTCGGCCACGATCAGCTCCGGCCGGACGCCGGTGATCGCCTGCAGCTGGGTGGTGGCCCGTTCGAACGCCTGCAGCGTCGCCAGGTCGTCCATGTCGCCGACGTGCGCCGACAGCCAGGCATAGCCGCCGTCGGCAACGCAGAAGGTGTTCTTGAGGTCGCCGCCGACGGCCAGCGCGGGTCGTACCGGCAGCGGCAGGGCCACCGGCAGCGGCGCATAGCCGCGGGAGCGGCGCACCGGCAGCTCGACGCCGGCGGCGACCCGCACCACCGAGTCGTCACAGGGCACCTGGATCCGGCGGTCATGGCCGAGCCAGGCATCGGCCAGGCCCGCCAGCCGGGTCCGCGCCTGCTGGTCGTCGAACGCGATCGGCTCACCGGCCAGGTTGCCGCTCGTCATCACCAGCATCCGCGGGCCGGGCGCGTCCCCCGGCAGGCCGAACAGCAGGTGGTGCACCGGCGTGTAGGCCAGCATCACTCCCACGTCGCGGCGGCCTGGAGCGACCGAGGCGGCCAGCGCCGGGTCGGAGCCGGCTCTCCTGGTCAGCAGCACCACCGGGCGCCTGGGGTCGGTGAGCAGCGCAGCCTCGCCCGCGGACAGCTCCGCGATCTGTCGGGCGGTGTCGAGGTCGGCCACCATCACGGCGAACGGCTTGTCGCCGCGGTCTTTGCGTTTACGCAGCGTAGCCACCGTGGGCTCGTCGGTGGCGTCGCAGGCGAGGTGATAGCCGCCCAGTCCCTTGACGGCGACGATCGCCCCGGCCGCCAGCAGCCGCCGGGTCTCGCTGATCGCCGCCCCGCCCCGCTGCGCCGGTTCGAGCGGGCGGTGCAGAGTCAGGGTCGGGCCGCAGTCCGGACACGCGACGGTCTGGGCATGGAATCGACGGTCGGAAGGATCTGCGTACTCGGCCGCGCAGCTGCCGCACAGCGGCAGCTCAGCCATCGTGGTGCCGGGCCGGTCATAGGGCAGCGCGGTGACGATGGTGAATCGCGGTCCGCAGTTGGTACAGCTGATGAAAGGATGCCGGTAACGCCGGTTCGCCGGGTCACCCAGCTCGTCCAGGCAGTCGGCGCAGGTGGCCACATCGGGTGAGACCAGCGTCCGACCGGCGGTTGGCTGCGAGTCCCGGATGACGAAGTCGGTGCCGCCGCGGCTGGGGATCTCGACGGTGCCGATGTCGTCGATGCGGGCCAGCGGCGGGGCCCGGGTGAGCAGCAGCCCGGCGAATCCGGTTATCGCACTACCGGGCCCCTCGATCTCGATCAGCACCCCGTCGCCGGTGTTGCCGACCTCGCCGCTCAGGCCGCATTCGCGGGCCAGCGCGTAGACGAACGGGCGGAAACCGACGCCCTGGACGAGCCCGCGCACAAGGAGCAGTTGCCTGTGCCGAGCCTCGGACGCTCGCATTCAGCCCACCACCCCGGGTAGCACGGCCGCACACTCACCGGTCCGGCGGCGGCCCACCCAGGGCTGGGGTCGAATCGATTGATCTGACGGGCGGCATGTGATCCCCATCACACGAATAGCAAGACCGTACTCTCATTGCGGCATTTACGCAGCCGGGAATTCCAGCATTCCGACACTCGTCCCAGCGCTGGGCTGGCAGCTGCCGCCGCCGGGTGCGGCGCGCGTGGCCGGCCCTGGGAACAGCGTCCTGAGCAGGCCTAATCACAGGTCAGGTTCGCGCGAACAGCCATCAGGAAATCGGCGGGTTCGATGCCCGACAGCGCCTGCGACGACGAACGCAGCGCGAGGATCGAGTCACCAGCCGTATCCGTGGCCAGCGCGAACGCCGAGCCGCCCGGGTGGAAAGGCCAGTCCGCCAACTCGATCGGCTGACGAGCCGGCACCCGGTCGAGCACATCCGCCAGCTCGAGATCGAGTCGGCGCGTGTCATTGACGATGAGGGTCTCGGTGAAGAACCCGCACAAGGTGGCATCGAACCGGCCGAACTCCGCGTCGAGGCAGTTCGGACACCAGCGAGCCGACCGGAGCGCGATCAGCAACCGCCGGTGCAGCAGGTCGTACCGACCTCTGCGTGGCGACGCCGGGCTGGTGACGGCATCGTCCAGGACGATCGGGCCTGGTTGGGCCGCCATTCCGGCAAAGCTCGCCAGATCCGGATACTGCCGGTTCGATCCGGTGACCCCGACCAGCCGCGGGCCGTCCCGGCGGCCTCGCCCGAAGGCCTGCCCGATGGCATCGAGTACCGGCGCGAGGCCATCCCGCCGGCCGCCAGCAGGCTCGGCCGATCGGCCGGCCTGGCGCGGCAGGCGCAGATAGGCGCCGCACGGAGCCGATGCCGGCGGGTCGCACCGGGCAATGCCGCCGGCAACGTCCAGCGCGCGCCGCCAGGCGCCCACCGACCGCTCCGATATCACCGCCGAGTCAGTGGTCGGCCCGGGAACCGGACGGCCCGGCTGCCCGCCCTGCAACCAGGTGGCGAGAGCCTCGCCGAACAGGGAACCGGCCGTTGCGTCGAACCGGCCATGCTCCAGTGCGGCGCCCAGGTACTGGACGCCGCCCGCCGCACCGAACCCCAGCGCGACAGGTCGGCCACGGCCGGCGCACAGCGCACGCGTTCGGGCTACCAGTTCGGCCTTGGACTCGCTACCGCCCAGGCCCGTGGGGTCATCCAGCGGCACCTGGTCGCCGAAGAACTCCCTGCTGGCAGCGAGGAGTTCTCTCACTGCCGTCCCCGGCGGCAAGGCCGACGGCACCGGCCTGAGCACGACGGTCGCCGAATCGGGGCCGCGCCCGGTCGCCAGCCTGGCGGCCGCAAAGGTCAACGAACCCCATGCCCGGGTCGGCGGGCATTCGCCGGGATGTGCCGCCTGATGAGGCCTCGGCTCCGACATGCATCTCCCATCCGGATCGGGGCTCGCCCCGGCAACCAGCCGACGGCGGCCTGTCAGCGGCTGGCCATAGCCGGCCCGGACGACCATTCGGCGACCTCCGGCCAGCGGCGGCGTACCTGGCCGACGCAGTGGTTCCAGTAGGAGCGCAGTGACAGGTCCGCGAAGTTGAACTCCCGCTTGGCCGCGATGTCGGCCGCGTCGGAGGAGTGGTAGCTGCCGGGAACGGATTCGGCTAGCAACTGCAACCTGGTCGCGCGTTCTAGCAGGTGGGCGAAGACGACCGCATGCCGGACCGACCTGCCTGCGGTGAGGCCGCCATGGTTGCGCAGCAGGACCGCGGACGCGTCATCCAGCGCGAGCGCCACCGCCCGGGCGTCCGCGAGATTGACGATAGTGTTGCTGGTCAGGGTGAATCTCGGCAGCCGGCCGACGAACATCGCCCCGTCATGGGACACCGCTCGCAGCTCCAGATCTGTCGCCCCGAACACCAGGGTGTTGGGGGCGTGGCTGTGCACGATCGCGTTGACGTCGGGCCGGGCCGCGTAGATCGCCTGGTGCAGAACCAGTTCCGGCGGCAGCATCGGATGCCGCTCGGCCTCCGGATCCACCTGGGCACGCAGCACATCCGCAGGCGAACATTCGTCGAAACCGGTTACCGCGGCCTTGATGAAGAAATCCTGCGCGCCGGGCAGCCGGGCCGAGACCTGCCCCTGGTTGAAGTCGTCATGGCCACCCAGCGACAGCGATCGGGAACCGATCGCGACCTGGGTGACCAGCGCGCTCTCGGCCGGCGAGAGCATCGAGCTTGTTCCCAGCACTGTTACCGTCATCGTGCCCACCCTCCGAACACCTCGTCGAACACCTCGCCAGAGGTGACCAGGCCGGCGGGCAGTTCGTGCGCCCGGCCGGCCAGCAGCAGACCGCCTTGCGCCGCGGCGCAAAGGTTGGTGACCTCGTGAGCGATGCTCAGCGATTCGCCCGCGAGATCCAGCTGTACCCGGTGGTCGCTGACCGCCGGGCCGTACCGGAGGCCGACCACCTCGCTGACGGCGGTCGGTGCGTGGTCCTGCCAGGCCGCGGCCAACTCCACGGCGCTGGCACTGGGACGGTCACGCTTGGTCCTCGGATGCCGCTCGTACACCGCGGCGGTCGCCGCGAGGTCACACTGCTTGGCCAGCACGGCCAGTTGCCTGGTGAGCCTGGTCTGCAGCCAGTGGCCGGGTGACAGGTTCGTGGCCAGGACGACCGGCAGTCGTTCGGCCAACCGCTCCAGCAACCGGCGGTGTTCGGCAGGAAGCACCGACACGCAGTAGATCAACGCGGCCTGCCACCGGTCCACCAGTTGCAGGGTGCATCGCAACATCGCGGCCGAGCTGGCATCGAACACCACGCTGGGCACGGCCGATTCGACCAGCCCGGTGCGGTCGAGCTCGGCAACCACCGGCACCCCGGCGTCCTGGCAGGCGGCGGCCAGTGCGCTGCCGAGCCGGCCGCGGCTGCCGATGATTCCGATCCGCATGACCGGCCGCCGGTCAGAGTGCTCGCTGGGCGCTGACATAGTCGGCAATCCCTTGCACCGACGTCATGAACGCCAGGTCGCCCTCGAGGTCGATGAAGACGCCCAGTTCGAGCTCGACCGCATCGATGAGCTTGAGGTAGTCCAGCGACGACAGTCCCAGCTCGCTCAGGTTGGTGCCCGGACGGGCCGCCTGCTCCTCACTGATCGAGCCGGCCGAAGCGTGCGCGACCAGCCGGGCGATCGTCTGCGTGAGAGTGAGGGTGCTGGACATGAGGTGCCTTTCGCCGGGGGTTTTCAGGAGCTGAGCGGAGTCAGCTGGAGGTGACCGCGCAGGTAGTCCTCGATCCGTTGCAGCTGCGGCTTTCCCGAGCCGCTGCGTGGAATGGAGGAGGCGAACAGGATGCGGCCCGGGACCTTGTACGAAGCCAGCCGGTCCAGGCAGTGCCGCCGTAGCTCGGTGGGAGCGACGTCACCGTACGGAACGAGCAACGCGGCGAGGACCGGCTGGCCGGCCTCGTCCTGTACGGCCAGGACATGGCAGTCCCGCACCGCCGGATGGCTCAGCAGAACCTGGCGGACCTCGTCGGGGGAGATCTTGCGCCCGTTGATGTTGAGTCCCTTGCCGGCCCGGCCGTGCAGGTACAGCCGGCCGTCGCGCAGCTCACCCTCGTCGCCCGAGCGGTAGAAGCCGTCGGTGGTCAGCCTTTCCTCGAAGCCGCCCGGGTAGTTCAGGTAGCGGGTTCCCATCGACGGGGTGCGGACCAGGAGCTCCCGCTCGTGACCGGGCTCGGTATCTAAAACCAGCTCGGCGTGCGGCAGCGGCCGGCCTTGGCCACCGCCCGGAACCGGGCGCAGGTCCAGGGTCACCGGACCGGTCTCGGCCAACCCGTAGTAGTCCGACACCCGCACGCCATCCCGGTCGGCTAGCGTGGTTGCGACCGCCGGAGACAACCGGGCCGCCGAGGACAGGCTGAGCCGCAACCGGCCGACGCCGTCCAGCGGCGTAGCGGACTCGACCAGGGCGTCGTAGATCGCCGGGAACGCCACCAGCACGGTCGGCTGGACCGCTGCCAGTTGCCTGCGTACGTACCCGCCGGACGGCAGGCCCATCGGCACGGTCAGGCCGGCTCCCGCCAGCATGCTGGGGATCAGCGAGGTGTTGAAGGCCAGGCCGTTGTAGAGGCCGGCGAAGCAGAGCACCAGATCCCGGGCGGTCAGCTCGCTGGCGGTGCTCCAGGACCGGGCCGCGGCCAGCACGGCGGCGCCGGAGAACTCGATGCAGGCCGCAGTACGGGTCGATCCCGAGGTGAACCGGCACAGTTCGGTGCCCGGCGCCAGCGCCGGCCGAGCGGTCCGGTGCTCGACGATGGTGGCCCGGTGGCCGGACGACGCGGTGCCTACCGGATGCATCCGGTAGCGGCCGTCGCCGTTGTCTGCCAGCGGTGGGCGCGCCCCGTCGATCGGTCCCGCGGAACGGTCGTCCAGCACCAGGTCGACGCCGCAGGCCCGGACCAGTTCGCCGAGTTCGGGATCGCTGGCGGAGGAGTCCAGCAGCATCGGCACACCGCCGGCGAGCAGGGTGCCGATCAGCGCCACCACATATCCGGGAGAGTTCCGCGCTCGCAGCAGTACCCGCGGGCCGGTAACCGGCTGGCGGGCCAGCCAGTCGCCGAACTCGCCGGCCAACTCCAGCAGCCGGGCGGCGTCCAGCTGCTCGGCATTGCCGCCACTCAGGGTGAAGCTCGCCGCCGGTGCGCCGAGCGCGGCGGTCAGTTCTCGGGCGAGCAGGCCCGCGGCCGGTTCAGGACTCGCCATGAGCGATCGCCTTCTCCGCCCGGTCATTGCGGGCCGGACCCGACTCGGCCACCGGCGTACCCAGGACGAGCAGGTACAGCAGTTCGGTGTCGCGAGGCAACCGGGCGATCCGGGTCCAGACCTCTGAGTCGAAACCGCCGATCGGCGAGGCGGCGACGTCATTACGAGTGGCGGCCAGGCAGAGCAGCTGGGCGCCGGCGCCGGCCCTGAACAGGGCCTGCCGGATCTCGTGACCGGTGGTGTCGGCCTGGACCAGCCCGGCCGGCGCGTGCAACAGGACGAAGGCCTGGGCGTGTCCGACGTGGGGTTGGCCCATACAGGCGGCGATGAGGGAAAGGCCGTCTCCTGGCATCGAATCCGCGGTGGCCGGATAGCGGACCAACCGCGCGCAGCGTGCGATCGCCGCCTGCTCGGCAGGGCTCAGCTCCAACCGGTCGTTGACCAGCACGGTTGCCGACACCGTCGGGTGCCGGTCCGGACGGTTGTCGGCCGCCAGGTGGTCGAAGGTCATGGGCAGCGGCGTGGCGAGCGCGGCGACGGTCGCGGCCAGCCGGCCGCCGGACAGCGGCTCGGTGCCGAACCGTTTCGCCGACCGGCGGGCGGCCGACAGCACCCGCCACTCGGCACGCAGGGCGGGGTCGGGCCGGGCGTCCGGCAACGCCAGCGCCGTGATGTCCCCCGGTTCCACCGGGGCCGCGGCCGGCGCCGTGGCGTGCAGCGGAGCGACGATGCTGTCCCAGGCCCGGGCCTCGAAGTCGTAGGCCTCCGCGGTCCGGCGTAGCGGCCTCTCCTCGCGCACCGGAACTCCCGGGGCGTCCGGGTAGTTTCGGATCCTGCCTACCTGGATCACCGAATGCGGTTCGTGGAACGGGAGAAACCCGTTGCGCAGCGCGATACCGGCAGCCGCCGGCAGGCCGGCATGCAACACCGCGGTCGCGCTGCCGAGCGCGACGCCGACAATGTTGACCGCCGCGTGCGCCGCGTCCAGCTGGGTGTAGAGGTAGCCCCGCGGCCCGTACTTGCGTATCGACAACCAGGGACGTCCCAGCACGATCAGGTAGCAGCCGGCGCCGTCTCCCGGCATCGCGGAGACCAGCCGGCGTAGCCACGGCCGCGGCATCGGCACCAGCGTGCAGGTACCGGCCGCGCCCTCGATCCGGAACAGGCCCCAGCCATCGTCATCGGCCGGTACCCGGCAGAGCGCGAGCGTCTCGTACGGAAAGATCGCGCCGGCCGACGGCACCCGGCGAGCACCGCTCGGACCGGTGTGGTGCACGGCCTCGCCGAGGATGTCGCGCGCCACCGCCAGATCCGGGCTCACGACCGAATGCGTGATCGTCCGCTCGGGAGACCGCAGGACGGTCATCGCGACCCACAGCTCGTGCAGGTCGGCCACCGGTGCCGTCGCGCCCGGGTCGGCCGGCAGGGAGTCGTCCGGCCTGAGAGGAGCCAGCCGCCGATCAGCAACGGTCACAGGCCGAATCCTTCGTCGGAGCAGGACACACCTTGCCTTGGGCAAGATGCCGGGAACGCGGCCGGGCTACACCGGCCCGATGCAACCGTCTTCGGCGGTTGCTCCCACCGGGCGACCCTATCTCGGCGGTCGAATAGTCCAGATAGGCCGGATAGTCGAGACAGCACTACACGCCCGGCGTACCGGGTGGTCACGCACCTGGACGCCAGGACGACATCGCGCCGGTCAACGGTCATGGGCATCCAGCACCACCTCGGTGCCCTGGCCGGCCAGTCCACCAGTGAGCGGCTCCGGCACCAGTCCTGAGCAGATCCGGACCCGGGTGCCCGCCACCAGCGCGGTACGGGCGGCGGTCAGCTTCGCGCCCATGCCACCGCTGCTCACGGCCGGCGGCCCGTCGAGGGAGACCGCGATGCGTGCCAGCACCGAACCGGGATCGGCCTGATCGGCCAACACCCCTGGAACATCGGAGAGCAATACCAGTTCTTCCGCGCCCATCGCCGTAGCGACCGCGGCTGCCAGTCGGTCGGCATCGACGTTGAGCGGGCCGTCCGCGCCGAGCGCGGGCGGGGACAGCACCGGCAGGAATCCGGCATCCAGCAGGCGGTGCAGCGCCGCGCCGTTCACGGCGGCGATCCGGCCGCTGCGATCGTCGCGGATGATGGTCGATCGCCCGTCCAAGAGCGCCCGGAACGGCTTCTTCGCCGTCGCGGTGACCAGGCCGGCATCCAGGCCGGTCAGCCCGACGGCCGGGACACCGTGCCGTGCCAGGATCTCCAGCAACCGGGGTTTGACCACGCCGGACCAGGTCATCATCGCCACGGCCAGGGTCGCCGGATCGGTATAGCGACCCGACACGTTACCCGGGCCCACCAGCCGGCGCTGCCGTACACCGAACTGCCCGGCGACCCGGTCGATATCGCTGGACCCACCGTGCACCAGCAGCAACCGCTCGCCATTGCGGTGCCGCGCCGCGACGTCGGCGCACAGGAATTCCGGCCGTTCGGCGACCACTCCGCCACACTTGACCACCACGGTCGAGCCGAAGTCGCTGTCGACCATTCCACGTTCTCCTCAGCTGTCCCGGGCAACAGGCCCGCACCGGACCCAGCCTTTCGCCAGAAGCGGCGCGAACGGCTCATCGGAACGTTCCGACTCGGCGAAACGCTGCGATGACCGCTCGCCGGTCCGGCTGGACGCCGAACGGGTTACCCGAGCCCGGCGAACTTTCTAATCTCGGGCAAATCCGCTATGGCGGAGCACCGATGGGCGGCAGGCAGCCGGCCCGCGAGGAACGGATCGAGGCAGCGGATGACCGACGGCGTGCCCAGGATCCTCGCGCTGTGGAGCGCACCGCGATGCAGGTCTACCGCATTCTTCCGGATGATGCTCGAGCGAGGGGACTTTCGGGTGGTGCACGAACCGTTCTCCAACCTCGCCGAGTTCGGCGAGGTCTCGGTGGCCGGCACCACCGTCAGCAGCGAACCGGCGGTGCTGGCCCGGCTGCGCGAACTGGGCAACGCCGGCGCGGTGTTCTTCAAGGACACCACCGATGAGTCCTACCCGGCAGTTCTCGCCGACGCCGCCTTCCTGGCCGAGGATGCCGTGCACGCCTTCCTGATCCGCTCGCCACGGGAGACGATCGCCTCCTACTTCCGGCTCAATCCCGAGGTGCGGGCCGAACAGATCGGCTTCGGGCACCAGCTGGAGCTCTTCGAGGCGGTTCGCGCCGCGACCGGGCGGCCACCTTTCGTGATGGACGCCGAGCGGCTGCTGACCGATCCCACGGCCGTCATCGCTGCGTTCTGCGCCGCGGTAGGCATCGAATTCCGGCCGGCCGCACTGACCTGGCAGCCGGGCCACCGCGAGGAGTGGGGACCGTCGCAGCGCTGGCACGAGGAGGTCAGCCGCACCAGCGGATTCGGTGCGGTCAGGCCGGCGCGGACAGCGGAGGCGCTGATCGCCGGCAATCCCAGGCTGGTGGCGATCCTCGCCGACCAACAGCCGTTCTACGAGCGCCTGCTCGAACACGCGTGGCGGCCGGCCGGGGATCCGGCTGACGAAATTGCAGGGCTGTGCCGGTGACCGAACGCCTGCGCCGCATGGCAAACCAACTCGTCGTTGAGCGATAAGGAAATGTGATGCCCCGAGTCAGTGCAGCCGCCGTAGCGAAGCATCAGCTGGAGGCCTTCGGCTACGCCCATCTGTCGCCGGAGTTCCTCGACCCCCGCCGTTCCGGGTGCACCGAGCACCAGGTCGAGGAGTTCGTCGGGAGCTGGAACGCCCTGCCGCAGGACCCGTACATGTTGTCGGGCTCCGGCGCCCGCCGACGCCGCTACGGCCGCTGCGCTGTGCTGGAGGAGGGAATCAAGATGCTGCCGTCGGTGCCGTTCGTCCAGTCGGACGAGGTCAATCCCGTCTTCGGCGGCATCGAACGGCGGTTCGCCGACCTCGATCCGGCGTTCGGGGCCTCACCAGTGCTCACCAGCCTGATCCGGTCGCTGTGCGAATGCATTCCGCCGCTGCCGGACCCGATGGCATACCTGAACCTGGGTATCCATCAGATCCGGGTGCAGACCTCGACGACAGCCACCGGCCTGCCCACCCCTGAAGGCATCCACCAGGACGGCCACCGTTACGTCGCGCAGGTGTTCATCGTGCGCAATGGGATCGAGGGCGGCCGGTCCACCTTCTACGAGAACGGCGTGCCGGTCTACCAGACGCACCTGACCCAGCCGTTCGAGTGCCTGCTGGTGGACGATCGCCGGATGCACCACGGCGTGTCGGCCATCCAGCCGGCCGGAACCGCCTCGGGATGGCGCGACATGCTGCTGCTCGACTTCCCGGAGACCGTTGCGGTCGAGGCACTCACCGGCAACGGCGGCGAGGAGCGCGCGGCCTGGTCGCTGCTGCCGGAGGCAGCACCGGGCGGTTGAGCCGCGTCGACCGGCGGGTAAGCGTGCCGTCCACCCGCCGGTCAGCCAGGTCGGTGCAATTCCGGGCCGGCCGTCCATGGCATGACGACACCGCCCGGCGGTCCACTGCGTAAGGTCCGAAATGTCAGCCCATCGAGCTCGATCCCCCGTTTCTACAAGGTAAATCAGGAGAAGTGATGACCACCAGCTGTCCCGAATGCGCCGCCGACGTCTCGTTCGCCGACCGGCCCCAGTTGAGCGAGGTCGTGGAATGCGGTGACTGCCACAGCGAGCTCGAGGTGATGACCCTCGATCCGCTGAACCTGGTGCTGGCGCCCCAGGTAGAGGAAGACTGGGGCGAATGACGGTGCGCGCGCCGCTCGCGCTGCTGGCATCGCGGGTCCGGCACGAGGAACGACGGCTGATTGCCGCCCTGGAGCGGCATGGGGCGAGCTACGAGCAGGTAGACACCCGGACGCTGCACAGCGGTACCGGCGACCTGCGCTGGCCGGTGGTGCTGGTCCGTGAGATCGGCAGCGTCCGGGCCCGCTATGCGGCATGGACGCTGGAGGCCGAGGGCAGCCGGGTACTGAACAGCGCGCAGGCGATCGAGGTGTGCGGCGACAAGTGGCGCACCTCGGTGGCGTTGAAGGCGGCCGGCGTGACCACGCCCCGGACGGCGAGTGCGATGACGCCGGAGGCGACGCTGGCGGCCCTGGACGAGCTCGGCTACCCGGCGGTGCTCAAACCGGTGATGGGCTCCTGGGGGCGGCTGGTCACCAAGCTGGAGAGCCGGGCCCAGGCGGCCACCATCCTCGAGTACGTGGCGGCGCTGAACGGGCCGCAGGCACATCTGGGATACGTACAGGAGTTCGTTGCCTCCCACGACCGCAACATCCGGGTGATCGTGGTCGGCGGCGAGGCGCTCGGTGCCAGTTACCAGGTGAACCCGGGCTGGCGCACCAACATGGCCTGGGGCGCCCGGTGCTTCCGGTGCGAGCTGACCCCGGACCTGGCCAAGCTCGCGGTGTCGGCGGCCGAGGCGGTGGGCGCCGAACTGGCCGGGGTGGACATCATCGAGGACCCGGCCGGCCGGCGGTTCGTGATCGAGGTGAACGCCGGCGTCGAGTTCACCGGCTTCGACCAGGCGCACGACGATGTCGACGTCGCCGACCGGATCGTCGAATACACCCTGGCGGCGGTGGTGGACGCATGCTGACGGTGGCGGTGGTCGGCGGTGCCGGCTACATCGGCGGCGAGTTGATCCGGCTGGTCCTGGGCCATCCCGACCTGGAGCTGGCGGCGGTGACCTCACGCCGGTTGGCCGGCCGGCGGCTGGACGGCACCCATCCGAACCTGCGCGGCACCACCGATCTGAGCTTCGTCGCACCGGACCAGCTGGGCCGCTACGACGTGCTGCTGCTGGCCACCGGCCACACCGAGACCATGCACTCGATGCCGGACCTGCTGGGCCGGGCGGACGTGGTGATCGACCTGTCCGCCGACTTCCGGCTCGCCGATCCGGCGCAGTACCGGCGCTACTACCAGGTCGAGCATCCACATCCGGAGCTGCTCGACAGCTTCGTCCCCGGGCTGCCCGAACTGCATCGCAAGCGGTTGGTCGAGGCCGACCGGATCAGTGTCCCCGGCTGCATGGCCACGGCGGCCATCCTGGCGCTGCAGCCGCTGGCCGATGCCGGGTTGGTCGCCGGCCTGGTGACCGTCGATGCCCGAACCGGATCCAGCGGCTCGGGGGCGACGCCGAGCCCGGCGAACCTGCACGCCGAACGGAGCGGGGCGATGCGGGTCTTCGCGCCGTCCGGGCACCGGCACCAGGCTGAGATCAGCCAGAGCATCGGCGGCCGGCCGGTGTCGATGACCGCGACCGGCGTCGAGGCGGTGCGCGGAGTGCAGGTGGTCTGCCGGGTTCCGGTCGTCGAGGGCGTCGACGAGCGCACCCTGCGGCTGCGCTACCGGGAGTTCTACCGGGACGAGCGGTTCGTCCGGGTGGTGACGACCCGGACCGGGCTGTACCGGCTGCCGGAACCCAAGATCCTGACCGGGACGAACTACTGCGATGTGGGGTTCGCCGTCGACGAGCAGCACCAGCAGGTACTGGCGATAGCAGCCCTGGACAACCTGGTCAAGGGCGGCGCCGGCAACGCCGTGCAGTGCCTCAACATCCGTTTCGGGCTGCCGGAGCACGCCGGCCTCGACTTCATCGGGCTCCATCCGGTCTGAGCCGACCGGAACAGGTGCACCCGTCCACCCAGGAGGTTCGGCGAAGACCATGGTTGACCACTCGCAAGGCCCGGCGCTGTCCGACACCCGGGCCGTCCGGCTGCTAAGACAGATGCTCGAGATCGCCTCGCCGTCCTATTCCGAGGCCGCGCTCGCCGGGTTCCTGGCCGAGCAACTGCCCGAGTTCGGCTTCGCGACCGAGGTCGACGCGGCCGGCAACGTGGTCGGCGAGCTGTCGGCCGCGGACGGGCCCACCGTGATGCTGCTCGGCCACCTGGACACGGTGCCGGGCCACGTCCCGGTGCGCGAGCAGGACGGCCGGCTCTACGGCCGCGGCGCGGTGGACGCCAAGACGCCGCTGGCCGCGATGATCTGCGCGGCCGCCCGCAGCAACTTCGCCGGCCGGCTGGTGGTGGTCGGCGCCGTCGAGGAGGAGACACCGCTGTCGCGGGGTGCACTGCACATCTTGGACACCCATCGGCAACCGGATGCGCTGATCATCGGCGAACCGAGCGGCTGGCACACGGTTGTCCTGGGCTACAAGGGCAAACTCGATTTCCGGTATCGCGTCAGCAGCGCTGCCACCCATCCGACCAATCCGGTGCCGAAGGCCAGCGAGCTCGCCGTCGATTGCTGGCAGCGGGTCTGCGAGCTGCTGGGGCCGGAGGCGAGCCATGCCCGCTTCGACCAGCCCGGCCCCAGCCTGGTCTCGATCACCGCCGACCAGGGCACGGCAACCGCGCACGTGAGCGTCCGGATGCCGCTCGGCTTCGACCCCCAGGCGTTCCTGACGACGTTGCGAGCCCGGTTGACCGACGGCGAGATCGAGTTCATCAACTCGGTGCCGGCCTGCCGGGTCGGCCGCAACGACCCGGTGGTTCGCGCCCTCACCGCGGCGATCCGCCGGACCGGCAGCACGCCCGTGGTCAAGGTGAAGACGGCCACCTCGGACATGAACACCCTTGCCGAACAATGGCACGTCCCGATGGCCACCTACGGTCCCGGGGACAGCGTGCTGGACCATGCCGACGACGAGCACGTCGTGATCGCGGAGTACCTGGCCGGCATCGACGTGCTCAGTACCGCGCTGACCGAGCTCACCAGCACGTTGCCACAACTGTCGGCCGCCCCCGGAGGAGCACGATGACCGAACTCATGGCCTACCCGGCGACCACCGCTCCGCCGGGTCTGCAGGCCGGGTCCGGCCCCTCGGTCGCCGCGACGGACGACCTGGCCGAACGGGCGATCCGGGTGCGGGAACGGATCATCGAGATGTGCGCCGGCAGCACCGGCGGCCACCTCGGCGGAAGCATGTCCCTGGTCGAGATCCTGCTGGTGCTCTACTTCGACGTGCTGCGGATGGATCCGGACGCGCCCGCCGACCCGGCCCGCGACCTCCTGCTGCTCAGCAAGGGCCACGGTGTGCTGTGCCTGTACGCGGTGCTGGCCGAACGCGGGTTCCTGCCGGCTGCCAGCCTGGCCGACTACGGCCGGCCCGGCGGCCCGTTCATGGCACATCCCAACCCGGCGCTGCCCGGGGTCGAGATGCCGTCCGGCGCGCTCGGGCACGGCCTGCCGATCGGCGTCGGAGCGGCGCTGGACGCCCGGCTGTCCGGCAGCGACCGGCGGGTGGTGGTAGTGCTCGGCGACGGCGAGTTGCAGGAGGGCTCGGTCTGGGAGGCGGCCATGGCGGCAAGCAGCCTGAAGCTGTCCGGGCTGACCGCCGTGGTGGATCGCAATCGCCTGCAGATCACCGGCACCACCGAGTCGGTGATCGGCCTGGAGCCGCTGGAGGAACGCTGGCGGGCGTTCGGCTGGACGGTGCGTGCGGTGGACGGTCACGATCCCGGGGAGTTGCGCGAGGCGCTCACCGTGCCACCGGAGCTCGACCGGCCGACGGTAGTGCTGGCCCGTACCACGAAGGGACGCGGGCTGCCCTACGTCGAGGACCGGTTGGTGAGCCACTTCGCCAAGCTGGGCGAGCGGGAGCGCCGGCGGGCCCTGGCCGCGGTGCGGACCGGGAGCCGGCCATGACCACCGTCCTGACGGCCTCCTCCCGGGAGGCCTACCGGGACACGTTGCTAGCCGCGATGCCGCTCGACGACCGGCTGGTCTGCCTGGACAGCGACACCGGCCTGTTTCTCGGCAAGGACTTCGGCACGGCTGCCGACCGCTACCTGAACCTGGGCATCGCCGAGCAGAACCTGCTGGGCGCGGCGGCCGGGTTGGCTCGCTGCGGCCGGATCCCGTTCGTGAACACGATGGCCACCTTTGCCAGCACCCGCGCGTTGGAGACGGTGAAGATCGACCTGTCGTATGCACACCTGCCGGTCCGGATCGCGGCCACCCACAGCGGACTGTCGGCCGGCAACCTCGGCCCCACCCACCACAGCCTGGAAGACCTTGCGATCATGCGGCTGCTGCCGGGCATGACCGTCCTGGTCCCGGCCGACGCGGCGGCCACGGTGGCCCTGTTCGAACAGTGCCGGGACCTGCCCGGGCCGGTCTACCTGCGCCTGGACCGGGTCCCGACGCCCACCCTGCCGGTGGACCTGCCCCCGATCCAGATCGGCCGCGCCCAGCCGCTGCGCCAGGGATCCGACCTGCTGCTGGTGTGCTGCGGCCCGTACCCGGTGCAGCTAGCGGTGCAGGCCGCCGAGTTGCTGGCAGCCCGCGGCATCGAGGCAGCGGTGCTCAACATGCATACCGTCAAACCGCTGGACGAACAGGCGCTGGCCGGCTCCGAGGCGCCGGTGGTCACCATCGAGGAGCACTGGCGGACCGGCGGGCTGGGCAGTGCGGTGGCCGAGGCGCTGGCCGAGACCGGCAGGCGGGTGCTCCGGGTGGGAGTGCCGGATCGGTTCGTCTCGATGGCCGGTGACCAGCGATTCCTGCTAGAACGCAGCGGCATCACCGCCGAGTCGATCGAGCACGCGGCGCTGCGGGCGCTGGGGAGATAGCCGCACCGGAAGGACTGGCCGGGACGCGCCACCCGGGCGGCCGGCAGCGCCGGGAGGTTGGTCGGGCCGGAATCCGGTCAGGCCCGGCAGGGTCGGTCGGGCCGGGCTCCGGTCAGGCCTATGGGTCGGTCGGGCTGGAATCCGGTCAGGCCGGCACCATGAGGCCGGAGCGGTAGGCCACCGACACCATCTGCGCCCGGTCCCGGACGTCCAGCTTGCAGCGCAGCCGGTACAGGTGGGTACGCACCGTGGTGACGCCGATGGCCAGTTCGGAGGCCACCTCGTCGGTGCTCTTGCCGCGTGCGATCAACAACAGCACCTGGCGTTCGCGTGGCGTCAACGCGGCAAGCACCGGCCGCAGCTGCTCGTCCGGCCGGCTGTCCTGCCGGCGGAACCAGCTGACCAGGCGGTTGGCCACCAGCGGAGCGAGCATGATCTGCCCGCTGGCAGCGGCCCGGATGGCGGCGCCGATCTCGTCGGTGGTTGCTTCCTTCACCAGCAGCCCGTCCGCGCCGGCCCGCAGGACCTCGGTAATCATCTGGTCCGAATGGTTCATCGCGAAAACGACCACCTTCGGCTGCGGATTAAGCTTTTCCTGCCGGACACGCTTGATGAGTTCGATCCCGGGAATGCCGTAAAGCGTCAGGCCGGTGACAATTACGTCGGGTTGGGCGGTGCGCGCCCACAAAATTGCCTGTATGCCGCTATCAGTGGCGCCGATGACCTCGATATCGTCCTCGGCATCCAGGGCTGCAGTCAATCCATCCCGCACTATAGGGAGTTCGTGGCAAATAACAACACGCAGCGACATCCCCGGTTCCTTTCATTGGCGCTGTTATACCGGCACCGTGCGACCGGAATTTAACGCGATGGCGCAGAGTCTGCGGTTACTTCAATCCGAACAGACATTTCAAGTTGACTGCATTCGCTGCTCGAAGGCTCGTAAATACTGGCACCAAGGGTATAGCCGGAATCTTTACTCACCGTCGAGCCGTTCGTCAAGGGGCTTAAGGAAAAAATCTGGACAAATGTGCTTCCAATGACTGCAGTCCCTGCGAGGCGGGACAATCTGCCTTCCACGGTGCGTCCGCCGCGCGCTGTCTACAAGTGGCGTGGCGTCCACTCCGGTCTCCTCCTGGCGTTTACCTGGGGGTCACCGCGAAGCTGATGCCGGCACCCCGGTTTGCCGGTTTTGTGGGGTACCGCTTTCCGGTGCGGCGTTCCAGGCCGATCGATCCGACCATCGCCCGCGCCGTGCAGTCATCTGCAACCACTACCGATGCGGCCGCGAAAAGAGGTGGCGGGAATGGACGTCCTGCCCGACCCGTGCAATGCCCGGCTGGCCGGGCGCTGCCGATGAAGACGCCAGGCCTGACCATCGGCGAAGCCTTCGCACAGATGGTCGCCGCCATCCCTGACGCGGTTGCGGTGCGGTGTGCGGGCCGCAGCATCAGCTATGCCGAGCTCGACGCACGCGCGAACCGGCTGGCTCACCACCTGCTGCGTCGGGGCGTGCGGGACGAAACACCGGTGGCAGTGGTCCACGATCGCGACGAGGCGCTGGTGATCTCGCTGCTGGGCATTCTCAAGGCCGGTGGCTGCTATCTGGGCATCGACAGCAGGCAGCCGGCGGACCGGATCGCCGGGATGCTGGCCATGGCCGGTGTCGACCTCGTCCTCAGCGGCGGCAGCGCACCGGCCGATACCGGTGCCGGCCGGCGGGCCGGTGACCGGGAGCCGGCCGAGTGGCTGGACGTCTCCACGTTGGACCTGTCCGCCGAGCCCGACACCGACCCGGGGGTTGCCGGCTCGGCGGACCGGCTGGCCTACCTGGCCTACACCTCCGGCTCCACCGGAACGCCGAAGGCCGCGATGATCCCGCACGCGGCGGTGATCCGGCTGGTCCGGCAGGCCAATTTCCTCACCGTGCGGCCGGACGACGTGTTCTTGCAACTGGCACCGCTGGCCTTCGACGCCAGCACCCTCGAGATCTGGGCACCCCTGCTCAACGGGGCGAGCGTGGTGCTGCCCGGCGAGCCGGTCGACACCATCACCGCCATCGGCGAGCTGGTCCGCCGCCACCGGGTCAGCGTGCTGTGGCTGACCGCCGGCCTGTTCCACCAGTTCTGCAACGCCGGCCTGCCCGGGCTGCGGGGGCTGCGCTGCCTGCTGGCCGGAGGCGACGTGCTGTCCGTGCCGAGTGTCAACCGGGCGCTGGCCACGCTGCCCGGCGTGGCGTTGGTCAACGGATACGGGCCGACCGAGAACACCACCTTCACCTGCTGTTACCCGATAACCGGCCGGCAGGACGACCGGGTGCCGATCGGCTTTCCGGTCTCGGCCAGCACCGTGTACCTGCTCGACGAGGACCTGCGCCCGGTCCCCGACGGCCAGCCGGGTGAGCTGTGCACCGGCGGGCTGGGGCTGGCGCGCGGCTACCTCGGCCGTCCTGGTGCCACCGCGGAGCGCTTCGTGCCGGATCCGTTCGCCGACCGCCCGGGCGGGCGGCTCTACCGCACCGGCGACCTGGCCCGGCGCCGACCGGACGGCGCTCTCGACTTCCTCGGCCGGCTGGACGACCAGGTCAAGATCCGCGGGTTCCGGGTGGAACCCGGCGAGGTCGAGGCAGCGCTGCGTGGGCTGCCCGAGATCGAGGATGGCGCGGTCATCGTCCAGCAGTCCCGGTTCGGTCGCCGGCTGATCGGCTTCGCGGTTCCGGCCGCCAGCGCCACGGTATCCCCGATCAGCGTGCGGCGTGACCTGGCCCGGGTGCTGCCGGACTACGCGGTGCCCGCCATGGTGGTGCTGCTGGCAGAACTTCCGTTGAACCGGAACGGAAAAGTCGACCGGTCCAAGCTCGAGTCGCATGCCGGACAGGCACGTCCGGCAGGCCTGTCCAGCAGTTACCGGCCACCGGGCACCGAGACCGAGCACCTGGTGATCGACACCTGGAACCTGCTGATGGACATGGCAGGCATCGGGGTGGACGACGACTTCTTCGAGCTCGGCGGCAATTCCCTGGTAGCGGTGGCGATCAGTTCCGAGCTCGCCCAGGCAGCCGGCGTTCCGGTGCGCCCCCAGCATGTCTACCAGCACTCGACGGCGGCGGAACTGGCCGGCGTGGTCGAGGAGTTGCGCCGGGCAGCACTGTCCGGTGAGCAGGCCGGCAGCGTGGCCGTCCGGTGACGAGTCCGCCGGTCGACGTGGTCGAGCTGACCCGGCAGTTGGTGCGCTTCGACACCACCAACCCGCCGGGCAACGAGGCCGCCTGCATGAAGTACCTGGCCGGCCTGCTCACCGATGCCGGACTGGACTGCCAGCTGCTCGGGTCGCATCCCGACCGGCCGAACCTGCTCGCCCGGCTGCCCGGCCGCGACAGCGCGCCGCCGCTGCTGTGGCACGGCCACCTGGACGTGGTGCCGGTGGCCGGCCAGCGCTGGAGCCGGCCGCCGTTCGCCGCCGAACTGGCCGACGGCTGTGTCTGGGGGCGCGGCACCGTCGACATGAAGGGCGGCGTCGCCATGATGGCCGGCGCGCTGCTGCGGATGGCCGCGGCCGGTGAACGGCCGGCCGGCACGGTGCTGCTGGCCCTGCTCAGCGACGAGGAGGCCGGCAGCTACACCGGAGCCCACTACCTGGTGCGAGAGCATCCGCAGCTCTTCGACGGCGTCCGGTACGCGATCGGCGAGGACGGCGGCGCCTCGATCGGGCTGGGCGGCGGCCGACGGCTGCATCCGATCGTGGTGGCGGAGAAGCGGGCGTGCTGGCTCCGGATCACCCTGCGCGGCCCGGGAGGGCACGCCTCCCGGGTGGCATCGGACGCCAACCCGGTCCGGCAGCTCAACCGGTTGCTCACCGCGGTGGCCGGCGGCGGCCTGGGCGTGCAGCCCACGACGGCCGTCCGCCGGATGCTTGCCGAGCTCGGGGCCGCCGCGGCACCGGCGACGGCGGCGATCTACCAGGCCTTGGCAGCCGATCCGGCCGACCTGGAGCTGCTGGCCGGGCTGCCGGAGCGGGACGGCCGCTACCTGCGCTCGGTGCTGCAGCACTCGGTGAATGCGACCGTGATCCGGGCGGGCAACCACACGAACGTGCTGCCGACCGAGGTCACCGTCGAGCTCGACGGCCGGTTGCTGCCGGGGGCGGGCTCGGCGGAGTTCGTCGCGGCGTTGCGGGCACTGGTGCCGGACGAGCTGGAAGTCGAGGTGCTGGTGGAGGGCGAGCCGCTTCCGGAACCGGAGTTCGGCCCGATGTACGAGCTGCTCGCCGACGTGCTGCGGCGGGCCGACCCGGACGGCATCCCGGTGCCCATGATCATGTCCGCCTCCACCGACAGCAGGCTGTTCCCGCAGCTCGGCATCAGCTGCTACGGCTGGTTGCCCATGCTGTTCTGCGACGACGTCAACTACCGGGACCTGATGCACTCGGCGGACGAACGGATACCGGTCGAGGCGCTCCGGTTCGGGGAGTCGTGTTTCTACGATCTGGTGCGCCGCTATGGCTGATCTCGCCCTGGCCGCCATCGAGCGACGGACCGACCTGACACCCGAGCAGGCCGGCGAGCTCGCCCGGCTTACCCGGCTGGCCTACGCCGGCTCCGATCCGCTGCCGGGACTGCCCGCACCGGACGGGCAGTTCGAGACGCCGGCCGCGGTGCTGGACGCGGTGCGCGGACCGGGCTCGGTCTACCTGCTCGCCGGGCCGGACCGGGTGCTCGCCACGCTGCGAGTGCGGCCGGCGGCCGGCTGCTGGCGGGTCGGCCGGATCGCGGTGCTGCCCGGCTACCGGCACCGCGGGCTGGTCCGGTCACTGCTGGACACCGTCGCCCGGGACGCGCGGGACCAGGGCGTCGACTGGCTGGAACTGGACGCGGTGGTCGAACGGTGCCTGCCGCCGCTGTACGCCCGGCTGGGTTTCCGGGTGATCTCGAACTGGCCCAGCCCGGACAAGCCGCTGTCCGAGCTGACCATGCGGCGGCCCGTCGCCGACCCGGCTGCCCCGGTGTCGCTGGAATGGCGGGCTGCCCGGCTGAGCCAGCATGCCGCCGTCATCGCGTGGTTCCTCAGCGGCCGCATGCTGCTGCGGGCCGGCCAGCCGGCCAGCGGCGACCCCCTCGCCGACGTGCTCACCGCGGCCGGTGCGCTGGGCCGTCCCGGCCTGCTGCTGGCCGGGGTGGACCTGAGCCCGCGACCGCCCGGAGAACTGCGGATCTTCCCGCACGCCGGCCGGAACCATCCCGAACACCTGATGCCCCGCAGCCGGCAGGCCGACACGCTCGCGCTGTGGCGGCCGGTACCCGGCAGGGAAATACCTCTCGACGAGTTGGCTGGAGGCCGACATTGACCGACCGACTGACCGACCGACCGACCGACCGATTGACCGGCCTGGGCCGGCCGCTGGACCTGCGTGGCCACTTCGACAACCGCGGGCTCACCCCGACCTCCGACCTGGCCGCGGGCGCCTTCAACGTCTGGTCGAACACCTTTCCGGCCGAGCAACTGCCGCCGGAGGGCTCGATCGTCGAGATCGGCGGGGTGCTTTTCGAGTTCCCGGCCGGGAGCGAGCGAGGCGACAACCTGCGGTGCGGCGGGCAGCTGATCGAGCTGCCGCCGGGCCGCTACGACTGGCTGTACCTGCTGGCCGCCGCCGAGCGGCGCACCGAGGATCTGCTGTACCTGCACTACACCGACGGCTCGGTCGACCCGGAATGGCTGCGGGTGTCGGACTTCTGGCCACAGACACCCGACCGGTTCGGTGCCCTGGCGGCGTTCCGCTGCAGCACTCTGCACTACCCCCGGCACGTCCAGCATGGCGTCGACCCGGTGATCTGGCGACATCGGGTACCGGTCCCCCGGCATGCCGAGCTGGCCGCGCTCCGGCTGCCCGACAACCCGGCCGCGCACATCTTCGCGATCACGCCGGTACCGGCCGACGATGCCTCGCTGTGCTGCGTCGAGGAGGTGCGGCGGTGAAGGTCGAACTGGACGGCGTGCGGCCCTGGCGGCACGACCTGGCCGGCTGCCTGCACGCCTGCGTCGGCACCCTGGTGGACCACGCCGGCTTCCCGCCGCTGGAGGTCCTCGGCTCCTTCTGGGGGTTCTACTACCGTCCCGGCGACATCCGGCCGGAGGAGTACTACTTCCCCTGCCCGGACGGCCGGTCGCTGGTGGCCAGCCTGGCACCTCACCACCCGGTCGGCTCTCGCTGGTGGTGGCCCGAGGATGCCGAGCAGGGCTGGCAGCAGGTACGCGAGCAGGTGGCGGCCGGCGTTCCGGTCGCGGTGGCGGTGGACAACTTCGAGCTTCCGTTCCGGCCGGCCTACCGGGACGTGCACTCCAACCACCTGGTAGTGGTGCGCGGCTTCGACGACGAGCGGCAAACCGTCTCGGTACTCGACGCGATTCCACCGTTCTTCTCAGGTGAACTGCCGCTGGCGGTGCTGACCGCGGCGCGCGATTCGGCCAACCGGCCCGCGCACGCCCGCGACATGTTCTTCGCCGACGACCCGATCGGCAATCGCTGGTTGCAACTGCTGGTCGAGGACGGTCCGGGCGGCAGGCAACCGGCCGGTGCCGACCCGGCCGGCTACCTGGCCGGCAACCTGCGGGAGTTCCAGGCCGGCTCCGAACCGGGATGCTATCGAGGCCGGGACGGCATCGCCCGGTTCTTGGCAGACATGTGCGACCGGTTGGCGGCCGGCTACGGCATCACCGACGAGCTGTTCGTGGTGGCCGGAGTGGCACTGGCCGGCGCCGCGGTGCATGCCGACTGGGTGGCCGAGACCGGCCGGCGGCAGCAGCTGCCCGGTTGGCCCGAGCTCGCGCGCCAGATCAGCCGAACCGCCTACCACTGGACCGCGATCCGCATCCTGGCAGCGCTGAGCCGGACCGGTGACGTTCCGGCAACCCGGCTGCGGGCCAGGCGCGCGGCGCTGCTGGCCGAACTCGACCGAACCCTGGCCGCCGTCGAGGTCGTGCTGGCGACGACGGAACCTTCCGGCCACCCGAACCACCGACGCGCTCTGGCAGAGGAGAACTCCCATGGATAAATTGGCGATGCTGGGCGGTCAGCGCGCGGTGCCGCGTACCCGCCGGGTCCTGCCGTGGCCCCAGGTCACCGACGAAGAGGAGCAGGCGGTCAACCGGGCGCTGGCCAGCGGCCGGTTCACCGTGGCCTCCGCCGGAGAACCGGAGGTTGCCGGCCTGGAGCGGGAATGGGCCGACTTCGTCGGGACCGCGCACTGCCTGGCGGTCAGCAACGGCACCACGGCACTGTCGCTCGCGCTGGCCGTCGCCGGCGTCCAGCCCGGTGACGAGGTGATCGTACCGGCGCTCAGCTTCATCGCGTCCGGGCTCGCGCCGCTGCACATCGGGGCGGTACCGGTGTTCGTCGACATCGACCCGGACACCTTCAACGTCAGCGCGGACACCGTCGAACGCGCGATCACCGAGCGGACCCGCGCCATCGTCGTGGTGCACCTGCACGGCCTGCCGGCAGACCTGGACCAGATCATGGCGGTCGCCGACCGGCACGGCCTGCTGGTCCTGGAGGACGCTGCCCAGGCCCAGGGTGCCCGCTATCACGACCGGGTGGTCGGCTCGTTCGGCCTGGTGAGCTCGTTCAGCCTGAACGTCGCGAAGAACCTGCCGACCTGCGGCGAGGGAGGGCTGATCAACACCGATGATCCCCGGCTCTACCGGCGGGCGGAGATGTTGCGGCAGTTCGGCGAGACGCTGGCGGGTCCGTCCGAACGCAGCTACGTCTCACACCTGCCCGGCTGGAACCACAAGCCCAACGCCATCCAGTGCGCCTTCGCCCGCGCCCAGCTCGGCCGGTTCGAGGCCACCATGAAGATCCGCGACGCCAATGTCGAACGGCTGCTCGCAAGCCTGGCCGAACTGCCCGGCCTGCAGGTGCCGGGCTGCCCGGCCGACCGGAGCCATGCCTGGCACATCCTGCGCTTTCGGCTGCGTCCGGAGGCGTTCGGCCTGGCCTCGCACCAGACCGGGGCGCTGCGGGCAGTGATGATGAAGGCGTTGCGGGCCGAAGGGGTACCGGCCACTCACTACCAGCTGATGCCGCTGCCGCTGCAGCGGGCATTCGGTGGCGCGGCCAGCCGGGCGGAGTTCCCGCAGTGCTACCAGGTGATCGAGGATTCCTTCACCATCCAGAAGGCCCATCTGCACCCGGATGCCGGACCGCTGCTGGACAGCTATGCCGACGCCTTCGACAAGGTGTGGCGGCACCGCGCGCTGATCGCCTCCTATGCCGCGGCGGCCGAGGACGTTCCGCCGTGGCAGCAGGCCGACCGGCTCGCCGACGCCGAAGCAGCCGAGCTGAGCGGCTGACGACCCGCCGGCCAGAACCTGGCGTGACGAACCAACACGACATGCGGTACAAAGACCATCAACGTCACATCGGCGCCTGGCTGTCGGCCGGTCGTTCCCGGCCGCGGCCGGGGCAGCGCCGAGGGTGGGCAGGGAGCGGACCGTGGCAACCTCGACGACCGGCATCGCAGGTCCGGTGGCCAAGCAACGTGGCCTGATCTTTCGTCATCACGACTTCCGCTGGTTCTGGGGCGGCCAGGCCATCTCGGTGGTGGGCACCCGGGTCACCGCGATCGCCCTGCCGCTGGTCGCGGCCCTCACCCTCGGCACCGGCGCCGGCGGGGTGAGCGTGATCGCCACCGCGTCCTTCCTGCCGAACGTGCTGCTGCCGCTGTTCGTCGGCAACTGGCTGGAGAGCCGGCGCCGGCGCCGGATCATGGTCTATGCCGATCTGCTGCGGGCGGCGTTGCTGGCGCTGGTCCCACTGGCCTGGGCGTTGGACAGGCTGTCGCTGCCGTTGCTGGCCGTGGTGGCGTTCGGGGTCGGCTCGGCCAGCGTGGCGTTCGAGGTGGGCAGCTTCGCCTACGTACCGAGCCTGGTGGACGAGGAGGATCTGCCGGCCGCCAACCAGGCGCTGCAGGGCTCGGCAACCGTCGCGCAGGTGGCCGGTCCGGGCTTCGCCGGCCTGCTGGTGCAGGTGGCCGGACCGGCAGGGGCGATCGTGGTCGACTCGGTGAGCTACCTGGCCAGCGTGTTCGGCCTGACCGCGGCTCGCCAACCGGAGCCACCGCCGGAGGTCGACACCACCATGCGGGCCGGACTTCTCGAGGGCGTCAGGCAGACCCTGGGCAATCCGATCCTGCGGGCACTGACCACGCACGCGGCCATCTTCAACATGTCCGGGCAGATCCTGACCGTGAACCTGGTGGTGTGGCTGGTCAAGGAGCGGCAGCTCAGCCCGGGTGGCTACGGGCTGGCGCTGTCCGCCGGTGGCGTGGGCGCCTTCTGCGGGACCATGATGGCGCTCCGGCTGGCCCGCCGGCTGGGCTACGGCCGGGCGTTCGCCTCGGCGCTGATGCTGTCCTGCGGTGCGCCGCTGCTGCTGGCCACCTTCCCGTTCCACGGTTATGCCCTCGGCGCTGCGGTGGCCTGCGTCCAGCTGGTCAGCGGCACCGGGCTGGGCAATGCCAACGTGCTCTCGGTGACGCTGCGCCAGGTCGGCGCGCCACGCGGCACGCTGGCCCGCACCAGCGCGGGATACCGGGCGCTGATCTATGGCGTGATCCCGTTCGGCAGCGCCCTCGGCGGTGTCATCGGCCAACTGGCCGGCAGCCGCACCGGCGTCGCGGTCGGCACCATCGGCTTCGCCGTCTCGGCCATCCCGATGGTCCGCCGGCAGATCCGGACGCTGCGCGATCCGAAGGACGCCCGGCAGCTGGTCGAGCAGGCGCCCGCCGCGGCTTCGGAGCCCGGCGAGGCCGTGGCCCGAGAGTCCTGACCGTCCCGGGTCAGTAGTCATCGCCGCGTTGACAACAGGTCGGCGCGACGGTTGATGTAGCCGGTCGAATTCGCTCATAAAGTCAGCGAAGCCAGCAAAACCATGCAATTCGTTGGCTGTACCGAGCCCGAAAGAGGTTCCAGTGTCTGACTCCACCCAGCCGGAACGGTCCTACCACGTCGTCGTCAACCACGAGGAGCAGTACTCGATCTGGCCTGCCGATCGGGAGATTCCGGCCGGCTGGCGAGCCGAGGGCACCAGCGGAAGCAAAGCTGCCTGCCTGGAACGGATCGAGCAGGTGTGGACGGATATGCGTCCGAGAAGCCTGCGCGAGTCGATCGACGCGTGATGACCCGGCCCTCGACGTCGCCGGTGTCCGACCGGCCGACAGCCACCGGTCGGAAGCCGACCCGCTGGCTGCTGCGCCGGCCGGACGAGGATGCCGCCGCCCGGATCTTCTGCTTTCCCTACGCCGGCGTGGGCGCGTCCATGTACGCCGGCTGGCCGCCCCAGGTCGGACCGGCCGAGGTCTGCCTGCTGCAGCTGCCCGGCCGGGAGAACCGGCTGCATGAGCCGCACTACGGCGATTACCACGCGCTGGCAGACCAGCTCATCGAGCAGCTGCTGCCGTACCTGGACCGGCCGTTCGGCTTCTTCGGCCATTGCAGCGGCGCCATGCCGGGGTACGCCACGGCGCTGCGCCTGATGCTGGACGGCCTGCCGACACCGGCGACGCTGTTCGTCTCGTCCCAGGTGGCACCGCACCACGGCCCGCACAGCCGGTTCCTGTCGATGACCGATGACGAATTGCGCGTCGAGCTGGCCGGGCTGGTGGCCGCGCTGGGCGGCATCCCGGATCCGGACCTGCTCACCCTGGGGCTGGGCGTGCTGCGCCGCGACGTCGAGGCGTACCGGCAGTACCGGGTGCCCGGGCCAGTGGTGCTGCCCGGCCGGATCACGGCGATCGGCTGGTCCGACGACCCCGAGATCACCCCCGAGCAGCTGACCGGCTGGGGCCGATACGCAGCACCGGAGCGCTTCCGCCGCGTCGTGTTGCCCGGTGCGCACTACTCATTCTTGTCCGCTCCCGAGGCGTTGCTGGCCGAGCTGGCGGTGGACATGGAGCTGGCGGTGGCCGCCGCCGAACCCGAGGGGCGAACATGACCACGGTGCCTGTTACCAGCACGCAGCGGCGCGCCGAGCTGTTGGAGAAGCTGCGGCGCAGGCGCCTGCAGCAGGACGACCAGATCACCGCCGAGCCGTGGGGCGGTCCGGCCGAGATGTCCAGCCAACAGCTGGGACTCTGGCTGGCCAGCGAGCTCAACCCCGCCAACACCGCCTACAACATGGTCACCGTGATGCGGTTGCGCGGGCCGTTCGACGTCGCCTCGCTGCGCGGCGCACTGTCCGGACTGACCGACCGGCACGAGGCATTGCGCACCAGCTTCGCCGAGCAGGACGGGGCCCCGCGGATGTACGTGGCGCCGGCACCGGGCCCGATCTGGCTGGAACAGTTCGATGTCAGCGACGTACCGGAGCCGAACCGGGAACAGCGCGCGCTGCGACTGGTCGCCGACTCCTGCCGGCAGCCGATGGATCTGCGGTGCGCCCCACTGCTGCGGGTCTTTCTCGCCCGGCTGGATCGCCAGGATCATCTGCTCGGCTACGTCCTGCACCACATCGTCGCCGACGGCTGGTCGATGCAGCTCGTGGTCGGCGAGCTCAACGAGCGCTACCGTGCCGAGGTCGAGGGCCGGGTTCTGGACCTACCGCCCCTGGCCATCCAGCCGAGCGACGTCTACCGCTGGCAGCGCAACCGGCTGTCGGCCGACGGGGTGCAGCGACGGCTGGCACAGTGGCGGGAAAAGCTGAGCGGGATGCCGCCGCTGCGGTTGCCGCTGGACCGGCCCCGGCCGGCCGTGGTGGGCACGATCGAGGGCCGGGCCGTCGTGGAGCTGCCGCCCGGTCTGCTGGCCCGCGCCGACGAGCTCGCCCGAGCGGTCGGCCGCACCCCGTTCTCGGTACTGCTCGCCGCCTTCGCGGTGCTGATGCAGCAGCGCAGCGGGCAGTACGACCTCGCCGTCGGCAGCGTGCTGTCCGGACGGGTCCGTACCGAGCTGGAACCGCTGATCGGGTACTTCGCCAACACCGCGGTGCTGCGCATCCGGACGGCTGCCGACCAGCCGGTCGGCCAGCTCATCCGGCACTGCCACGACGTGTTGCTGGATGCCCAGGAAACCCAGGACATCCCGTTCGCCGACGTGGTCAACGCGGTCGCTCCGGAACGGGTGCCCGGCACCAATCCGCTGTTCCAGGTCTGCTTCACGCTGGCCTACCGCGGCTACACCAACACCCTGCTAGCCATCGACGGCGTGCAGGTGGAGCAGCTGCCCATCAGTCCCCCGGGTTCCCGCTTCGACCTGTCCTTCCAGGTCACCGAGCGGGCGGACGGCACCGCCGCGTTGAGCCTGGAGTATGCCGGCGAGCTGTTCGACGAGACCACCATGCTGCGACTGGGCGCCGACTACGGCAGCATCCTGCAGACGCTGCTGGCCGATGCCGACGGCGCGGCGCTGACCGTCGGAGAACTCCAGCAGGCAAGCCGGCTGGGCACCCCGGCCACCGGCCAGGCCACGATCCCGGCAGCCGGAGCGGAGCCGGGTGGCACCCGGGCTGCCGGCGGCACCGAAGCCAGCACGCCGGCCGAGACGGAGCGCCCGATCGAGCTCGACGACCTGCGCGAGGTGCTCAGGCAGATCTGGCTGGAGGCCTGCCAGGTCAGCGAGGACGTCGGGGATGACCAGAGTTTCTTCGAGCTGGGCGGCACCTCGCTGACCGCGGTGCGCCTGCGGTCCCGGATCGTCAGCGAGCTGGGCATCGACATCCCGCTCGCCGACATCTACGCCGGCGGCAGTGTGCTCGACCTGTTGCCGCACATCCAAGGCGCACTGGCAGGCGGCCCGGACGCTACCGACGCCGGCCTGCCGAACCGACCGGCCGTGCCCACCGGCTGACGTCGAGGACCCGAACCATGAGGAAGGCAAGCAGATGACCGAAGCCCCCGCCACGGCCGAGGCGCTTACCACCGCACGGCAGGCGCTGATCAACTGGAAGCTGCGGCAGCGGCAGAACCGGCTGGCCGAGCAGGACCGGATCGAGCCGGTGTCCCGGGACGGGCTGCTGCCGGTCAGCGACCAGCAGCGCTACCTGTGGTTCCTGAACCAGCTCACCCCGGATCTGCCGGTGTACAACATGCCGGCCGCCCGCAGGTTGCAGGGCGAGCTGGACGAGCAGGCGCTGCGCGACGCGGTGACCGAGCTGGTGGCGCGGCACGAGAGCCTGCGGACCAGGTTCGTCTCCGAACACGGGCTGCCGTGCCAGGTCATCGACCCGCCGGCCCCGGCGCAGCTCGAGGTGGTCGACCTGACGTCGCTGCCAGCCGCCGACCGGCTGGCGGAGGCGATCGAGCTGGCCCAGCAGGAGGTGCGCCGACCGTTCGACCTCAGCACCGGACCGTTGCTGCGCTGTTGGCTGGCCCGGCTGGATGAGCAGGACCATGTGCTGCTGCTGACCTGCCACCACATCATCAGCGACGGTTGGTCGGTCGGCATCATCACCCGCGAGCTGGGTGCGCTGTATGCCGGCCGGGGTGACGAGCTGCCTCCGGTGAAGCTGCAACCGGTCGACTACGCGGCCTGGCAGCAGCGACAGCTCAGTGTCGAGGCCAGCAACCACCATCTCGCCTACTGGCGGGAGCAGCTCGCCGACCTGCCGACCCTGGACCTGCCGACCGACCGGCCGCGCGCCAAGCAGGCCAGCTGGCGGGGCAGCTTCTGTGACCGCCCACTGGCGCCGGAGCTGATCGAAGCGGCCCGCCAACTGGCGGCCGCCGAGTCGGTGCTCTCGGTGCTGTCGGTGCTGACCGCGGCCTTCTACGCGGTGCTCTTCCGCTATACCGGCGAGAACGACATGGTGATCGGCTCGGTGTTCTCCGGCCGGACCAGGTCGGAGCTGGAAGGCATGGTCGGATTCTTCGCCAACTCGCTGGTGCTGCGCACCGACCTGGGCGGCGATCCGACCGGCCGCGAGCTCATCAAGCGCTGCAGCAGCACCGTACTCAGTGCGATGGGCCACCAGGACGTGCCGTTCGGCAGCGTGGTGCAGGAGCTGAAGCCGGAACGGGTGTCCGGCCGCAACCCGCTCTTCCAGATCTGCTTCACCCTGCTCACCGAGGACTTCGCCAACGAGTACAGCTTCGGCGATGTGACGGTGACGCGGCTGCCGTTGCAGCTGGGAACCTCCCGCTTCGACATGGCCTTCCAGGTCAACACCAGCTCCAACGGCGATGCCTCGGTCCGGATCGAGTACTCCACCGAGCTGTTCGACCAGGACCGGATCGACCGGCTGGTCGACCACTACGAGACCGTGCTGGCCGCTATCGTCGCCGACCCCGATCGCCGGCTCAGCCAGCTGCAGCTGCTTCCCGAGGCGGAGTCGCGGCTGGTGGCGCACGAGTGGAACCCGGAGCCGCTCGACCTCGGCACCGGCGAGCTGCTCCTGCACGACCTGGTCGCCGCGGCCGCGGTACGCACGCCCGAACGGACCGCGGTGCGGTTCGAGGGTGCGGACGTCAGCTATGCCGAGCTGGACGCGCAGGCCAACCAGCTGGCCCGGCTGCTGCAGGCCGAGCACCGGGTCGGGCCGGAGCAGCTGGTGGCCATCCTGCTCGACCGCGGCCCCCGGATCCCGCTCGCCCAGCTGGCGGTGCTCAAGGCCGGTGGCGCGTGGCTTCCGCTGGATCCGATGCATCCGGCGAACCGGATCGCCTTCCAGCTCTCCGACGCCGGGGCGGCGGTGGTCATCACCGACTCGTCGCTGGCCGCGGTGCTGCCGCCCGAGCTGCCGCGGGTCGTGCTGGACGACCCGGACGTCGCACGCCGGCTGGCCGGGTTCGCTCCGGTCGCACCGGTGTGCGCCGCTCGCCCGGACAATGCCGCCTACCTGATCTACACCTCCGGCTCGACCGGTGCGCCCAAGGGCGTGCTGGTGCCACACCGAGCGGTGGTCAACTTCATCGGCGCGGCCCAGCAGCTGTTCTCGATCGTTCCGGACGACCGGGTACTGCAGTTCGCCAATCCGGCGTTCGACGTCAGCATCTTCGACATCTACCCGGCACTGGCGCACGGGGCCACGGTGGTCGGCGCACCACGCTCGGTGCTGCACGACGTGGACCAGCTCGCCGTGCTGCTGCGGCAGGAGCGGATCACCGTCTGCGACCTCCCGCCGGCCGTGCTGGGCCTGCTCGACCCGGACTCGCTGCCGGACCTGCGGGCGTTGTTCGTCGGGCTGGAGGCTTTTCCGGCAGAGCTGGTCAACCGGTGGCGGACGCCGCGCCGGGAGTTCCACAACGGCTACGGGCCCACCGAGGCGACGGTGGCCTGCGCGGACTACCTGTGCCCGGTGGAGCCGCTGACCACGCCGCCGCCGATCGGGCGTGCGATGGCCAACTACCGTTGCTACGTCCTGGACGCGGCCGGGAACCTGGCGCCGATCGGCGTTCCCGGCCAGCTCCACGTCGCCGGGGTCGGCGTGGCACGCGGCTACGTCGGCCAGCCGGCCCTGACCGCCGAGCGGTTCCTGCCGTGCCCGTACGGCGAACCGGGCGAGCGGATGTACGCCACCGGCGACGTGGTGGCCTGGCGGTCCGACGGCCAGCTGCAGTTCGTCGGCCGGGCGGACCGGCAGGTCAAGATCCGGGGCCTGCGCATCGAGCTCGGCGAGATCGAGCACGCGCTGGCATCCCTCGACGGCATCCGGCAGTCGGCCGTGGTGGTGAGCGAGGCAGCACCCGGCGGGCCGCGACTGGATGCCTACCTGGTGCTCGACCAGGCGGGCGGTCCGGCACCGGAGCTGGACACCGACGCCCTGCTCGGGCAGCTGGCCACCCAGCTGCCGCTGCACATGGTCCCCGCCACGTTCACCGTGCTGGACACCTTGCCGTTGAACGCGAACGGAAAGCTGGACCGGGACCGGTTGCCCGAGCCCGCGGCGCCCGGGTCGGCTCACGTACCGCCGGCCACCGAGACCGAGCGGATGGTTGCCGGCATCTGGCGCGACCTGCTGAACGTCGATATCGAACGCATCGGCCGGCGGGACAGCTTCTTCCGGCTCGGTGGCAGCTCGCTGCAAGCCACCCAGTTGCTGTCCCGGATTCGCGATGTGTTCTACCTGACGCTGGATCCGCGCGAGCTGTTCACCCATGCCACGTTGCACCAGCTCGCCACGCTGATCGAGGAGACCCTGCGTGCCGGCCTGGACGAGGCGGAGCTGTCGGAGCTGGAGGCCGAGATCGCCGGCATGTCCGAGGGCGAGATCACCCGGCTGCTCGCCGAGAGCGCCGACGAGTAGCAGGGAAGAGTGTGCCGTGCCGGACAAGCCAGAGCAGAGTGCCCGGGAGTTGCGGGAGCGGTTGATCCGCCAACGGCTCGCTGAACCGGCCGACGGCGTGCTCCCGGTGGGCCGGGACGGACTGCTGCCGCTGTCCTGGCAGCAACTGGGTCTGTGGTTCCTGTACCAGTGGGATCCGCAGTCGCCGACCTACCACCTGCCGCTGGTGCTGCGGTTGCGCGGCGAGCTGGACCGGGTCGCGCTGGCGGGTGCGTTGCGCGCGGTGCTCGTCCGGCACGAGGGCCTGCGGACCCGGGTGGCGGTCAGCGACGGCCAGCCGTGGCAGCTGATCGACCCGCCGCCGGCCGACCTGGCGGTGCCGGTGTTCGACCTGCCCGCGACCGGCTGGCAGGACATGGTGGCCGACGAGATCAGCCGGCCGTTCCGGCTGCTGGACGAGCCGGGCTTCCGTTACTGCCTGGGCCGGCTGGCCGACGACGACCACGTCCTGATCCTCAGCTTCCATCACATCGTCAGCGACGGCTGGTCGCTCGGCATCGTGGCCGCCGACCTCGGCGAGGCTTACCGTGCTCTCGTCCGCGGCGAGTCGGGCGAGCTGCCGCGGCTGGCCGTCCAGCCGGCCGACTACGCACACTGGCAGCGCGCGCACCGCGACCGGCTCGATGCCGGATTGGCTTTCTGGGCCGAGCAACTGGCCGACCTGCCGACCATCGCGCTGCCCACCGACCGGCCCCGGCCGGCGGCTCCCACCGGGGCCGGCGCCGGGTGGAACGCGGTGGTGGAACCGGCCGTCGCCGCCGGCGTAAGTGAGCTGGCCGGCCGGCTCCGGGTCAGCCCGCTGGCGGTGCTGCTGGCCGGTTACAGCACCGTGCTGCACCGCTACACCGGCCAGGACGACCTGCCGATCGGCTCGGTCTTCTCCGGCCGCACCCGCACCGAGCTCGAGCCGATGGTCAGTTTCTTCACCAGCACCGTGGTACTGCGCACCCGGCTGGACGGCGATCCGACGGTGAGCAGCCATATCCGGCGCTGTTCGGACACCATCTTGACGGCCATGCAGCACCAGGACATCCCGTTCCCGCTGATCGTCGACACGGTGAAGCCGGAGCGGGTGCCCGGCCGGAACCCGCTGTTCCAGACCTCGCTGTCGCTGGTTCCGGCCCAGCTGTCCGGCTCCGGCGGCGGGTTGGCGATGGCCGGCATCCGGTCGGAGCCGGTCCCGCTCAGCCTGCGCGGCGGGGCCCGGTTCGACCTGCGGTGCGAGGTCATCCCGCAACCGGACGGCTCGTTGCGGCTGTTCGTCGAGTACTCCACCGAGCTGTTCGACCAGACCCGGATACGGGCGCTGACCGAGCACTTCCGAACGGTGCTGGCCGCCATGGTCGCCGACCCCGAGCAGCCGCTGGCCGCGCTGGAGCTGCTGCCCGACGCCGAACGCGAACTGGTCGCCACCGGCTTCAACCAGCCCGCCGACATGCCACCGGTGGCCTTCGCGGGCGATTCGGTGGTCGGGCTGATGGCCGCCACCGCCCGGTCGGCGGCCGGCCGGTGCGCGGTGTGGTACGCCGGGTCCTGGCTGAGCTATGCCCAGCTGGACGCGCAGGCCGGCCGGCTGGCACTGCGGCTGGCCGATGCCGGCGTGCGCCGCGGCCAGGTGGTCGGCATATGCGGATACCGCTCCCTGGAACTGGTGATCGGCATGCTTGCGGTGCTGAAGGCCGGTGCGGTCTACCTGCCGCTCGATCCTGACCAGCCGCCGGCCCGGTCGCAGTTCCAACTGGCCGATGCCGGTGCGGTGCTGCTGCTCGCCCAGCCCGGCGTCGGCCTGCAACCGCCGGCCGGGATCGGCCGGATGGAGCTGCCGGCGGCCGAGCAGCCACACACCGGCGACCCGGCGCAGGGTGCGCCCGAGGACTACCTCCCGGTGCCCGGCGAAGACCGGTTGCCGACCGTCGACGGCCGGGATCCGGCTTATCTGATCTACACATCCGGCTCCACCGGCACTCCGAAGGGGGTGCTGTGCAACCATGCCGGGTTGCTCAACCGGCTGGGCTGGATGCAGGCGAAGTACTCGATCGACGCGACCGACCGGGTACTGCAGAAGACTCCGTACACGTTCGACGTCTCGGTCTGGGAGTTCTGGTGGCCGCTGCTGACCGGCGCCCGGCTGGTGCTGGCTGCCCCCGGCGGTCATCGGGATCCGGGCTACCTGGCCGGCGTGCTGGCCGAGCAGCAGATCACTGTCTGCCACTTCGTACCCTCGATGTTGCGGGCGTTCCTGGATCAGCCGGAGGCGCAGCTGCCGGCGTTGCGGCACCTGTTCTGCTCCGGCGAGGCATTGCCGGCCGACCTCCGGGACCGGGCGCTGGGCCGGTTGCCCACCGGTCGGCTGCACAACCTGTACGGACCCACCGAGGCCAGCATCGACGTGACCGCCTGGACCTGCTCGGCCGCCGACGGCCCGACCGTGGTGATCGGCCGTCCGATCACGAACATGCGGGCCTACGTGCTGGATCACCTCGACCGGCTGGCTCCGGTCGGGGTCACCGGACGGCTGTTCCTGGCCGGAGTGGGATTGGCCACCGGCTACCTGGGCCGGCCGGGACTGACCGCCGAGCGATTCGTGCCGTGCCCGTTCGGCGAGCCCGGCGGCCGGATGTACGACTCCGGCGACCTGGCTCGCTGGCGCCCGGACGGAACCCTGGAATACCACGGCCGCACTGACCACCAGGTCAAGCTGAACGGCCAGCGCATCGAGCTCGGCGAGATCGAGCACGCGCTGACCCGGCACCCCGCGGTCACCGCAGCCGCGGTGCGCCTGATCGATCCCGGCAACGGCCGGCCGCCGTTCCTGGCCGGCTACCTCACCGCCGTGGCACCGGCACCGAGTGACGCGGACCTGCGTACCCACCTGTCCCATCTGCTGCCGCTACACATGATCCCGGCCACCCTCACCGTCCTGGACAGGCTTCCGCTCAACACCAGCGGCAAGCTCGACCGCAGCCGGCTCCCGGCGCCTGAGCCGGCCCCGGTCACCGTGCCGACCGTCACCGAGCGCACCCTCGCCGGCATCTGGACCACGTTGCTGCGGCCCGCGGTGCCGCCGCGCCAGGACCACAACTTCTTCCAGCTCGGCGGCAGTTCGCTGCTGGTGATGCAGCTGATCTCCCGGATTCGCGAAGCGTTCGGCGTCGAGATCGCGGTCAAGCAGGTGTTCCTGTCCCCGGTGCTCGGCGACCTGGCTGCCGAGGTCGACCGGCTGGCCACGACGCAGGCACTCGACGACGCCGAGTTGCAGAGCATCGACGACCAGCTCGACACCATGTCGGACGAGGAGATCGAGCGGATGCTCGCCGAGGAATTCGGCGACTCCGCCGAACGCACCGCACCAGGCCTGCCCAGCGGCGGCGGCGAATGACCGCCGACCTGGCTTCGACCCAGGACCGGCGGCAGGAGCTGCGCGACCTGCTCATCCGCCGCCGGCGGGCGGAGCTGGCGGGCGGGGTGGTGGCGGTGGGCCGGGACGGGTTGTTGCCGCTGTCCTGGCAGCAGCTGGGCCTGTGGTTCCTGTACCAGTGGGATCCGGAGTCAGCGACGTATCACCTGCCGTTGGTGCTGCGGTTGCGGGGCCGGCTGGACCGGGCCGCACTGGCCGCGGCGGTACGGGCGGTGCTGCTCCGGCACGAGGGGTTGCGAACCCGGTTCGTGATCGAAAACGGCCAGCCGTGGCAGCTGATCGACCCGCCACCGACGGAGGTGGACGTGCCGGTGGCCGACCTGCCGCAGGCGGGGTGGCAGCGGTCGGTGGCCGAGCAGGTGCGCCGGCCGTTCCGGCTGCTGGCCGAACCGGGTTTCCGGTGGTGGCTGGGCCGGCTGTCCGACGAGGACCACGTACTGGTGCTCAACTGCCATCACATCCTCACCGACGGTTGGTCGGTAGGCATTCTGAGCGCGGATCTGGGCGCGGCCTACCGGCAGGCCAAGGCCGGCAACGGACCGGTGGAGCTGCCGGTTCTGGCGGTGCAACCGGCCGATCACGCGATGTGGCAGCGCCAGCACCGGGATCAGCTCAATGCCGGGCTGAGCTACTGGACCGAGGCGCTGGCCGGGCTGCCCACCCTGCGACTGCCCGCCGACCGACTCCGGCCAGCGGTGCCGACCGGAGCCGGGGCCGGGCTGGGCAGCAGCATCGACCAGGTCACCGCGACCGGCCTGACCGCACTGGCAGGCCGGTTGCGGGTCAGCCCGCTGGCGGTGCTGCTGGCCGGGTTCACAGCCGTGCTGCACCGCTACACCGGCCAGGCCGATCTGCCGGTCGGCTCGATCTTCTCCGGCCGCACCCGCACCGAGCTCGAGCCGTTGGTCGGCTACTTCGCCAACACTGTCGTGCTCCGCACCCGGATCTCCGGCCAGGCCAGCGTCACCAGCCACATCCAGCACTGCCACGCCACCATCCTGGCCGCCCTGCAGCACCAGGACACCCCGTTCACCCTGCTCGTCGACACCCTTCGACCACCTCGGGTCCCGGGGCAGAATCCGCTGTTCCAGATCTCGCTGTCGCTGCTGCCGGCCGCGATCGGAGCCGAGCTGCGGCTCGCTGACCTGTCCGCGACCCCCGTCGGGCTGACGACCAGCGCCTCTCGCTTCGACCTGGCCGTGCAGGTCGCTCCGCAGGCCGACGGCACCATGTCGGTCTGGGCGGAGTACTCCACCGAGCTCTTCGAGGCGGAGCGGATCGAACGGCTGCTGTCGCACTTCACGGCAGCGCTCGCCGAACTGGTGGCCGATTCGTCCCGGCCACTGGAGCAGCTGCTGATGCTGGACGAGACCTCACGCAAGCTGGTGGACGGGCCGTTCCGGACGGGCACCGCCGCGGCGCCAGCGCTCGACCGGCCCCGGCAACCGGCTCCCGGCAGCGCCACGCTGCCGGCGCTCACCGCCGTCTGGACCGAGCTGTTGACACCGGCCACCCCGCTGCAACCGCACGACAACTTCTTCACCCTGGGCGGCAGCTCGCTCGCGCTGGCCAGGCTGACCACGGCGATCCAGGAGCGGTGCGGCGTCCAGGTCACCGTTCGGGACCTGTACCTGGCACCGACCCTGGACGCGATGGCGAGCCTGATCGACGAGCGGGCCGCGGACCGGTCATCGACGCCCACCGCCGGTCAGTCCGCCCTGCTGCCGCTGCGTACCGGCGGCTACCGGCCGCCGTTGTTCCTGGTGCATGCCATCGGCGGGTCGGCCGCCAGTTACCTGCCATTGGTGGGGTTGCTGAGCCCGGCCCAGCCCATCTATGCCTTCGAGGCGTCGAGTGTCCGGCCGGGGAGCACCATCGCGAGCATTGCGGCGCAGTACCTGGCCGAGGTGCGCGCGGTGCAGCCGCACGGCCCGTACCGGCTGGCCGGCTGGTCGGTCGGCGGGGTCATCGCCCAGCAGCTGGCGGTGAACCTGCGCTCGGCCGGTGAGGACGTTGGGTTGCTGGCACTGCTGGACGCGGTGCCGAGCGAGCCCGGCAGCCAGGTGCCGGACCGCGCCGGGTTGCTCGGCTGGTTCCTGCGCGACCTGGCGGGTATCCAGGGTGGTCGCATGCCGATGCTGGATACCCAGCTGCTGCGAGACCTTCCGGAGTCCGAGCAGCTGGCCCGGGCGATCGCCGACCTGGTCGCGCAGGGAACCATCGACGAGGCGGACCAGGCGTCCGTCGCCACCCGGTTCGAGGTGTTCGGCGAACTCGCGCGCGCGTTCCTGCAGCATCGGCCCACTCCGCTCGACTGCCCGACCGAACTGCTGGTGGCAGCGCGCGGAGCCGTCGATCCGATCCCGCGCTGGCAAGCGGTCGGTGGCCCGTTGATCGTGCACCACGTGCCCGGCAACCACTACACGATGTTGCAGCCACCGCACCTCGGCCTGGTGGCCGCGGTGCTCAACCAGCTGTTGCTGCGGTCCTGCGACCGCCACGCCCACCGCGCAATGTCGGGATGAGGAGGACCGGTGAACCTAGAACTCACCCCTGAGCAGGAGTCGTTCCGCCGTGCCGTGTGCGCACTGCTGTGTGAGGAATCGGTGCGCGAGGAGGTGGCGCGGGCCCGCCGGTTGCCGGCCGACCAGGAGCCGGGCCTGCTGGAGGTCTACCGCCGGCTGGCGGAGCGGGGCTGGTTGGCGATCAACTGGCCTGCCGAACACGGCGGGTTGGGCAGCAGCGTGGTGGAGAAGGCGATCCTGACCGAGCAGATGATCGTGCACGGCATTCCCGACGTGGTGCACACCCTGTCGGTGGACATCGTCGGCCTGGCCATCCAGCGGCTGGGCACCGAGGCGCAGAAGCGACGGTGGCTGCCGCGGATAGCGGCCGGCGAGGGTGCCGGATGCGTGTTGCTCACCGAACCCGAGATCGGCTCCGATCTCGGCGGCCTGAGCACCCGGGCCGAGCCGGACGGCGATGGCTGGCGGCTGCACGGCCGCAAGGTCTACAGCCTCAAGTCGCAGTTCGCCGACCTGGCCCTGTGCGCCGCGCGGACCACCGAGTCGGAGGTTCGGTTCCACGGCATCACGGTGTTCATCGTGCCGATGCGGGCGCCCGGCGTGCGGGTCGAGCCGCTGTGGAGCATGAGCGACGAGCGGTTCAACCAGGTGGTGCTGTCCGGCATTCGGCTGACCGCGGAAGACGTGTTGGGCGAGGTGGACGACGGCTGGCAGGTGTTGCACGACCTGTTGGGGATCGAACGCACCGGTATCGAGTTCGAGGCCAAGGCCAGACGGCTGCTCGATGCGGTGCTGGACGAGACGGAGCGGACCGGCTCGGTCGAGGGCAGCGAGTACGGCGAGCTGCTCGTCGAACTGGACGCCGAGGTCTGGGCGGGCCAGCTGCTGGCCTGGCATGCCTTGGGCGACATGCTCGACGGCGACCTGGACGACGTGCGGTGCGGCATGGCCAAGTGGCACACCACCGAGACGGCGAAGCGGATCTCCGAACTGGGTCCGGAGATCTGCGGGCTGACCGCGCTGCTGTCGGCCCGGGACGCCGAGGCCGCACCGGGATGGCTGCTGGAGTCGGCCTTTCGGGACGCACCGGGATTGACGCTCGCCTCGGGCACCTCGGAAGTGATGCTCTCGCTCATTGCCAGTGCCGGGCTCGGCCTGCTCGGCTGAGCTGCCCAGGCCGTCGCCGGGATCACCCGACTAGGAGGAAGTCTGTATGGAGATCAGGCTCAGCGCGGCGCAGTTGGCGGTGCAGGCACGGTTCGCGCCGCTGTTCGACGACGAGGAGCTGACGTCGAGCATCCGCAGGATGGGTGAGCAGCCGCGCGCCGGAACTCCGGCGGAGATCGAGCAGTTGCGGCAGCTGGTGTGGGGCGCACTCACCGATCTGGGCGCCACCCGGCTGTTGCTGCCGGAACGGCACGGCGGCGAGGCAGCCGGCCAGCAGGGCGCGGTGGCGCTCGCCGAACTGCTGGGCGGCGTTCTCTACCAGGGCCCGCTGCTGGACACGATGACCGCGACCGAGGCGGTGCTGGCCGACGGGACGAACGGCAAGCTGCTGGAACGGATCGGTGAGGGCGCGCCGGTGGCTCTGGCGGTGCGGGAGTCCGGTTCGGACACGCCGGCCGTGCCCGGACCGGTGGAGCTCGTCGGCGGCCAGCTGACCGCCCGGCGGCGTTTCGTCAACTACGCCGCGGATGCCGAGTACCTGTGCCTGATCGGCACCGGACAAGGCCAGCCGATCTGTGCGGTGACGGCACGCGAGCATCCGACGGTGTCGCTGCGGCGGCAGCAGGACACCGGCCGCGGCGAGTGGTACGACGTGGCACTGGACCGGACCCCGGTGCTGGCCGCACCGGCCGGGTTCGGCGCGGCATGGCCACGGGTGCTTGCCGCCGCCCGGCTCAGGCAGTCGGCGTACCTGGTGGGCATGTGCCAAGCGGCGTTGGCACTTGCCGTGCGGCGGGCCACCACTCGGCGCCAGTTCGGCCAGCCGATCGGACGGTTCCAGGCGCTCGCGTTTCCGCTTGCCGCTGCCGCCACCCGCATCGAGGGTGCCTGCTGGCTGGTGCGGGCGACCGCCTGGGAGGCCGACCAGGGCATCGACATCCGGTTGCGGGCGGCGCAGGCCCTGGCGATGGCGGCCGACCTCAGCCGGACCACGATGTCGGCCACCATGCAGGTGCACGGTGCCTACGGAATGACCGAAGGGGCCGACAGCCAGCTGTTCTACCGCAGGGCAGCCGTCGAGCGCAGTTGGCTGGGTTCTCCGCGCGCCCTGCGTGCGGAGGTGGTGCCGCTGCTGGTCCAGCGCCGATCCGATTCGGTGATCGGTCGGCGGTGAGGTCGGGGGAAGTCGTTCCTTGCCGGCCCGGACGCTCAGGCGTGGTCGATGACGCAGAACTCGTTGCCGTCCGGGTCGCGGAGCACCACGAAGTCGGCATCGTCGGGGTAGGGCCAGTCCTGCGCGCGGGTGGCACCGAGGTCGCGCGGCTGGTAGCCGAGCGCCGCGGTCCAGAACCGGACCGCTCGGGCCATGTCCTGGACGTTGAGCACCACCGTGGCCAGCTGCAGGTCACCGACCAGCTCGTTGCCCGCCAACGGGGCAGCGTACTGCGGCGGGGATGGTGTGGCGCGGGGGTGGGTGTGGCGCCTGCCGGGCACGCGGAACAGGCCGTGCCCGGCAGGCCGCTGGCATCACTGGCAGACGCTGCCGCTGCTGCTGCCGGTGCGAATGCCGCAGGCGAACGGGTCGAATTCGGCCTCTTCAGTCTGCAAACGCAGGACTTCTTCCATGGTGATCCCTCCTTTCCTCCGGTAGTGACGAGACAAGGTCGGTCGGCACGATCAACTGGGCGGGGCCGTGACCGGCATTGGTCAGCCGGCTCAGCGCCAGCAGGACACCGGCCGCACCGGACCAGAGGTCGGCGGACAGCCGTTGTCCGGGCTCACCCAGCCAGCCCACGCCCTCCGGCCGCGGAATGGCGTAGCGGAACAGCCCACGAGCGTTCACCAGGGCTGCCTCGCCCAGCTCGGGCCGGTTCAGCCGGTCGCCCACGTCGGCCAGTGCCACGGCGAGCCCGGCCAGTCCCGGGAACAGGCCGGCCAGCGCGGCGAACCGCACCGCGCAGGCGCGCAGGCACTGCTCCAGCACCTCGGCCGCGACGGCGCCACCGGCGAACTCGGCGTCCGGCCGGTGTGCCAGGTACCGGGACAGCACCACGGCGTATCCCGCGCTGCCGGCGAACAGGTACGGATAGACCCGGCGATCCTTCGGAGCTGCGCGAAAGCCCAGGCCGTCCACCGGCAGTGGCTCGGCGTAGGCCAGCTCCTCCTCCAGCAACCGCAGGCCGCGGCTGAACAACGCCCGCTCCCCGGTACAGCGATACATCTGGTACAGGACGAGCGCCACGCCGGTCCGGCCGCCGACCAGCCCCGAACGCTTGGTGGAACTCAGCTGGGCGTTCAGCTCATCAGGCTCCGGAAGGCCGTCCAGCAGCTGCCCGGCCAGATCCAGCCAGCGCTGCTCACCCGTCCGGCGGTGGTGGGCCAGCAGGCCGAACGCGGTGCCGGCCGCACCGCCGCCGAGAGTCGCCGAGGTGCGGTTGAGCGGGTGGGCGGCCGCGGCGGTGAGCAGCGTCTCGGCCGCGTCCACCTCGCCCAGCTCGGCCAGCACGCCGGCAATTCCCGCGCTTCCGTACAGCAGGCCCGGCGCGCTGGTCCCGGCCGCGGCGAGCGCCTCGGTCCGCAGCCTGCGCACCACCGCCGGGTCGCATCCCCGGCCCGCCCGGTGCAGCGCGTACAGCACGCCCGCGGTGCCCGCGGCCAGTGCCCGGGTGTCGGTGTTGTACCCCAGCGGGTTGGTCGGATACACCCGGGCCGGGTGGTCCGGCCGGGCAACCGCCTCCAGCCAGTCCGCCGTGCGGTCGGCCAGCCAGCGCAGAGCCGCGACGGGGTTGCGGCGAACCGCCTCCGGCGTGGGCAACACCGAGCTCTCCGTCGGCCGGTAGTAGGTGGTCGCCCACTGCCACAGCCGCGGTGGCAGCGGCGCAATCTCGACCAGATCGGCGCGCAGGTGCTCCAGCACGGCCGGATGCCGTTCTGCCGCATCCTGAAGGGGAAACAGCAACAGCAGCGCCAGCGCCGCGAGGCCGTACCGGTCCAGCTCGCGTGGATCGCGGTCGGCCACTGCCCGCGGCTCCGGATGCAGGTAGCCGGGCGTCCCCATGATCCGGCGCACGTCGTCGATCGGCTGGACCGCCTCGAAGTCGATCAGCCTGACCTGGTCGTCGGCGTCGACCAGCACGTTGTTCGGGCTGAGATCGACGAAGACGAACCCGAGCTCGTGCAACCGGCGCAGCTGGCTGTCCAGCTGGTCGAGCAGGGCCAGCGCACGCCGGTAGTACTCGGCCACCGCCTGCTCGGTGGTCTGGGTGTCGAGCAGGGAGCTGTGGGACACCATCCAGCGGTACAGCGAGTCGCCGGGCACCATTTCCATGACGAGGTAGCTGTGTTCCCAGTGGTGGAACATCTCCACCGGCCGTGGGCACAGTCCCGGCTCCTGGGAAGAGATCGCGCGCAGCGCCAGGTACTCGGCGGTCAACCGCGACTTGGCATCGGCGCCGTCCGGCGTGTACCCGTTGTGCGCCCGCGCCTCCTTGACGAACAGCTGCTCGCCCTCCGGAGAGCGGAACCGGTAGGCGCCGCCGGCGTTGCTGTGCTGGATCACCGACTCGAAGGCGTATCCGTGCAGGGTCACCGGTCCGCCGGGGCTGGTGGTAGTGGTCTCCTGCCGGAACGGATCGGGCACGCCGGCCGGCAGGCGGAATTCCGGAAGGCGCGGGTCCTCCGTCTCCTGGCCGTCCGGGCCGGTCATGGTGGCCACCTCGGCGCCCTCGGCATCGACCCGGGTGCGGGTTCGGAAGGCCCCGTAGCGGTAGGACACGCATTCGCTGGAGCCGAACCGCCGGTCGGTGAGCACGAATGGCCCGCTGACGCCGGCCAGATCCGCCTCCAACCGCTGCATCGCGGCCAGCGCAGCCTGCTGGTCGGCCGGGTAGAGCGTGCAGAACTTGCCCGCCTGAACCCGGGCGGCGTGCTTGTCGTGCATCAGCAGGAACATCCGGCGACCGGCCAGGTGCTTGAACGGCACCCGCAGCTCGGCGCAGACCGCCGACACCACCGCCAGCACCGACTGGGCATTGTCCAGGGAACTGGACACGTGCACCTTCCAGCCCTGGTCGGGCAGCACCGAGCCGGTCGGGGCCCAGTGGGTCCACGGGCCCGAGTCGCGGCGCCGCCACTCCGATGGCATGGAGTGCACCTGGAAGCGCTGACCGGGATCAGCGGTGTCCCATGGTTCGTAGTAGTTCCGGTCGGTGACCAGGAACGACAGATCCATGGCCATCCAGGAACCCCCTCGACCCGGTAGTCCGACCGTGCCGGCGAGCCGAGCGGCTCCCCTGCCGGTCGCCGGCTACTGCGCAACCTTTTTTGGAACTTATAGGGTTAATCTGGCAAATAACCCTAATGGTGTCAAGGCCCGCTGCCTCCGCTGCCGGTCCCTTGGCGAGAGCCAGTTCTCGTGCCGGCACGGGTACGGGCGGTCCCGGCCGGGTTTTCCCGACCAGAACCGCCCGCGGCGATGCCTCGCCAGCAGCCCCGGATGCCTACTTGACCTCGGACCGCATCACCAGCCGCAGCCCCACCACCAGCGGGATGATCAACCAGCACAGGCCGGTGACGCCGATCTGGGTCCACTGCTCGCCGGTCGGCGAGCCGGTGAACAGGAAGCCCTGTGCGTAGCTGACGTCCACCCACGGGCGCAGGTCGTCGAACCACTGCTGGCTGGCGGCCAGCACCGCGAACAGCGGCGGCAGCACCAGCGAGTACACGAAGTAGCCGACGATCGCTCCGGCCGAGTTGCGGATCAGCACCCCGAGCATGAAGCCGGTCAGCAGGCCCAGGACGTTGCCCAGCACGATGCACAGCGCCTGCGCGAACGAGACGTTCCACACCACCGGGGTACCGGTGATCGCGGTGCCCACCACGTTGCCGACCGCACCGATCCCGAAGGCGAACAGCATCGAGACCACTGCCACCAGCACCGAGGCGATCGCCTTGGCACCGATCACCCGGCCGCGGTGCGGCACCAGGGTGAAGGTGGTCAGCCCGCTGCGCTGGCTCCACTCGCTGGTGACCGACAGGATCGCCACCATGGGCAGGATGACCGCCATCGGCGCACCGATCGCCGCGCCGAAGTTGTCGTAGGTGAGCTCGCTGTCCGGGGCGAACAGGATCACCGCGGTGGTCGCCAGCAGCGCCGCGATGCCGATGCTGGCCATCAACCAGAATCCCGAGCGGGTGTCGAACATCTTGCGCAGCTCGACCTGGACCACCCGCGTCAGCGGCACCGGCGACGCGGCCGCCCGCCGTTCGGTCCGGGGCTGTACCACGGCGAGCTCAGTCTGGACGGCGGTCATGCCGCTGCTCCTTCTCGTTGGGTTTCGGCAGTCAGTTGCAGGAACATCTCTTCCAGGCCGGCACCGTCGGCGGCCCGCAGCTCGGTGAGGGCGATGCCGGCCCGCAGCGCCAGCTCTCCGATCAGCACCGGATCGGCATCGGTACGCAGCGCACCGTCCGGTGACCGGCTCACGGTCCATCCCGACCCGCCCAGCGCCCGCGCCAGGCCGTCGAGGTCCGCGGCACGCACGACGGTGCCGGCCGCCTGCAGCAGCTCGGTCTTGGTGCCCTGCGAGACGATCCGGCCGTTGCCGATCACCACGATGTCGTCGGCGATCACCTCGATCTCGTGCAGCAGGTGCGAGGAGAGCAGCACGGTGCCGCCCCGGTCGGCGTAGCCGCGTAGCAGGTCGCGCATCCAGCGGATGCCGGCCGGGTCCAGGCCGTTGGCCGGCTCGTCCAGGACCAGCACCTCGGGGTCGCCGATCAGGGCGACGGCGATGCCCAGCCGCTGCCGCATGCCGAGCGAGTAGTTTCCGACCCGGCGGTCGGCTTCGGCAACGGTGAGGCTGACCAGCTCGAGCATGTCGCGCACCCGGCCGGCAGGCAGGCCCATCGTGCGCTGGGCGATGGTGAGGATCTCGCGCCCGGTGCGGCCGGCATGCTGGGCGGACGCATCCAGCAGCACGCCGACCTGCAGGCCGGGGTTGGGCAGGTCTGCGAACCGGCGCCCGGCGATGGTGGCCCGGCCCGCGGTCGGCGGGGTGAGGCCGACCACGATCCGCATGGTGGTCGACTTGCCGGCGCCGTTCGGCCCGAGGAAGCCGGTCACCCGGCCGGGACGCGCAGTGAAGCTGATGTCGTCGACGGCGGTGTAGCCGCCGTAGCGCTTGGTGAGGGCATCGATAGTGATCATGGCCGAAATCCTCGCCGCCACGCGGGGCCGGCGGATCAGGGACGGCCCTGAGAACTACCCCGGTACCGCGCGGGCCGTGGTCAGGGTCGGTTCCGGGGACATCGGTGATATCCGTACCCGGCGACCAGCTGATGACCGTTTTCGGCAGCGGTGCGTAATGGCCCGGACGCACCGGGTAGTGAAATCCACCGCGTGGCGACCCGCAGGCCGGTAGCGCCGCCGCCAGCCCGGAAACTACCCCGCCCGGCTCTTGCCAAGCCCGGCGAAGAGGTCAACCCTCATGGGCATCCGGCCCCGTGCCGACGGGATGCCGGGCATCTTTGTCCACGGGGAGGTCAACTCGACATGGCACATCCCAGAGTCCTTCTGCTGATCACCGCAACCGCAATGGCGACATTCACCGGCGCCGCCGTCGCGGTGGCCGCACCACCGGCGGACACCCTCGTCTCGGTCGGCAGCCCGGTCACCCCGTTCTCGCAGAACAAGCAGAACGAACCGGCGGTCGCCATCGACCCGGCACATCCGAACGTGGCCGTGGCCGGCGCCAACGACGAGATCGACGACGAGTCCTGCGCGGCCGGAGCGCCCAACACCTGCCCGTTCACCGAGGGCGTCGGCGTGTCCGGCTTGTACTTCTCCTTCACCGGCGGCCAGTCCTGGACCCAGCCCACCTACACCGGCTGGACCGCGCGCGACTGCCTGGGCCCGGCGCCCTGCACGCCGCACGTCGGCCCGATC
>NZ_DATINC010000095.1:0-2467 GCF_035474675.1 Jatrophihabitans sp. | reverse complement strand
TCAACGGCACCCTCGCCTGGGGCACCGCGCCCTAGGCCACGGCGGCGGCAGGGGCGGTCCGGTGCGCCGGGCCGCCCCTTCGGCGCGGGTGGCCACCGCGGGGGCGTCCTATGCTCGTCCGTAGGCGACGGGAGGAGCGGCCGATGGCCCAGCCCACCGAGGACGAGCGCGCGGAGCTGGAGCGGCGGCGCGGCGAGCTGCGCGACCGCTACCTTTCCCCGGTCGCGGAACGACCGCCGTCCACCGCGCGGGGCATCCACCACGCCGCGCTGATCTGCGCCGACCCCGAGCGGACGATCGAGTTCTACCAGGGCCTGCTGGGGTTCCCGCTGGTCGAGCTCGTCGAGAACCGGGACTACCCCGGCTCGTCGCACTTCTTCTTCGACCTCGGCAACTCCACCCTGCTGGGCTTCTTCGACTTCCCGGGCCTGGGCCTGCAAGCCGGCACGGAGGCGCTCGGCACCGTCCAGCACATCGCGATCTCGGTGGACCCGGAGCGGCACGCCGAGCTGCGGGCCCGGCTGGACGAGGCCGGCATCTCCTACGGCGGGCCGGACCAGGGCATCGAGGAGTCGCTGTACTTCCGCGACCCGGACGGCATCCAGATCGAGCTGCTCTCCGACGACCTGATGTACTTCGGCGGTCAGTGGCTGGACGGCCGGTGAGCCGGTTGCGGCTGGGTTTCGGCCTGCCGGTGTCGGGCAGCTGGGCCCGGCCGGCCAACCTGGTGCGGATCGCCCGGCGGGCCGAGGAGCTGGGGTTCGAGTCGCTGTGGACCTTCCAGCGGCTGCTGCACCCGGCCGAGGGCGACTGGGGCCCGATGTACCGCGCCGTGCAGGACCCGATCGTCACGCTGGCCCACGTGGCCGCGGTCACCGAACGGGCCCGGCTCGGCATCGCGGTGGTGAACGCGCCGTTCTACTCCCCCGTGCTGCTGGCCAAGCAGCTGACCACGCTGGACGAGCTGTCCGGCGGCCGGCTGGACGTGGGCCTGGGCCTGGGCTGGGCCGAGGAGGAGTTCGCCGCGGTCGGCGTGGACCCGGCGCGCCGGGGCGCCCGGACCGAGGAGTTCATCGCCTGCCTGAAGGCCATCTGGACCGAGCAGGTGGTCAGCTTCGATGGCGAGTTCTACCGGATGCCGGCGGTTCGGGTCGATCCGAAGCCGGTGCAGCAGCCGCACCCGCCGCTGCTGCTGGGCGGCGGCGCCGAGCGCGCGCTGCGCCGGGTCGGCCGGATCGCCGACGGCTGGATCTCGGCCAGCCGGCACGACCTGCGCACCGTCGGGACGGACCTGGACGTGATGCGCGACGCCGCCCGGGAGGCCGGCCGGGATCCCGACCGGCTGCGCTTCGTCGTGCGCGGCGTGCTGTCGCTGACCGAGCAGCCCGCCGGCGCCGACCGGCGGCCGCTGCACGGCGACGCCGGCCAGATCCGCGAGGACTTCGACCGGCTGGCCGAGGCCGGCATCACCGAGCTCTTTATCGACCTGAACTTCGACCCCGCGGTGGGCTCGCCGGACGCCGATCCGCAGGACTCGATGCGCCGGGCCGAGCAGCTGCTGCAGACCTTCGCGCCGCGCTCCTGAGCCGGTGCTGGCGGTGCTCGCCGCCGAGCGCTGAGCATCCCGGCACGGTCCGTCCATAGCCCGCGGGGAACCTCCGGACCGAAAATACGTTGTCGGAGCAGTGCTCTAGCTTGAAGACTCCCAGCGAACCCGACCTGTGAGGACTGACGCGATGACCCGGCACGACCGCCTGGAAGACCTGGGTACCGGCTGATGGCTGACGTCATCACCGCCAACGGACTGGTCAAGACCTACGGCAAGCTGCGCGCGCTGGACGGCCTGGACCTCGCCGTCCCGGAAGGGACCATTCTCGGCCTGCTCGGGCCGAACGGGGCCGGCAAGACCACCGCGGTGCGCATCCTGACCACCCTGCTCGAGCCGGACGCCGGCCAGGCCCGGGTGGCCGGCATCGACATCCTCAAGAATCCCGGCCAGGTGCGGGCCAAGCTGGGCCTGTCCGGCCAGTACGCCGCGGTGGACGAGTACCTGACCGGCTTCGAGAACCTGGACATGGTCGGCCGGCTCTACGGCCTGGGCCGCGGGCCGTCCCGGCAGCGGGCCCGGGAGCTGCTGGACCAGTTCAACCTGGAAGAGGCCGGCGACCGTCCGGTGAAGACCTACTCCGGCGGCATGCGGCGCCGGCTGGACCTGGCCGGCGCGCTGGTGGCCCGGCCGCCGGTGCTCTTCCTGGACGAGCCGACCACCGGGCTGGACCCGCGCAGCCGCACCGACATGTGGGAGGTGATCACCGACCTGGTCAAGGGCGGGGCCACCCTGCTGCTCACCACCCAGTACCTGGAGGAGGCCGACCGGCTGGCCGACAAGATCCTGGTGATCGACCACGGCCGCGCCATCGCCGAGGGCACCGCCGACAGCCTCAAGGCCCAGGTGGGCGGCGAGCGC
>NZ_DATINC010000094.1:0-12902 GCF_035474675.1 Jatrophihabitans sp. | reverse complement strand
CAACACCGAGTCCAAGCTGCTGCTGCTCAGCCATGCCTTCGACGAGCTCGGGGCCGCCCGGGTGGTCTGGCACACCGATGTGCGCAACGAGCGGTCCCGGGCCGCCATCCTGCGCCTGGGCGCCACCTTCGAGGGTGTGCTACGCAAGCACCGGATCCTGCCGGACGGCAGCTGGCGCGACACCGCCCAGTACGCGATGACCGACGAGGACTGGCCGGCCGCACGGCAGCGGCTGCGGGCCAGCCTAGAACGGACGGACTCTTAGGCCGAGAGCTTCGGGCGCTGCCAGGCCGGCGGACCTTGGCCGGTGGACCTTGGCCGGCCGATCTTGGGCGACGGATGATCTCGCCGGACTCTTGTCAGACCCTCCAGGCACACTGAATGCATGGACACCCTGTTCGCGCCGGCGACCACCGCCTGGTTCGAGGGTGCCTTCGACGCCCCCACCGACGCCCAGGTCGGGGCCTGGCAGGCGATCGCGCGGGGTGAGCACACCCTGGTGGTCGCCCCAACCGGTTCGGGCAAGACGCTGGCCGCGTTCCTGTCGGCGATCGACCGGCTGGCCGCCCTGCCGGTTCCGGACGAGGCGAACCGGCGCTGCCGGGTGCTCTACGTCAGCCCCCTCAAGGCGCTGGCCGCGGACGTGGAACGCAACCTCCGCTCACCCCTGGTGGGCATCGCCCAGGCCGCCCGCCGGCTCGGCCTGCCCGAGCCCGCCATCGAGGTCGCGATGCGGTCCGGCGACACCTCGACCGAGGACCGGCGGGCCTTTGCCCGGCACGGCACCGACATCCTGATCACCACGCCGGAGTCGCTGTTCCTGCTGCTCACCTCCGCCGCCCGGCAGGCGCTGGCCGGGGTCGAGACCGTCATCGTCGACGAGGTGCACGCGGTCGCGGCGACGAAGCGGGGCGCCCACCTGGCGGTGAGCCTGGAGCGGCTGGACGCGCTGCTCGACCAGCCGGCGCAGCGGATCGGCCTGTCGGCCACCGTCCGGCCCATCGAGGAGGTTGCCACCTTCCTGGCCGGCGGGCGGCCGGTCACCGTGGTCCAACCGAAGACCGTCAAGAAACTGGACCTGTCCGTGGTGGTCCCGGTGGAGGACCTGACCGCGCTCGGCGACGGCCAACCCGACACCGGGCAGGACCCGCAGCGCCGCGCCTCGATCTGGCCGCACGTCGAGGAACGGGTGCTGGACCTCATCGACAGCCACCGCTCCACCATCGTGTTCGCCAACTCCCGCCGGTTGGCCGAGCGCCTGACGGCCCGGCTCAACGACCTGGCCCACGAACGCGACCCCGACCGGACTGCCGACATCCGGGCCCACCACGGCTCGGTCTCGCGCGAGCAACGCCAGATCGTCGAGGAGGAGCTCAAGGCCGGCCGGATCCCGGCGGTGGTGGCCACCTCCTCGCTGGAACTGGGCATCGACATGGGCGCGGTCGACCTGGTGGTGCAGGTGGAGTCGCCGCCCTCGGTGGCCGCCGGCCTGCAACGGCTCGGCCGGGCCGGGCACCAGGTGGGCGCGGAGTCGCGCGGCGTGCTCTTTCCCAAGTACCGCGGCGACCTGCTCGAGTGCGCGGTGGTGGCCGAGCGGATCCGCGAGGGCCAGATCGAGTCCATGCGCTATCCCCGCAACCCCCTCGACGTGCTCGCCCAGCAGATCGTGGCGATGGTGGCGCTGGACACTCTGACGGTGGACGAGGTGGACCGGCTGGTCAGGCGCAGCGCGCCGTTCGCCACCCTCCCCCGGTCCGCCCTGGAGGCGGTGCTGGACATGCTGGCCGGCCGCTACCCCTCCGACGCCTTCGCCGAGCTGCGGCCCCGGCTGGTGTGGGACCGGATCACCGGCGAGCTGACCGGACGGCCCGGAGCGCAGCGGCTGGCGGTGACCTCAGGCGGCACGATTCCCGACCGCGGCATGTTCGGGGTGTTCCTGGCCTCCGCCGACGGGCCGGGCCGCCGGGTGGGCGAGCTGGACGAGGAGATGGTCTACGAGTCCCGGGTGGGCGAGGTGTTCCTGCTCGGGTCCTCGTCCTGGCGGATCGAGGACATCACCCACGACCGGGTGCTGGTCACCCCCGCACCCGGGCAGGCCGGCAAGATGCCTTTCTGGAAGGGCGACTCGCTGGGCCGGCCGGCCGAGCTGGGCCGGGCGATCGGGGCGTTCGTCCGGGAGCTGGGCAGTGCCGCCGGCACCGCGGCGGTCGAGCGCGCGCGGTCGGCCGGGCTGGACGAGTGGGCGGCCACCAACCTGGTGGGCTACCTCACCGAGCAGCGCGAGGCGACCGGGCACCTGCCGACCGACCGGAGCATCGTGGTGGAGCGGTTCCGCGACGAGCTCGGCGACTGGCGGCTGGTCATCCACTCCCCCTTCGGGGCGCCGGTCAACGCGCCGTGGGCGCTGGCCATCTCGGCCGCGTTGCGCGAGCGCTACGGGCTGGACGTGCAGTCCATGCACTCCGACGACGGCATCGTGGTGCGGTTGCCCGACACCACCGCCGAGCCGCCGGGCGCCGACATCGCCGTCTTCGACCCGGCTGACATCGCCGGCCTGGTCACCGCCGAGGTGACCAACTCGGCACTGTTCGCCTCCCGGTTCCGCGAGTGCGCCGCCCGGTCCCTGCTGCTGCCCAAGCGCGACCCGCGCCGCCGCGCGCCGCTGTGGCAGCAGCGTCAGCGGGCCAACGCCCTGATGCAGGTCGCCCGGGACTACGGCCAGTTCCCGGTGGTGCTGGAGGCGATGCGGGAATGCCTGCAGGACGTCTATGACCTGCCGGGCCTGACCGACCTGATGCGCCAGCTGAACGCGCGCCAGCTGCGGCTGGTGGAGGTCGAGACCTCGAGCCCCTCGCCGTTCGCCCAGTCGCTGCTGTTCAGCTACGTCGGCATGTTCCTCTACGACACCGACGCACCGCTGGCCGAGCGCCGGGCCCAGGCACTCACCCTGGACACCTCGCTGCTGGCCGAGCTGATGGGCTCGCCGGACCTGCGCGACCTGCTCGACGAGAACGCCATCGCCGAGTCCATCGCCGACGCCCAGCGGCTCAGCGAGGCCAGGCAGGTCCGCGGGCTGGACCAGACCCACGACCTGCTGCGCGAGGTCGGCGACCTCAGCACCGTCGAAGCCGTCGCCCGCGGCGCCACCGAAGAGGAACTGGAACGGCTGCGCACGACCCGCCGCGCGATCACCGTCCGGATCGCCGGCGAGCTGCGCTGGCTGGCCATCGAGGACGCCGGCCGGGTCCGGGACGCGCTCGGCGCCGCGCTGCCGGTGGGCATCCCGGAGGCCTTCACCGAGCTGGTCGCCGATCCGCTGGGTGACCTGCTGTCCCGGTTCGCCCGGACCCACGGCCCGTTCCTGGTCGCCGAGCCCGCGGCCCGGCTGGGCCTGGGCCCGGCGGTGGTCCAGGCCGGCCTGGAACGGCTGGTGGCCACCGGTCAGCTGGTGGCCGGCGAGTTCACCCCCGGCCGGGTCGGGCGCGAGTACTGCGGCGCGACCATGCTGCGCACCATTCGGCGGCGGTCGCTGGCCGCGCTGCGCCGCGAGGTGGAACCGGCGCCACAGGGAATGCTGGCCCGGTTCCTGCCGGAATGGCAGGGCGTGGGCGCCGGCCGGCGAGCCCGGGGCGTCGACGGCCTGGCCCGGGTGATCGAGCAGCTGGCCGGGGTCGCGGTGCCCGCCAGCGCGCTGGAAAGCCTGGTGCTGCCCGCCCGGCTGTCGGACTACTCACCGGCGATGCTGGACGAGTTGACCAGCTCCGGTGAGGTGTTGTGGTGCGGAGCCGGCCCGCTGGCCGGCAACGACGGCTGGCTGGCCCTGGTTCCGGCCGGCGCGGCGGCCGAACTGCTGCCGCCGGTGGCCGAGCTGGACCTGACTCCGCTGCACCAGGCCGTGCTGGCGTCCCTGGAGGGCGACCAGGCACTGTTCCTGCGCGCCATCACCGACCGGGTGCGTGCCCAGCTCGACCAGACCGGCGACGCCCCGGAGCCGGCGGCCGCGCACGAGACCGCCGAGGCCGACATCGTCTCCGCGATCTGGGACCTGGCCTTCGCCGGGCTGGTCACCAACGACACCCTGGCACCGGTCCGGGCCCGGCTCGGCGGTGGGCGCACCGCGCACGGGCGGCGGCCGGCCGCACCCCGGGCCCGGTACGGTCGGTTCAACCTGGGACGCGCCGCCCTGGCCACCGGCCGGCAGTCGGCGGCCACGCTGCCCGGGCGCTGGTCGCGGGTGCCGGACCGCGGCCCCGACGACGCCCACCGGGCGCTGCTGCGCACCGAGGTGCTGCTGGACCGCTACGGCATCCTGACCCGCGGCGAGGTGTCCGCCGAAGGGGTGCCTGGCGGCTTCTCGGCGGTCTACCCGGTGCTGCGGCAGGGCGAGGATGCCGGCCGGTACCGCCGCGGCTACTTCGTCGAGGGGCTGGGCGCTGCCCAGTTCGGGCTGACCGGTGCCATCGACCGGCTGCGCAGCCTGATGAGCGCGCCGGAACGGGCCAGCACCGACCCGCCCGAAGCCCTGGTGCTGGCGGCCACCGACCCGGCCAATCCGTACGGGGCGGCTCTGAGCTGGCCGGAGCGGGTGCACCAGCCCGAGGTCGAGGCGGGCCGGCGCGGCCACCAGCCGGCCCGCAAGGCCGGCGCCTTGGTGGTGCTGGTGGACGGCGAGTGCGTGCTCTACGTCGAGCGCGGCGGCAAGACACTGCTGTCCTTCTCGGCCGAGGAGAGCCGGCTGCAGGCCGCGGCGGCCGCGCTCGCGGTCAGCGCCCGGGCGGGTTCGCTGGGCAAGCTGCACGTCGAGTCGGCCGACGGGGATCCCATCGTGGCCTCCCCGCTCGGCCACGCGCTGGAGCAGGCCGGCTTCCGGCCGTCCCCGCGCGGGCTGCGGTTGCGGGCGTGACGCGGTGCCCGAGGGCGACACCGTCTACATCACCAGCCGCCGGTTGCAGGCCGCCCTGGCCGGCCGGACCGTCACCCGGTTCGACCTGCGCGTTCCGGCACTCGCGCTGGCCGACCTGACCGGCAACACGGTCACCGAGGTGGTGCCGCGCGGCAAGCACATCCTGATGCGGTTCTCCACCGGCCAGACCCTGCACAGCCACCTCCGGATGGACGGCGGCTGGCGGGTCGGCCCGGCCGGCGCGCGGCCCGCCGGCCGGGACTTCGAGATCCGGGCGCTGGTGGGCAACGCTGAATGGCTGGCGGCCGGATTCCGGGTGCACGACCTGAAGCTGCTGCCCACCGAGGCCGAGGACGAGGTGGTCGGGCACCTCGGACCGGACCTGTTGGCCGCCGACTTCGACCGGGCCGAGGCGCTGCGCAGGTTCGCCGCCCAGCCGTCCCGGCCGATCGGCGAGGCGTTGCTCGACCAGCGGCTGGTAGCCGGCATCGGCAACGTCTACAAGAGCGAACTGCTCTTCCTCAACCGGCTCAGCCCGTTCCTGCCGGTCGGCGAGGTGCCCGACCTGGGCGCGCTGATCGACGACTCGGTACGGCTGCTGCGCGGCAACCTCGGCGACCACAACCGTTCCACCACCGGCTGGCGACAGCCCGGACAGCGGCTGTGGATCTACGGCCGGGCCGGCAAGGCCTGCCGGCGGTGCGGCACCCGGGTGGTGATGTGCGAGCAGGGCGCCGACCCGGCGACCGAACGGCTCACCTACTACTGCCCGTCCTGCCAGCCCATGCCCGGCTGACCGCCAGGCCTGCCGCCAACTGTCAGGGCTCGACGCGATCCGCTAGGCCGACGCAAGCTGGCCAGGCCCGACGCGAGCCGGGCAGGCCGGCAAAGCCCTAACGAACGAACCGGCCGGTCAGCGCTCGGTTTCGGCCCGCTCGGTCACGGCCTGGTCGTCGGTCAACGGCGCGGCCGGCTTCTCCAGCGCCGGCGGTGCGGTGGCCGACAGCGCGTCCGGGGTCGAACTGCCGGTGCCGCCGGTGCCCGAGCCCAGCGAGGCCCGGATCTCGGCCAGCCGGGCCTGCCCGGCCATGTTCATGGTGGCCTTGCGCACCTCCAGCATCCGGCCCTGCACCGAGTTGGTGGCAAGGTCGGCCTGGCCGAGCGCATTGGCGTAGCGCCGCTCGATCTTGTCGCGCACCTCGTCCAGCGACGGGGTGTTACGCGGCGCGGCCATCTCACCCATCTGGTTCAGCGACGCCGACACCTGCTCCTGCATCTTGGCCTGCTCCAGCTGACTGAGCAGCTTGGTGCGCTGGGCGAGCTTCTCCTGCAGCAGCATGGCGTTGTCCTGCACCGCCTGCCGGGCCTGCTGGGCGGCCTGCATCGACTGGTCGTGCAACTCCTTCAGGTCGGTCGCCGCCGACTCGGCGGTGACCAGCTGGTTGGCCAGCACGCCGGCGGTCTGCTCGAACTCCGCGGCCTTGGCCTCGTCGCCGGCGGCGCGCGACTGGTCGGCCAGCACCAGGGCCTGGCGAGCCTGCGCCTGCAGCTCCTCGATCTGGCTGAGCTGCCGGTCCAGCTTGAGCTCCAGCTGATGCTGGTTGCCGATCACGCTGGCGGCCTGCCGGGTCAGCGCCTCGTGCTGGCGCTGGGCGTCCTCGATCGCCTGCTGGATCTGGATCTTCGGGTCCGCCTTCTCGTCCACCTTGGCACCGAACCAGGCTGAGATGTATCGCCAGGCCTTGACCAACCCGTTCGCCATCGCTGCTACGACCTTCCGGTATCCGTCCTCGGAGACTTCTGGTGCCGTCCAGTCTGCATCATGGGGCGCTGCCCGGTCCAAGCCACCTGACCCCGCCGGACCGAGCACCCGACACGCTGTCCGAAGGGGGCTACGGCTGCGAGCGAGCCGGCGGCAGGCCGGCGAGAAGTACCGCCACGTCGGCTGCGATGTCGACCTCGTCCGCCGGCGCGATGATGTAGGACGACAACCAGCGCAGCACTGTCGGCGTGCCGGCCCGGCCGGCCCGGCGCAGCAACTGCTCGACCGCTGCGGCAACCCTCGCCCAGCCCGGGGTCCGGACGTCCACCCGGGCCAGCACCGCCAGCGTGGTGGTGTCCTGGCCGCCGAGCGCCTCGAGCAGCGGGTGCTCCGAGACCGCCACCGCCGCCGCGGTCAGCGCCCGGGACAGCTCCAGCGGCCACACCGCGGCCACCAGCCGGTCGATCTCGTCCAGCAGCAGTGCCGCCAGCACGTCCTCCCGGGCCCGGAAGTGGTTGTACAGCGTCGCCTTGGCCACCCCGCCGCGGGCCGCCACCTGGGCCATCGTGATCTTGGTGCCGTTCGCCTCGACCGCGGCCCGGGCGCCGTCCAGGATGGCGGCCCGGCTGCGCGCCATCGGGCCCGCAGTTCGTGGGTTCACGGTGGCCGCCGGCGACCGGACCGGCCCCGCGCCGGTTCCCGAAGCCTGCGGCTTGGTCTCGCCGGCCGCCGCGCTCGGAAGGGCACCTCCGCCGGGCGGCAACCCCGTGTTCTGGGACGCAGGGGTCGCCGTGCTCCGGGTTGCGGGTGCGGCCGCGGCTTGGGACACGGTTGCGGCCGCGGCCTGAGATACAGGTGCCGCCGCGGCTTGGGACACGGGTGCGGCCGCGGTCTGAGACGCGGGTGCCACCGCGGACTGAGATACAGGTGCCGGTGCGGCCTGGGACACGGGTACCGGTGCGCCGCCGTAGCCGGCCGTCGCCGGTCGCGGCGGCGGACCCGGCACCGGGGTCGTGGTGGTGGCGCGCAGGACGAAGTCGGTCAGCGGATCGGAGCGACGCGGGGCACTGTGCGAACTCATACCCCGAAGCTAAGGCGGCCCGGCGGCGGGTGCAGGTAGCCGCACACCCGACACGCCCATTGTCTCGACCGCGGCATGAGAGTTCCGGGCACCGGATGTGAGCTGCGCCGCGGGATGAGAACTCCGCCCACAAGGCGACAGCACACTCGGGGAAAGCGACAGCATCGAGGAAAGCGACAGCGCGCCGGAAGCGGCCGACCTACCGGGAGACGGGATCGGCAGGTGAAGCTGGGGCAGCCGCCCGGAAGCTACGCGGCGACGTGCGGCAGGGTTCGGACCTGCGGCCCTTCGGTGCCGCGGGACGGTGCCGGGGTGAGCAGCGGCGAGCCCCGCCGGGCGCCGAGCACCATGGCCCGCTCGGCCATCGTCTCCTGCCGGCGCAGGGTGTCCGAGACCAGCAGGAACACCTCGGACAGCGGAATGTCGAGCGCCTCGCAGATCGCGGCCAGCAGCTCCGAGGACGGCTCCTTGTGGCCCCGCTCGATCTCGGACAGGTAGCCCAGGCTCACCCGGGCGGCCGCGGACACCTCGCGGAGCGTGCGGCGCTGCCGCAGCCGCACCGCGCGCAGGGTCTCACCGACCACATGGCGGAGAACTGCCATCTCGGGAAACCCCCTTCGTCGACCGATCACGTCTTCGGCCACTACACCTCATCGGCCGGTCGGCGATCTTCTGAAATCCCATGCTAGTCCGGTCACCACCTGCAGTGCCCGGCACGCCAACTAATCTGCTGACAGCGAACTACTTCCATCGCCTTCAGGATTGCCCGGCCAGCTGATCCACCGCGCCGGCAAGAAGTGCGACTGCTTGTTCAACGGCCTGCGCCCGGATCGTGTTCCGGTTTCCGATCAGATTCAGCTCCGATACCGATTCGATACCGTTGCCGGGACCGGCCACCGCCAGGAACACCGTCCCCACCGGCTTGCCGTCCTGCGGCGTGGGGCCGGCCACCCCGGTCACCCCGACCCCCCAGCTGGCCGACAGCCGGTCGCGCACCCCGCGAGCCAGTTCCAGGGCCACCTGGGCCGCCACCGGTCCCTGTTCGGCGAGCAGGTTCTCCGGCACACCCGCCAGCCGGGCCTTGAGGTCGGTGGCATACACCACCAGGCCGCCGCGGAAGGCGACGCTGGCCCCGGCCGTGCTGGTCAACGCGGCGGCCAACAGGCCGCCGGTCAGGGACTCGGCCACCGCCACGGTCTGCTGCTGCTCGGCGAGGTTGCGGTGCAGCCGCTCCAGCAGGCCCGCCAGCTCCGTCCCGGGCCCGGCCGGCTCCGGCCCACTCATGCCCGTACCGATCCGCTCATGCCCGACCCGGCCGGCTCCGGCCCGCTCATGCCCGTACCGGCCGGCGCAGCCGCACCGCCCGGGCCACGTAGTCCAGCCCGGTGACCACGGTGAGCAGCACCGCCACCGCCATCACCGCGACGGCTGCGGTGTGCAACGCACCGGTCAGCGGCAGCAGCAGCAACCCGATGGCGACCGCCTGCACCAGCGTCTTGAGCTTGCCGCCCCGGCTGGCCGCCATCACCCCGTGCCGGATCACCCAGAACCGCAGCATCGTCACGCCCACCTCGCGCACCAGCACCACCAGCGTCACCCACCACGGCAGGTCGCCCAGTACCGACAGCCCCACCAGCGCGGTGCCGGTGAGGGCCTTGTCGGCGATCGGGTCGGCGAGCTTGCCGAACTCGGTGATCAGGCTGCGCTTGCGGGCCAGCTCGCCGTCGATCCGGTCGGTGAGGCTGGCCACCCCGAACAGCACGCAGGCCGTCACCCGTCCCGCGGTGCTGTGGCCGTCATCGGCCAGCAGCGCCAGGGCGAAGAACGGCACCAGCGCCAGCCGCAGCATGGTCAGGGCGTTGGCGATGTTCCACACCGACACGGTGGTGGCCGGCGTCGCCATCGGGTCGATCTCGGTCATCGCGCCGAACCGGCTACCACATCGGCGATCAGGTCGGCCCCGTCCGTGCCGGTCACCACGGCTCGCACCAGCACGCCGGGACGCAGTCCGGCCAGCGCGCCGGTGAGCCGGACGCTGCCGTCGGTCTCGGGGGCCTGGTGGGCGGCCCGGCCGGTCAGCTCGCCGTCCGCGGCCGACTCGATGAGCACCTCGACGGTCTCGCCGAGGCGGTCCTCGGCGCGCTGGGACATCAGCTCGTCGGCCAGTGCCGAGATCCGCGCCACCCGGGCGGCGATCACATCGGCAGCCAACTTGCCGTCGAACCGCTCGGCCTCGGTGCCCTCCTCGTCGGAGTAGCCGAACACCCCGACCACGTCCAGCCGGGCCAGGGTGAGGAACCGTTCCAGCTCGGCGACGTCGTCCTCGGTCTCGCCGGGGAAGCCGACGATGACGTTGCTGCGCGCCCCGGCCGCCGGCGCCAGCGCGCGGGCCTCGTCGAGCAGGCCGAGGAAGGACTCGGTCGAGCCGAACCGCTTCATCCGGCGCAGCACCCCGGGGGCGGCGTGCTGGAAGGACAGGTCGAAGTAGGGCAGCACGCCCGGGGTGCCGGCGATGACCCGCAGCAGCGACGGGCGGAGCTCGGCCGGCTGCAGGTAGGACACCCGGACCCAGTCGATGCCGGAGATCCCGGCCAGTTCCGGCAGCAACGCCTCCAGCGCCCGCAGGTCGCCGAGGTCCTTGCCGTAGGAGGTGGAGTTCTCGCTGACCAGCACCAGCTCCCGGACGCCGTGCTCGGCCAGCCACTGTGCCTCGGCCACGATCTCGGCGGCCGGACGGGACACGAACGCACCCCGGAAGGACGGGATGGCACAGAAGGTGCAGCGCCGGTCGCAGCCGGACGCGAGCTTGAGGTAACCGACCGGGCTGTCGTCCAGCCGGACCCGGGGCGCCCGCGGCCCCCACCGGTGCCCCGGCACGGCCACCTCGGCAGCCGCCGCCGGGCGGTGCGCCGGGCTGATCGGCAGCAGGGTGCGCCGGTCGGTGGGGACGTGCGGAACGACCGGCCGGCCGGCCAGCACGTCGGCCAGCCGGTCGTCGATGCTCGAGTAGGAGTCGAAGCCCAGCACGGCGTCGGCCTCGGTGAGCGCGGCCGCCAGCTGCTCGCCGTAGCGTTCGGCCAGGCACCCCACCGCGACCACCTTCTTGCCGGTGTCGGCGGCGGCCAGCACGGTGTCGATCGAGTCCTTCTTGGCCGAGTCGATGAAGCCGCAGGTGTTCACCACCACCACGTCGGCCGCCTCGGACGGCGCCAGCTGCCAGCCGCCGGCGGTCAGCGTGCCGGCCAGCTCCTCGGAGTCCACCTCGTTGCGGGCGCAGCCGAGCGTGACGATGGCCACGCTGCCGGCCGGGGCGGGCTGCACAGGTGAGGACACATCCTGCAGGCTACCCGGCAGCCGCGCGGGCCCGATCCGCTCGGGCCACGGAAACCGCCCACCCGAGCCCGCCTCGTTCGGGCCGGGTGGGGGCCGGTACAGCCCGGCCTACCTGGGGCCGGGCGACGGCCGGTGGGTATGGTGCGGCTATGCCTGAGATCAGTCCGCCCAGTCCGGCTGGCCAGGTATCGATCCGGCGGGCCCGCACCCGCGACGTCCCGGCGATCAGGGCCCTGGTCAACACCTACACCAGCCATCGGGTGCTGCTGGCCAAGGACACCGTGACCCTGTACGAGTCGGTGCAGGAGTTCCGGGTAGCCGAGATCGGTGGCGAGGTGATCGGCTGCGGCGCGCTGCACGTGCTGTGGGAGGACCTCGGCGAGATCCGCACGCTCGCGGTGTCGCCGGAACGCCGCGGCCACGGCATCGGCGACCTGCTGCTGGACGAGCTGATCGCCGACGCCCGCGAACTGGGCCTGGCCCGGCTATTCGCGCTCACCTTCCAGACCCGGTTCTTCGCCCGGCACGGCTTCTCCGAGATCCAGGGCACCCCGGTGGACCCGGAGGTGTACTCCCAACTGCTGCGCTCCTACGACGCCGGCATCGCCGAATTCCTCGACCTGGAGTTCGTCAAGCCGAACACCCTGGGCAACTCCCGGATGCTGCTCACGCTGACCGACCGCGCAGCCCCCGAAGCTCGCAACGGCTTCCGCAACGCCGTGCAGTCGACCAAAACGTCAAGTTGAGGTTGATAGTCCCGCGCGCCTCTCCAGTAACAGGAGACAACACCTATACCGTCGGCGGCGGAGGTGGTGATCCATGACCGGATTTCAGTTGACCCGACCTGGGACGGCGAGCTGGACGGTGCCCGCTCGGGAGGCGGTCGGCTCCGGCCGTCATGCCTCGGACACGCGGGCCAAGCTGACGCTCCGCCGGATGTTCTATCTGGCCCGGCACGTCAAGCGCGGCTAGCAGCAGCCGCCCAGCTTCGCCACGGCCCTGACCGCACTCGCGGTCGGGGCCGTGGCATGTCCGGAGACTGTCATGACGATCGGTCGCCATAACGTGCGATCGTCATGACAGTCGCCGCTCCGGCCTCAGAACGGCGCGGGTTCGTCCGCGAAGCCGGCCGGGCCACCGGCTTCCTCGTCGTCGGAGTCCTCGGCCACCAGGTCCTCGGCGCTGCCGCCGTTGCGCAGCGTGTAGATCAGCCCGGCCAGCTCGTCCGGCTTGACCAGCACCTCGCGGGCCTTCGACCCCTCGGACGGGCCGACGATCGAGCGCGACTCCATCAGGTCCATCAGCCGGCCCGCCTTGGCGAAGCCGACCCGCAGCTTGCGCTGCAGCATCGAGGTCGAGCCGAACTGGGTGGAGACCACCAGCTCGACCGCCTGCAGGAACACGTCGAGGTCGTCGCCGATGTCCGGGTCGATCTCCTTCGCGGCGGCCGCCGGAGCGGTCACGTCCTCCCGGTAGGTCGGCTGCAGCTGGCCCTTGCAGTGCTTGACGATCGCGTTGATCTCGGCGTCGGTGACGTAGGCGCCCTGGATGCGGGCGGGCTTGGCCGCCCCCATCGGCAGGAACAGCCCGTCGCCCTTGCCGAGCAGCTTCTCCGCCCCCGGCTGGTCCAGGATCACCCGCGAGTCGGTCACCGACGAGGTCTTGAAGCCCAGCCGGGACGGCACGTTGGCCTTGATCAGGCCGGTCACCACGTCGACGGACGGCCGCTGGGTGGCGATCACCAGGTGGATGCCGGCCGCCCGGGCCAGCTGGGTGATCCGCACCACCGCGTCCTCGACGTCGCGCGGGGCCACCATCATCAG
>NZ_DATINC010000093.1:0-15876 GCF_035474675.1 Jatrophihabitans sp. | reverse complement strand
CACAGCAGGCCGATGACGTAGAGCGGGATCACCGCGATGAAGCCGGCGATCAGCCGGGCGGTCACCAGGAACGGCAGCGACGGAACCGCCATCACCTCGAGGGCATCGATCTCCTCCGAGATCCGCATCGCACCGAGCTGGGCGGTGAACCCGCACCCGACGGTGGCCGACAGCGCCAGCCCGGCAACCAGCGGAGCGATCTCGCGGGTGTTGAAGTAGGCCGAGATGAAACCGGTGAAGGGGCCGGCGCCGAGCTGGTTGAGCGCGGCGTAGCCCTGCAGGCCCACCTCGGTGCCGGTGAAGAAGGACAGGAACGCGATCACGCCCACCGTGCCGCCGATCACCGCCAGCGCGCCGGTGCCGAAGGTGACCTCGGCCAGCAGCCGCAGCACCTCTTTCTTGTAGCGGCGGATGGTGCGGGGCGTCCAGGCCAGCGCCTTGACGTAGAACAGCAGCTGCTCGCCCAGGCTGTCCAGCGCGCCGACCGGCCGGCCGAGCGCGCGCCGGGCCGAGGCCAGCATGGGGCTAGCCATCTAAGACCCCTTCGGCGGCACGACCTGGAAGTACACCGCCGTCATCACGAAGTTGACGAAGAACAGCATCAGGAAGGTGATCACCACCGACTGGTTCACCGCGTCCCCGACGCCCTTGGGCCCGCCGCCGGCGTTGAGGCCCTTGTAGGAGGCGACCACGGCGGCAATCAGCCCGAACACCACCGCCTTCAGCTCGCCGGCGTACAGGTCCGGCAGCTGGGCGAGGGCGGAGAAGCTGGCCAGGTACGCGCCGGGCGTGCCGTTCTGCAGCACCACGTTGAAGAAGTAGCCGCCGGCCACACCGACCACGCTGACCAGGCCATTGAGCGCGGCGGCCACCAGCATGCAGGCCAGCACCCGGGGCACCACCAGCCGCTGCACCGGGGAGATGCCGAGCACCTCCATCGCATCGATCTCGTCGCGGATCTTGCGGCTGCCCAGGTCCGCGCAGATCGCCGAGCCGCCGGCGCCGGCGATCAGCAGCGCGCACACGATGGGGCTGGCCTCCCGGATGACGGCCAGCACCGAGGCCGCCCCGGTGAAGGACTGGGCGCCGAGCTGGCGGGTCAGGGTGCCCAGCTGCAGGGCGATGACGGCGCCGAACGGAATGGCCACCAGCGCGGTCGGCAGGATCGTCACGCTGGCGATGAACCACGCCTGCTGGACGAACTCCCGGCCCTGGAACGGCCGTCGGACCGACAGCCGCGCCACGTCCAGGAACAGCGCGAAGAGCCGGCCGGCGTGGGCGATCCCGGCCGCCGGCGACAGCGAGCTCATTCGGCCACCGTCTGGTAGTCCGGCGAGCCGTGCTGCGACGTCGGCTGCTCGGGCGATGGGGGTTCGGGCGGTCCGTACTCTCCCAGCCGCGCCCGGTGCTCGGCGTCCAGGGCGTCCCGGACCGCCTGCTGTGCCTTGGCGGGCAGGCTGGGCAGCAACTGCAGCACCCGGTCCTGGCGCCGGCCGGCCGCCTTGCGCTCTCCCAGCCCCGGGGACGGCAACAGCTGCGGCGGCACCCCGGTGCCGGTGGCGCCCTTCGGGCCGGTTCCCGGCACCGGGGAACTGCCGTCCAGGGCGGCGAGCTCGGCGGCGACTTGGTCGGCGTCCTTCTCCTCGGACATGCCGATCGGGCCCTCCCGCCGGCCGTTGAGGAACTGCTCGACCACGGCCTCGTCGGAGGTGAGCAGCACCTCGCGGGGGCCGAACATCACCAGTTCCCGGCGGAACAGCAGCCCCAGGTTGTCCGGCACCGTGCGGGCGGTGCCGATGTCGTGGGTGACGATCAGGAACGTCGAGTCGGTCTGGGCGTTCAGGTCGACGATCAGCTGGTTGAGGTAGGCCACCCGGACCGGGTCCAGGCCGGAGTCCGGCTCGTCGAACAGGATGATCTCGGGGTTGAGCACCAGCGCCCGGGCCAGCCCGGCCCGCTTGCGCATGCCGCCGGAGATCTCGCCGGGCAGCTTCTTCTCGGTGCCGGTCAGCCCGACCATCTCCAGCTTCTCCGAGACGATCTGCTTGATCTCGGACTCGCCCTTGCGGGTGTGCTCGCGCAGCGGGAAGGCGATGTTGTCGAACAGGTTCATCGAGCCGAACAGCGCGCCGTCCTGGAACAGCACGCCGAAGAGCTTGCGGGTCTCGTAGAGCTGGTGCTCGCTGCACCGGGCCAGGTCCACGTCGGAGATGAAGATCGAGCCGCGGTCGGGCTTGAGCAGGCCCACCAGGGTCTTGAGGAAGACCGACTTGCCGGTGCCGGACGGGCCGAGCAGCACGCTGATCTCCCCCGGCGGCAGGGTGAGCGTCACGTCCCGCCAGATGACCTGCTTGCCGAACGACTTGGTCAGGCCCTGGACGGCAACCTCGACTCCCACCCCGGCTCCTTTCGGCGTTCGCGGACCCTTTCCGAGAAGAAGGCGCGCTGGTTGGCAGCGGTGCGGCATCTGCGCTTACAACGAGCCAGCCGGCCTTCGGTTACCGGCCGGGCAGCTGGCGCCAGACAATCCTGGCAAAGGGTGGGGGCACTCGCCGGGACCGCCACGCTGGCGTTGTCACCTGTTGCCGCGGTGCTCCGGTGCGGTGCGGATGCCCGCGCGGCCGGCCGGAGAAACGCTCAGGGGCGGCCCGCGCGAACGCGGACCGCCCCTGAGGCGGGTACTGCGGGAACTACTTGACGGTCACCGTGGCGCCGGCGCCCTCGAGGGCCGCCTTGGCCTTGTCGGCGGCCTCTTTGTTGACCTTCTCCAGGACCGGCTTCGGGGCGCCGTCCACCAAGTCCTTGGCCTCCTTCAGGCCGAGGCTGGTGAGGGTGCGCACCTCCTTGATGACCTGGATCTTCTTGTCGCCGGCAGCTTCGAGGATGACGTCGAACTCGTCCTGCTCCTCGGCGGCCTCGGCCGGGGCGGCACCGCCCGGACCGGCCGGGGCGGCGGCGACCGCGACCGGAGCGGCGGCGGTGACGTCGAAGGTCTCCTCGAACTGCTTCACGAATGCCGAGAGCTCCAGGAGGGTGAGCTCCTTGAACGCGTCGATGAGCTCGTCAGTGCTGAGCTTCGCCATGATGGCGTCCTTTCTGTCTCGCCGGGAAAGCCGGCAGATGGGTTGGTTACTGCTCCGCCGGCTCGGCGGAAGTGTCGGTTGCCCCGGTCGAAGCCTCATCGGCCTCGGTCGTGGCGGTGTCAGCGGCAGCGTCGGTTGCCGCGTCGGTGTCGGCTGCGTCGGTTGCCGCAGCGGTGTCGGTTGCCGTGGCGGCGTCGGCCGGAGTCTTGTCCTCCAGCGCCTTGGCCAGCCGGGCGACCTGGGACAGCGGTGCCTGGAACAGGCCCGCGGCCCGGGTCGGCAGCGCCTTGAGGACGCCGGCGATCTTGGCCAGCAGCACCTCGCGGGACTCCAGGTCGGCGATCTGGTTGACCTCGGCCGCGCTGAGCGTCTTGCCGTCGAGCACGCCGCCCTTGATCACCAGCAGCGGGTGCGCCTTGGCGAAGTCACGCAGGCCCTTGGCGGCCGTGACCGGGTCGCCCTTGACGAACGCTATGGCGGTGGGCCCGACCAGCAGGCTGTCGTCGATGCTGACGCCGGCCTCGGCCGCGGCCCGCCGGGTCAGGGTGTTCTTCACCACCGCGTAGGTGGCGTCGGCGCCGAGCGCCTGGCGGAGCTCGGTGACCTGCTTGACGGTGAGCCCGCGGTACTCGGTGATCACCGTGGCCGACGACTCGGTGAAGCGCTCGACGATCTCGGCGACCGCGCCCACCTTTTCCTTGTTCGGCATGTCCCTCCTCTCTTGCACGTCTGCGCCAGCGTGCCTGAGCGGCAGGCAGCCGAGCAGTCGCGGAGAACGAGAAACGCCCCGGCGCAGGGCGCACGGGGCGGACAGAAGTCGCACTACCGGGCCATCCTGCGCGGGCCGCTCCGGCGCTCCGGAGCTGTTCGGTCGCATGTGCGCACGCGACAACCAGCGGTCTTCGGGTGGTTCGGTAGTCGATGCTACGGACAAACGGACGGACGTCCAAATCCGCCGGGGCCGGTCCCCGCCAGGGTCACCGGCCCGGTCCGTTCACCGGCCCGTCCGGGACAGCGGCCCTTCGGTCACCAGGTGGCGCCGAAGCAGACGAACGGCGCGGGCGTGCCGGAGCCGGCGCAGGCGTCGGCCAGCGCGGCGGCCGAGTCCAGCCCGCCGGCCAGCGCCGCGTGGTAGCGAGTCATCACCTCGGCGGCCACGTCATCGGGCACCCGGGCCACCCCGGAGATCACCGACCGGCTGCCCAGCCGCAGCAGCACGCTGGTCAGCCCCAGGGCCTCGTCGCCGGCCCGGATGGTGGCCTGGCCGAGCTCGCAGGCCGACAGCACCACGTGCTCGGCCGCCCTGCTGGTGTGGTCGAGCTCGTAGGCGAACAGCGGGCCGTCCACCAGCCGGATCAGGGAGAACAGCGGGTTCTCGGCATGGTGCTGGCCGTGCGCGGCGACGTGCACCACGGTGGCGGCCGACAGTGCCGACACCAGCGCCTCCCGGCCGCCCTGCTCGCCGGTCAGCACCCGGGCCCCGGGCCACACCGCACCGACGGCGCGTACCTCGTCCGGCGCGTGGGTCAGGTCCGGCCCGGCCAGCGCCACCACCGGCCCGCCACCCCGGCCGGGAGCGCGGGTGGCGGCCGCCAGCCACGCGGTGGCCGACGGCGCCACCACCACCGGGCGGCCGCGCAGCGGGGGCAGGTTCGTCCACGGCAGCGCGGCCAGCATGCCGGTCGGCACGATCACCAGCCGGTCCTCGGGCAGTCGCAGCGGGTCCAGCAGCTGGCCGGCCAGGGTGGCCAGCGACCGGTTCAGCGTCGCGCAGACCGAGGTGAGCAGCGCCGCCGGCAGCCGGCGGTGGGCCAGCACGTCGAGGTCGGCACGGACCCGGCGAACCGTCTCCGACACCGCCGCGCTGCTGCCCAGCGGCACGATCTCGGACCGGCCGCCGGCCAGCAGCACGGCATGCAGCCGGCCGCCGACGTCGAAGTAGCAGGCCAGCGCCGTCTCGGTCCGGCCCAGCTCCGCCTCGATCTGGCCCAGCGACGCCGGCCGGGGCGCGCTGCCCACCCCCGCCGCCTGCCAGGCCCGGGCCCGCAGTCGCCGCTGCAGGTCGGCCACCCGGCGCCGCTGCGCGCCGGCCTGCTCGGCCGCGGCGGCGTCGGACCGGATCGAGCGCAGCGCCTCGACGGTGCGCCGCAGCTCGGCCAGCAGCTCGGCGACCACCGGGTCCGACGGCGCGCTGATCCGCGGCAGCCGGCTGGAAGTGGCGCGGCCCCGCTCGATGGCGGCCAGCACCCCCGCCGGCTTGCCGTCGGCCAGCGCCATCGACAGGTCCAGCTCGGCCAGCTGCCGGCCGTGCACGGCGCTCGCGGTCTGCAGGTCGATGCTGCCGAACTGGGCCTGGTGCCGGGCCAGCTCGGCCAGCCCGGTGCGCGCCTCGCGGCGGGCGGTGCCGGCATCGCCGGCCGCGATCGACAGCCGGGCCCGCACCAGCCGGGTGTGCAGGCGGGCCGAGACCGGGTCCGCGGGCCGGACCGGGCCGGCCTCGCCGGCCACCTCGCGGGCCTGCTCGGTGCGTCCGGCCCGCAGCAGCGCCTCGGCGGCGATCAGCTGGCTGGTCCGGGCCTGGGTGTCCAGGCCGGCGGCGCGGAACTCGGCGGCCAGCCGCAGCGCGGGCCCGGCCAGCCGACCGCCGGGCCGGCCGGCCGCAAGGTCGGCGTGCAGCAGCACCAGCTCCGCGTCACGGCGCCACCGGTCGTTGGCGCGCCGGCGGAACCGGTCGCGGGCGGTGGCGGCCAGCCGGCGGGCTGCCGCGATCTCGCCGTCCAGCAGGGCGCACTCGGCCCGGGCCAGCTCCACCTCGGCCAGTTCCTTGTGCAACCGGTCGGCGCGGAACAGCGCCGCCGCCTCGATCAGCGAGTCGTCGGACTCCCGGTGCAGGCCGGCCTCCAGCAGCACCCGGGCCCGGTCCAGCAGCGCCACCGCCAGCGACACCTGGGCGTCGATGGCCTGCACGTCGTCCATGATCTTCAGCGCCAGCGCCAGGTTGCCGGCCAGGAACTCCAGGTAACCCAGGTTGTGCCGGGCCTTGAACTCCTCCACCCGCAGGCCGTGCTCGGCTGCCAGGTCGGCCGAGCGGATCAGGTCCTGCCGGGCCGCACCCAGCTGGCCGCGGTAGAGCTGCAGGCTGCCGCGGTTGATCAGGATGTTGCAGGCGTGCGCGGGCTCGGCATACTCGATCAGCTCCACCGCCGCGTCCAGGTGTGCCAGCCCCGCGGCGAAGTGCCCGGCGCGGACCTGGATGTAGCCATACTGCAGATGCAGCAGCGCGCGCAGGCCGGGGTTGCCGGTCAGTTCCACCAGCCGCTCGGCTTCGGCGAGGTCGGCCAGGCCGCAGTCGGCGCCGATCACCTCGGACTCGCTCATCGCCAGGCTGATCCAGATCCGGGCGGCCACCAGCCGGGCCTGCTCGTCGGCGGGCCGGGCCAGCTCGGGCAGCGACAGGGCCCGCCGGAACAGCCGAACGGCACGCAGCGGATGGCCGGCGTTGTTGTGCTCGACGCCGAGTGCGTGCAGCCGTCCTGCTTCGGCCAGTTCCCCGCTGCCGATGCGGCTCATTCCGCGACCCTACCGAGTCGCGGCGGTGGCTACACCGAAGTTCGGCAGTCAGGCTGCAGACGTCGGCAGGGTCAGGACGCGGACATCGGCGGCTCGCCGTCCGGCGCCGGCCGGCGGATATCGGTCAGCTGCTCCAGGGCCTGCCAGCCGCGGTCGAGCATGCCGGCCGGGTCGCAGGCGTCCAGCTTGCCGGTCTGCCAGAGCAGCTCGGCCACCTCGGCGGCCAGGATCGGGGCGGCGAACGAGGTACCGCTCCAGGTGGCGAAGCCGCCGTGGAAGTTGTCGGGGTCGATGGTGGAGCGCAGCCCGTCACCGGTGACGCGCACCGAGGCGATCGGCTGCAACGAGCCGTTGAAGGTGGTCGGCATGGTGCTGACCAGTGCCGCGCCCTGCCGGTGGCAGCACACCCAGTCACCGGCGTTGCTGAACAGCGCCACCGAGCGCAGGTCGGGGTTGAGCGCGCCGACGCTGACCACCGGCAGCAGGTTGTGCTGCACCGGGTTCCACTTCCCGCCGGCGTGCGGCGCGAAGCCGGCCGGGTAGAAGTGCCGGGCGGTGGCGTCGTTGCCGGCCGCGGCCACCACCGCGACGCCGCGCTCGCCGAGCGCGCGCAACGACTCGATCAGCAGCTGGTCGTAGGCGAAGTCGGCGGGCAGCTCGTGGTAGTACCCCAGCGACAGCGACACCACGTCGACCAGCCACTCCGGCTTGTCCAGCGCCTGGGCCAGCGCCTGGCGCAGCAGCAACCGGTTCAACGCCTCCAGCAGATCGCCCTCGGGGACCGCGCCGTCGCCGTACATCACCCGGATCGCCAGGATGTCGGCGTCCGGGCAGATCTGGCGGATCAGGCCGGCGATGAAGGTGCCGTGCCCGGCGTCGGAGTCGAGGGTGCCCTCCAGCGGGTTGTTTAGCCGCCCGCTGACCTCCGGGTCGGTCGCCGGGTCGGTCTGCCCGATCGGCAGGCTGGCCACCTTCGGATGGCGCTGGACGATCGAGGCGGGCAGCCACGGATGCCTGCCGACCCCGGTGTCGAGCACCGCCACCACCGGCCGGCGGCAGGGCTTGTCCGCCTCGGCCACCCGGGGAGGCGGCGCGCCCAGCCAGGTCACCGGCGTCCGGCCGCCGTGTCCCGGCATGCCGTACTGCGAGCTGATCCCGACGCTGCCGCCGCCCATGTAGGGCACCCCGTCCACGCCGCCGCCGCCCATGTAGGGGACGCCGGAGATGCCGGCCGAGGCGTGCAGGCCATTGGTGGCAGTGAGCAGGTGATCCAGGCTGACCTGGTTGGCGGCGGGGCTGGACGGGCCGACGATGGCGCGGTAGCTCTGCAGCACGTGCCAGGCGTCCGGGGGTGCCGCCGGCTTGTCGGTTGCCGGTTCCAGCCGCACCCGGGTGGCCAACACCCGCAGCGCGAGCTCTTCCAGGCCGGCCTGCCGGGCCAGCTCCAGCAGGTTGGCATCGGCGGGGTCGAAGGCCAGCAGCAGGTTGGACTCCGAGGCGGCCTGGTTGAGGGCGGGCAGCACCTCGTCGTCGAGCTTGACCGACCGGACCAGCAACCGGGCGCCCAGGTAGACGGTGGGACGGACCGGCGGCTGGCTCGGCAGCCGGACCGCGCTGGCCGGGTCGAGCACCCGCCCGCCGTGCTTGTTCAGCACCTCGGCGGGCGGGTTCAGGCTGGGCTCGCGCCGCCGGCGTGGCGGCGGTGCGGAACCCATGTCTTCCGGGGGCTGGGGCCGGCTCATCAGACTTCGACGGCCGGCGTCATCACCGGCGGGTGCTGACCGGGGGCGGCCGGGCTCACCACGAAGCGGACCAGGCCGTGCGCGACGTCCTCGAAGACGAACCGGCCGTCGGCGTCAGCCGATACTTCGCGGCACAGGGGGCCCTGGTGCAGTTCCACGCTGGCCTCGGCCGCCGGGGCGATCCAGCCGTCGATCCGGATCCGATCGGGGCCGTCCGGGCTGATCGCGATCATGGTGGTCAGGCTGTCGCTGGCGAAGGTGAGCGTCTTGACCACGCTGGCCTGCTCGCCCCGGTAGGCCAGCGCCGCCTCGGGCAGTTGCTGCAGCTCGGCCAGCTCGGCATTGAGCGCGTCGAGGGTGATGCTGAACTGCAACCGGTCCACCAGGTCCAGCGGAACCGGGTCGATGCGGTCGTAGAAGTCGGCGATCATGCTCAGCACGGTCGCGTCCGAGGCGTCGAGCGGCGCCTCGGCCAGCCGCTGCTCGGCGGGCATCTCGGAGGTGTTCATCGCAGCTCCCAACGAGCATCGGCGGATAGTGAGGCGCGCAGCTTGGCAAGGCATCGGCCGCGGGTCGGGCCGATGCTTCCGATGGGCATGCCGAGCGAGCGGGCGAGTTCGGGGTAGTCGGGTCGGTCGGCGAAGGCGATCACGCGCAGCAGCGTCCGGCAGCGCTCGGGCAGTGTCGCGATGTGCGACCAGAGCAGCTTGTCCGAGGCGTCGCGCAGCACGACGCTCTCCGGCAGCTCCGCCTCCGGGGTCTGGACGGCGTCCTCGGCGATCTCGTACGGCGTCTGGCGCGACTCGGTGCGCATCACCCGCCAGGCCTCCCGGCGGGCGGAGACGATCAGCCACTGCAGCACCGCCCGCGGGTCGGAGATCGACCCGGCGCTGCGCACCAGCGCCAGCCAGGTGGTCTGCAGCACGTCCTCGGTGGACTGCTTGTCCAGCCGCTGGGCGCGGACGGTGTGCCACAGGATCGGGGTCAGCATCGCCACCAACTCACCCATGGCCTCGGGCTGGCCGTCGCGGTAGCGGCGAAACACCTCGCCCGCGCGGCTGGCCAACGTTGACTGTTCAGCTTCGGCATTGATCATCGTCGCCACATCCGTTGTCCGCACACCCTCCGACCGCCGTGTTCGCTGCCGAGCACGTCCGGTAGGGCAGAGCCTAGGACGTTTTCCTTACATGACAAGGAGAGTGCGCCTGGCTCGCTGATACATGAGACAGATGTCGGCTACGTACGTTAGGTCCGTACACTGCTCAGCCAATACTTAGGTAGTCACCAGGTATCAGCGGCGCGACAACCGTCTCTGTAGCTGGTGAGGACCATCCGGCGGACGGCCGGCCCGGGTGTAGCACCCATCCGGGCCGGTCCCCGGCATCGTCCTCCACGCCACGGCCGTGGACCAGCAGCGGGGGATCTGGTCCGCGGCCGGGCTCTTTCCCCGCCTCGCGGGGTACCGCCAGCCTCGCGGGGTCCCGCCCGTCGAGCACGGCAGAGGGGCGGGCCACCGGCGCCCGCCCCTCTGTCCGATGTTCGGTTGTCCGCCGGCCCTGCTCTCGCGCGGCGGTTCGTGCCTCAGGCCTGCGCGGTCTCCTCGAGCAGGTTGCGGGTCCGCAGCGGGTCCACCTGGATGCCCGGGCCCATGGTGGTGGAGAACACCACCTTCTTCAGGTACTTGCCCTTGGCCGCGGCGGGCTTGGCCCGCAGCACCTCGTCCAGGGCTGCGCCGTAGTTCTCCACTAGCTTCTCCGCCGGGAACGACGCCTTGCCGATCACCAGGTGCAGGTTGGACTGCTTGTCCACCCGGAAGGTGATCTTGCCGCCCTTGATGTCGGTGACCGCCTTGGCCACGTCCGGGGTGACGGTGCCGGTCTTCGGGTTGGGCATCAGGCCACGCGGGCCGAGGATCCGGGCGATCCGGCCGACCTTGGCCATCTGGTCCGGGGTGGCGATCGCGGCGTCGAAGTCGAGGAAGCCGTCGGAGATCGCGGCGATCAGGTCGTCGCTGCCCACCCGGTCGGCGCCGGCGGCCTCAGCCGCGGCGGCCTGCTCGCCGGTGGCGAACACGATGACCCGGGCGGTCTTGCCGGTGCCGTGCGGCAGGCTGACGGTGCCGCGCACCATCTGGTCGGCCTTGCGGGGGTCGACGCCCAGCCGCATCGCGACCTCGACGGTGGCGTCGAACTTGACGGGCGAACTGGCGATGGCGGCCTTGGCGGCCTCCAACGGGCTGTAGACCTTGCTGGAATCGACCAGCTTGGCCGCTTCGGTGTAGGCCTTGCTGCGCTTTGCCATATCGGTACTCCTTGTACTCGCGTGGTCTGACGGGCGCCGGCGGTCGGCGACCTCCCACTCGGGACTGCTGTCCTGCGGGCAGCCGGCGCACGGCTGCCAGGTCGTGCAACGACTAGTCGGCGACGGTGATTCCCATCGACCGGGCGGTGCCGGCGATGATCTTCGAGGCCTGGTCCAGGTCGTTGGCGTTGAGGTCTTCCATCTTGGTCTGGGCGATCTCGCGGATCTGGGCCATGCTCACCTTGGCGACCTTGGTCTTGTGCGGCTCGCCGGAACCCTTCTCCACGCCGGCGGCCTGCAGCAGCAGCCGGGCGGCCGGCGGGGTCTTGGTGACGAAGGTGAACGACCGGTCCTCGTAGACCGAGATCTCGACCGGCACGACCTGGCCGCGCTGCGCCTCGGTGGCGGCGTTGTAGGCCTTGCAGAACTCCATGATGTTCACGCCGTGCTGGCCGAGCGCCGGACCCACCGGCGGTGCCGGGTTGGCCTGGCCCGCCTTGATCTGCAGCTTGATGACCGCGGTGAGCTTCTTCTTCTTGGGGGGCATGTCGTCTCTTCTTCTGGTAGGTCGGTCGTGTCGGGAAGGTCGGTACGGGCGCTAGATCTTGGAGACCTGGCTGAAGGAGAGCTCCACCGGGGTCTCGCGGCCGAAGATCGAGACCAGCACCTTGAGCTTGGCGTGCAGCGCGTCGATCTCGGAGATGGTGGCCGGCAGGGTGGCGAAGGGGCCGTCCATCACCGTCACCGACTCACCGATCTCGAAGTCCACCACCTCGGTCGGAGCGCTGCCCGAGGTCTCGGCACCGCCGGCCGCGCCGGACTTGCCGGCCGCGCCGGACTTCTGCACGGTCGGGGCCAGGATCTTGAGGACCTCGTCCATCGACAGCGGCGAGGGCTTGGAGGTGGCGCCGACGAAGCCGGTCACGCCCGGCGTGTTGCGCACCGCGCCCCACGAGTCGTCGGTCAGCTCCATCCGGACCAGGATGTAGCCCGGGAACACCTTGCGGTTGACCTGCTGGCGCTTGCCGTTCTTGATCTCGACGACTTCCTCGGTGGGTACCTCCACCTGGAAGATGTAGTCCTCCATGTCGAGGGAGGAGATCCGGCTCTCCAGGTTGGTCTTCACCTTGTTCTCGTAGCCGGCGTAGGAGTGCACCACGAACCAGTCGCCCGGCGCCCGGCGCAGCTCCGCCCGCAGCTCCTCGACCGGGTCGAGGGCGGCCGGCTCGGCGTCGGCGTCGGCCTGCTCGGGCTCGGCCGGCGCCGGGTCGGGCTCGCTGCCGAGCTCGGCCGCGGCCCGGGCCCAGGCCTGGTCCGCGCTCTCCTCGGCCGCCTCGTTGTACTTCTCCTCGGCGCTGATCCCGTAGACCTCGTCCTCGACGTCGAGGACGGGCAGGGCGACCCCGGCATCCGCAGCGGCGTTGCGCTCGTCGGCGGTGCTGCCGTTGGCCGCCGCGTCCACGGCGTTGCTGTCGAACTCGGTCACTTCTCTCTCTTCCTTGCTATCGCGTCGTGCGGATCGGTACCGGGCACGACCAGTCTGTCCCCAGACGGCCGGCCGGCGCGCGGTGGGCCGGCTAGCCGAAGATCGCCAGGACCGCCTTGGCCAGCCCCAGGTCGAGCAGCGCCACCACCGTCACCATGATCACCAGGAAGATCATCACCACGATGGTGTAGGTGATCATCTCCCGGCGGGAGGGCCAGAGCACCTTGCGCATCTCGGACACGGTCTCCCGGGTCCGGCGCTGCAAGGCCCTGATCAGAGCCGGCAACCACGCCCACAGCACGCTCAGCCCGCGGCCGGAACCCGGGTCCGGGCGCGACGACGGGGCAGGTGCGGCCTGTGTCTCAGTCACCGTTTCTCCTCTCGGGCGCCGTGTCGGTTCCCCGGTGGGTGGTTCCCGGGACAAACGCGCACGGCGCTGATGGCGCAGGGGCGACAGGACTCGAACCTGCAACCGCCGGTTTTGGAGACCGGTGCTCTACCAATTGAGCCACGCCCCTCTGGCAAACACCCAGGCCGACCAGCCCAACCGCTCTGCCAAAGCGAATCCACCCCGTGCCCGCGCGTACCGCTGCCCGACCGCCGAAGCTACCGGATGCGCGCACGCTTGCGCACGGCCCGATGTGGACCCGGAGAGTCAGTGTAAGGGACCGGCCGTGCTGCGGCCAAAAGCCGCCTTGCGCCCACTGCCCACAGCTCGGCGGCCGGGCGGCTCCGGTCGGCCGGGCCGGCGAGATCTGGGACGATGGCGGTATGGGTACTCGCATCTCAGACCGCATTTCGGCCATCGCCGAGTCTGCCACCCTGGCCGTCGACGCCAAGGCCAAGGCGTTGCAGGCCGCCGGCCGCCCGGTGATCGGCTTCGGCGCCGGGGAGCCGGACTTCCCCACCCCGGACTACATCGTGCAGGCGGCCGTGGCGGCGGCCCGGCAGCCGCGCTACCACCGCTACACCCCGGTGGCGGGACTGCCGGAACTGCGGGCGGCGGTCGCGGCCAAGACTGTGCGCGACTCGGGCTACCCGGTGGAGGCGTCCGGAGTGCTGATCACCAACGGCGGCAAGCAGGCCGTCTACAACGCCTTCGCCACCCTGCTGGACCCAGGCGACGAGGTGCTGCTGGTCGCGCCGTACTGGACGACCTACCCGGAGGCCATCCGGCTGGCCGGCGGGGTGCCGGTCCCGGTGCTGACCGACGAGACCACCGGCTACCTGGCAACCGTCGAGCAGCTGGACGCGGCCCGCACCGAGCGCACCAAGGTGCTGCTGTTCGTCTCGCCCTCCAACCCCTCCGGCGCGGTCTACCCGCCCGAGCAGGTGGAGGCGATCGGCAGCTGGGCGGCCGAGCAGGGCCTGTGGGTGGTGACCGACGAGATCTACGAGCACCTGGTCTACGGCGAGCACCGGCACGTCTCGATCGCCACCGCCGCTCCGGCGCTGGGCGACCGGGTGGTGGTGCTCAACGGGGTGGCCAAGACCTATGCGATGACCGGCTGGCGGGTCGGCTGGCTGATCGGCGCGCCGGACGTGGTCAGGGCGGCGACCAACCTGCAGTCGCACGCCACCTCCAACGTCTCCAACGTCGCCCAGGCGGCAGCGCTGGCCGCGGTCAGCGGCGACCTGTCCGCGGTGGCCGACATGCGCACCGCCTTCGACCGCCGCCGGCGCACCATCGTGGAGATGCTCTCGGCCATCGACGGGGTCGTCTGCCCGTCCCCCGGCGGCGCCTTCTACGCCTACCCCCAGGTCAAGGGGCTGCTCGGCCGGTCGCTGCGGGGCCGGACGGCGGCCAGCTCCGCGGAGCTGGCCGGCCTGATCCTGGACGAGGCGGAGGTGGCCGTGGTGCCGGGCGAGGCGTTCGGCACGCCGGGCTACCTGCGGCTGTCCTACGCCCTCGGCGATGCAGACCTCGCCGAGGGCATCGGCCGGATCCAGAAACTGGTCGCCGACAGCTGAGCCGAGGGCGGCCGGCCTGGTCGTTCGAGGGCCGGACCGGCTAAGGCTGAGCCACCAGGTCGGCGTATTCCGGGTTCTTGCGGATGAAGGCGGCGACGAACGGGCAGGACGGCCGCACTCGCAGGCCCTGCGCCCGGATGTCGTCCAGGCAGTAGCGCACCAGCTGGCTGGCCAGGCCCCGGCCGCCGTACTGCGGCAGGGTCTCGGTGTGCGGGATCACCACTACGTCGCCGCGCCGGAAGTAGTCGGCCAGGCCCACCCGGCGCCCGTCCAGGAAGATCTCGTAGCGACCGGCGGCCTCGTCCTTGCCGATCGTGACCTCCTCGCCGGCAGATCCGTCGGCGGCGGTCATGCGCTGCCCCGGCGCGCGCCGCGGTCCGCCGTCATCAGGACGCCAGCCTTACCCGGACCCGCGCCTTGGTGAGCACCGTGGCGTGGCCGGGCACCGAGGCGGTCAGCTGGATCTCGGCGGTCTGGTCGGAGGGATCCACCGCCCGTACCACCCCGCTCACCTCCAGCGGAGTGGGTTCGTCCGCGGCGATCACCACCGGCTTGCTGAACCGGACCTTGTAGTCCAGCACGGCGCCGGGGTCGCCCACCCAGTCGGTGACCACCCGGACGGCGACCGCCATGGTGAGCATGCCGTGCGCGATGATGTCGGGCAGGCCCACCGCCTTGGCGGTGCGTTCGTCCCAGTGGATCGGGTTGAAGTCACCGGACGCGCCGGCGTAGCGGACCAGGTCGGCCCGCTCCAGCGGGAAGGTCTGCGACGGCAGCGCCGTGCCGACCGACACGTCGGCGAAGCGGACGGTCATGCCTGGCTCGCCTCCCCGGTCGCCGTGCCCCGGGCCACCAGCGTGGAGAACGCGGTGACCACCAGCTCGCCGTCCACCGTGGTGACGTCGCCCCGGGTGCTGATCAGGTCGTTGCCGGCCGCCATCCGGATCGACTCCACCCGCACCGTCACCTGCAGGACGTCGCCGGCCTGCACCGGACGCTGGTAGCTGAACTGCTGCTCGCCGTGCACCACCTTGGAGTAGTCCAGCCCCAGTTCGGGGTCGCGGATCACCTGGTGGGCCGCCGGGGTGGACAGCACGATCGGGAAGGTCGGCGGCGCGATCACGTCGGAGTACCCCAGGGCCTTGGCGGCCGCCGGGTCGCGGTAGGCCGGGTTCCGGTCGCCGATCGCGTCGGCGAACTCGCGGATCTTCTCGCGGCCGACCTCGTAGGGTGCGGTGGGCGGGTACACCCGGCCGACGTATGACTCATCCAGCGGCATAACGGCACGCTATCTCACCGCTGCCGGAGCCCACACCGCTGCGGGTGCCGGGCCCCGCGAGCAAACCGGAAACCGGGCGGGAGAAACGCCACTGGCGCCTCTGAAGGAGGCGCCAGGTCGGGGCGTGCAGTTGTGCGGCGGCCCGGGCCGCCGGCGGGCGCTAGCGGGTCTCGCGGTGCGCGGTGTGCCGGCCGCAGTTCGGGCAGAACTTCTTCAGCTCCACTCGGTCCGGGTCGTTGCGCCGGTTCTTCTTGGTGATGTAGTTGCGGTGCTTGCACTCCTGGCATGCCAAGGTGATCTTCGGACGGACGTCGGTGGCTGCCACTTCTCGTGCCTTTCGTAGAGGTCATGCGATCTGTTCGGTAGCGAGGGCCGGACTTGAACCGGCGACACAGCGATTATGAGCCGCTTGCTCTACCAGGCTGAGCTACCCCGCCTTGTTCG
>NZ_DATINC010000092.1:0-21136 GCF_035474675.1 Jatrophihabitans sp. | reverse complement strand
CACCGGCGGGGTGGCGGCCGGGCTGATCTTGCCGGTCGAGGTCTTGATGAAGTCGCCGCCGGCCAGCAGGGCCAGCCAGGACGCCCGCCGGACCGAGTCCAGGGTGACCAGCTCGCCGGTCTCCAGGATCACCTTCAGGTGCGCGTTCCCGCAGGCCTGCTTGACCGCCACGATCTCCTCGAACACCTTCAGGTAGCGCCCGGCCAGGAACGCGCCCCGGTCGATCACCATGTCGATCTCGGTCGCGCCGGCCGCGACCGCCTCGGCGACGTCGACCAGCTTGGTGGCCAGGGCCGCCCGACCGGACGGGAAGGCTGTGGCGACCGAGGCCACCTGCACCCCGGTGCCGCGTACCGCACGGACGGCCACCTCCACCAGGTCGGGGTAGACGCAGACCGCGGCGACGGACGGCACGCTCGGGTCCGACGGGTCCGGCCGGATCGCCTTGGCGCACAGCGAGCGCACCTTGCCCGGACTGTCCGAGCCCTCCAGCGTGGTCAGGTCCACCATCCGGATGGCGGTGTCGATCGCCCATGCCTTGGCGGTGGTCTTGATGCTGCGGGTCGCCAGTGCCGCGGCACGCGCCTCGGCGCCCACCTGGTCGACGCCCGGCAGGCCGTGCAGGAATCGGCGCAGCGAGGCGTCGTCGCGACTGGCGTCGGCGAGGCCCGAGGCTGCTGGCTGGCTCAGGGTGAGGCTCACGGGGGCCAGTCTAGGTCGTGCGCCGGTACCGCGTCGTGCCTCGGCGAACCGGCGGCGGACCGGCGGGTGCCGCCGCTAGGCTCTGCCGCGTGCAGACCGTCGTCGTGGACCATCCGATCGTGCGAACCCGCCTGTCCGTGATGCGGGACGAGACCAGCAGCAACGCCGAGTTCCGGGCGGCGCTGCGCGAGCTTGCCACCCTGCTGGTCTACGAGGCCACCCGGGAGCTGCCGGTCACCCAGCTGCCGATCCGCACCCCGGTCGCCGAGACCATGGGCACCACGCTGGCCAATCCACCGCTGCTGGTCCCGGTGCTGCGGGCCGGGCTCGGCATGGCCGAGGCGGCCTTCAACCTGCTGCCGGAGTCCCAGATGGGCTTCGTCGGGCTGGCCCGCGACGAGCAAACCCACCTGCCGGCCGCCTACATGGCCTCGCTGCCGGACTCCCTCGCCGGCCGGCCGGTGCTGGTGCTGGACCCGATGCTGGCCACCGGTGGCTCGCTGGTGCACTGCTGCGAGCTGCTGGCCTCGCGCGGGGCCAGCGACATCACCGTCATCTGCGCGCTGGCCGCCCCCGAGGGCATCGCGGCCGTGGAGCGCAGCGGGCTGGCCGGCCGGCTGTTCACCGCCAGCGTCGACGAGGGCCTCAACGCCAACGCCTACATCGTCCCGGGCTTGGGCGACGCCGGCGACCGGCAGTTCGGGCCGCGTTAGCGCCGGTTGCCCGGCCGCCGTTTTGCTTGCGGTCGCAAAAGTCATTGCAGCCTGCGGTATCAGCTGGCATGTTTGACCACTCCTCAGCTCGGTCCTAGCCAGATCCTCAGCTGAGTCCTATAGATGAGTGGTCACATCTGACCGTCCTGGCAGGCGAGTGCCGTGCAACGTTTGCGCGGGGCACGGCGTCATAGCCAGTAGGCAGCCGGTGGCGAACGTCAGGAGCTCGTTGTGTTCGAAGAGGTACCCCGCGAGCGCCGCGGCGTGGCCCGGTGGCTGCTGGCCCACCCGGTCGGGTTCGGCCCCTTCGTGCTCCGGCCGCTCGCCGTGGGCCCGTTCGTGCTCGGCGGCGGCGTGCTGCTCGCCGCGGTCGGCGGCTCGGTGGCGGTCGCCGCGGCGGCCACCGTCCTCACCGCCTCGGCGATCGGCTCGAACGACGTGCCGCCCCGCCCGCAGCATGTGGTGGCCGCTGCCAGCCCGTCGCATGCCGCCCCGGCCCGGCCGCAGGTTTCCCGGCCGGCCGCCACTGCCTCTGCCACCAGCCTGCCGGCCGCCGGCCAGTCGAGCGCTGCCGCGGCGTCCGGCACCGCCGCTGCGGCAACCACCGCTGCCCGGACGGCTCCCCGGGCACCTGCCGGCAGCGCCACCGCGGCGCCCGCACCGTCGTCGGCCGGTCCGTCCGTCCCCGCCGGGCCGCCGGCCGGCGGCCCGGGAACCCCGGCGCCGTCGAGCAGCGGGCCGCTCGGCAACGCGGTGATCCACCTCAGTGGCTACGACCCGGCCACCGGCCGGTTCTCCTACCAGTTCGCCGCCGCCGACCCGGATGGGACGGGCGGGGACGGCTCCGGTTATCTGGTCAGCAGCCCGGACACCTACACCGCGATCCTGGCCCCGACCGCCTCGATCGTCTCCGGAGGCAGCCTCTGTCCACCGGCCGGCAGTGCCTGCACGCCGGATCAGCTGATCGCCGCGGCCGATACCGGCTTGTTCGCCGAGGTGGCCATCGACGTCACCGGCACCCTGCGGTCGGTCGTCGAGGTCGGCAAGCAGCCGGTACCCGCCGCGCTGGCACCGGCGCCGAGCACCAGCGCGTCGCCGGCCGGTGGCCACTGGCCGCATTCGGGTGGCAGGTCGTCGGCGCCGGCTGCCGACCGGGCCGGGGCCCGGGCGTCGTGACCGCCTGCTCGTTATCGACTTGATGCCGACTTGATGCCGAGCGGGGCAAGTACCTCGCCTGCATCGGGTGTTGGAATGGACGCGGTGGCGCTTCCCATCGTGACGAAGGTCTCCCGTTGAGGGAGGTGTCTGCCGAAAAGGTGTTCATGAGCTCGTTCTCCGGCATCCGCAGCCGACGCCCCGGCCTCGGCCGGGTGGTGCTGCTCGGGTCGGTGCTGGCCGTGGGCCTGCTGCTGGCCGGGTGCGCCGGATCGGCCCGGCATCCGGCCGCGCGGGCGGGAGATCGGTCGACCGGCAGCAGCGGCCCGTCAACCCCGTCAGCCCCGTCGGCCGGCGACGTAGCCGCGCCGTGCCGGCAATGGTCGTGCACCCCCGGGCCGGCGATGCAACTCGGCGACGGCTACTCCGCTCGGCTGTGGTCCAGTGCGGCGCCGACCGCGGTGACCATCCCCGACCGCAGCACCCCGGTGGTGGAGCTGCTGCGCGACGGCCGGCACCTGCAGTGGTGGCAGGGCCGGTCCGGTTTCGGCTGGGAGGCCGCGCTGGACTGCCGTCCGGCGAGCCCGGCCGTCACCGCGCACTGCGCGGTGCTGGCCGAGGTCGGCTCGCACGCCGGGGTGGCGCAGCTGGTGCTGCTGCGCTCCGGAACGCTGACCGGCCCCAGCGCGGCGAGTGTCAGCTTCGACGGCGGCCGGCCGCTGGCCGCCGACCTGGACGGCGACGGCTGGCTGGACGTGCTGGGCACCGAGAACGACTACCAGCCCAACTACGCCAGCGGCCACAACTTCTGGGCGACCTACCGGTTCGACGGCACCGGCCTGCACCGCACCGGCTGCACACCGCGTCCGACGTCGGCCACGCCGCAGCCGGCCCGGCTGCTCACCGGGGCCTGCCCGGTGGTCTCCGGAGGCTGAGCCCGGCCGGCGGCGGCCATGCCCGGCGGGCGGCGGCCATGCCCGGCGGGCGGCGGCCATGCCGTTCAGGAGCCGGCCCGCGCCTCCATGATGCGCACGATCTCGGACACCCGCTTGGTCTTGAGCAACTCGTCGTCGCTGATCTGCAGGTGGTGCCGCTTCTGCAGGATCATCGACAGCTCCACCATGGCGAGCGAGTCGAGGCCCACGTCCTCGCAGCTCGAGTCCGGACGGACATCCCCGGCATTCAGTTCGAGTTCCTCGACCAGGATGCCGACCAGCAGTTCATACATCACTTTCTCTCCTACCCGAGCAGAACGGGCTGCCCACCAGCAGTGCCAGACGATTCCAGCGACAGCAGTCGTTACTGCCCGGCAACGACGTCCACCTCCGGCCAGGTCAGGGTGGTCGCTCCCCAGGTCAGCCCACCGCCGAAGGCGGTCAGCAGAATCCGGTGCCCGGCGGCCAGGTATCCGCTGGCAGCGTTCTGCGCCAGCAGGATCGGGATCGAGGCACCCGCGGTGTTGCCTACCTCCCGGATGTTCTCGGCCGCCCGTCCCGCGGGAATGCCCAGGTCGTGGGCGAGGGCGGAGGTGATGCGGGCATTGGCCTGGTGGGCGAAGAACCGGTCCACGTCCTCGAGCCGCCAGCCGGCCGAGTCCGCGGCGGCGGTGGCCGCCGCGCTCATCCGTTCCACCGCGTGCCGGAAGACATCCCGTCCGGCCATGTGAAAGTACTGGGCCACTCCGGAGCCCGGCCTGTTCTCCAGCACTCCCCGCGGCCCCTCGGCCCCGACCCTGATCAGCTCGCTGTGCGCACCGTCGCTGCCCAGGATGATGTCGCCGATCGCACCGGGTTCGTCAGGGGATCCCTGCCGCAGCACCACCGCCCCGGCCCCGTCGCCGAAGATCGGCGCGGTGGTCCGGTCGTCCGGGTCGAGCAGCCGGGAGAAGGCCTCGGCGACGACCACCACCACCCGCTCGGCGAAGCCGGCGGCGAGGAATCCCACCCCGGCAGCCAGCGCGTACAGGAAACCGGTGCAGACCGCGGAGACGTCGAAGGCCGGGATGTAGCCGAGCCCCAGGCGGGCCACGACCTCCGGTGCCGTCGCCGGGCACAGCCGGTCCGGCGTGGTGGTGCCGAGCACCAGGGCATCGACCTCACCGCCGCCGGCCGACTTGATCGCCCGCTGCGCCGCTTCGGTCGCCAGATCCGCCGTCGAGAGGTCCGGGGTCACCCTCCGCCGCGTCGAGATCCCGGTCCGGCTGGTGATCCATTCGTCGGAGGTGTCGAGCCGGGCGCTCAGGTCGGCGTTGGTCACCACCAGCGGCGGAAGCCAGTAGCCCACCCCGCAGAGGACGGCAGCGCCGCCGCGCGCTCTCCGCCGCGATTGGTGTTCCATCGAAGTCCCGACACTGTCCTTTGTTCCAGCTGCCTTTGACGGATGTACGGGTTGCCTACGAAGCCGTGCGCTTGCTCAGGTCCAGGGCGACATCGATGATCAGGTCCTCCTGGCCGGCCACCGCCTGGCGCCTGCCCAGTTCGAAGAAGATGTCCCGCGGGTCCACCTGCAGCTCGTTGGCGATGTCGAACACCCGGGCCTTGAATCCGGAGAACACCCCGGCGAGCCCGCTCACGATGCTGACCGAGTCGATCGTCGGCGGCTTGGGCATCAGCTCCCGCTCGGCCAGATCAGCCGCGTCCAGCAGGGCATACAGGTCGACGTCGGTGGAGTAGCCGTACCGCTCGAGCACCGGAACCAGCACCTCGAGCTGGGTATTGCCCGCGCCCGCACCGAATCCCCGGGCGCAGCTGTCGATGATGGTGGCACCGGCCCGTACCGCGGCGATCGAGTTGGCCACCGACATGCCCAGGTTGTTGTGCCCGTGGAAGATGACCGGCACATCGACCGCGCCGGCGATGGCGGCGATCCGCTCGCTGACGTCCTCGGGCAGGTAGTGCCCGGCGGAGTCCATGATCCCGACCGCCGATGCCCCGAAGCCCACCATCTGCCGGCACTCCTCGGCCAGCCGCTCGGGGGTGGTCATGTGGCTCATCACGAGCACGCCCTGCGCCTCGATGTCGGAGATGCGGAGGAAGTCCAGGTAGCGTTCCATGGTGTCGCTCTCGGTGCAGTGCGCACCGACCCGCACCACGTCGACGCCGTGGTTGATCGCCTCCTTGAGGTCGTGGATCGTGCCCCAGCCCGGCAGCAGGAACGCGCCCATCTTGCTGTGCGTCAGCTGCTCGCGGACCGTGGAAAGCATCTCGTCGTCGGTCAGCGCGGCCCGGCCCACCTGCAGCGACGACGCGCCCAGGCCGTTGCCGTGGCCGACCTCCACCACCGGGATGCGGGCGGCGTCCGCGGCGGCGGCGTAGCGGCGCAGCTGATCGCGATTGAGCTGGTGGCGAACCGCGTGATGGCCGTCCCGCAGGGTCGGGTCGTAGATCGTCACCGGCCGGGCGGCTGCTGCGGATTCCTGCTTGCCCTCGTTCATGAGCGGGTCATGGCCTTTCTGCCGGCGCACGGCCGGCCGCGTACTGCTCGGCGACGTAGATGGCGGCTGAGTTGATGATGTCGAGGTTTCCCGAGTAGTGCGGGATCAGGTCTCCGGAGGCCTTCACCTCGACCGCGACGAAGGCCTTTCCGTCGATCACGCTGCACGCGGCGATGTCGAATCCGGTGGCGAACGTCCGGACCTCCTCGGCCACCGTGGTCACGTGCTTGCGGATCACGTCGACGTCGAAGTCGTCGCCGATCATGGAGATCGCCACCCGGAAGGTGATGGGCGGCTGGGCGGGGCTGATGTTGAGCATCACCTTGACGTCGCTCGCCCCGGTGAAGGTGCGGACCGCGGCCTGCGTCGTGCTGATGTACTCGTCGAGGTTGAGCCGGCTGGCCCGGCCCACGCTCAGGCTGGCCGCCGTGGTCACCACTTCGATGTAACTGGGCGAGTACACCCGGGTGAGCGCGTGCAGGATGGGAATCGCGGTCTGCCCGCCGCAGCTGATCAGGCTGACGTTGCGGTGCACGAGCGCGTCGGCACCGTTGACGGTCGGCGCGATCATGTGGCCGATCCGGCTCGGCGTCAGGTCGATGACCAGCGCTCCGAGGGCTTCCAGGTGCTGATGGTGCTCGACATGCGACATCGCGTTGGTGGCGTCGAAGACGATGTCGAAGGCCTGCCCGTCAGCGCCCAGCGAGGTGGCTCCGCCGGCGGAGGTCTGGTAGCCGAGGGACGCCGCCTTGCGCAGCCCCCGGCCGTTCTCGTCGCGTCCTACGACCAGCTGGCAGTCGAGGAACTTCGAACGCTCGATCTTGGCCAGCAGGTCGAGGCCGATGAGCCCCGATCCCAGGACGGCAACTTTCAACCTGCTGCCCTCTGCGTCCAGGTCCTCGACCACGTTCTGGTCAGCCATGTATCTCTCCTCCACCGATGACATCGAGACCAGCATGCACGCGGGCCAGATGGGTTGCTTCTCAAACCGTGCGACATCGAATGCCCTGACCGGACAACATGAAAGAGGCCAACACCGGTCCGGGCGGCGAGTCTGAGGGCGGCGCTGGCGGATGCGAGACGCCAGGAGCGCAGGGGAGACGAACGTGGCCGAGGTCGCCAACCGGATGCAGGGCATGCAGCAGTCCGCCATCAGGACCATGACGGCCCGGTGCCAGGAACTGGGTGCCATCAATCTCGCGCAGGGACTGTGCCAGGTGCCGCCGCCTGCTTCGTTGCTCGCCGAGGGCGGGCGGGACTTCGGGCAGCTGGACCACACCTACAGTCCGGCCGACGGCCTGGCCGCCTTCCGGGAAGCCGCCGCTGAGAAGCTGAAGCGGCACAGCGGATTGAGCGTCGACCCGGAGACCGAGATCGTGACCACCATCGGCGCGACCGGCGGCCTGATGGCCACCCTCACCGCCCTGTTGAACCCCGGTGACGGCGTCCTGGTCTTCGAACCCTTCTACGGCTACCACCTGGCCGCGCTCAAGATGCTGGAGCTGCGTCCGGAGCCGGTACGGCTGGTCGCGCCGGAGCTGGAGATCACCGAGGCGGCGCTGCGGGCGGCCATCACCGACCGGACCCGGGCGCTGATCGTCTGCACGCCGAACAACCCGTGCGGGCGGCGGTTCAGCGAGGCGGAGCTGATGATCGTGTCGGCCGTCGCAGAGGAACACGACCTGCTCGTCATCGCCGACCAGGTGTACGAGGACATCTACTTCAAGCCCGCCCCGCATCTGAGCCCGGCAACGGTCGGCACCCTCGGCAGCCGGACGCTGACCATGTCGTCGCTGTCGAAGTCGTTCAGCATTCCCGGCTGGCGGCTGGGTTACGTCTGCGGCCCGGAGGAGCTGATGGGCGCGGTCAGGGTCGCCGCCGACCCGCTGGTGGGATGCGCGCCGACTCCGCTGCAGGAGCTCGGTGTTCGGGCGTTGCGGCTGGGGGACGATTACTTCTCCGACCTGCGCGCGATGTACGACGCCAAGCGCCGCACCCTGACCGAGGGCTTCCGGGCCGCCGGGCTGTCGCCCAACGAACCGGAGGGTTCGTACTACCTGTTCGTCGACTGCTCGGACCTGGGCGTGGCCAGCGGCGTGGAGGCGGCCGAGATCCTGTTGCAGCGAAACCTGATCGGTACGGTGCCCGGCGAGGCGTTCTACCTCAACCCGCCGGAGCGCCCGTACGTCCGGGCCTGCTTCTCGCTGCCGGACGAGGTGCTCGCCGACGCCGTCACCAGGCTGGCCAACGGCAGGTAGCCCGGGCGGCACACCAGCCGCGGCCCGGCGCGCCCGGGCGGATGCTTCGACGAACACGGCCTGCGCTGCCGACCGGATGTCCTCCGGCACGCAGCGCAGGCCGTGTTTCGCCAGCGCACCCAGCAGCTCGGTCAGGTCCGCAGGTAGGAGGCGCCGTTCAGGTCGAGCACCGTGCCGCTGGCCCACTCCGCCTGGGCGGAGGCGAGGTAGAACACCCCGGCGGCGATCTCGTCGGGCTGGCCGACCCGGCCGAACGGGCTCTGCGCCCTGATCGAGTCACCTTCCGGCGACTCGAGGAAGGGCCTGGCCATGGGTGACTCGGTGAAGCCGGGTGCCACGGCGGTGACCGCGATCCGGTGCGGCGCCAGCGCGATCGCCAGCGACTGGGTGAGGGAGTTCAGCCCTGCCTTGCTGGCCCCGTAGGCCGGCCCGGTCGGCTCGCCGCGGAACGCGCCCCGCGAGGTGACGTTGACGATCCGGCCGCCGCGGTCCTTCATGTGCTGGACGGCGCACCAGGTCACGTTGGCCGCGCCGATCAGGTTGACCCCCAGGGTGGTCTGCCAGTGCTCCTGCCAGTCCTGGTAGCTCACCTCGGTGAGCGGGTGCGCGGTGAAGACGCCGGCGTTGTTGACCAGCACGTCCAGGCCGCCCAGCTGCTCGACGGCCGAGTCCACCGCCGACAGCACGGCAGCGCTGTCGGTCAGGTCGACCTCCACGACGACATGCCCGCTGCCGTCGAGCTCGGCCAGCACCTTCTCGGCGGTGTCGCTCGGGAGCTTGTCCAGGATCGCCACCCGGTCACCCGCCGCGGCGAACCGCTTCGCGATGGCCCCTCCGATACCGCGGGCCGCGCCAGTGACGAGGACCGCGCGGCCAGTGGCTGACTCGTTGGTGGTGACCAAGGCTCATTCTCCTTCGTGGTGGGACAGCAACATCGGTTCGCCGCTGGGGTGCGTAGCGTCTGGAGAGTCAATCAAGTCCGAACCCGGCCGGCGTATTCGTGAGTGCGGTACGGATGAAAACCCCTGCCCGCGGCACCGCATTGCCCTGGCGGACAGCTACCCGAGCTGCTCGAGCACGAGCTTGGCCAGCTCCGGCGTCACCGCATCGGGCTTCTCCAGCGGCGGTGGCGGGGTGATGCGGCAGCGCCCGGGAGCCGTGCCCGGCAGCACGAAACCCGGTTCGTCGGTCAGCACCGAGACCGTGACCCCATCGGCGGGAATCTGGGCCGGCTGGTCGTTGCGGCAGGCCAGCAGGAAGGAGACCCAGCCGCGATAGGTGGTCAACAGGTCGGTGAAGGCCGGCTGGTCCGGGTCCAGGTCGAGCCGGGTGGCCAGGTCGACCAGCCCGGTGCGGAAGATCTTCTCGATGCCCGCCACGCAGTCCTGCGGATCGCCTTCCAGGTCGGGACAAGCCCGGCCGCTGGCACCGAGCTTGCCCTGGAACTCCGCGAACCGTTCCGTGACGTGTTCGGTGCCCGGCCAGCTCGGCTGCACCAGGACGGCGGTGACGTCCCGGGTGCCGGCCAGCAGGTTGGCGACCCGGATGCCCAGGCCGGTGGCGCTGCAGTGACCCACCACGAACACCTGTTGGCCCGAGGTCTCGGAGGATTCGAACGCGGCGGCGGATTCCTCGGCCATCTCCGGCACGGCGGCGTAGCGCCGCTCCCCGGTCAGTGCGCCGAGCGGATCCAGCTGGTAGATCCGCCGGTCGGGGGCTGCGTCACTGAGCAGTTGGCTGAGCCGGGGTGCTCCGTTGAACGCCTGGAAGTCGGCGACCAGGATGGCGGGCCCGTCCCCGTCAGTGAGCTGGCGGCAGATCTGCCCGGCCTCAGCGGAGGATCGCATCGGGAGTTCCCTTCCGGCGTCTGGGTGGCAGGCGCTCGATACGCCGGGCGAGCAGCCGATCGGCGATGAGGACCAGAGTGCTGGCCCCGGGACGGCCGTGCATCCTTAGCCTTGCCGTCGCCCGGGGGATCTGCGCAAGCGGAGAGGTAGCCGGCACGCCCGGGCCTGCGAAGGTTTCCCAAGACCTTGGGGAGCGTTCGTAGAAGAGAGGTGGGCGGGGAATGGTTGCTGCTGCGGTCCAGGATGTGCGGGAGGTGCTGGCCGGGTATCCGGGGCTGGCCGATCTCGTGGTCCGTACCCATGAGCAGGAACCGCTGGGGCAGGTGTTGGTGGCCTACGTGGTGCCCGCTGGGGCGGGGTTGAATCTGGCCGAGTTGCACAAGTACGCCCGCCGGGAACTGCCGGCTGCCCTGGTGCCGGCCGCGTTCGTGGTGGTGGAGGCCATTCCGGCCGACGGTGCCGGGTTGCCGGCACCTGACCTGCGCGGGTTGGCGCGCTACCGGGCGCCGGAGACCCCGCGGCAGGAGGTGCTGTGCGCGATCTTTGCCGATGTGCTGGCCCGGCCGCGGTGCGGGGTGGATGACAACTTCTTCGCCCTGGGTGGTGAGTCGATCGATGCGATGTTGATCGCGGGCCGGGCCAGCCCGGTGATCGGGCAGGAGATCTCGATCGATGACCTGTTCGACGCGCCCACCGTCGCCGAACTCGACCAGCTCCTGGACAACTGACCGGCCCTGGTCGCGCCTGCTCGCGAATTGCCCTGTAATCGAAGCAAAACTGGGTCGTTCAATGCGTTCTGTTGGACGGCCGACGCCAGCCCCTGTGCATGGGCAGTGGCAAAGATGTGCCGGTTACCCCGGCCGGGCAGGCTGGTCAGCGAGCCGCCCGAGGCGGTGCGGGGAACCGTGTCCGGGCGAGGCTGCCGCCCGGTTCGTGCCAAGCGGAATGAGGTTGCTGTGACCAATCCCTTCGAGGACGCCGACGCCCAGTACCTGGTGCTGGTCAACGACGAGGGGCAGCACAGTATCTGGCCCGCCGGCATCGCGGTTCCGGACGGCTGGACCGCCGTGCACGGTGCCGACTCCCGCGCGAGCTGCCTCGGCTACGTCGAAGAGCACTGGACGGACATGCGGCCCGCCAGCCTGGTGCGGGCCGAGCAGGCGTGAGTGAGGTGGAAGGGCTGACCGCGGCTGAACCGAACCCGGTCGCCACCCGGTGGACGAACAGCGCGCCGGATGTGCCCACGGTGGTGTTTCCCGACCTGTTCACCGCCCAGGTGGCCCGGACGCCCGCCGCGCCGGCGGTCGTCCAGGGCGGGGCGTCCTGGCCCTATGCCGAGCTCGATGCCTGGTCCAACCAGCTGGCCCGGCACCTGATCTCCCTCGGCGCCGGGCCGGAACGGCTGGTTGCGGTGGCACTGCCGCGGTCGGCGGAGATGGTCGCCGCGGTGCTGGCCGTGGTCAAGGCCGGGGCCGCCTACCTGCCGGTCGATCCCGGGTACCCGGCGGACCGGATCGAGTTCATGCTCACCGACGCAGCGCCCGGCCTGCTGATCAGCGACCGGGCCACCTCGGCGCGGCTGCCGGACGTGGCGGGCATGACGGTGCTCGACATGGACGACCCGCGGCTGGCCGCGGCGGTGGCCCGGCTGGACGGCAGCGCGGTGGCCGACGCGGACCGGCTGGCGCCGTTGCGTCCTGCCCATCCGGCCTACGTGATCTACACCTCCGGCTCCACCGGCCGGCCCAAGGGCGTGGTGGTCAGCCATCAGGGCGTGGCCAGCCTGTCCGCGTTCCTGATCAACACGCTGGGGATCGGGCCGGAGTCGCGGGTGGGCCAGGTGGCTTCGCTGAGCTTCGACGCGGCGGTCATGGAACTGCTGATGTCGTTGCCGGCCGGAGCGGCCCTGGCTCTGCCCGAGCCCGGCCCGCTGGCCGGGGAGATGCTGGCCGATGCGCTGACCAAGCTGCGGGTCAGCCATGCGCTGATCGGACCGGCCGCCCTGGCCGGGGCAACTCCGCAGCAGTTGGCCGGGCTGGAATGCCTGATGGTCGGTGGTGAAGCCTGCTCGGGCGAGATCGTTGCCGAGTGGTCGCGGGACCGGCGGATGTTCAACGCCTACGGCCCGACCGAGGCGACGGTGGTGGCCACCATGAGCGGGCAGCTGTCGGGAGCGGACACCCCGCCGATCGGCGGCCCGATCTGGAACATGCGCGGGTACGTGCTGGACGGGCAGCTGGCTGCGGTGCCGCCGGGAGTGGCGGGGGAGCTGTACCTGGCTGGACCGGGCCTGGCGCGGGGCTACCTGAACCAGGCCGGGCTGACCGCCGAGCGGTTCGTGGCCTGCCCGTTCGGAACCGGCGAGCGGATGTACCGGACCGGTGACCTGGTGCGGTGGCGCGCCGACGGCGACCTGGAGTACCTGGGCCGGGTGGACGAGCAGGTCCAGGTCCGCGGGTTCCGGATCGAGCCGGCCGAGATCGAGACGGTGCTGGCCGCCCAGCCCGGCGTGGGCCGGGCGGTGGTGATCGCCCGGGAGGACCGTCCGGGAGACAAGCGGCTGGTCGGTTACGTGGTGCCCACGCCCGGCAGCCAGCTGGACCCGGCCGGGATCCGGGCCGCCGCGGCCCGGGTGCTGCCGGTCTACATGGTGCCCGCCGCGGTCGTGCTGCTGGATTCTTTGCCGTTGACGGCGAACAGGAAACTCGACCGGCGGGCACTGCCGGCGCCGACCTTCGCGGCCGGCGAGGGCCGGGAGCCGTCCACTCCCGCCGAGGCGCTGCTGTGCGACCTGGTCGCCCAGGTGCTCGGTGTGCAGCGGGTCGGCGTGGACGACAGCTTCTTCGACCTGGGCGGGCACTCGCTGCTGGTGACCCGGCTGATCAGCCGGGTGCGCTCGGTGCTGGGGGTGGAGCTGGGCATCCGGGCGGTGTTCGACAACCCCACGGTGGAACAGCTGGCCCGCGCGCTGGACGAGGCCGGGCAGGCCCGACCGCCGCTGGTGCGGGCGGACCGGCCGGAACGGCTGCCGTTGTCGTTCGCCCAGCAGCGGCTGTGGTTCCTGGGTCAGCTGGAGGGGCCGAGCGCGACGTACAACGTGCCGTTCGCGTGGCGGTTGCGGGGCCGGCTGGATCCCGACGCGCTGACGGCGGCGCTGGGCGACGTGGTGGCGCGGCACGAGTCGTTGCGGACCGTGTTCTCCGCGCTGGACGGGCAGCCCTACCAGCAGGTGATCCCGGCCGGCCAGGCGAAACCCGAGCTCAGCGTGGTCCGGGCCACCGAGGCCGAGCTGCCCGCGCTGACCGGGCAGGCGTGCCAGTACGTCTTCGACCTGACCGCCGAGCTGCCGGTGCGGGCCTGGTTGTTCGCGCTGGGCGCCGAGGAGCACGTGCTGGTGCTGCTGACCCACCACATCGCCAGTGACGGCTGGTCGGTCGGGGTGCTGCTGCGCGACCTCGAGCAGGCATACCAGGCGCGACTGGCAGGCGAGGCCCCGGACTGGCCGGATCTGCCGTTGCAGTATGCGGATTACACGCTGTGGCAGCGCGGCATGCTGGGTGCCGACCAGGATGGCGACAGCGTGCTGGCGCGGCAGGTGCGGTACTGGGAAACGGCACTGGCCGGACTGCCCGACCAGCTGGAACTGCCGTTCGACCGAGCCCGGCCGGCCTACCCGTCCTACCGCGGCGGGCGGGTTCCGGTGCGGATCGACGCCGGCCTGCACGCCGGGCTGGCCGAGCTGGCGCACCGGCACCAGGTGACGGTGTTCATGGTGCTGCAGGCGGGGCTGGCGGCCCTGCTGTCCCGGTCCGGCGCCGGAACCGACATCCCGATCGGTGCTCCGGTGGCCGGCCGCGACGACGAAGGCCTGCACGACCTGGTCGGATTCTTCGTCAACACCGTGGTGCTGCGGACCGACCTGGCCGGCGACCCGAGCTTCGGAGAGCTGCTCGGCCGGATTCGCGAGCGGGACCTGGCCGCCTACGCCCACCAGGACGTGCCGTTCGAGCGGCTGGTGGAAGTGCTGAACCCGGTGCGTTCCACCGCTCACCACCCGCTGTTCCAGGTGATGCTGGCCTCCGACGACGATGCCGCCGACCGGCAGTGGCACATCCCGGGCCTGCTCGCCCAGGACGAGCCGCTGGCCGTGGAGGCGGCCAAGTTCGACCTGTCGCTGACCTTCCGGCAGCGGCACGCGGCGGACGGCACCCCGGACGGGATCGACGGCACCCTGGAGTACGCGGCTGACCTGTTCGACCCCGGCACCGTGCAGGCGCTGGCCGGGCGGCTGGTCCGCTTGTTGGACCAGGTCGCCAGCGATCCGGAGCTGCGGGTCAGCGGCGTGGACCTGCTGGCGCCGGCCGAGCGGGAGCTGGTCACCACCCGGTGGAACGACACGGCGCGGGACGTGCCGGTGCTGGCGCTGCCGGAGCTGGTCGCGGCACAGGCGGCGCGCACGCCGGACGCGGAGGCGGTGGTGTGCGGCACCGTGTCGTGGACGTATGCCGAGCTCGACGCCTGGTCGAACCGGCTGGCGCGGTACCTGGTGGGGCTGGGCGCCGGGCCGGAGCGGCTGGTGGCGGTTGCCCTGCCGCGGTCGGTGGAAATGATCGGCGCGGTGCTGGCCGTGGTCAAGGCGGGTGCTGCCTACCTGCCGATCGACCCGACGTACCCGGCAGACCGGATCGAGTACATGCTCACCGACGCGGCTCCGGTCGCGGTGCTCACCAACCGGCAGACCGGATCGAAGCTGCCCTTCTCCGACCGGCACGTCCTCCTCGACGACCCGGACCGGGCGGCGGCGCTGGCCCGGCTGGACAGCAGCGGGGTTACCGACACCGACCGGCTGGCGCCGTTGCGGATCGCCCACCCGGCCTACGTGATCTACACCTCCGGCTCCACCGGCCGGCCCAAGGGCGTCGTGGTCAGCCACCGGGGCCTGGCGAACTTCGCCGCCTACCTGGTCGACGCCTTCCGGACCGGGCCGGGCTCCCGGTTCGCGCAGCTGATCTCGCTGAGCTTCGACATGTCGCTGGTGGAGGTGCTGTCGTCGTTGACCTCCGGTGCGGCCCTGGTCATTCCCGAACAGGGATCGCTGGCCGGAGCGGTGCTGGCCGAGACGTTGCGGGAATTGCGGATCACCCATGCGATGGTGGCGCCGGCTGCCCTGGCCGGGGCGGCACCCGAGCAGCTGGCGGGCGTGGAATGCATGATGGTCGGTGGCGAGGCCGTCTCGGCCGAGCTGGTCACCACCTGGGCACCGGGCCGGCGGCTGTTCAACGGTTACGGGCCGACCGAGGCGACCATCGGCGCGTCGGTGAGCCCGCCGCTGTCGGCGGGAGACGCACCACTGATCGGCGGGCCGCTGTGGAACGTGCGGACCTACGTGCTGGACGAGCGGCTGGACGTGGTTCCGGTCGGGGTGGCCGGTGAGCTGTACCTGGCCGGGCCGAACCTGGCCCGCGGCTACTTCAACCGGCCCGGGCTGACCGCGGAGCGGTTCGTGGCCTGCCCGTTCTCTCCCGGCGAGCGGATGTACCGGACCGGAGACCGGGTGCGCTGGCGGCCCAACGGCCAGCTGGAGTTCCTGGGCCGGGTGGACGAGCAGGTCAAGATCCGCGGATTCCGGATCGAGCTCGGCGAGATCGAGACCGTGCTGGCCGCCCAGCCGGGTGTGGAGCGGGCCGTGGTGGTGGTCCGGGAGGACCGCCCGGGTGACAAGCGGCTGGCCGGTTACGTGGTGCCCGCGGCGGGCAGCCGGCTAGACCCGGCCAGCCTGCGCACCGCGGTGGCTACCGAACTTCCGGGCTACATGGTGCCCGCCGCGGTGGTCGTCATCGACGCGTTGCCCTTGTCGGCCAACGGAAAGCTGGATCGACGAGCGCTGCCCGAACCCACCTTCACCGGCGGAACCGGGCGGGAGGCGAGCTCACCGGCCGAGCAGAAGCTGTGCGAGCTGTTCGCCAAGGTGCTCGGGGTGGAGCGGGTCGGCGTCGACGACAACTTCTTCGACCTGGGCGGGCACTCGCTGCTGTCCGCCGTTCTCGTCGCACGTCTGGAAGACCAGTTCGGCATCAAGATCAGTCTGCAGGAGTTCCTCGCCAATCCTTCCGTCAGCGGTGTCGCCAGCCGGGCACCGCTGTCGGAAACCGAACAACTCTGACCGCACGAACTACGCCCGGAAGGAGGGGACGAATCATGGACCTGGCCGCGAACGGCATTGCCCTGTACTCGACGTGCCGATCCAGCATCGGTCTCCGCGAGCAGTCCCATTTGGCCAAGCTGGTGGAAACCGCCAGATGGGCAGAAGACGCGGGCTTCCGCGGCGCCCTGCTGTACAGCGACAACACCTCGATGGATGCCTGGACGTCGGCCCAGGCGGCCATCGCCAACACCACCACCTTCGTCCCGCTCATCGCGGTACAGCCGATAGACATGAGCCCGTTCGCGTGTGCCCGCAAGATCTCGTCGCTGGCCCACCTGTACGGCAGGCGGGTCGACATCAACTTCGTCAGCGGCGGGTTCAGCCGCGACCTCACCGTCCAGGCGGACGAGCTAGCCCACGACGCTCGCTACGCCCGGCTCATCGAGTACGTGACGGTCATCAAGAAGCTGATGGACGGCAACGTGGTCAGCCACGCCGGTCAGTACTACAACTTTCGCCGGGCCCGGCTCACCGCTCCGGTGCCCGCCGACCTGCAGCCGGTGTCATACATGTCCGGCTCGTCGGCGGCCAGCGTGCAGGCGGGGGAGGCGCTGGGCCTCAGCCAGCTCTCCTTCCCGGTCCTGCCGGAGGACTTCGTCAGCCCGGACGTTCCCAAGAACAAGTTCGGCACCGGTATCGGCATCGGGATCATCGCGCGTGACGACTCGTCCGAGGCGTGGCGGATCGCGCGCAAGCGGTTCCCGGCCGACCCGGACGGTGCCGAGCGGATGAAGCTGCTGCTGTCGGCCTCGGTGTCGTCCTGGCAGCCGCAACTCGCGGCGGTGCCCATCCCCGACGAAGACGAGGGGCAGGTGTACTGGCTGGTGCCGTTCCGGTACCACCACACCTTCACCCCCTATCTGGTGGGCAGTTACGACGAGGTGGCCCAGGCGGTGGCGACGTACCTGAGCGGTGGCGTCCGCACCTTCGTGCTGGACCTGCCTCAGGAACCGGACGACCTGCAGCACGCGCGCATCGCGATCGAGCGCGCCGCCGCGACCCTGGAGAGGTAGCGGACGGCTACCGGTCAGGCCGGCGGCTCGGCCATGCCCACCGCCCGGGTCACCTCGGCCGCCAGCGCCGCCAGCTCGGCCTCGGCCTGCCGCTCGGCTGATCCGACGACCGCCATCAGCTGCGACTCGTCGGCGAGCTCGGCCCCGCCGGCCGGGGCGGGTCCGGCGTCAGCAACCGGGATGACCAGCTCCAGGTAGGCCTTGCACTTGGGCTCGGTGCCGGAGGGCCGGACCACCACCCGGCCGCCGTCGAAGCGCAGGATCAGCACGTCGTTGTCCGGCGCCAGGTCGGTGACGCTCACCTCGCGGCCCAGCAGCTGCCGGGGTGGCGCGCCGCGCAGCCGGCTCATCGCCTCGCCGATCACCGCCAGGTCGCTCACCCGCCAGGACAGCTGGCTGGTGGCGTGCAGGCCGTACTCGGCGGTCAGCTCCGCCAGCCGGCGCGGGATGGAGGAGCCGGCGGCCTTGAGGTTGGCGGCCAGCTCGGCGACCAGCAGCGCGGCGGAGATGCCGTCCTTGTCCCGGACCAGCTGGGGTGCCACCGCGTAGCCGAGCGCCTCCTCGTAGCCGTACACCAGGTCCGGCGCGGCCCGGGAGATCCACTTGAACCCGGTGAGCGTCTCGGCGAAGCCGACGCCGTGCCGGGCGGCCATCGCCGAGAGCATCGTCGAGGACACGATGGTGGTGGCGTAGCTGCCGCGCACGCCGCGGCGCAGCAGCCAGTCGGCCAGCAGCACCCCCACCTCGTCGCCACGCAGCATCCGCCAGCCCGCCGGGCGATCGGGGCCGCCGGGGAACCGGACGCCCGCCGCGCACCGGTCGGCGTCGGGATCGTTGGCGATCAGCAGGTCGGCCCGGGTGCGCTCGGCCAACGCCAGCGCCAGGTCCATCGCGCCGGGCTCCTCGGGATTGGGAAAGCTCACCGTCGGGAAGTCCGGGTCCGGCTCGGCCTGCTCACCGACCTCGCTCGGGGTGGCGAAGCCGGCCGCGGCGAACACCGCCCGGATCACCGCGGCGCCCACCCCGTGCATCGCGGTGTGCACCACGTCCAGCGCCCGGGACGAGTCGGGCTGGACCAGGCCAGCCACCGCCGTCACGTAGTCGGAGACCAACGACTCGTTCAGCACCCGGTAGTCCGGCGACAGCGCGATCGACCGCACCGAGGCCACGGCCCGGATCGCCGCCTCGATCTCGGCGTCCATCGGCGGCACGATCTGCGCCCCGTCGAAGGCGTAGACCTTGTAGCCGTTGTCCTGCGGCGGGTTGTGCGAGGCGGTGACCATCACACCGGCCACCGCGCCCAGGTGCCCGACCGCGAATGCCAGTACCGGGGTGGGCAGCAGCCGGGGCAGCAGCCGCGCGTCGAAGCCGGCGGCGGCCAGCACGGCCGCGGAGTCGGCGGCGAAGGACCGCGAGCCGTGCCGGCCGTCGTAGCCGATCACCACGATGCCGCCGCCCCGTCCGGATGCGGTGAGCTGGGCCGCCAAGCCGGCCGCGGCCCGGCGGACCACAGCGGTGTTCATGCCGTTCGGGCCGGCCCGCAGCGGACCGCGCAGGCCGGCGGTGCCGAAGACCAGCGGCCCGGCGAACCGGTCGGCGAGCTCGGCCCGGGCGGCGTCATTCCCGCCCTGGGCATGGGCCAGCAGCTCCTGGAGCTCCGCGGCGGTTCCCGGGTCCGGGTCGTCGGCGATCCAGTCGGCGACCTGGCGGTACAGCTCGGTCAACTCGGTGCTCATCCCAGCCCTCTCCCGGCTCGCTCGGCGACCTCGTCGATGCCGAAGGACGCTTCGGTGAACGCCCCGCCGACCAGCTGGTCGCTGGGACGCGGTTCGCCACTGAACCCGGTCGCCGACGGCCCGTCCTGGTACCGGCCGGCGTCGTCGAGCGGCCGGTAACCGAGGGCGTGGCCGGCCTCCAGCGACCACCACCGTCCCGCGTTGGCCGACACTCCCCAGACCAGCGCGAAGCCGAGCCGGTCGGTGCGCAGGCAGGCATCCACCAGCCGCGCGCAGTCGGCCGGGGACAGCCAGGTGGCCATCGAGCGGGCATCCGGCGGGGTGTCGGCGAAGGTGCCGATCCGCAGGCAGGCGACCTGCATGGCGTACCGGTCGACGTAGTAGCGGGCCAGTGCCTCACCGAAGGCCTTGCTCACCCCGTACAGGGTGTCCGGCCGGGGCGGGGTGTCGGCGGGTAATTCGGACTGCCCGGCCGGCCGGGGCGTGAAACCGACCGCGTGGTTGGTGGAGGCGTAGACCAGCCGCCGTACCCCGGCCCGCCGGGCTGCCTCGAAGACCTGGTAGGTGCCCTCCAGGTTGGCGTCGCGGATCACCGGCCAGGGCGCCTCGACGGCCTGGGCGGCCAGATGCACCACGGCCCGCACCCCGGTCATCGCCCGGTCCAGCGCCCGCGGGTCGGTGATCTCGCCCTGCACCTGCTCGATCTCGGCGGCCGAGCGCTCCCGGTCGAAGCCGCGCAGCTGCCAGCCGAGGGGCGGCAGCGTCCGGGCCAGGGAGCGGCCGATCATTCCGGCCGATCCGGTGACCAGGACGGTCACAGCCTTCCGATCAGCTCGCCGAGCAGTCCGCCGGCCCGCTGCGCGGCTGCCTTGCCGGCCGCCAGCACCTCCTCGTGGTTCAACGGCTGCCCGGTGATGCCGGCGGCCAGGTTGGTGACCAGCGAGATGCCGAGCACCTCCGAGCCCTCGGCCCGGGCGGCGATGGCCTCCAGGGCGGTGGACATGCCGACCAGGTCGGCGCCCATCACCCGGGCCATCCGCACCTCGGCGGGGGACTCGTAGTGCGGGCCGGGGAACTGCGCGTACACCCCCTCGGCCAGCGACGGGTCGATCTCGCGCATCAGCGCCCGCAGCCGTGGCGAGTACAGATCGGTCAGGTCGACGAACCGCGGGCCCACCAGCGGCGAGGCGAAGGTCAGGTTGAGGTGGTCGGAGATCAGCACCGGGTCGCCCACCTGCATGTCCGAGCGCAGCCCCCCGCAGCCGTTGGTCAGCACCGTGACGGTGCAGCCGGCGGCCGCCGCCACCCGCACCCCGTGCACCACCGCGGCCACCCCGCGGCCCTCGTAGTAGTGGGTGCGGCCGGAGAAGATCAGCAGGCGCTTGCCGCGCTCGCCTTCCAGCGCCAGCGAGCGGATGGTGCCGGCGTGCCCGGCCACCACGGGCGGGGAGAAGCCGGGCAGCTCGGTGCTGGGGAACTCCACGTCGGCGCTGGCCCGCTCGCTCAGCGCGTTCACCGCAGGCAGCCACCCGGAGCCGAGCACCAGGGCGATGTCATGCCGCTCGGCGCCGGTCCGGCGGGCCAGCTCCGCGGCCGCCTGGGCAGCGAGCTGTGCCGGGTCGGGTCCGGCTGCCGGCTGGTCGGTGGCCGCGTGCTGCATGGGGTCTCCGGTCTGGGTCACGGGCAGAGCCTAGCGGCCACCCGGACGGCAGCCGGGCGGAGATCCGGCCGCTGTGGACGACTGTCGGCTACTTCTCCAGCCGCTGTGGACAACGGTCAGGGCCGCGACGATGGACCTCGTCGAACACGCTCACGAGCCTTGTCCAGGTAGGTCTCGCCGGCCACGCTCCTCCCGTGACCGCCCTGCTCGACGAGGTAACGCTGTTCGGCCACCAGCACCGCCAACAACTCGTCGGGGCCGGCACCGTAGCCAGCTGCCATCACTCTGCCGTCGGTAGCCAGCAGGTCAGCGGCGAAGCCGTCAGCCGTCTGTCGCGCAACGATCCGCATCAGACGAACGTGGCCTTCAGCCTCGGCCAGCAGCGCCGACTTCACTACCTCGTCCCGGTTTCCA
>NZ_DATINC010000091.1:0-3046 GCF_035474675.1 Jatrophihabitans sp. | reverse complement strand
CCCTTCTTGTGTGCCATGGCTCTACTTCTTTCCGCTCTCGATGCCGGTGACCCTGACCTGCGACAGCTTCTGCCGGTGGCCGATGCGCTTGTGGTAGCCGGTCTTGTTCTTGAACTTGTGGATCCGGATCTTCGGGCCCTTGACCTGGCCGAGCACCTCGCCGGTGACCGATACCGCGGCCAGCGCCGTGGCGTCGGTGGTGACGTCCTCGCCGTCGACCAGCAGGATCGCCGGGAGCGCGACGCTGGCGCCGGGCTCGGCGTCCAGCTTCTCGACCGTCACGACGTCACCTACGGCGACCCGGTACTGCTTGCCGCCGGTCTTGACGATGGCGTACATCGCGAACTCACTCCTGTCGAACAGCGTCGAAGATCTTCGGGTATTTCTCGGGTGTCCAGCCTTGCTGGTGCACGCGGGTGGCCCGCGACGGCGGGCCGTTGCATTCCAGCCGACCCAGAACACCAGAACAGCCCACCTGGCGTGCGATGGGCCGTAGTACAGATTACGCCTACGGCCGCCTTCCAAGCAAAAGCGGGGGCTCCTGCCCGCTACCCCTCGCCGGCGCTGACCGGCACCGGCGGACCGGCCGGCCGGCTCGCCGCCCGGCGGCGACGGGGACGCACCGGCTGGGCGGCCCCGGACTGGCCGGACGCCGGCTGGGATGCGGGTGCGGCCGCCTCGCTGGTCGCCGGCCCGGCGGCCGGTTCGGCGGGGCCTGATGGCTCGGCGGCCGGTTCGGCCGGGCCTGATGGCTCGGCGGCAGCCCTCGACGGCTGGGCAGCCCTCGACGGCCTGGCAGCCTTCGACGGCTCGGCCGGGCTCGAGGACTGGGCCGGAGCCGACGGCTCGGCCGGGCCCGGCTCGGCCGCGGTGGCCTTCGATCCGGCGCGGCGCCGCTGACCGGTCCGCGACCTGGTGCCGCGTCCCGTCGTGCCCGATTCCGCGGTACCCGACTCGGCCGGGCTCGACTCCGCGGTGCTCGACGCCGCGCCGTCCGGCTGCCCGGTGCCCTGCTCCGCAGCACTCGGCCCCGCAGCGCTCGGTTCCTCGGCAGTGCGGACCCCGTCGGCCGGCTGGTCACCGGCCCGGGAGCCGGCCGCGTCGTGGTGGCCGGTCGCGTCGTGGTGGCCGGTCGCCGCCGCGATGGCAGCCACCGCGCTGGCCGCCGCCCGCCGCTTCTCGGCCTCGGCGGCGAGCTCGGCCGGATCCGGCTGCGCCGGTGCCTGCTGCTCGGCCTTGGCCTTGCGGCTGCGCCGGCTGCGGGCCGGCCGCTCCTCCTCTGCCGCGACCGATCCGCCGCCGGTCCCGTTGGACTTCTTGTCCACGCCGTCCAGGTGCACGATCAGGCCCCGGCCGTTGCACACCGAGCAGGGTTCGGAGAAGGCCTCCAGCAGCCCCTCGCCGACCCGCTTGCGGGTCATCTGCACCAGCCCGAGCGAGGTGACCTCGGCGACCTGGTGCTTGGTGCGGTCCCGGCCCAGGCACTCGGTCAGCCGGCGCAGCACCAGCTCCCGGTTGCTCTCCAGCACCATGTCGATGAAGTCGATCACCACGATGCCGCCGATGTCGCGCAACCGCAGCTGCCGGACGATCTCCTCGGCCGCCTCCAGGTTGTTGCGGGTGACGGTCTGCTCGAGGTTGCCGCCGGAGCCGGTGTACTTGCCGGTGTTGACGTCCACCACGGTCATCGCCTCGGTGCGGTCGATGACCAGCGAGCCGCCCGACGGCAGCCACACCTTGCGGTCCAGCGCCTTGGCCAGCTGCTCGTCCACCCGCAGGTCGCGGAACAGGTCGGACTCGGCGGTGTGCCGCGAGATCCGGTCGGCCAGGTCCGGGGCGATGTCGCGCACGTAGTCGGACAGGGTGCGGTGGATCTCCGCCCCAGACACCACCAGCTTGGCGAAGTCGTCGTTGAAGATGTCGCGCACCACCCGGATCGCCAGGTCCGGCTCGCCGTGCAGCAGCAGCGGGCCGTCGGAGGATCTCTTGGCCCGGTCGGCCTTGGCGCTGATCGACTCCCACTCCGACTTCAGCCGCTCGACGTCGTTGATCAGGTCCTGCTCGGAGGCACCCTCGGCGGCGGTCCGCACGATCACGCCGGCCTCGTCGGGCACCACCTTCTTCAGGATCGCCTTCAGCCGGCTGCGCTCGACGTCGGGAAGCTTGCGGCTGATGCCGGTCATGCCGCCACCGGGCACGTAGACCACGAACCGGCCGGGCAGCGAGATCTGGCTGGTGAGCCGGGCGCCCTTGTGGCCGATCGGGTCCTTGGTCACCTGCACCAGCACCAGGTCCCCGGCGCTCAGGGCGTTCTCGATCGAGCGGGACTTGCCGGCCAGGCCCGCCGAGTCCCAGTTGACCTCGCCGGCGTACAACACGCCGTTGCGGCCGCGGCCGATGTCGACGAAGGCGGCCTCCATCGACGGCAGGACGTTCTGCACCCGGCCCAGGTAGACGTTGCCGACCGCGCTGCTGGCGCTGGCCCGGGTCACGTAGTGCTCGACCAGGATGTCGTCCTCGAGGACGGCGATCTGGGTGCGGTCACCGGTCTGGCGCACCGCCATCACCCGGTCCACCGCCTCGCGGCGGGCCAGGAACTCGGCCTCGGTGAGGATCGGGGCCCGCCGGCGGCCGGTGTCGCGGTTGTCCCGGCGGCGCTGGCGCTTGGCCTCCAGCCGGGTCGAGCCCTTGACGCCGCGGACGCCGTCGTCGTCGGCCGCGCCACCCCGGCCCGACCGCGACTCCCGGACGTGCACCACGGTGTTCGGCGGGTCGTCCTCGGACGGTGCGGTGTCGGCGTTGTCCCCGCTGCTGGAGCGCCGCCGCCGGCGACGCCGCCGGGCGCTGGCCGACAGGGCCGCCTCGGCAACCTCGTCGGCGTGGTCGGACTCCTCTTCGTCCTCGTCGTCGCCCGAGTCGTCGGCGGTGTCGCGGGACTCGGCGTCGGCTTCGGCGGCCGCGGACCGGCCACGGCCCCGGCGGCCCCGGCGACGGCGGCGGCGGGTGCCCTCACCGGCGGCGTCCTCGGTGTCCTCGGCGTCCGGCT
>NZ_DATINC010000090.1:0-4317 GCF_035474675.1 Jatrophihabitans sp. | reverse complement strand
GTCGAACGCGCTCTGGCCCCAGCGCAGGAACTGGTAGCGCTCGAAGTTGCGCTGGTACTCCAGGTCCACGTTGCCGGCGAAGGCGTCCGGGCCGCCGAACAGGTCGGCGATCACCGAGTGGTCGATCACCAGCTCGGCCGGCGCCAGCGGGTTGATCCGGGCCGGGTCGCCGCCGAGCTCGGCGACCGCCTCGCGCATGGTGGCGAGGTCCACCACCGCCGGGACGCCGGTGAAGTCCTGCATCACCACCCGGGCCGGACTGAACTGGATCTCGGTGGACGGCTCGGCCTGCGGCTGCCAGCCGGCGATCGCCGAGATCTGCTCGGCGGTGACGTTGAGGCCGTCCTCGGTGCGCAGCAGGTTCTCCAGCAGCACCTTCAGGCTGTACGGGAGCTTGTCCGAGCCCGGCACCCGGTCCAGCCGGTAGTAGGTGTAGGAGGTGTCACCGACCTGCAGCCGGTCCTTGGCATCGAAGCTGTTCTCCTGGCCTGCGGGCACGGTGGTCCTCCCTGGGTGCGGTGTTGCTCTGCGTTTACTCAATGTTTTGCGGGTTCGGCGATTCCCAGCTTTTCCCAGTGTTGCCATTGTTCCGCACCGCTCGCTAAGGGATCCCATCGGTAGGCCGATAGGAGCACCGGAGTGGATCTTTAGACGGGTCCACCGCCATCGCATGTCAGGTGTTGAAACGGATGTGACTGCCGTGACCATTGGCGTTTATGTGGTTGAAGTGGCAGGCTGTCCGGCAGCATCGACACGGCAGGGAAGGTGACGGCGTTGCGCAACACCCGGCAGGCGGCCGGTGACCGGCACGGAACCGACGCCGGCCTGCCCCGGCGCGGCACTGCGGTAGCCGTGGCCCGGCCTCGCCGGGCGGTGCGCGGCCTGCTGTGCGTCACCGCGCTGACCGCCTCGCTGCTGTACGCCGCCGCCCCGGGACGCGCCACCCCGCCGCCCAACCCGTCCGACGCCCAGCTGAACGCGGCCCGCACCGCCAAGGCCTCGCTTGCCAACACCGTCGGGGTGCTGTCCGGCCAGATCGTGCAGGCCCAGGCCCAGCTGCGCTCGCTGAACGCCAAGGTGGAATTGGCCGAGCAGAAGTTCACCTTCGCGCTGTTCAAGCTCGACCAGGCCAAGACCCAGGCCGCCCAGGCCCAGACCGCGGTGGCGACGGCCCAGAAGGGCATCGAGACCGCCCGGGCCAACCTGACCGCGTTCGTCCACGACAGCTACGTCTCGCCGTCTCTCGGCTCGGCGACGGTGGGGCTGCTGTCGGCCACCGACCCGAACGCGCTGCTGCAGAGCGGCGACTACCGCAACTACGTCTCCTCCCGGCAGCTGGACGCGATGAGCGGCCTGGACCGGGCGATCGTGGCCAAGTCCAACGCCGACGCCAAAGCCCGCTCGCTGCTGGCGCTCAAGCAGAAGCTGGCCGTCGAGGCCGCCGCCGCCCAGAAAGCCGCCCAGCAGGCCTACGCCAACCAGCAGGCGCTGGCCGCCCAGCTGCGGACCCGGGAGGCGAGCTACCAGCGGCAGCTGGCCGACGCCCAGAGCCGGCTGGCCACCCTGAACGGCCAGCGGGCCGCCTACCTCGCCTACCAGCAGGAGCAGGCCCGGATCGCCGCCGAGCGCGCCCGGCAGGCGGCCCTGGCCCGGCAGCGGGCCGAGGAGGCCGCCGCGCGGGCTCGCGCCGAGGCCGAACGCCAGCGCCGGGAGCAGGAGAAGCAACAGCAGCAGCAGAGCCACAGCAACAGCGGCGGGGGCAACAGCGGCGGCAGCACCAGCAGCGGCGGTGGCTACAACCCGCCGCCGTCCGGTGGGTCGGGCAGCTGGACGGCCAGCAAGGGCCAGGCGGCGGCCAACCGCGCGCTGGGCCGGCTGGGCACCCCGTACGCCTGGGCCGGCGGCAACTACAACGGCCCCACCTGGGGGGTCGACTCGCCCGGCACCGACGGCGCGCACGACAGCCAGGTGTTCGGCTTCGACTGCTCGGGCCTGACCATGTACGCCTGGGCACCGCAGGGGGAGTACCTGGACCACTTCGCGGCCTCGCAGTACTGGTCCGGCTCGTTCCACCCGCAGCCCGGCCAGTTCATGCCCGGCGACCTGCTGTTCTGGTCCGACGGCGGCCTCGACGCGATCCACCACGTGGCCCTCTACATCGGCGGCGGCAACGTGGTGCAGGCGCCGCACTCCGGCGACGTGGTCCGGGTGACCCCGTGGGACCAGGTGTCCTGGGGTTACATCGGCGCCACCCGGCCACTGACCTGATCAGTCCTGATCAGCCCTGATCATTCGCTGACCCGAGTTCCTGGCCCGGCCTGCCGGCCGGCACCCGGGGCACATACGGAGAGCGTCCGGGACGGCCAGCAGCGTCTAGGCTGAACTGATGAGCCCGGCGACCGAGTCTGCGACCGAATTCGCGTCCGGTGCCGTGCTGCTCGACGCGTTCGGCCGGCGGGCCGAGGACCTGCGCATCTCGCTCACCGACAAGTGCTCGCTGCGCTGCACCTACTGCATGCCCGCCGAGGGCCTGGCCTGGTTGCCGGCCCGGGCGGTGCTGTCCGACGACGAGATCGTCCGGCTGGCCTCGGTGTTCCTGGGGCTCGGGGTGCGCACCATCCGGCTGACCGGCGGCGAGCCGCTGGTCCGGGCCGGGGTGGCCGGGCTGGTCGGCCGGCTGGCCGGGCTGCAGCCGCGGCCTGAGCTGTCGCTGACCACCAACGCGCTGGCGCTGGCCGACCGGGCCGAGGAGCTGGCCCGCTCCGGCCTGGACCGGGTCAACGTCTCCCTCGACACCCTGGACCGGGAGCGGTTCCACACCCTGACCCGGCGCGACCGGCTGGCCGACGTGCTGGCCGGCCTCGCGGCCGCCCAGGCGGCGGGGCTGACCCCGGTCAAGGTCAATGCGGTGCTGATGCGGGACGAGAACCTCGCCGAGGCGCCGGAGCTGCTGGCCTGGGCGCTGCGGGCCGGCTACCAGCTGCGCTTCATCGAGCACATGCCGCTGGACGCCGACCACCGCTGGACGCTGGCCGACATGGTGACCGCCGACGAGGTGCTCGAGCTGCTCGGACGGTCCTTCCGGCTGCGCCCGGTCGGGCACCGCGGGCACGCCCCGGCCGAGGAGTTCGAGGTGCTGGACGGCCCGGGTCGCGCGGACTGGGCGCCGGTCCTGGACGGCGGCCACCACCGGGTCGGCATCATCGCCTCGGTGACCCGGCCGTTCTGCCGCGACTGCGACCGGCTGCGGCTGACCGCCGACGGCCAGCTGCGCACCTGCCTGTTCGGCCACCAGGAGACCGACCTGCGGGGCGCGCTGCGCGGGGGCGCCGATGACGCCGAGCTCGCCGAGCTGATCCGGCAGGCGGTGCGGGCCAAGCCCGCCGGGCACGGCATCAACGCCCCCGGCTTCCGGCAGCCCGAACGGCCGATGTCGGCGATCGGCGGCTGACCCCGGCCTCTGGGGCCGGCGGCTGATCTGCCTCGGTCCGGCGGCTGATCCGCCCCGGTGCCTGGTCCTGTGTAATACCGAGCGGTCGCCAGAACGACCTGTGGGTATCACACGCACCTACGGACGGCAGCTGAGGTACGGCCGGAAGCCGATCGGGCAGTGAGCGTGGCGCGACCGCCGCCGGGCCGCGCTCGGCGGCTGAGCCGGGCCACAGCTTGCTCGGCTACCGTGGCTGGTAACACAACGCGCGACCGAGCTGGCGCGACCCGGACGGGCGCTCAGGAACGGTGCGGGCGCACCGAAAGGGAACCAGTGCGAGGAGACACATGACCGAGCTGGGTTCGGCACCCACACCGGCCGCCGACGCCACCGCGCTCGAACGGGCGATGTTCGAGGTCAAGCGGGTCATCGTCGGGCAGGAACGGATGGTCGAGCGGCTGATGGTCAGCCTGCTGGCCCGTGGCCACTGCCTGCTCGAAGGGGTGCCCGGCGTTGCCAAGACCCTCGCCGTGGAAACCCTGGCCCGGACCGTCAGCGGGACGTTCGCGCGCCTGCAGTTCACTCCCGACCTGGTGCCCTCCGACATCATCGGCACCCGGATCTACCGTCCGGGCTCGGAGCGGTTCGACACCGAGCTCGGCCCGGTCTTCGCCAACTTCGTGCTCGCCGACGAGATCAACCGGGCGCCGGCCAAGGTCCAGTCGGCGCTGCTGGAGGTGATGGCCGAGCGCCAGGTCTCCCTCGGCGGCCAGCGCTACCCGCTGCCGGACCCGTTCCTGGTGCTGGCCACCCAGAACCCGATCGAGAACGAGGGCGTCTACCCGCTCCCGGAGGCCCAGCGGGACCGCTTCCTGTTCAAGCTGCTG
>NZ_DATINC010000089.1:0-4215 GCF_035474675.1 Jatrophihabitans sp. | reverse complement strand
GGTCCGGCTCTACGCCGCCGCGCCGCTGATCCTGTCCGGCGGCGAGGTGATCGGCACGGTGTGCGCGTTCTCCGACCAGAGCCAGGAGCTGACCCGGCTGCAACTGGAACGGCTGCGCGACATCGCCGACCAGGCGGTGCTGGTGCTGCAGCTGCGCGACGACGCCGCCCGGCTCAGCCACGCCGCCACCCGCGACCACCTCACCGGCCTGCCCAACCGCGCGCTGTTCTCCGAGACGCTGACCATGGCGCTGGCGAAGTACCAGCGCGGCGCGACCACCCCGACGGTGATCTTCCTGGACCTGGACCGGTTCAAGCCGGTCAACGACACCTACGGCCACGCGGTCGGCGACGAGCTGCTGCGCGCGGTGGCCCACCGGCTGCTGGAGAGCGTCCGGGCGACCGACCTGGTGGCCCGGATGTCCGGTGACGAGCTGGTCATCCTCACCGAGACGCCGGACGGCGCCGACCCCGGCGTGGAAACCCTGCTGGCCCGGCTGCGGCAGGCCTTCGCCACCCCGTTCGAGCTCAGCTGCGGTGAGCTGCTGGTCGGCTGCTCGATGGGCTACGCCACCGCCGAGACCGGCGACACCGCGGCCGAGCTGATGGCCCGCGCGGACGCCGCGATGTACCAGGCCAAGCAGGCCAAGCATCCGACGGACCCGACGGCGCGCTGAGCGGCGGCCACAGCGATCGCACAGCATCTCCACAACGTCCTGCCGGACAGCCCGGGCATGGTGGCTCTCGACTGATCGAAGGCCCGAGTGATCCGGAGAGACCCATGTCGCCCCAGCGCGCAGACCACGCAGACCAGCCAGCTTCCGAGATCGAAGACCACGACCGCGGGTTGGAGTTCGACCTGCAGACGCTGAGCCGGCGCGGTGCGCTGGCGTTCCTGGGCACCGGCCTGCTGGCGGTGGCCGGCTGTTCCAGCGCCGCCAAGGTCACCTCGGCCGGGTCCGGAACGGCTACCAGCTCGGCCGCGACGACGGCCACCAGCCCGACGGCGGCGGCCTCGTCGGCGTCGGCCTCGTCGGCGAGCAGCACCGGCACGGCGGCCGAGTCCTACACCGAGATCCCGGAGGAGACCAGCGGCCCGTACCCCGGCGACGGCTCCAACGGCCCGAACGTGCTGACCCAGAGCGGGATCGTGCGCAGCGACATCCGGTCCAGCTTCGGCACCTCCACCACCACCGCCAAGGGCGTTCCGCTCACCGTCACGCTGACGCTGCGCGACTCGGCCAACGGCTACCAAGCGATCAAGGGCGCCGCGGTGTACCTGTGGCACTGCAACATCGACGGCGAGTACTCGCTGTACGGGCAGAACGTCTCGGGCGAGAACTACCTGCGCGGCGTGCAGGAGTCCGACGCCGACGGCCAGGTCACCTTCACCACGATCTTTCCGGCCGCCTACTCCGGCCGCTGGCCGCACATCCACTTCGAGGTGTACTCCAGCCTCGCCAACGCCACCGCGGCCGGCAAGATCGTGGCCACCTCCCAGCTGGCGCTGCCCGCGGAGGCCTGCGCCAAGGTGTACGCCACTTCCGGCTACTCCCAGAGCGTCGCCAACCTGGCCCGCACCTCGCTGACCTCGGACATGGTGTTCGGCGACGACGGCGGCATCCACCAGCTGGCCTCGATGAGCGGGTCGGTGTCGGCCGGCTACACCGCCGCCCTGACGGTGGGCGTGTAGAACCGGCCGCCTGGGTAAGGTGGTGGCCAAGCGGAGACGCAGGATGCCGGGGAGGCCGCCATGGGACTGTTCGACAACGTCGGCAAGCTCGCCCGCAAGGCACGCGACATGGCCGGACAGCATCCCGACCAGGTGCGCAAGGCGCTCGACCAGGCCGAGGACCAGGTCAACAAGCGCACCGGCGGCAAGCACGCCGGCCAGATCGACACGGCCGGCGACAAGCTGGCCGACTTCCTGGCACCCGAGGCCTCCGACCCGCACCGCAAGCCGGGCACCGACCAGCCGTAGCCGCCCGGCCCGTCCGGCGGGCAGTCGTGGCGATGGTGGGGCCGAACAGGTCGTAGCCGCTTCCGGGCTATCGATGCAACCATTGCCCCGACCAGACGTCTGGACAGGTAGCACCACGAACTCCTCGTGGTGCGCCGAGCCTGGACGGTGGCCATGAGGACGATGGTGCGCAACAAGGATGTGCCGGTGCGGCTCACGCCGGCAGACGATGCCGATTCAGCGGTGGTCGCGCTGTTCGCCTCCCATCGGCTGACCATGATCCGGCTCGCGGTGCTGCTGGTCGACGACCTGGAGACCGGCGAGGACGTGGTGCAGGACGCCTTCGCGGCCCTGCACCGGCGCTGGCCGGCGTTGGCCGACCGGGAGGCGGCGATCTCCTACCTGCGCAGCTGCGTGCTCAACGGGTCCCGCTCGGTGTTGCGCCGGCGCCGCACGGTGCGCCGCAACCCGCACCCGGACGCCGACCGGCTGACGGTCGAAGGCGCCGACGGCCAGCTGCTGCTGGCCGAGGAGCACCGCGCGGTGATCGCGGCGCTGCACCGGCTGCCCCGCCGGCAACGCGAGGTGATCGTGCTGCGCTACTGGTCGGAACTGACCGAGGCACAGATCGCGGCCGAGCTCGGCATCTCGCTGGGCACCGTCAAATCCAACGCATTCCACGGTCGCCAGGCGATCGCCGCAGCACTCGGAGGTGCCGAATGAACACCATCGACGATCGGATCGCCGCCGCCCTGCACGCCCGGGCGGACGCCGTCACCGAAGCCGACCTGGCGCCGGCCGCCCCGCCGTCCAGCCGGGTGGTGCTGCTGGACCGGGCCCGGACCCGGTGGGCCGTTCCGCTGCTGGCCGCGGCCATCGTGGGAATCCTGGCGGTGGCCACCGTGACCGCGGTGCAGCTGAGCCGGACCTCCAGCCACCCGGCGGGCCCGGCAACCCAGCTGCCCGTGCAGCCAACCCCCAGCGCCGTGGCGCCGACCCCGGCACCCACTCCGACCGCCGCCCCGTCGTCCCAGCCGCCGTCCCAGGCGCCGTCGTCGCGGCCGCCGTCCCGGCCGACGGTCTCGGTCACGCCGCCCTCCCGGGTGCCGTCCGGGCCGGCCGATGCGTTCACCCTGGGCTACCAGCCGCTATGGCCGTTCGGCAGCTACGCCGATGCCGAGCAGTGGCGCACCAAGGCCGGCGGTTCACAACCGTGGCACCTGGACGCCAGCCAGACCGCGCTGACCTTCACCCGGTCCTACCTGGGGTTCACCGAGATCAACCTGGTGACCGGGACGTTCTTCGACGACCTGGGCGCCCACATCAAGGTCGGCTACCGGGATCCGAACGGCCAGCCGCACACCGCGGCGACGTTGCACCTGGTCCAGTTCGGCACCGCGTCGGACTCGCCGTGGGAGGTGGTCGGCAGTGACGACACCACACTGTCGCTGGAGCAGCCGGCCTATGGGTCACGAGTGAGCTCGCCGATGGCCATCGGCGGCCACATCACCGGGGTGGACGAGAACATCGTGGTGTCGGTGCTGGCCAGCCAGACCGACCGCAGCACGGTGGCCCGGGTGCCGGCCGGCGGCGACCACGCGGCCTGGACGACCGGACCGGTGACCTTTACCCAGCGGGGAGTGCTGACCCTGGTGGCCAGCACCGGCGGGCACCTGCAGCAGGTGGAACGGTTCGCCATCCACGGGGTGCACACCTAGCCCTTTTGATGCCAAGCCCTTTTGATGCCAAGTCCTTCTGACGCCAAAGCCCTTCTGACGCCAGCGCCGGGCCGGCAGTGCTCTCGATGAGCACCGCCGGCCCGGCGCTGAACCAGGTTCAGCCCGGCCGGCTCGCGCTGAGCACCACTCCGGGACGCACCTCGCCGTTCGCCGGAAGGCGCAGTTCGGCCACCAGGTCCAGGCCGGCCACCGACAGCAGGGCAACCAGGTGCTCGGGCTGCCAGAGGTGGGTGGTCCAGCGCACCGGCACGCCGCCGTAGGCCTCGGTGCGCGCAACGTCGCCGTCGCCGACGTGCATGCCGAGCAGCAGCCGGCCGCCGGGCACCAGGGCGCTGGCGAAGGCGGCCAGCACCGCGGGCAGCACGTCCCGGGGCAGGTTGAACAGCGACCACCAGCCGAGCACGCCGCCCAGCGAGGCGTCCGCGAGGCCGAGGTCGGTGGCGGACGCGACCGTGAAGTCCAGGTCTGGATAACGGCGCCGGGCATGGGCGATCATCCGTGGCGACAGGTCGACACC
>NZ_DATINC010000088.1:0-12453 GCF_035474675.1 Jatrophihabitans sp. | reverse complement strand
GCTGCGCCGGGTGCTGCACGCGCTGGACCCGCAGCAGGGCATCGACCTGCTGCTCGACCGGTTGCGCAAGACCCGGACGAACATCGAGTTCCTGATGCAGATCGCCAAGACCACGCCGGGCGCCGACGACCGCTGAGCCGGAGGTGCCCGCCACGGTTGCGGGCCGGCCGGGCTGGGCATTCGCCGGCCCGGCCCAGCGCCGGCTGGCCGTCACCGCGGCGGTCCTGGCGCTGCTGGCGACGGTAATCACCGTCAATGCAGCGCGGGCCCATCCCGAGCGACGAGTCCGCACCATCGTGCTGCCGGCACCGCCGGCCGCGGTGTCCGTGGACGCCAGCGGCTGCCCGGTGCGGGCCGACTGCCGGGTGGCGCAGCGGGCCATCGGGCTGGACGACGCCTTCACCCGGGCCTTTCCCTCCGGTGAGGTGCTCAGCGTGCAGGCCACCCTGGACCTGCGCACCAGCTCCAGCTACCGCAAGAGCCTGGTGGGGCTGATCGAGGACGGTTCGACGGTGAGCCTGGTCTCGCAGTGCGTGCCGGGCGCACCCCGCCCGCCCGGCCGGCTGGACCGCTCCAGCACCGCCTTCACCGACCTGGCCGGAAACAGCGTGATCGCCTACCGGCAGCTCAGCGTGCTGGTGCCGGGCCTGCCCGGCTGCGGGGTGGCGCTGCTGCTGCGGACCCGCGGCGCGGCCATCCGGTTCGAGCAGGCCGCCCTGCGGCTGGCGCGCGACCCGGCCGTCCAGTTGCCGCTGCCATGACCGGGCCGTCGCCGTCATGACCGGGCGCCAGGGCCGGCAGCCGGAGGATGCCCGGCGCCCGGCCGGCACCGACCACTCCTGGGCCGACGAGATGGTGCTCTTCTCCGGCGAGCAGCCGGTGGCCGGTCCCCGGGCGGGAACGCCGGCCGGCCCGCCGCGGCTGGTGCCGACCTGGCTGGTCGCCGGCGCGGTGCTGCTGGCCTGCGTTGCGGTGGCCCTCGCCGCGCTGTGGTGGCAGCACCGGTCCCGGGTGATCGAGGTGACCCGGCAGATCCGGCCCTACCTGCCGGCCGGGCCGGACGCCGCCGGCTGCCCGAGCGGCTCGCACTGCCAGGTGCGCTCGGACTTCGGCCAGTCGCTGAGCGTGCAGGCCCGCCGGCTGTTCCCCGACGCGACCGTGCTGAGCTCGGTGTCGGTGACCAGCCGGGAGACCGGGCAGACGGTGCAGACCACCATCGTGCTGCAGACCCCGTCCGGGCTGGAGGTCTCGGCCACCGCCCAGTGCGTGCCGGGAGCCGCCCCGATCCCGCCCCGGGCCGCCCCGTTGCCCGTGGTCGGCCCGGCCCAGGCCGACTTCGTGGTGCCCGGCACGCCCGGCTGCAGCGTGGCGGTGACGGCCCAGGTGCCGCGTGCGGTGCCGGTGCCAGCAGTGCTGCTGGAGCGGCTGGCCGGCGATCCGCAGGTCCAGCTCGGCCCGTAGCGCCGCTCAGGCCGGCGGTGCGGTGCGGCGGTAGACCCGGCACTCCCAGGCCCGCAGCCACAACTCGGCAGACCTGGCCGGGGCGGGCGCGTCCGGCGGCGACCCGATTGCCTCGCCGGTGGGGTAGTTGCCGAGCAGCAGCTCGGCGCTGGCCCAGTCAGCCGCGTCGGGCAGTGGCACCGCGACGTCCGCGGCGCTGAAGTTGCCCAGCACCAGCCACTGCTCGGCGTCCAGTTGCCGCAGGAAGGCATAGACCTGTTCGTGGTCGGGCAGCAGCATCGTGAAGCTGCCCCGGGCCACGACCGGATGGGAGTGCCGCAGCGCGATCAGCCGCCGGTAGTGGGAGTACACCGAGTCCGGATCGGCGTATTCGGCCTCGGCGTTGACGGTGCGGTGGTTCGGGTTCACCCCGATCCACGGTTCGGCGGAGCTGAACCCGGCGTGCGGGCCGGCCGTCCACTGCATCGGGGTGCGGGCGTTGTCCCGGCTCATCCGGCGCAGCGCCGCCAGCACCGTGCTGTCGTCGGGCTGCCGGCCCGGGCCGGCAGCGGTCACCGCCGTGCCGCCCGCCGTCTCGTCGGCCAGCGGGTCGCCGGGTTGCGGTGCGCCGGAGCCCTCGCCGGCCAGCGCTGCCGCGTAGTAGTTCAGCGACTCGATGTCGCGGAAGTCGGCGATCGTGCCGAACACCCCGTTGGTCATGCCCAGTTCCTCGCCCTGGTAGACGTAGGGCGTGCCCCGGTGCAGGTGCAGCACGGTGCCCAGCAGAGTCGCCGACCGCACCCGGTAGCGGTCGCTGTCGTCGCCGAAGCGCGAGACCACCCGCGGCTGGTCGTGGTTGTTCCAGTACAGGCTGTTCCACCCGACCTCGGCCAGGCCCGCCTGCCAGCGGCCGAAGCTGGCCTTGAGGTCGACCAGCCGGAACGCCGTCGGGTGGAACTTGTCGATGCCGTGGTCGATTTGCACGTGCTCGAACTGGAACACCATGTCGACCTCGTGCCGGTCCGGGTCGGTGAACAGCCTGGCCTGCTCCACCGTCACCCCGGGCATCTCGCCGACCGTCAGCAGCTGCGCGTCCCGGCCGGCGAACACCTGGGCATACATCTCCTGCAGGAACTCGTGGATGCGCGGGCCACAGATATAGAACGGTGAGCCGTCGCCGAAGCCGCTGGAGCCGACGGAGCCGACTATGCCGTCCGGCAGCCGCGGGTCCTTGGAGATCATGTTGATGACATCCATCCGGAAGCCGTCCACCCCGCGGTCCAGCCACCAGCGCATCATCCGGTAGACGGCCGAGCGCACCTGCGGGTTCTCCCAGTTCAGGTCCGGCTGCTTGCGGGAGAACAGGTGCAGGTAGTACTCGCCGCTGGCCTCGTCGAACTGCCAGGCGGAGCCGGAGAACGCCGAGGCCCAGTTGGTCGGCTCGGCGCCGGGCGCGCCGGCGGCCATCCCGGCACGCGGGCCGCGCCACCAGTACCAGTCCCGCTGCGGGTCGTGCCGGCCGCGGCGGGACGCTTCGAACCACGGGTGCTCGTCGGAGGTGTGGTTGACCACCAGGTCCAGCACCAGTTTCATGCCGCGCCGGTGCACCTCGGCCAGCAGCAGGTCGAAGTCGGCCAGCGAGCCGAACACCGGATCGACGTCGGTGTAGTTGCTGATGTCGTAGCCGGCGTCGTCCTGCGGCGAGGGGAACATCGGCGACAGCCACAGCACGTCCACTCCCAGGTGCCGCAGGTAGTCCAGCCGGGCCAGGATGCCGGGCAGGTCGCCGATGCCGTCGCCGTTGGCGTCGCAGAAGCTGCGCGGATAGATCTGGTAGACCACCGCTGACTGCCACCAGGTGGCCCGGCTGCTGGACACGAGAGCCTCCCGACGCCGACGGCGGACTGACCGCGCCGCGCTGCCCGGCGGGGCGGGACTGCGAATCTACCCGGGAAGAACTTGTGCATTCCGTCCCCTGCCGCTGGTACCGGCCGCGGTCCTAGACTCCAGGGATGGCCGCAGGTGGGACGGACCGCCCGGCGCTCGAGGCCGAGGCGCCGCTGTCGGTGCGGGTGCCGCCGTACCAGCCGGCCCTGCTGATGCTGGTGGTGTGCGCCGCTGCCGCCCTGGTGCTGTACGGCCATCCATCCGACACGGTCCGCTACCTGGCGCTGACCGCCGGCGCGGTTGCCCTGCTGCTGGCGGTGTTCGCGCTGCGGATGTACCTGATCGCCGATGACGAGGGCATCGAGGTCCGCTACCTGTGGAAGCCGGCCTGGCTGCCCTGGTCGCAGGTCGCCCGGGTCGAGGTGGTGTCAGGCGTGCGCGGGTCCGATACGGTGCGAGTGGTGCGGCACGACGGCAGCTATGTGGATGTGCCGCCGTCGTTGTTGCAACCGGCCGTTCCGACGTCCAAACCGAGGGCGCTGGCCCGGCTTCACAGTGTCGGCAATCAGATCGAAGCCCGGCGTATCAGGGGGAGTCGTCATGATCGATACTAATGTGGTGCCACTGGCGACGAGGAGGTAACGGTTAGGCATCTTATCTCTGTCGATCCTCGGCAATCACTGTGTTCGATGTCATTCTGCAACTGCCTGTAAGCGCTTAAGAATCATCGTCGGAAGGACAGTTTTAATGAGTCCCAAGGTCGCCATCGGTGCGGTCTCCCTGCTCACTGCGGCTGTGGTTCTGGCCGGGTGTAGCAGCAGCAACGACAACAAATCGGGTGCCAATGCGGGCGCGGACGCCCGTGGTCCGATCACGTTCGTCACCGGCAAGGACAACAGCGGCCTGATGCCGCACCTTGCCAGTGAGTGGAACGCCAACCACGCCAACGAGAAGGTCACGATCAAGCAGCAGTCCGATCAGGCCGACCAGCAGCTGTCCGACCTCGAGCAGCACTTCCAGGCCAAGGACCCCGGCTACGACGTGGTGACCGTCGACGTGGTGTGGACCGCCGAGTTCGCCGCCAAGGGCTGGGTCATCCCGCTGGAGGGCAAGTACGCCCTGCCGACCGACAAGCTGCTCGGCCCGACCGTGAAGGCGGCGACCTACAACGGCAAGCTCTACGCCGCCCCGTACGCCTCCGACGCCGGCCTGCTGTACTACCGCAAGGACCTGGTCTCCAAGGCGCCCACCACGTGGGACGAGATGATCGCCGCCTGCAAGGCGGCCAACACCTCCCCGACCATCACCGGCAAGACCCCGGCCTGCTACGCCGGCCAGTTCGCCAAGTACGAGGGCCTGACGGTGAACGCCTCCGAGGCGATCAACACCGCCGGCGGCAAGATCGTCGAGGACGACGGCAAGACGCCGGCCGTCGACTCCGCCGAGGCCGCCAAGGGCCTGAGCTTCCTGGTCGACGGGTTCAAGCAGGGCTACATCCCCAAGGAGGCCCTCGGCTTCCAGGAGACCCAGAGCCTGAACGCCTTCCAGGCCGGCCAGCTGGTCTTCATGCGCAACTGGCCCTACGCCGACGCGATCCTCGCTGGCACCGGCAGCAAGGTCGCCGGCAAGTTCGACATCGCGCCGCTGCCGGGCCTCAACGGCCCGGGTGCCTCCAGCCTCGGCGGTCACAGCGTCGCCATCAGCTCCTACTCCAAGTACAAGGCCACCGCGCTCGACTTCCTGAAGTTCGTCGAGAGCGAGAGCGTCCAGCGCTACAACCTGACCCAGGGTTCGAACGCGCCGGTGCTGGCCTCGCTGTACGACGACGCCGAGCTGGTCAAGAAGTTCCCGTACCTGCCGGTGCTGAAGGAAGGCATCCAGAACGCCATCCCGCGTCCGGCGACCCCGTTCTACCCCGCCGTGACCGAGGCGATCGAGACCAACGCCTACGCGGCCCTGCAGGGCACCACCTCCGTCCAGGACGCCCTGAAGAACCTCTCGGCCGCGATCCAGACGGCCACCGCCGGCTGATCCAGGCACTCGCCGGCCGGCGGGGCCAGGTGCGCACCATCGCCTGGCTCCGCCGGCCGGCACCGCACCATTCCCTAAACCTGGGAAAGCTGGTTCTCTAGTAAGACCGGGATGTCTTCCCTCAGTTCCACCGGGATGTCATAGCCAGAGGAGGCCCCATGACCCTCGCCGAACCGGCAGCCGGCTCCACCGCCCAAGGCTCGCCGCCCCCCGCCTCCCGTCCCAAGCGGAACAAGATCAAGACCGGCGAGGGACGCCTGGCCTTCTTCCTGGTCACACCCACCATCGCGCTGCTCGGCCTGATCGTGGGCTATCCCATCGTCAAGGCCATCTACAACGCCTTCCTGTCCGACAACCAGAAGATCAACCCGGACACCGGGCTGCTGGAGCAGGCCGGCGCCTGGACCGGCCTCACCAACTTCAAGCACTGGCTGCTCGAGCAGTGCCCGTCCGGCACCGGCACCACCATCAAGTGCCCGCCGGGCAACATCGGCTCGCAGTTCTGGGACTCGGTCAGCGTCACCGTCGGGTTCACCGTGGTCACCGTCGCGCTCGAGACCGTGATCGGCATGATCTTCGCGCTGATGATGAACCGGGCCTTCCGCGGCCGGGCGCTGGTGCGGGCCGCCATCCTGATCCCGTGGGCGATCCCGACCGCGGTCACCGCCAAGCTGTGGCAGGTGGTCTTCGACCCGCAGGGCGTGCTGAACAAGCTGCTCGGCACCCACTTCGCCTGGACCAGCGAGAAATGGCCGGCCCGCTCGGCAATTGTGATCGCCGACGTCTGGAAGACCACGCCGTTCATCGCGCTGCTGATCCTGGCCGGCCTGCAGGGCATCAGCGCCGACATCTACGAGTCGGCCAAGGTCGACGGCGCCAACGCCTGGCAGCGGTTCTGGCGGATCACCCTGCCGCTGGTCAAGCCCGCGCTGGCCGTCGCGGTCATCTTCCGCACCCTGGACGTGCTGCGGATGTACGACCTGCCGGCCATCCTCACCGGCGGCGCCAACGGCACCACGACGCTGTCGATCCTGGTGGTCAAGCAGCTGCACAGCGGCGTGTACTCGGCCTCGGCACTGTCGACCATCACCTTCATCTTCATCTTCGCCATCGCCCTGGGCATGGTGAGGCTGTTCAACGCCAATATCGTCGGCACCCCGGGAAAGGGCGGTAAGTGACATGACTGCCGTCGCGCACGGTTCCACCGCAGTTGGCGCCCCCACCGAGGCCGTCGCCACCCGCCGCAGGTCCAATTTCAACCGCGGCAACGTCGGCACCATGGCGGTGATCGTGCTGATCATCGTCTGGTGCCTGGCGCCGTTCTACTGGATGGTGGTGCTGGCCTTCCGGGACACCGCCTACACCTTCGACACCACCCCGTGGTTCACCCACGTCAGCTTCGAGAACTTCCGGTACGCCTTCGACACCACCGACAACAAGTTCGGCCGGTCGCTGATCAACAGCCTGTTCATCGGCTCGGTGGTGACCCTGCTGGCCATGATCATCGGGGTGTTCGCCGGCTACGCGATGGCCCGGCTGTCCTTCCGGGGCAAGGGCCTGATCCTGGCCGCCATCCTGGGCGCGTCGATGTTCCCGGGCGTGGCGATCCTGACCCCGCTGTTCCAGCTGTTCGCCGACTGGGGGATGCTCGGCACCTACCCGGCGCTGATCCTGCCGCAGATCTCGTTCTCGCTGCCGCTGGCCGTCTACACCCTCACCAGCTTCTTCTCCGACATGCCGTGGGAGCTGGAACAGGCGGCCCGGGTGGACGGGGCCACCCCCGGCCAGGCGTTCCGGCTGGTGATCTTCCCGCTGGCCGCGCCCGCGCTGTTCACCACCGCGATCCTGGTGTTCCTGGCCTCCTGGAACGAGTATCTGCTCTCCAGCGTGCTGTCCAACGGCGTCAAGAACGTGGAGCCGTCCACGGTGGCGCTGGCCAACTTCACCGCCGGGCCGCACGTGGTGCCCTACACCCAGACGATGGCCGCCGGCGTGGTGGTCACCGTTCCGCTGGTGATCGTGGTGCTGCTCTTCCAGCGCCGCATCGTCAGCGGCCTGACCGCCGGTGGCGTCAAGGGCTGAGCCCGCGCCGCTGACCGCACGCCCGTCCCCGCTGCCCCACGGCAGCGGGGACGAGCGCGTTCGCCGGGAATGCCGGCCACCGCCCCGGCGTTTGGTAGGCGTGCCCGCAACTGGCACACTGTCTGGTTGACGACCCGGCTCCGGTTCACGTCCTGCTTCGCCCTGCGGTTCGGTACGGCGAACAGATCGCTTCTCAGTCGATCTGTCAGGGCGACCCGGCGGCCATGATCGGCGCCGAATGCGGCGTCAGAAGAAGGGAACCACCGTGAAGGACGGCATCCACCCCGCGTACGTGGTCACCGAGGTGACCTGCTCGTGCGGTAACACGTTCACCACCCGCAGCACCGCCAAGAGCGGCACGCTGCACGCCGAAGTGTGCTCGGCCTGCCACCCGTTCTACACCGGCAAGCAGAAGATCATGGACGTCGGCGGCCGGGTGGACCGCTTCGAGAAGCGCTACGGCAAGCGCCAGCGCACCACCGCCTAGCTACCTCGACGGCGCCCTGGGCGTGCCTGACCGGCACCCCGGGGCGCCGTTTTCTCTGCCCGGACCAGCCCGGAGCCGTACCGCCGGCCACACTGACCCGGAACCTCTCGACCCTCTTCGACCCAGGACGGAGCCATGGCTCACCAGAGCGACGGATCGGCCACGCTGTCCCAGCTGCTGGCCGAGTACGCCGAGACCGAGACGGCGCTTTCCGACCCGGCGGTGCACGCCGACCAGTCCACCGCCCGCCGGCTCGGCCGCCGGTTCGCCCAGCTCGCCCCGGTGGTCACCGCGTCCCGGGAGCTGGAGCGGGTCCGGGCCGACGCTGCCACCGCCCGCGAGCTGGCCGGCGAGGACGCCTCGTTCGCGGCCGAGGCCGAGGAGCTGGAGAACCGGATCCCGGAGCTGGAGGACCGGCTGCGCGAGCTGCTGATCCCCAAGGACCCCAACGACGTCAAGGACGTGATCCTGGAGATCAAGGCCGGTGAGGGCGGCGACGAGTCGGCCCTGTTCGCCGGTGACCTGCTGCGGATGTACCTGCGCTACGCCGAGCGGCAGGGCTGGCAGACCGAGATCCTCGACGACGAGGAGACCGACCTGGGTGGCCACAAGTCGGTGACCGTCGCGGTGCGCTCGCGCAGCGTGGAGCAGCCGGTCTGGAGCCGGCTGAAGTACGAGGGCGGCGTGCACCGGGTGCAGCGGGTGCCGGTGACCGAGTCCCAGGGCCGCATCCACACCTCGGCGGCCGGCGTGCTGGTGCTGCCCGAGGCCGAGGAGGTCGAGGTCGAGATCGACCCGAACGACCTGCGCATCGACGTCTACCGCTCGTCCGGCCCGGGCGGGCAGAGCGTCAACACCACCGACTCGGCGGTCCGGATCACCCACGTCCCGACCGGCACCGTGGTCTCGATGCAGAACGAGAAGAGCCAGCTGCAGAACCGGGAGGCGGCACTGCGGGTGCTGCGGGCCCGGCTGCTGGCGCACGCCCAGGAACAGGCCGACCAGGACGCCTCGGACGCCCGCCGCTCCCAGGTGCGCACCGTGGACCGGTCCGAGCGGGTGCGTACCTACAACTTCGCCGAGAACCGGATCGCCGACCACCGGGTCAACTTCAAGGCCTACAACCTCGACCAGGTGCTCGACGGCGCCCTGGACGACGTCATCGACGCGCTGACCCGGGCCGACATCGAGGCGGCCCTGTCGTCGGATGCGGGTCCGGCGTCCGGCGCCTGATGCAGCCGCAGGCCCACACCGAGCTGGCCGCCGCCACCGCCCAGCTCTCGGCCGCCGGGGTGGGCCCGGCCCGGGTGGAGGCCGAGCTGCTGCTGGCCTTCGTGCTCGGCCGCGGCCGGAGCGGGCTGCTGGCCGGCCCCACGGTCAGCCCGGAGCAGGCCGCCCGGTTCCGGGGGCTGGTGGGCCGGCGGGCGACGGGGGTGCCGCTGCAGCACCTGACCGGCAGTGCGCCGTTCCGGCACCTGGAACTCGCCGTCGGCCCGGGGGTGTTCATCCCCCGGCCGGAGACCGAGCTGCTGGTGGAGCTGGCCGCCGGATGGCTGCTGCCCGGTGCCACGGTGGTCGACCTGTGCGCCGGTTCCGGCGCGGTCGCCCTCGCGGTGGCGAACGAGTTCGCGCCGGCCCGGGTGATCGCGGTGGAGCGCTCGGAGCCAGCGCTGCGCTGGCTGCGCCGCAACGCCGCCGATCGGCAGGCCGCCGGCGACCGGCCGGTCGAGGTGGTGGCCGGCGACATCTCCGACCCGAAGCTGCTGGCCGACCTCACCGGGACGGTGGCGGCGGTGCTGGCCAACCCGCCCTACGTCGCCGAGTCGCTCCGGGACCGGCTGCCGCCCGAGGTGGCCTCCGACCCGGACGAGGCGCTGTTCGCCGGCCCGGACGGGCTGGCGCTGATGTCGGCGCTGATCGCGCTCGCCGGCCGGCTGCTGCGGCCGGGCGGGCTGCTCGGCATCGAGCACGCCGAGGACCAGACCCCAGCGCTGCACGAACTACTGGCTGCCGCCGGGGACTGGGACCGGGTGGCCGGCCGGCCGGACCTGACCGGCCGGCCACGGTTCAGCCTGGCGATCCGCCGCTGACCCTGGGCCGGCGGCGGGACGCCTCAGCTCAGGGTCACCACCGGCTCGCCGGCCGAGGTCAGGCCGTTGCCGGTCCGGGTGCAGGTGCCGCCCCGGATCGCGCCGCCGTTGTAGGCCTGCCGCAGGCAGTTGCGCAGCGCCAGCTGGGCCCAGTAGTTCGGGTGCAGCGACTCCTGCACGTAGTACGGGCCGAACGCGGCCGAGACCGTACGGATGTTCTCGATCCACTCGCTGGCGTCCACCGCGCCGGCGCTGCGCCAGCTGGCCAGCGAGGTCTCCTGCAGCTTGTGCACGCCGGTCTCGCACAGCCGGCGGCCGTTCAGCAGCCCGCTGATGTTGACGATCTTGATGTTGGGCAGCCCGGACTGGGCCGCGGCGTTGGTCACCGCCGCGTTGATGGTGGGCAGCGCGGTGGCGTTGGACCAGTCGGCGTCGGCGTTCCAGAACCCGCAGCCGCCGGTGTTCTGCCGGGTGTAGCCGGACTCGGTGTAGCGGATTCCGGCGCCGCCCGGTAGTGGCGACGGGTAGGTCTGCAGCACCAGGCTGTAGTCGCTGGTCAGGTAGCCGTTGCGGGCCAGCGCGGTGTTGACGTTCCTGAGCGCGTTGGCGATCCGGGTGGTGACGGCCGTGACGTTGGCGCTGGTGAAGTTGGCCGTCACCGAGGCGTCGTCCTTGCAGTAGTCCTTCCACCAGGTGGGTGAGGCCAGGAAGTCCTCGACGCAGGTCTGCACGATCGAGCCGAAGTTGAAGTCGTTGCCGCCGATCGAGACCACCACCATGCCGACCCGGTGGGTGGCGGAGAAGTTCTGCAGCGCCAGCGCCTGGCCGATGTGGCCGGCGCCGTCGTCGTAGAAGTCCAGTCCGGGCTTGAAGTCGCTGTCGGAGGAGTACGGCGAGGTGGCGGACTTCGCTCCCGAGCAGGCCAGGTTCGCCGAGGCGAGAGTGCCGAAGCCGATCTCGGCCGACTTCGACCGGTGGCAGCCGACGGTCGACTCGCCGGTGCCGGCGTCGTAGTAGGCGCCTGAGCCGAGCGCGTCGGTCTGGCTGGAGTCGCTGGAGTTGCCAGCCCACCGGCCGGCCTCGCCGGAGATGTAGGAGTCGCCCAGGCTGACCGCCCAGGTGCTGCCGGCCGGAACGGCGGCCGGCCGGGCCTTGGTGGCGGTCGCGGGACCGGCCAGGGCGACCAGTGCCCCGGTCGCGGTGGCGGCGCCGGCCAGCAGGGCGGCCGCCCGCTGCCAGCCCCGTCGCCGGAGTAGTCGGAACGGGACGGGACGGGCAGCAGGGAGCATCGAGGGTTCCTTCCGGACGGCACGGGGGACAGGGAAAGCAGGGGAGACAGCGGGGGAGCGGGAGGGTGCGTAGCGGCGCCGACGACGAGGGACTCGGCTAAACAGTGCGATCCTGGCAGTCCGGGCGCCGGCCGGCCACTGGAAGCGGCGGCTGCGGCGGCCGAACAGGCGTGCGGCAGGATGGTCAGCCATGAGCGACCTGCTGGACTGCACCGATCCCGCCACCCGGCCGCTGGCGATCACCGCCGCGGCGCGCGCGGTGAGCACCGGTTCGCTCGTGGTGCTGCCGACCGACACGCTGTACGGCATCGGCGCCGACGCCTTCAACTCCGCCGCGGTGACCAGCCTGCTGGCCGCCAAGGGCCGGGGACGGGACATGCCGGTGCCGGTGCTGGTCGGCTCCTGGCACACCATCGACGGCCTGGTCAGCGCGGTGACCGGCGCCGCCCGCGACCTGATCGAGGCGTTCTGGCCCGGCGCGCTGACCCTGGTGGTGGAGCACGCGCCGTCGCTGGCCTGGGACCTGGGCGATGCCCGGGGCACGGTGGCGGTCCGGATGCCGTTGCACCCGGTGGCCCTGGAACTGCTCGCCGAGACCGGCCCGATGGCGGTCTCCAGCGCCAACGTCACCTCGATGCCGCCGGCGGTGACCGCCCAGCAGGCCTACGAGCAGCTGGGCGAGTCGGTGTCGGTCTACCTCGACGGCGGCGAGGCGCCGGCCGGCCGGCCCTCGACCATCGTGGACCTGACCGGTCCGGAGCCGGTGCTGCTGCGCGCCGGGGCGGTCAGCGTCGACCGGCTGCGCGAGGTGATCGGTGGGTTCGACGGCGAAGCCGGCTGAGTCGGCTGAGTCGGCTGAGTCGGCTAACCTTTTCCTGCGAGCCTCTTTCCTTACGAGGCGTTGCGGGTGGCCAGCGAAGATTCGTCCATCCCGATCTCAGCCGAGGGAGCGTCGAGCAGATGCCTGAGCAGTACTGGGGACCGGATTTCGAAGCGCTGCAGAAGATCGACCCCGAGATCGCCGGCGTGGTGCTGGACGAGCTGGACCGGCTGCGCGGCGGCCTGCAGCTGATCGCGAGCGAGAACTTCACCTCGCCGGCGGTGCTGGCCGCGCTCGGCAGCACGCTGAGCAACAAGTACGCCGAGG
>NZ_DATINC010000087.1:0-40827 GCF_035474675.1 Jatrophihabitans sp. | reverse complement strand
ATGTTCGGCCCACCGGACGCGGACTCCACCCACTCCGCCCAGTCCTTGGCGTGGAAGGTCAAGCGCTTCTCCAACGACGAGCTGCGCCAGCGCTTCGTCGACATCTGCGTGCCGCAGGCCGAGACGCTGGGGCTGACCCTGCCCGACCCGGACCTGGTGTGGAACGCCGAGCGCGGCCACTACGACTACGGCGTGATCGACTGGACCGAGTTCCAGCAGGTGCTCAAGGGCAACGGCCCGTGCAACCGGCAGCGGATCGCCACCCGGCGCCGGGCTCACGACGACGGCGCCTGGGTGCGCGAGGCCGCCGCTGCCTATGCGGCCAAGCAGCAGGCAGCGACGGTGACGGAGGCCGCGTGAGTACCGCGCTGACTCCGCTGTGGGAGGTGTTCGTGCGGCCCGCGCGCGGCACCAACCACGTGCACGTCGGCTCGCTGCATGCCGCCGACGCGACGCTGGCGTTGCAGAACGCCCGCGACCTGTACACCCGCCGAAACGAGGGCGTCTCGATCTGGGTGGTGCGCTCGGCCGACATCACCGCCAGCTCACCCGAGGAGAAGGACTCCTTCTTCGAGCCGTCGGCCGACAAGCCATACCGGCACCCGACTTTCTACACGATCCCCGAGGGCGTCGAGCACCTATGACGCAGAGCTCCGCACCGGCCAGCGCCGAGGTCGCCGGGTACGCCATCCGCCTCGGTGACGACGCGCTGATCCTGTCGCACCGGCTGTCGGAATGGTCAGCCCACGCGCCGCAGATCGAAGAGGACATCGCGCTGGCGAATATCGCTCTCGACCTGCTCGGCCAGGCCCGCTCGCTGCTGACCTACGGCGGCTCGTTCAGCGGCCGCTCCGAGGACGACCTGGCCTACCTGCGCGAGGAGCGCCAGTTCACCAACCTGCAGCTGGCCGAGCTGGAGAACGGCACCTTCGCGGTCACCATGGTGCGGCAGCTGCTGTTCTCCTGCTACCAGCACGAGCTCTACCGCGACCTGGAATCGTCCCGGGACGCCCAGCTGGCCGCGATCGCCGCCAAGGCCGTCAAGGAGGTGGCCTACCACGTGGAGCACGCCAGCACCTGGATCCTGCGGCTGGGCGACGGCACCGAGCTGAGCCATGACCGTACCCAGGCCGCCCTTGAGGGGGTTTGGCCTTACAGCCACGAGATGTTCGCCGACGACGAGCTGGCCCGGCGGATCGCTGACCTCGGCGTCGGCCCGCTGCCGTCGGGCTTGCGGCCGGCCTGGCTGGGAACGGTCCAGGGCATCCTCACCGAGGCGACCCTGACCCTTCCCGACGATGACTGGAAGCCCACCGGGGGCCGCGCGGGCCTGCACACCGAAGGTTTCGGCTACCTGCTGGCCGAGATGCAGCACCTGCACCGGTCCCATCCCGGAGCCCGGTGGTGACGGCCATGGTGACGACCGAGTCCGCCCTCGAACGGCTGGCCGCGCTGCGGCTGGCCGCCGCGGCGGTTCCGGACCCCGAGATACCGGTGCTGACCATCGCCGACCTGGGCATCCTGCGCGACGTCCGGTTCGCTGCCGACGGCCGGCCCGAGGTGGTGCTGACCCCGACGTATTCGGGCTGCCCGGCCACCGAGGCCATCCGCGCGGACGTGCTGGCCCAGACCCGCGAGGTCGATCCGCAGACCCGGGTGGTCATCGAGCTGGCGCCGGCCTGGACCACCGACTGGATCACCGACGAGGGCAAGGCCAAGCTGCGCGACTACGGCATCGCCCCGCCACGGCCGACGAGAGCCGGCCCCGTCCCGGTTCAGCTCGGCAGCAGGCCGGCCGTGCGTCCGGCGGCCACCGACGCGGCCCGCTGCCCGCGGTGCGACTCCGCCGACACCGAGCTGATCAGCCAGTTCGGCTCCACACCGTGCAAGTCGCTGCGCCGCTGCCGAAGCTGCGCCGAGCCCTTCGACGAATTCAAGTCGCTGTGAGCGGCTTCCACTCCCTCGCCGTCGCCCGGGTCGAGCCGCTCACCGGCCAGGCCTGCGCGGTGCACTTCGCCGTGCCGGCCGAGCTGCGCGACGAGTACGCCTTCGCTCCGGGCCAGCACCTGACGCTGCGCCTGCCCGCCGGTGACCAGGAGGAGCGCCGCACCTACTCGATCTGCTCGACGCCCGCCGACCTGGCCGAGCGCGGCGCGCTGCGGATCGGGGTCAAGCGGATCCCGAACGGGCTGTTCTCCGGCTGGCTGACCGGCGAGCTGCAGCCGGGCGCGGCGATCGAGGTGATGACCCCGGCCGGTCGGTTCGGCACCCCGGTCGCGCCGGCGAACGAGCGCCACGTCTGTTGCCTGGCGGCGGGTTCGGGAATCACCCCGGTGTTGTCGATCGTCACCTCGATCCTGCGCGCCGAGCCCGCCAGCCGGGTCACCCTGATGTACGGCAACCGCACCTCCAACGACGTGATGTTCCTGGAGGAGCTGGCGGATCTGAAGAACAGCTACCCCAGCCGGTTCACCCTGCTGCACGTGCTGTCGGCCGAACCGCAGCTGTCGGACCTGCTGACCGGCCGGATAGACGAGGACAAGATCACCATCCTGCTGGACGGCCTGTGCAAGGACGCCGACGAGTGGTACCTGTGCGGCCCGCTCGGCCTGGTCTCGACCGCCCGCGCCGCGCTGGTGGCCGGCGGCGTGCCTGCCGCCGCCGTGCACTCGGAGCTCTTCTACGTCGGCGACGAGCCACCGGAGCTGGCTGCCCCGGCCCCGCCAGAACATGCGGCGACCGAGCGCAGCCAGGTGACGGTGACCCTGTCCGGCCGGACCTCCACCATTCCGGTCGGCTACACCGGCCCGAGCATCCTCGATGCGGTGCTGGCCAGCCGGCCGGACGCGCCCTACGCCTGCAAGGGCGGTGTCTGCGGCACCTGCCGGGCGATGGTGACCGCCGGCTCGGTCTCGATGACCCGCAACTACGCCCTGGAGCCGGAAGAGCTGGCCGCCGGGCTGGTGCTCGCCTGCCAGTCCCATCCGGTGACGCCCGAGGTCAGCCTGCGGTTCCAGTGACCGCGGCAGACCGTCCCCGGATCGAGGGCCCGCTCCACTAGCCTTGGCCGAATGGACGTCAAGGGCGCGGTTCCGATCGGCGGGCAGCCGGTCGAGCAGATGGTCAACGTCCGCCGTCCGCGCTCGGTCATCGCGTTCGCCTGCTGGTTCGCCCTCGGGGTGGGAGTGGCTTACCTGGGCTTCCTGATCGTCGAGAAGCTGCGCACCATCCTGTACCTGCTGGCGTTCTCGCTGCTGATCGGCGTGACCCTCGACCCGCTGATCGGCTTCCTGCAGCGGCGCGGGATGCGCCGATCGGTTGCCGCGCTGCTGACCTGGCTCGGAGTCGTGGTGCTGCTGACGACCCCGATCGTGCTGGCGGTGAACGCCGCCAGCACCCAGCTGCCGGCGCTGATCAAGTCTGCCCCCGAGCTGATCCGCAACGCCGAGAGCCATCTGGGCGTGCTCGGCGACCGGCTGGCTGCCGCCACCGACTCACCGACCCGCGGCTCGATCAACCCGACCGAGGTCCTCGACTACGTCCTGACCGGCGGCGCGCTGCTGTTCACCGCGGTGACCGACATCGTGGTGGTGGCGTTCCTGTCGCTGTACTTCGCCATCGAGCTGCCGCACCTGCGGGAGCTGGCACTCAAGGCGGTGCCGGCGTCCCGCCAGGTGCGCACCGCCCGCATCCTCGACGAGCTGACGCTGCTGGTCGGACGGTTCATGCTCTCCACGGTGCTGATCGCCATGCTGTTCGGGCTGGGCACCACGCTCTGGTCCTTGGCCTGGGGCATCCCCTACGCGGTGCTGCTGGGCGCGCTGGTGACCGTGCTGTCGCTGGTTCCGGTGATCGGCTCCACCGTCGGCGGCACGGTGGTGACGCTGGTATCCCTCACCGTCAGCCTGCCCACCGCGATCATCACGCTGATCTTCTACATCAGCTACCGGATGGCCGAGGACTACCTGATCCAGCCCCGGATGATGAAGTTCTCCGTCGAGCTGCCCGGCGTGGTCACGGTGCCGTCGGTGATCCTCGGCGGCGCGGTGCTCGGCGTGCCCGGCGCGCTGTTCGGGGTGCCGGTCGCGCTGATCCTGCGGGTGCTGGTGCGCGAGCTGGTGTTCCCGGCCACCGACCAGGCCTGACCGCCATCAGCCCGGCAGGTTAGGCCAGGGCGGCTCGCCGGCCGGCCTCGGTCAGCCAGCGCACCGGATCCGCCAGCGCGGCGCGCTCGGACCCGGCCAGCTCGGTGAGGCCGGTCAGGCCCACCCCGGGCACCGCGGCGGCCATCCCGCCGGCCACCGACCCGGCCACCACCCGGGCCGGCACGCCAGCCGCCGCGGCCAGTTGCAACACCTGGCCGCAGGTCTTGCCGGTCAGCGAGCCGGCGTCGAAGCGCCCCTCGCCGGTCACCACCAGGTCGGCCCGCCGCACCGCCGCCGGCAGCCCGACCAGCTCGGCGATGGCGGCCGCGCCGGGCACCAGTTCGCCGCCCCAGTAGGCCAGCCCGTACCCGGTGCCACCGGCCGCGCCGCAGCCGGGCTGCTCGGGATCGCTGCCCAGCACCGCGGCCAGCCGGCGCAACCCGCGGTCGAGCTCGGCCACCTGTGCCGGGTCGGCGCCCTTCTGCGGCCCGAAGGCGGCCGCCGCCCCGGACGGCCCGAACAACGGCGCCCGGACGTCGACCAGCACCTGGACGCCACCGGGCGGCAGCGGCACCAGCCGGTCGGGGTGCACCGCCACCAGGCCCGGCAGGCCCACGCCGCCGACCGGCAGCAGCCCGCCGGCACCGACCAGCTGGGCGCCGAGCGCCGACAGCGCCCCGGCGCCGCCGTCGGTGGATGCCGAGCCGCCCAGCGCCACCACCACCCGGCCGGCCCCGGCCAGCAGCGCCGCGGCCAGCACGATGCCGAGCCCGATGGTGTGTGCGCCCATCGGGTCGAGCGGGTCCAGCCCGGCGATGCCGCAGATCTCGGCCAGCTCGACCGCGGCGGTGTCGCCGGTGCGCAGGTAGCGGGCGGTCCGGGCGGTGCCGACCGCGTCCACGGTCGGCACCGACACCCATTCCGCGTCCGGCTGGTCGGCGGCCAGCACCTCCAGGGTGCCGTCCCCGCCGTCGGCCATCGGCAGCAGCACCAGCTCGTCGTCCGGCCGGGCCGACCGCCAGCCGGCGGCCAGCGCCGCGGCGGCCTGCGGTGCCGGCAGGCTGCCCTTGAACTTGTCCGGTGCGAACAGCACCCGAAGGCTCATCGCCGAACGGCATACCGCTCGGGGGACAGGAAGCCGATGTCGTGCCGGGTGGTGCCGTCGACCACCAGGTCCGCCACGATCTCGCCGACCACCGGAACGAACTTGAAGCCGTGCCCGGAGAACCCCATCGCCAGCACCACCCGGCCCGCGGAGTCCGGGTGGATGCCCAGCAGGAAGTCGTCGTCCGGCGTGCCGGGGTACATGCACACCGAGCTCGCCACGCAGTCGCCGGCCAGCCCCGGCAGGGACCGCGCGAGCAGCTGCCGCACCGTCCGGTACTCCGGCTCCGAGACGGTGCGCCGCAGGGTGTCCGGGTCGACGTCGGTCTCCAGCCAGTCGTGGTACAGCGCCGCCTTGACCCCGTCGTCGCCGGGTTGGTAGGGAAATCCGTACAGCTCCATCCGGGGCTCGCCGGGGGCGACCGGATGGCTCCACATGTAGACCGGGAACTTCTCCGGGGCGTAGTCGGCCACCGAGGTCAGCGGCCGGAACCAGTGCACGGTCTGGCGCTGCACCGTGATCGGGAAGTCGTCCAGCCCGCCCAGCCGGCCGGCCCAGGCGCCGGTGGCGATCACCACCCGGTCGGCCTGCAGCTCCTCGCCGCCGGCCACCAGGTGCACCCCGTCCGGGCCCAGCTCCAGCTGCTCGACGACCGTGGAGAACCGCAGCTCGGCGCCGGCGGCCGCGGCCAGCTCTAGGTTGGCGGCGACGGTGGCCTCCGGCAGCGCGAAACCGGCGTCGGCCTCGAAGACCGCCAACTGGCCGGCGGGCAGCTCGAACTGCGGGTACCGGGCACGCAGCGCCGCCGGGTCGAGCACCTCGTGCGGCAGCGACCAGTGCCGTGCCGACGCCAGGGTTCCGGCGACCACCTCGCTGTCCGGCGGGCCCATCATCAGCGCGCCGCACCGGGTGAACAGCTGGCTGCCGGCGGCGGCCGACAGCTCGTCCCACAGCTGGTAGGACCACACCAGCAGCGGCACGTAGTCCGGCTTCTCGAAGTAGGCCTTGCGCACCACCCGGGTGGCGCCGTGCGAGGAGCCCAGCGCATGCGCCGGGGTGAACTGCTCGATGCCCAGCACCCGCCGGCCGCGCCGGGCCAGCGCGTAGGCCGCCGAGGAGCCCATGCCGCCCAGCCCGGCGACGATCACGTCATACCGCTCGCTCATGGTTCCCCTCGTTCCGGCGCAAGCTCGGCGCAGCAGCCCGCTGCGCTCGGGCCCCATGATCTCGCAGACAGGCCGCGCGTCCCACACCCGGTCCCGCGAAGCCGATCCGCCGGCACATCCGGACGGGCTACCGTGTCCGCGTGAGCTGGCTGACCGAACTGGACTCCGACTGGCAGTCCCGACCGCCGCCGCCCCGCAACCGGCTCCGGCTGGTGGCCGCGGTGCTGGCCGGCTGGCTGGCCGTCAGCCTGCTGGTGCTGGTCGTCCTGCTGCGCTTCGACGACCGGGACTCCGGGCACCGCTCTCCCGGCACGCCGGTAAGTTCCGCACCCGGCGCCCCGGTCACCAGCCCAGGCAGCTCGGCCAGCAGTGCCGGGCCCAGCGGCGCGGTGCCGGCCGGCTGGCAGCTGCGGGCCGCCGACGACCAGACCGACTGCACCGCGCACTCCTACGGCCAGGTGCAAGTGTTCTTCACCCGGACACCGTGCACGGCGGTGCACCGCAGCCTGTTCAGCACGTCCTCCGGCGGCCGGGCCGTGGTGGTGGCGGCGAGCACCGTAACCTTCGCCAGCTCCGGCCAGGCCGGCGAGTACCTGCGGCTGGTGACCTCGGACGGCACCGGCAACGTCAACGACCTGCTGCGCGAGGGCAGCCGGTACCCGGGCTCGCCCAGCAAGCTGCCGCCGGCCGCCTTCGCGTCCCGGCAGGACGGCAGCCGGGTGCTGGTCGCCGAGGCCGGCTACGCCGAAGGGCCGTCGGACTACTCCGACGCCACCCTGCAGGCGGTGGCCCGGCAGGCCGTCGCCGCCGGCTGAAACCGGTGGGTCCGCCGGCTGATCGGCGGGTCAGTCGAGCGAGGCGTCCAGGGTGATCTGCACGCCGGTCAGGGCCTTGCTGACCGGGCAGGCCTGCTTGGCCTGCTCGGCCGCCGCCTCGAACCCGGCCGCGTCCAGGCCCGCCACCTTGCCGTGCACCTCGAGCGCGATGCCGGTCAGCCGGAAGCCGCCGGCCGGGTCCGGGCCGAGCGACACCTTGGCGGTGACCTCCAGGCTCTGCGGCGTGCCGCCGGCCTGGGCGACCAGCGCGGACAGCTGCATCGCGTAGCACGACGAGTGCGCGGCGGCGATCAGCTCCTCCGGGCTGGTGGTGCCGTCGGCGTCCTCGGCCGCCCGCTTGGGGAACGACACCTGATAGGTGCCCACCTTCGAGCTGCTCAGCTCGACCTGGCCGGACCCCTCCTGCAGGGTGCCGTTCCAGGCAGTACGAGCGATACGCGTGGGCATGAGGGCTCCTTCACGGTCGGGGGCGACGGTTGGCGCAGCTGAACGTAGGCGATCCTATCGCGCTCGACCTATGGACGGATCGTCCCGTCCGCCGTGCGACCCTCCGGCTCAGCCGTGCTTCTTCTCCAGGTCCGCGGTCAGCCGGCGCAGCTTCCGGACCAACCGGATCCGGCTCGCCGGGTCCAGTTCGGTCGCCTCGCCGATCCGGCCGGGTACCCCGGCCGCCCGCCGCCGCATCGCCTTGCCCTGCCGGGTCAGCTGCACGTCGACGGTCCGCTCGTCGCCGGGCCGGCGCTGCCGGGTGACCAGGTCCATGGCCTCCAGCCGCTTGATCAGCGGTGAGAGGGTGTTGGACTCCAGGTGCAGCCGGGCGCCGATCTCGCCGACCGAGGAGGTCCCCTGCTCCCAGAGCAGGGTCAGGACCAGGTACTGCGGATAGGTCAGGCCCAGCTCGTCGAGGACCTGGCGGTAGGTGGCTGTCATGGCCCGTGACGCCAGGTACAGCGCCAGGCACAGCTGGTCATCGAGAGCTGTGGTCACATCGTCCGAGCGCATCGCCGTCATAGGAGGAAGGGTAAACCGGCGTGCGCGCTTTGGATGCCTCCAAACTGCCCGATTTTGTACTGCCTATTCCGGGCCGGAACTCCCCCCGCTGTCTGCAAGGCCGGCCCACATCAGTACGGACCAGCCCGGACAGCACGGAGCAGCTGCGAAACAGCCTTGTCTACAGGTGGAATACCGCCTGTAGACGCAGAGAAGCCCTGCGCGACCCCTGGTACCCCCGTACCATCGCGACAGGGCTTCTACTGCTCTTGCGTCCCTCGTGTACCCCCGTACGGGAGAAAGCGTAGCGAGGCAAGCGCCGAGCACACAAGCCGCAAACTAGTTACCGATCGACTACGCGCAGTGGTCGAACTGGATCGAGTTTCTCCTGCAAACTAGGAGCGATCCTTCGCAGCCAGCGGTTAGAGTTACGCTCCGTGGCTTCCACTCCCGGCACCGGCCCGCACGGCGACGACGAGGACCCGCACCCCGACGAGACCTCCCTCCAGGACGGTCCACCCAACCAGATGGTCGAGCAGACCTGCGCGTTCTGTGGCTGCAGGCAGGTGGTCTGGGTCCATCCGCTGGCCACCGACCGGGTGCTGTTCCGGCGGTTCGGCAAGGACGAAGTGGTTCCCAGCTTCTGGGGAATGTGCGAATCCTGCGAGCAGCTCTACCAGAACGGCCAGGACGACGAGCTGATCGCGTTGATGAAGAGTGCCGGTGGCTGGGTCTGGCAGGGCACCGAGGTCGACGACGTGCTGCGCAAGCCGGTCGACGTCTTCCGCGAGGCCGACCTGGGCCGGCGCCCGGTCGGCGGCTGACCGCCGGGCTGCCGGCTGCGGCAGGCCCCGTCAGACACCTCCCGGTCCGGGCCGGCCGGTTCTCGAGTCCGGGCCGACCGGCGCCGCTGACCGGTCAGGCCGGTGGCGCCCGGACCGGTCAGGCCGGCAGGAAGGCGTGCTCGGGTACCCGGCGGCCGAGCTTGTGGTACTCCCCGACCGTGGCCACCGCCAGGTGCCGCATGCCGACCAGCTGATCGGCGCTGATCGCGTCGTAGGCGGCCGACAGCACGATGTTGCGGATGTCGCCGCCGGACAGCTCCACCGACTCGGCCAGGAAGTCGAGGTCGATCGGGTCCTCCGGATCCAGTTCCGGCAGCTGCCCGAGGTGGCTCTGCCACAGCCGCCGGCGGGTGGCGGCGTCCGGGTCGGGAAAGTGCACGATGAAGCTCATCCGCCGGGAGAAGGCCTGGTCCAGGTTGCCTCGCAGGTTGGTCGCCAGGATGGTGATCCCGTCGAACTGTTCCATCCGCTGCAGCAGGTAGGCGACTTCCTGGTTGGCGTACCGGTCGCGCGAGTCGCGCACCTCCGACCGGCTGCCGAACAGCGCGTCGGCCTCGTCGAAGAACAGCACCACGTCCAGCGCCTCGGCCGACTGGAACACCTTCTCCAGGTTCTTCTCGGTCTCGCCGATGTACTTGTCCACGATCGCCGACAGGTCCACCTGGAACAGGTCGATGGACAGCTCCTCGGCGATCACGTTGGCCGCCAGGGTCTTTCCGGTGCCGGGGCTGCCGGTGAACAGGGCCGCGATGCCGCTGCCCTTGGCCCGCAACGGGCCGCGGGCGGTGACCTGGTCGCGCACCCGGGCCCAGCTGACCAGCTGCTGCAACGACCGGCGGGCATGCTCGGGCAGCACCAGGTCATCGAACGTCGGGCCCTGACTGGCCGGACCGGACCGGGCCGGGATGCGGTGCACGCCCGCCCCGCCGGAGCCACCGACCCGGCGGGCCGCCTCGCGCACCAGTTCCGCCGACAGCGGCCGGTGCCGGGAGTCGGCGAGCATCCGGGCGTAGCGGGCGGTCTCCAGCACCTCTTCGGGGGTCAACCGCAGCCCGAGCAGGGCGTTGCGCAACTGCTCGTCGGAGCTGGCCAGCTCCCCCAGGCCGGTCCGCCAGATCGCCGCCCGGTCGGCGACCGCCAGCGGGCGGGCGTCCACGGCCAGCGGGAACCGGCGCAGCCACGCCGGGTTCCACGGCCGGGACCCGACCGCGATCACCGGCACCGCGGCCCGTTCCAGCAGTTCCAGGCCGGCCACTGCCGCGGGCTCGCCGAGCAGCTCGGCGCCGGTGACCACCAGCCCGCAGCCGCGCAGGCCGGCCTCCCGGGCGGCGGCGGCCACCGCGGTGAGCAGGTCGACGTCGGCCGGGCAGCGGCGCAGGTCCACGGCCAGGCACCGCAGCCCGAGCGCGCCGAAGGCACCGGCCGCCAGCGAGTTGCCGGCCGCGGCCGCGCTGGCCGAGATCCAGACCAGCGGCACGCCGTTGTCGATGGCGGCCGCCACTGCCGGGGTCTCGGCCAGCGCGATCGGCACCGGAAAGCTGAGCATGGCGGCCACCGCCGGGTCGGAGGCGTCCGAACCCGCCAGGAAGGCCGCCACCGGGTCGGGCACCCGCAACTGCCGGCCCAGCCACGGCTCGTTGCCCTGCACCTCGACCAGCCGGTGCCGGCGCAGCGGTCCGTCCGGGCCGAGCCGGTCGAAGCCGTCGGCGGCCAGCGTGGGAATCCCGGTCAGCTCCAACGCCAGCGCGACGCTGGGCCGGGCCGGGCCGGTCAGCCCGCGCAGCAGCCCGAACGCCATGCCGAGGTTGGCGTCCAGGTCGGCGGCCACCGCGATGGTCAGCAGACCGGCGTCCACCGGGTCCAGGCCGAACACCTCGCCGACCCCGGTCAGCACGTCGCGCTCGGCGACATCGTCCGCCGCGCCGTCCCCGGCCGGCTGGTAGTCCGACCGCAGCACCGCGACGATCGCGTCCAGCTCGGCGACGCCGGGCGAGCCGCCCGCCTCGGCCCGGCGGCGAGCTGCCACCGCGACCTGTTCGACCAGCTCGGCCAATCGCTGTCGCATGCACGTCCTCTCCGGCCCGGCACCGGGTAACTGTCGGGTTCGTAGTCTGGCAGCCGGGCGTACCGGGCAGTGCGCACCTTTTCGGCGCGTCGTGGGCGCGTCCGCACGGTGGCCGGGGTGATCTCCGGTAAACAAGTGCTAACAGTGACCCCACACTTGCGAGCCTGGTGTTACCTCGGCCGGTAGCAGGTTTGGGCTGGCACCGACCGCCATGTCCTCGGGGTCACTACACGGGGTATCCGTCGCATTCTGTGCCGCACGCTCGAGGGGATGGACCAGTGCTGATCCCCCTTGTCGAACAAGGCCTGGAGAAGCTCGTCCGGATGGCGCTGCCGCTGCCCGAGCAGGTGGGAGCGGTTTCCTTCGACCCGCCCTCGCGCAGCTGGGCGGCGCAGCTGAGCCGGATCACGGTCAGCATGTTCCTGTTCGGGGTGGGCCGTAGCCCGCAGCCGCCCCGTCCGATGCCCGAGCGCAGCGGCACCGACGGTCGGCCGCAGCGGCGCGGCCCGGTGCCGATGATCGAGTTGAACTACCTGGTCAGTGCCTGGGCCGGCAACGTCCGCGACGAGCACGAGCTGCTCGGCGACGTGCTGGGCTGCTTCCTCACCCACCAGGTGCTGCCCGCCGAGTTCGCCGCCCCCAGCCTGCTGTCCAGCGTGCAGATCGCACTGGCACCGGCCGATACGGCACGGGTGAAGGACGTCTTCGCCTCGGTCGAGGGCTCGATGCGCGCGGCGTTCGAGATCGTGCTGACCACCGCCCTGGATGTCGGGGCCTGGGCCGACATCGCCCCGAGCGTGCAGCGGATCGAGGCCCTCACCGCGCCGTTGCCGACCCGGCCGGCTGCATCACCGGCACCGGCCGCGCCGGCACCGGCACCGGCCGGGGCGTCCTAGTCCCATGCTCGTCACCGCAGACACCGACCTCCTCGACATCGCGCCGGGCGGCAGCGCCGAGGTGGTGCTCGACGTCCGCAACACCAGCTCGATCATCGACGGGGTCACCACCCGGGTGATCGGGCTGCCCGCGTCCGGGGTGACTAGCAAGCCGATGCTGCTGCCGCTGTTCCCCGACGCCAGCGGCCAGGTCACCCTGTCGGTCGGGGTGCCGCCCAGCTACCCGGCCGGCCGGCACGCCGTCACCATCGAGGTCGCCTCGGTGGGCGCCCGGCTGCCGTCGGCCTACCTCGACCTGGACATGCTGGTGGCACCCCGGATGGAGCTGTCGCTGGCCTGCCGGCCGCAGGTGGCCCGGGCCCGGCGGCAGGCCCGGTTCGTGCTGCAGCTGGCCAACACCGGCAACCTGGCGCTGGACGTCGAGCTGACCGCGGCGGACGCCGACCGGGCGGTCAGCACCTCCTTCACCCCGGCCCGGCTGCGGATCGAGGCCGGCACCGTCGCGGTCTGCGTGCTGCGGGTCCGCGGACCGCGGATGATCACCGGCGCGGAGCTGGACCGCACCGTCACCGTCCAGGCGGTCGCGGTGCCCGCCGGTCCGGTGCTCCCGCCGGCCGAGGCCGCCCCGGCGGTGCACTACACCGGCCCCGACGACGACGAGGACTGGCTCGCCGACCTGCGCGCCCCCGCCCCGGACGACCCCGCTGTCGAACCGGACCCCGCGTCGGCGCTGGAGCCGATCGCGCGGACCGGCAGCGTCCGGCTGCGGCAACGGCCGCTGCTGTCCCGCGGCCTGCTCACCGCTCTGGTGCTGCTGGCCATCATCGGGTTGTGGGCCGCGGTGTTCCTGCTGGGCCTGAACCAGGCGTTCAAGGGCGAGCCGATGACCAAGCAGGCACCGGCCTCGTTCTTCGCCGCCACCGGGGCTGCCGGGCAGTCCGGCGGCATCGCCAACGCGGCCGCGGTCACCGGCGACCCGGCCCCCGCCGGGGCGCTGCCCAAGTCCGGACCGCTGCCGCCCGGGGTGGGCGCGGTGATCACCGGCACGGTGATGGCCACCAGCAACCACCAGCCGGCCGGCCGGATCCTTGTCGAAGCATTGCGGGTGACCGACAAGGGCCTGCAGGTGGCGAGCTCGGCGGCCAGCCAGACCGACGGCACCTACACCTTGGCCGGGCTGTTCCCCACTGACTATCTGTTGCGCTTCTCGGCGACCGGGTACAAGACGGTGTGGTACCCCGGCGCGCCGAACCAGGCCGGCGCCCGGCCGGTCGCCGCCGACACCGAGGCCGCCACCAGCGGGATCGACGTCGCCATTCCAGGGCTGCCGGCCTCCATCCAGGGCACCATCGACCCCGGCGACACCCTGGCACCGGTGACCGCCACGGTGCAGGCCACCTCGCTGGTCGGCAAGGTCACCAGGCCGGTCGCCACCACCGTCACCGGCGCCGGCGGGACGTACCGGCTGGCCAACCTGCCGGCCCCGGGCACCTACCAGCTCAGCTTCACCGCCCCGAACTACCAGGCCACCACCGTGGTGACGACGGTGGCAGGCGGGCAGAACCGGTTCCAGTCCACCGTCCGGCTCAGCGTCGGCAACGGCCAGATCGGCGGGGTGGTGACCGACGGGCACCGGCCACTCGGCGGGGTGGCCATCACCACCACGGTCAACGGCAAGGACGTCACCATCGGCACGCCCACCACCGGCACCGTCGGCAGCTTCGTGATCCCGGCGCTGCCCACCCCGGGGACGTACGTGATCACCTTCGCAGCCCCCGGTTACGGCGCCCAGACCTCGGTGGTGCAGCTCGGCCCCGGGCAGAGCCGGTCCGGCCTGAACGTCGCGCTCGCCGCCGGGGTAGGCAGCGTCAGCGGGGTGCTGACCGACTCCGACGGCAACGGCCTGGGCGGGGCGAGCGTCACGGTGGGCGGGGCGCCGACCACGATGACCACCACCACGCTGACCACCGGGGCGGTCGGCTACTTCAGCTTCAACGCCCTGCCCGCGCCCGGCTCGTACACCCTGACCTTCAGCCTGCCCGGCCACGCCGCCGCCACCGTGCCGGTGGAGCTGTCCGCCGACGGGGCGCCGCCGCGGGTGCGGGCGGTGCTGGCCACCGCGCTCGGCCGGATCACCGGGGTGGTCACCGGCCCGGACGGCTCCCCGCTGCCGGGCGCCAGCGTGCTGGCCACCGACGGCCGGCAGAGCTGGAAGTCCCAGGCCACCGGCGCCGGCGGCGGGCTGTCGGCGGGCGGCTTCCTGCTCACCGACTTAGCACCTGGCACCTACACCGTCACCGCCAGCATGCCCGGCTTCAGCCAGCAGACCGCGCTGCTGACCGTGACCGCCGGCACCACCGTCAGCCAGAACCTGCGGCTCGGGCCGGGCAGCTGACATGCGCGTCGACGTCTCACCCCGCAGCAGCGTCGCCGAGCCCGGCCGGCCGGTGCCGATCACCGTGCTGGTCACCAACACCGGCGACCTGATCGGCGGCTACACGCTGCGGGTGCTGGGGGCCGACCCCAGCTGGGTGCAGCTGGACACCGACCAGCTGTCGCTGTTCCCCGGCACCTCGCAGACCGTGCAGGTCAACGTCGCCGTCCCGGAGGGGATCGCCGCCGGCGAGCGGCGGATCGCGATCCAGGTGCGCGAGCTCACCCCGCCGTACGCCAACGCGGTGGAGGAGATCGAGCTGCAGGTGCCGGCCGCGCCCGCGGTGCACCTGCAGCTGGACCCGGTCACCGTCTACGGCGGCCGGCGGGCCTCGTTCGGCGCGGTGATCGAGAACAAGGGCAACACCACCGTCATCGGCCGGCTGGCCGGTGGCGACGCCGAGGACAAGATCCGCTTCGGCTTCGCCCCGGCGGCCGTCCGGCTGGCCCCCGGCGAGCACCGGATCGTCGAGCTCACCACCCGGGCCCGCCGCCCGTTGGCCGGCTCGCCGCTGGTGCGCGTCTTCACGGTGCACCTGGATGAATCAGTCGAGTCGGCCTTGCCGCTGGTCACTGTCGACCCGGCCGACCCGGCCATCCCGCCGGACCTGCCGCCGCTGGCCACCGGGACGTTCCTGCAGCGGCCGTGGCTGTCCCGCGGGCCGATCTCGCTGCTCGGCCTGCTGGCCGCGGTGACGGTGTTCGCGGTGGTGATCACGGTGGCGCTGGCGAGGCTCGTGGGCCAGTCCGCGGCCGACCGGGACCTGGCGCTGCAGGTGGCACAGGCCCGCACCGCCGGCAGCGTCACCGGGACCGCCGCGATGTCGGGCACCGTCCGGCTGCTGACCTCGGGCACCCCGGTGCCGGGGGTGGCCGTCGAGGCGTTCAGCACCGCCGACGTGGCCAATGCCATCGCCACCACCGCCACCAACTCGGCCGGCACCTTCCGGCTGCCCAACCTGCCGGAGGGCAGTTACAAGCTGCGCTTCCGCGGCGCCGGGTTCGTCCAGCTGTGGTACCCGGGCGCGGCCACCGACGCCGACGCCAGCACCGTCACCATCTCCCCCGGCCAGAACCGGCAGGGCCTGGACGTCCGGCTCGGCGGAGTGCCGGCCACCATCTCCGGGACCGTCAGCGGCGACGACGTCTCGGGCGCCTCGGTGTACCTGGAACTGCCCGGCGCCGGCACCGGCACGGTCGGCACCGCGAAGGCGGCCACCCCGTCGGCGTCGGCGGCTCCGGGCACCACCGAGGCGATCGTGCGCACCGTGCCGGTCGGCTCGGACGGGCAGTTCAGCATCGCGCAAGTCCCCTCGCCCAGCGTGTACGACCTGGTGGTCACCAAGCCCGGCTACGCCAACGACGTGCAGCGGGTGGACCTCGGCGGCGGCGAGGACCGCAAGGGCGTCCAGCTGCGGCTGCGCAAGGGGGACGGCCTGATCAGCGGGCAGGTCAACTCACCGTCCGGCGCGCTCGGCGGGGCCACCGTCACCGCCACCTCGGGCAGCACGGTGGCCCGGACGGTGTCGCTGACCCAGGACAAGGTGGGCAGCTTCACCCTGATCAGCCTGCCCACCCCGGCGAGCTTCACGGTGGTGGTCAGCAAGCCCGGCTACGCCTCCCAGACGGTGACCATCGCGCTGTCGGCGGGGCAGAAGCTGACCGGCGTCTCGGTGAGCCTCGGCCAGTCGGCGGGGAGCCTGTCCGGCAAGGTGAGCGTGCTGCCCGGCGGCCTGCCAGCCCAGGGCGTCACCGTCACCGTCACCAACGGCGCGCTGACCGTGCAGACGGTCACCCAGAGCACCGGGGATGTCGGCCGCTGGACGGTCGGCGGGCTGACCGTGCCCAGCACCTACACGGTCACCTTCTCCCGCCCGGACCTGGCCGGCCAGACGGTGTCGGTCTCGCTCGACCAGGCCGGCACCATCACCCCCGGCTCGCAGGGCGCGGTGATCACCTCCGACGGGATCAGTGTCGGCATGCAGTCCTCAACCGCGGTGGTCCGGGGCACCGTCTCGCAGCGTGGCGCCGCCAACGACGAGGGCGGGCCGGTACGCACCGGCGAGGTGCAGATCAACCTGGTCTCGGGCACGTCGAGCTTCGCGGTGACCAGCGCCAGCAAGCCGGACAACCGGCTGGGCCAGTTCGAGATCGACGGGGTGCCGCCGGGCACCTACACCCTGAGCGTGAACCGGCGCGGCACCAGCCCCACCTCGACCATCATCACGCTGGCCGCCGGCGAGGTGCGCACCTACAACCCGGTGCTGGCCGCCCCGGCCCAGATCAGCGGCGTGGTCAGGACCGTCGGCGGCCAGCTGCGGCCCGGCTGGGTGGTGCAGCTCTACCTGGCCAGCCAGTACCCCACGGTGATCGCCCGGACGGTGACCACCGACAGCTCCGGACGCTACGTGCTGCCCGACGTCGACGCCCCGCAGAGCTACGTGATCGAGGCCCGGCCGACCGCCTCGGGGGCGGCCCAGGGTTCGGTCACCCGGCAGATCAACGCCAGCGAGCAGCTGACCGCTGACATCACCGTGCCGAATCCGGGCGGCTGAGCCGGCATGAGCACGCCCTTACCTCCGCGGCGCCGGCCGGCCGGTGCCGAGCCGCCGCCGCAGGCGACCCTGCGCGCCGTCAGCCGGACCGGGGCCGGCAACACCGTCGTGGTGGAGCTGGGCCTGGTCAACCAGGCCGACGAGCCCCGGATGCTGACCGTCACGGTGCTCGGCCTGGACCCGGCCTGGCTGCCGTTGCCGCTGCACGTCGGGCCGGTCGCGGTCGGCGCCAGCCGGGTGGTCGAGCTGGTGCTGCGCCCGCCGTCGGGCACCCTGCCGGCCCGCTACCCGTTCGCGGTGGCGGTGCAGGCCAGCGACCCGGACGGCCGCGGCGTCGCCACCGCCACCACGCTGGCCGAGGGCTCGCTGGTCGTCGACGAGCCGAGCCGGCTGAGCATGGAGGTCAGCCCGCTGGACTCCACCGCGGTGTTCGGCCGCCGGATCGAGGTGCTGCTGCGCAACACCGGCCAGAGCCCGGCCCGGGTGGAGCTGCGCTCCGAGGTGTCCGACGGCGCCCACCTGCGGCTGAGCCGGCACCGGCTGGAGGTGCTGCCCGGCGGCTCGGCCCGGATCCGCGGCCGGCTGACGCTGAGCCGGCCCCGGATGTTCGGCGGCCGGGCCCGGCACCCGTTCCTGGTCGCGGCCCGGGGGCTGGGCGCGCCGACCAGCGTGACCGGCTCGGTCACCTCGCGGCCGATGTTCAGCCCGCTCGGGGTGAAGCTGCTGGCGATCGCCACCGTCCTCGGGTTGTGGGTGACGCTCGCCGGGGTGGGCATCCCGATCCTGGCCCGGTCGGTACGCGGCCACCAGGCCAGTCCGCAGGCCGCCAGTTCCACGGCCGCCAGTTCTCAGGCCGGCGGGCAGCCGTCCGGCTCGGCCGGTCCGGGCGCCACCAGCCCGGGCAAGGGATCCAGCTCGGGCGCCGGCAAGCCCAGCACCCCAGCCAAGCCCGCGCCGGCCGCCGCGCAACCGGTCGGCGTCCGGCTCAACGGCATCGTCACCGGTACCGCGCCGGCCGGTGTCAAGGTCTCGCTGCAGCCCACCTCGCTGGTGGACGAGAAGGCGGCCGGCGCCCAGCCAGTCGGCGCGTCGGCGGCGGCGATCACCGCCAGCCGGACGGTGGTCGGCAAGATTCCGGCCCAGCAGCTGGCGGTCAGCGCGCAGACGGCGGTCTCGGCCCGGCAGTCCACCCTGACCCGGCAGAACGGCGCCTGGTCGTTCGCCGGGGTCAGCTCGCCCGGCTACTACCTGCTCACCTTCGCCAAGGCCGGCTACCAGACCCGGCAGTACATCCTCAACGCCGCGGACGCCGACGCCGCCGAGCCACTGCCGGTTGCCATGACCGCCGGCCGGGGCAGCCTGACCGGCCGGATCACCGGGCCCGGCGGGCCGGTGGGCGGGGCCACCATCACCATCAGCGACGGCCAGAACGTGGTCGCCACCAGCTCCACCTCGGCGGGCAGCGGCATCGGCAACTGGAAGGTCGAGGGGCTGTCCACCCCCGGCACCTTCCTGGTCAGCGCCAGCAAGGACGGCCTGAGCCTGGAGTCGGCGCTGGTCACCCTGGCGGCCGGCCAGTCCAAGTCGTTGGACCTGGGCCTGAAGGCCGGCCGGGGGTCGCTGGTCGGCCTGGTGCAGGGCACCGACAGCCTCGGCGTCACCGGCGGCGTCGGTGGTGTGACGGTCACCGCGACCGACGGGACGATCACCCGCACCGCGACCACCGTCACCAGCGGCCCGGTCGGCCGCTACACCCTGCCGGCCCTGCCGGTGCCGGGCAGCTACACGGTGAGCTACACCCTGGACGGCTACCTGGCCCAGACCCAGCAGGTGACCTTCGGCACCGGGCAGTCCAAGGCGGTCGCGGACGCGATGCTCAGCCCCGCCACCGCGGTGGTCGGCGGCACCGTCACCGACGCGGCCGGCACCGGGCTGGTCGGCGTCGGGCTGGTGCTGACCGGCCCCGCCAACACTTACAAGACGATGAGCGTGTCCAGCCCGCTGGGCTCGTTCCGGTTCAACGGGGTGGCGCCGGGCACCTACGTGCTCAGCGCCGAGATGTACGGCCGGGTCACCGGCTACGCCACGGTCACCGCCAAGATCGGCGGGGTGGCCACCGCGGTGCTGAAGCTGGCCGAGACGCCGGGCGGCGTGCTGCCGGCCACCTCGCACGTGAAGGGCCGGGTCACCGACGCGCGCAGCGGCGGCCCGCTCAGCTGCGACCAGGCCGACGCCTACGACCCGCTGCTGCCGCCGGGCAGCCCCGCCAACGTGGCCCTGTGCAAGCTCGACGTCGGGGTGGACGTTTCCCAGGCGGCCGTGGACGCCGCCTGCGCGCCGGGCGGCACTCCGGATCCGATGATCGTCTGCGGGGTGGATCCCAGCCAGGAATACACCGTTCCCTCCCTCGACGCCCAGCCGGTGACCGGCCTGCTGCCGGGGCTGCATCACCTGGCGATCAGCGCGCCCGGCTACGAGAGCGGCACCGTGGACGTCCAGGTGCCGCTCGGCGGCATCGCTGCGGCGCCGCAGCTGGCGCTGTACCCGTCGGCCACCGTGGTGGGCACCATCAACGCCGCGGTCGGCAACCTCAGCACCGGCCCGGACCTGACCAAGGTCGACGACCCGGACGAGCCGGTGCCCACCGGCCAGGACTACGCCCATCAGGTGGACTACCGCACCTGCGTGATCGTGATCCCGGCGAGACCGGTGCCGGCCACCGCGCCGACCTGCACGCTCGTCCCGCCGGCCAGCGCGGGCGGGGTGCCGACCTGCGCGCCGGTGCCGGCGGCCGGCAAGTGCTCGCTGACCTCGGTCTCGGACGGGTCGTACACGGTGCGCGGCCTGGCACACGGCACCCACCTGGTCTACGTGCATCCGCTCAATCCGGAGTACCGGCCGGTGGCCGGCGCCCAGGTGATCCTGGACCGGGGCGCCACCGGGCGCTACGACGCGAACCTGCACCGGCTGGCCCGGCTGGTGCTGTCGGTGCTGGCGCCGAACGACTCGGGCGGGCTGGTCAACGCCACCGACCCGGTTCCGGTCACCGTCACCCCGGCGCCGCTGGTGGCGCAGCCGACTATCTCCACCGGAGTGGCCGGCCGGGTGCGGATCGTCGGCCTGGGCGCCGGGTCGCACGTCGTGGCGGCGTCCCGGGGCGCCAACAGCGGCTCGATGTCGGTGCCGGTCGGCGAGGACCAGGAGATCACCACCCAGCTGGCGATGACCCAGTCCATTCCGCAGCTGATCGGCTGGGTGACCTCCAATTACACCGGCACCACCACGGGGCTCGCCAACGCCTCGGTGACGGTCAGCGGCGTGGTGGCCTACTCCGGCACCACCCCGATCCGGGCCCAGGTCAACGTGGTCACCGACTCGCGCGGCTGCTTCGCGGTGACCGCGGACGGCAACGCGCCGACGTCCGGGATGGGGGCGTGCGCGACCAACCTCGCCGACATCCCCCGGGCCCGGCTGGCTCTGGTGGTGGGGCAGGCCGACCTGTCCATCACCGCCGACAAGTTCAACGCCTTCAACGTCACCGGCATGGCGGTGACCACCGGTTCGCTGATCGCCGTGAACATGGTGCCGATCGCCCGGCCGATCTCGGGCACCGTGACGATCAGCCCGGTCGATGTCAGCGTGCACCGCAGCAACGTCACGATCACCGTCAACCGCAAGGCAACCGGCACCGGCACGGTGGACGTCGGGGTGGACGACAACGGCGCGCTGAGCTGGCAGGACTCCGAGTACGCCCAGCCGAACCTGGTCCGGCCGGGCAACTACACCCTCACCGCGAGTCTGCCCGGGTATGCCAGCAGCACGGTCAACTTCAGCTGTGACCTGGGCGTGGACTGCGTGGTGCCGGCGATGGAGCTGCAGCAGCTCGGCAGCCTGGACATCTCCGCGGTGGGCACCGGCGGCGCGGCGGTGACCAACGCGGTCTTCGTGCTGTCCGGCGGCGGGGCCACCCCGGTCACCCAGACCGCACCGCCGGGTTCTTCCAACGTCACCTTCGCCAACCTGGTCCCCGGGGCGTCCTACCAGGTGCGCATCCAGGCGGCCGGCTACGCCTTCGGCAGCACCGCGACCGACATCGCGGTGTCCTGCGCCGACGGCACCATCAGCATCTCGATCTCGCCCGGCGCGCAGTCCAAGTGCGTGGCCACCCTGAACCCGCGCGGCGCGATCGTCGGCACTACCCAGGCGGTGTTCGGCGGCAGCGTCACCCAGGCGCTGGGCAACGTGCTGCTCTCGGCGACCTACTGCGGGGCGGGCGCGACCAAGCTGGCCGACTGCCCGTCGACCCCTTCGGGTGTTCCGTTCACCGCGATCTCGAGCAGCACCGGGCAGTTCCGGATCACCGGCACCAACGCCCGGGACGGCCTGGCCGCCGGTGGCTGGGTGGTGGACATGTCGGCGGCCGGCTACACCGCCCAGCAGCGCGAGTACTTCCAGGTGACGACCGGCGACACCGACTCGACCCGGTTGCTGAAACTCGACGCCAACAAGGTGAACCTCAAGGTCGGCGTGGCCGATTCCGACTCGAACGCCGCGGCGGACCTGGTCACCAACGCGACCCTGGTGCTGTCCTCGACCGATGGCAGCCAGGCCTCGGTCACCCAGTCCGCGCCGGGTGACACCACCAGCAACCTGTACGCGTTTCCCGCTATCGTGCCGACCGCCTACACGCTGCAGATCAGCGGTCCGAACATCGCCACCCTGAACGTGCAGATCACCGTGTTCGTCGGGGTGGCGAACCAGACGATCTACATCCGCACCGACGTGCGAACCAGCTCGATCTCCGGCATCGTGTCCGGTGAGCAGGGCACCAGCCAGGTGGCGAGCCCGATGGACGGCGTGACGGTGAGCCTGATCCGGATCAGCGACTCGAGCGTGGTCAAGACCACCACCAGCGGCGGCAGCGCCGGTACCGGCTTCTTCGGGTTCAGCCCGGTGACCGAGGACTCCTACGTGGTGCGGTTCGCCAAGACCGGTTACGTCACGCTGAACGTCCCGACCTCGGTCAGTTCCGGGCAGAACCCGACGCTGAGCCCGTCGCTGGACCGGGTGAAGAACAACGTGGTGGTCACCTTCACCGCGTCGAACGGCTTTGCGGTGGACGGGGCCAAGGTGCACCTGACGGCCAGCCCGGTGACGAGCAACCCGCCGCAGGCCACCCAGACGATGACCGGCACCGCGCCCTCGTACACCACCACGTTCAACTCGGTGCCGTCGGGCTCGTGGACGGTGTGGATCGAGCTGCCCGACAACCACAACGGACGGGTGATGTCGACCGGTGCCACGCCGGTGCAGGTCACCGCCGCTTCGCCTTATGCGATAACGGTGTCCGGTACCGGCACCGGGCTGGACACCACCGCCGCGTTCGCGATCGTGGAGAACCAGCTCGACCTGAAGGTGCTGGCCACCGCGCTGGCGCTGGACACCAACCCGGTGCCGGCTACCGTGGCGCTGACCGTCAAGCAGGGCTCGGTGACGCTCTACAGCTCGGCGAACTTCCCGACCTCGACGTCGTCGTTGAGCAACGTCACGTCGATCTGGGTGCAGCCGGCGCTGTCGTACACCCTGACCGCCGACCCGGGAACGAGCTACGGGGTGGGCTGGAGCACCGCGACCGCCTCGGTGTCGTCCGGGGCCTCGTCGAGTACCCCGGTGGCGGCGACGGTTGCCCTGAACGAGAAGGGCGGTTCGCTGGCGATCACGGTCCGGCAGAAGACCGGCGGGGCCCTGGTCGACGGTGCCACGGTGAGCGCCGCCCCGGTGGACACCGCGGTCACCCCGCCGACCGACGACATCACCGACAACAAGGGGGTGGCCGGTTTTAGCCAGCTGCCGCCGGGTGAATACGACCTGACCGCCACCAAGACGACCACCACGACCGGGGCCGGCGGCACCACCGTCACCACCACCCAGAGCGGCACGGTGCACGTGACGGTCACCGCGGCGACGGTTGCGCAGTCGGTCACCATCCAGATCCAGACGGTTCCCTGAGCCGGGGTGGTCATGCCGTACGGCGAGGACGTGCTCACGGCTGTCCTGAGCCGGCTTCCTGGCCCGTCCGCCGGAAGGGTCTCGTTGGTCTGCATAGAGGGCCTGGGTGGGTCCGGCAAGACCTCACTGGCCCGGCAGTTGGCGGCGCGCTCGGCGGACATCACCCTGGTGCACGGCGATGACTTCTACGGCCCGGAGGAACGCGACTGGCGTTCGTGGACGCCGCAGCAGGGCTACGAACGCTACTTCGACCATCAGCGGGTGGAGCGCGAGCTGTTGCGGCCGCTCCGGGCCGGGCAGGTTGCTCGCTTCCAGCGCTACGACTGGGAAAGCAACACCTTGGACGGTTGGGTTTCCGTAGAACCGCGGGGTGTCGTGCTGGTCGAGGGTGTCTACCTGCTCCGCCGGGAGCTGCGGGGGTACTGGGATTTCTCCGTCTATGTCGACACACCGCGGGAGCTGAGGCAGGCACGGCTGTATGCGCGGGGCGAGAACGACGCGGGCTGGATCGCACGGTGGGCAGCCGCCGAGGACTACTACGAGCAGGCGGAACAACCAGCGCAGGCAGCGGACCTGGTGGTCAGCGGCTACTGAGCTCCGATCAGCGCGAACAGCCCGATGAGCGCTGCTGCTGCGAGGAGTATCAGCACCCACTTCAGCCAGCGGCGGGAACGGCGGCGGCCTCTTCGGGACGGTCCGGCCGGCGCGGCGCGCCACGACCGAGGTGGCGGTGCGCTGCCGGGCGACCGTTCCCGGATGGCGGTGAGGCCGTGCCGCTCGTACAGCGCCCGCCGGCGGGAATTCGAGATCGTCTCGTACGCAGTGGCCAGTTCGGCGGCGTAGCGGAAGGCACCCTCGCGCGTCGCGCGGTTGACCTCCAGCTCGTAGGCAGCGCGGATCCGCTCGTCCGTAGCGTCGCGTGGAACGCCCAGGAGTTCGTACGGATCCTTGCTTGCCATGGTCGAAACGGTATCCCATGCCGGCAGCAGCCGAGCCTAGGCCCAAGATGGGAACACGCCATGCTGCGCGCTGTGAACTGAGCCCGGTCCTCATTGCCGGCTGATCCTGGAATTGCGCCTCGGGGCTCGGGCCGGGTCGATCCAGACGGGTGGAATCCAGTGCGGCTGGCCGTCGATCATTCGGCATGCCCATCCGCCTCGATCGAATTCCCGATGATGGTAGCCGCAGAGCAGGGTGAGATTGTCCAGATCGGTGGTGCCGCCGTCGGCCCAGCTCACCACGTGGTGCCGCTGGCAGTGTTCTGGTGGGTGATCACAGCCGGGAAAGCTGCAGCCGCGGTCTCGGGCAGTCAGGGCGATGGTCTGGGCCCGGGTCGCGATGCGCTTGGCACGGCCGTGCTTGAGAACGGCGCCGTGCTGGTCGCGTAGCAGGAAGTGCAGGCTGGCCTCGTCAGCCAGGCGCAACGCGTCGTCGACGGTGAGCAGGTGACCGAAGGAGGTTTCGGCGAGCCCGCGCCGGGTGCTGAGCTGGTCGGCCGTCATGCTGATGATGACCTGCGCCGGCGCGCCGGATTCCGTCAGCTCGGTGCGCCGGATCGCCAGGCCGGCGAGCTGTTCCAGGGCATCGTGCATCCGCTGACCGTAGGAGCGCGGGTCCGGTCCGGCGTCGTCGCTGGGCCGTGGCGCCGACCGGGGCGTCAGCCACGCGAGCAGTTGTGCACCGCAGGCCGGGGTGAGCCGCCCCGTGGCGGTGTAGCTGCCGTCGGCATTGGGCAGCAGCGTGAAGTTCCGGCGTCGTTGCTGCTCGCTGTCGGGCGCGAGGATGCCATCGGGATGCAGGTAGGCAGCCAGCCGATGACCCAGCAGCCTGACCTCGCGCGGTCGCAGGGTGAGCGCTGCCTCGACCAGATGTTTCTCGGCAAGCAGGCCGTCCTCGACGCTGAGGGTTGCCGGTAATGCATCCAGAGCGGCCAGGATCACCTTGGTGTGCTCGGACGATACCTGCCCGGCTGCCTGGGCGTCGGACAGCAGCGGCCGCAGCGGTGGTAGCGGCTGGCCGGTCAGGGTGACCCGCGGCCCGCAGGTGCGAGCGGCGGTGACACGTTGCTTGGCCTCGTGCGGTGACAGCCTGAGCACGCCTTGCAGAACCGCCGAAGCCGACGGCATCACCAGCCGGCCGGCCAGCCCGCGCCGATCGATCTCGGCAATGAGCGCATGGTCTGCTGCTGCCAACCGGCGGCGCAGTGTTTCCAGTTCTCGTAGCTCTGTCAGCACATCGCCATCAGACAGCTGCGCGAGTCCAGAGGAATCAATACTGCGCAGATACTCACTCGCCGAAGCAGAAAGTCCAATCAAAGATGGGGTGGGACGACTCTCAGCCAGCACTTCCATACATCAGACACTAGAGGGGAGGTCTGACAAAACTGCTGGTCATAGGTAGTTCTAGTTGCGCAGGCCGATTCTTGTGACAACCAATCCGGCCAAGGCAACGCTCAGGCGTACTTGGCCTTTTTGGAACCGTCCTCATGAGCTGAGATCCACGCCCCTGGAGCATAGACACCAATTACATCGCCACCATGACGCCTGATATGCAACTCTCCGTTTGAGGTAACGGCTTCTATCCCGCTCTCGTACGTCTCAGTAGATTGGGGTTGCCCTCCGACGTAAACGCTTGTGGTCACCGTAATCGCCATAGCGTTGATCGTATCCAGCACGAGTGCAACACGTCGAGCTACGGCCCGCCAGGCACATCCGACCGAGAAGGCAGCTAGCCCGGGCTCTGCGCGCGAGATTGACCCTCAAGCAGCCAACGCACCGGGCGGGACGGATCAGGTTCGTAGCAGCAACCCGTACCAGTCCGGATGGTGTCGCGCAGCAGGCGGCCGACTGCTGGATCAGCAGCCGATATAGCCGCAACAGCCGAGGCAATCGCCTTCTGCACCGCCACCCGGGCCCGTTCGGAGGCCGACCCGGCCGTCCGGCGCCGGCCGCCCAGCCCGGTAGCAGCGAACACCTCGTCGAGCAGCATCCCCCGCTCGGCGGCCAAAGCGGCCGCCCGCGCATCGTCCGACCAGGACCGGGCCTCCGCCAGCTCCTCGTCCAGCTCGGCGATCCGGCGCCGGTAGGCCTGCAGCGCCTGCCGGTCGACCAGCTCACCGACCCCGCCCTCGGCGACCACCGCGCCGGAGTGGCCGGAAACCGCCGCCACCAGCTCCAGCGCCGGCACCTCGACACCCGGACGTTCCAGCAGCAGCGCCAGGTACCGGAATCCCTTCCGTTCCGGCAGCGTGACCGGCCGCTCCGGATTGCCGACGGTCCACACGCCCGCACCAGGGCTGAACTGCAGCACCTCGGAACGTCCAGCCAATACCGGAACAACACCAGCCAACCGGCGCAGCCACCAGGACGCCCCCATCCGCTGGTAGCCCGCCGCCGCACCGGCTGCCCACCGAGCCGATTCCTCTGCCAGACCCAAGGCAGCGCACGCCATCCGCAGGTAGTCATCCACCACGCCGATGAAGGCGACCCCGCCGGCGTTGACCACACCCCGCCCGGCATACGGCGCCAGCAGCTCGACCGCCTCCGCGGCAACCGGTAGAGCACCCACACCGCAAGCCACCTCGGTCAGCACGCACACCGTGAGCAGCCAGTCGACGTCTCGCGGCACCGCGCCCAACGGTCCCAGCCGGTCTAGCAGCGCCCGGGCCCGGTCGGCAGATCCGGCGGCGAGCCACAACCGAGCAGCTTCGGCCGCGATCGAAGCGACGCCCTGCGAGACACCGAACTCTTCGAACGCCGCCGCTTGCTCCGCCAGTCCGGCAAGATCAGCACACTGCAGGGCGACGTGCGCCCCCAGCTCGTGCAGCAGCGCCTCGGTGTCCGCCTCGCCGGCCACCGCGCCGACCCGCTCGGTCTGGAGAATCAGTGCCCGGGCTGCATCCAGGTCACCGGCGATCAACGCCGAGGTCGCCTGCCGCGACACCGCGAACAGCCGCACCCGCGCTGAGCCCGACTCCTCGGCCAGCTCGTCCAGCGCCCGCAGTTGCCGTTGCAGCACCACCGGATCCAGGCTTTCCAGCGCCGTCGTCAACCGCCACAGGTGCGCCGACAACCGCGCCTCGACCTCCGGCAGGTGCGCGACGGTGTCCTCCAACCGCGCGGTGATCCGCAACCGGTCGGCGAGATCGTCCGGACCCCAGTGCACCAGCAGGTCGGCGTCCAGCGCCTCGGCCAGCAGCGCCGGATCGGCGACGGACTCCGCAGCCGCCACCGCTTCGGCCGCGAACGGCACCGCGCGGGCCGGCTCCGAGCCGTAGACCCAGGTACGGGCCAGCGCTGCCGCCAGCCGCACCCGCAACGAACCGGACGCCAGCCGGTACGCCTCGTGCAGGTAGGCAGGCGTCCGGCCGGCCTGGGTGCCGAAGTGGTGCTGGCCGGCCAGCCCCAGCGCTGCCGCCGCCATCGCCTCGACGTCCCCCGTCGCCCGGCCGGCCTCGAACGCCCGGACCAGCTCTCCTCGCTCAGCAGGGCCGCCCATGCCCGACAGGGTAGGGCGCCTCCCGCCGCCGGGTCACCGATTCAGCCCGGACGAACTGCGAACGGACAAGGCTGTTCAGGGACGGATCAGCGTCACCGCGGCACGGTGCTCGGCCACCCGGGCGCTGCTCCAGTCGCCGGTGCAGTACACCGCGAGCTCGGCGATCGAGCCGTCCACCACGTCGGCGCGGAACAGCTCGCGGCAGTACCAGGTGTCCCCGTTCGCCTGCCAGTTCTCCTCGACCTCGAGCACGAAACCGCGCTCGGTGAGGTCCAACCGCGACCGCGGCACCCGGCCGACCATCGGGTGGCCGGCCCGGCGCAGGTCGACCGATCCCTCCGCGGTGTCGGCCTGCAACCGCCAGGTGGGCATGGTGAAGTCGGTGAACAGGTCCGGCGCGAACAGCCCGTCGGTGGCGGTGCCGGTCTCCAGGAAGTCGATGAGCTGGCCGGCCAGCTCGCGCGCGGTGCGGGTGGTCTGGCTGATGGCGACGTCGGTGGTCATGGGTGCTGCTCCTCTGCTGGAAATTGCCTGACACCCCTACGGCGTGACTTCCGGCGTCACACCGTGACGCCCGCTCCGTGGCCGGCACCAGCCGGGTACTACGGTGGAGGCAGCGTTCGACGCCTAGCGCTACCGGTCCTTGCCGTGGGAGGCACGATGACCCGGTTCAACCGGCGTGACACGGTTCCCCCGCCTCCAGGCACGGGAGACGAGACCCCTCAGGCACTGGTCGTGATCGGCGGCTCGGCCGGCAGCCTTCCGCCACTGCTCGACCTGGTCGCCGGCCTGCCGGCCGAGCTGCCGGCCGCGGTACTGATCGTGGTGCACCGGGGCGACCACGCGTCCGGCCAGCTGGCCAGCATCCTGAGCCGGTCCGGCCCGCTGCCGGCCGGCATGGCCGAAGACGGCGATCCGATCCGGCGTGGCCGCATCTATGTCGCGCCGCCGAGGCGGCACCTGTTGACCGGCTACGGCTGGATCCAGCTGCGCAACGGCCCACGGGTGAACCGGTACCGCCCGGCGATCGACGTGCTGTTTGCCAGCACGGTGCGCTGGGCGGCCGGGCGGACGGTGTCAGTGGTGCTGTCCGGAGTGCTCGACGACGGCGCGGTGGGTGCCGCGCTGGTCGCCCGGGCCGGCGGCCGGGTACTGGTGCAGGATCCGGCGGAGGCGGCCTTCGCGGGCATGCCGGCCGCGGCACTGGCGGCGGCGGCGGGTGCGATCGCGGCACCGGCCAAGGACCTCGCGCAGGGCGTGCTCGACCAGCTCGCGCGGGTGACCGGCGCCACCGGCACAGCCCCGATGCACATCCACGATGCGGAGGCAGACATGGGAATGGCAGACAGCGACCCCGGCTACCTGGCCGAGGGCGAGAGCAGGCTGACCCGGATGGTGTGTCCCGAGTGCGGCGGCTCGCTGGCCCAGGTGGACCTGCCGCAGATCAGCTACTTCCGCTGCCACGTCGGCCACCAGTACAGCCCGCAGACGCTGTCCGCCGCGCAGGCCGAGACCGCCGAGGCGAAGCTGTGGGGTGCGGTGGCGGCGCTGGAGGAGCAGGCCGCAATGCTGCGCTACCTCCGCGACACGACCGGCGGCGGGAACGGCAACGCCGAGGAGGTGGCCGGCCGGGCGGCCACGTTGCGCGAGCACGCCCAGCGGTGGGCGGCACCGCTGCCCGGCGAGCCCGAGGAACCGCCGGAGTAGTAGCGCCGGCTCAGCTGTCGACGTCCGAGACGTCCTCCATCAGGACCAGCGCGCCGGCCGGGGCGTCCTCGTCCCCCTGCAACGCGCTGACCGTGATGCGCAGGTCGATGGTGCGGCCGCGCCGGTTCACGGCCTGCACCCGCTGGCCCACCACGGCCGGTACCTGTCCGGTGATGACCGAGCGGAGCCACGGGTGCAGCGCGGTGGTGGGCAGGCCGCTGTCCAGGTTGAGCAGGTGGTGGCCGACCGTCTCGTCGGCGCGCAGTCCCCACAGGTCGTGTGCCTGCCGGGTCCAGACCTGCACCACCAGATCCCGGTCCAGCACGATCACCGCCGCCTCCAGGCTGCCGAGGATCGACTGCAGGAAGCGGTTCAGCGCGCTGATCTCCAGGGTCCGGTCGCGCAGCTCCTCGTTGGTGATCTGGAGCTCGTCGTTGGCCGACTGCAGCTCCTCGTTCATGGTCTCGAGCTCTTCGTTGGTGGACTGAAGTTCCTCGTTCGTGGTCTCCAACTCCTCGACGGTGCTCTGCAGTTCCTCGTTGGTGGTCTCGAGCTCCTCGTTGGTGGACTGCAACTCCTCATAGGCGGTCTCCAGCTGCCGGTTCGCGGCCTCCACCTCCACCCGCAGGTGCCGGGCCCTGGTCACGTCGGTGAAGCTGATCGAGGCGCCGAGCACGTCACCGGTGTGGTCGGTGAGCGGCACGATGTGCACATCGACGAACACCGGGTCCAGGCCGCCGCCGCGCCACCATTCCACCTCCCGCAACCAGACCGGAACGCGGCTCTCGGCGACCGCCGCCAGGTGGGTACGCAGCTCCAGCGGCCGGTAGGACACCTCCAGATCCTGGAACGGGCGTCCGAGATCCCGGTCGGACAGGCCCAGCATGCCGTTGGCCCGGTGGTTGATCATGGCCAGCCGGCCGTCCGCGCCCACCGCGATCTGGGCCACCGGGTTGGTCAGGATGATCTGGTTGCGCAGCTGGGCCGCGTTGTCGGCAAGCACCGCCCGTATCGGGGCATGGCCGGCGCTGCCGAAGCCGGCTCCTTCGGCCACGTCGGAACGGGCCCGGCGGAAGAACCGGCGCTTGAGGTCGACCGGGTCGAAGATCGACGCGTGGTTGAGCAGCATCTCGGCCTTGCCCAGGAACAGCACGCCGTTGGGCCGCAACGCGAACGCCAGTCGGTTGACGATCCGGGACTGGGTCTCGGCGTTGAAGTACATCAGCGTGTTGCGGCACAGCAGCACGTCGATCCGCGAGATCGGGGCGTCCCGGGTCAGGTCGTTGCGGCCGAAGATCACGCTGCGCCGCAGGTCCGGGGTGAAGACGTACCGGCCGCTGTTCAGATCGAAGTAGCGTTCCCGGTAGGACTCGGGCAGGCCGCGGATCTCCCGCTCGGTGTAGGAAGCCTGCCGGGCCTGGTTCAGCGCTTCCTCGTCCACGTCGGTGGCGTAGATCTTCACCCGCTCGCGGAAGTCGCCACCCATCAGGTCGTGCAGCAGCATCGCGGCCGAGTACGCCTCCTGACCGGCCGAGCAGCCCGCGCTCCACACCCGAATCGGCGCGCTGCCGGACGCCTGCAGGATTGCCGGCAGCAGGTCCTCGCGCAGCGTCTGCCAGGCTTCAGAGTCCCGGAAGAAGCTGGTGACGTTGATCAGGATGGTGTTGAACAGCGCGGTGAACTCGTCCGGGTCGAGCTGCAGCATGTCCTGGTAGTCCTCGAACGTCTGGACGCCCAGCTCCCGCATCCGGTAGCGCACCCGGCGCATCAGGCTGGGGCGCTTGTAGCCGGTGAAGTCGAACGACCGGCTCTCCTTGAGGAACTGCAACAACCGTTCGAACTGCGGATCCTCGGCCAGCTCCGCGGGCTCCGGGCCGTCGGGATCGTCGTCGCCGTCCCATTCCTCGCTGTCCGGCGCCGGGTTCTCCGTCTCCGACATGGCTCGCCTCCCTCGTGGCGACTCGACCGCAGGTTGGCGCTGCTCAGCTTTCGGCCGCTGAGCCTATAGCGCTGTCCGCGCCGGCCGGCGGCGGCACCTCGAGCAGGTGCCGGACCAGGCTTGCCGAGGTGGTCGCCTCGTCAGCCTGTTCCAGGAACCGCTGGCGGCTGAGCGTGCTGCCACGGTCAGCCGCCTGGGCGGCCAGCTCGCGGCTCAGCGCGGCGCGCTCCTCCAGTGCCCGCAACGCGGTCCACAGGGCGGTCTCCAGGGCCTGGCTCTGCTCCACCAGCAGGCCGTGCGGGGACCAGGCGTGGCCGACCCGGCAGCGGTAGCGCACCATGCCGGCCTCCTCGATCTCGAACAGCGAGCCGGCGCAGTCCGGGCAGCCGAAGCCGGCCGGACGGCCGGGCCGGGCGTCGGCATTGATCGCCTGCTCGTCCAGCTCGGCGATGTCCACCTCGTACTCCAGTAACCGCACCGGCCCGGGCGGCCCGGCGCCGGCGTCCAGGTTTTCCACCAGGTCCGCGACCAGCTTGCCCAACTCGGCCGCCGGCGCGATCGCGTCCGGGGTGAGCTGGTCGAGCACCGACTGCGGCATGCTCGCGAAGCTGGCGTCCGCCGGATCCTGGACCACGACCAGCCCACCACGCTGTCGGACGGCGACCGCCCCCGCGGTGCCGTCGCCCAGCATGCCGGACAGCACCACCGCGATCACCCGGCTGCCGGCCGCCCGGGCAGCGCTGCGGAACAGCACGTCGACGGCCGGCCGGTGACCGTTCTCGCGAGGCCCGTGGGTGAGGTGCGCGCGGTTGTCCCGCACCACCAGGTGGTGGTTCGGCGGCGCCACCAGCACCCGGCCGGCGCGCAGCCGTTCGCCCGGCGAACAGAACGCCGCGGGGAGGGCTCCGGCGCGCTGCAGGATGTCGGGCAGCATGCTGCCGGTCCCCATCGGGATGTGCAGCACCACCAGCACGGTCGCCGGCAGGCCGGCGGGCAGGCCGCCCAGGAAGGAGCGCAGCGCATCGACCCCGCCGGCCGAGGCACCGACCACCACGAGGGTGTCGTTGGTGCCGGCGGCCGGCGCCGGTCCGGTCATCGCTGGTCGCGCATGCGGGGGTTCTCACCGGTCTCGGAGACGTTCCTGGCGATCTCGTGCAGCTTGACGTTGTTGTGCTGCGAGGCGCGCACCAGCATCTGGAAGGCCATCTCGCGGGTGACCCGGTGGCGTTCCATGAGCACTCCCATCGCCTCGCCGATCTCCGCGCGGCTGGCGAGACCGGCCCGCAGGTTGTGCACCGTGCGAAGGTGGTCGAGACTCAGCCCGAGCTGGATCGCCAGCATCGACGCGGCCGCGGCCGATCCGGTGTCGAAGGCGTTCGGCCGGCAGGCGTAGACGCTCAGCGCGCCCAGCACCCGGTCGCCAGCCGGCACCGACACCGACACCGACACCGACAGGACGCTGCGGGCACCCGCGCCGGCCGTCGCCGCGGCGAAGGCCTTCCAGCGGGTCTCGGACCGGGTGTCGGCGACCAGCACCGGAGAGGGCCCGGCCAGCGCGGCGAAGGTGGGCCCTTCCCGCAGGTCGATCTCCTGCCGCAGGTAGACCACCCCCGGCCCACCGGCCGATTCCACCCGGTCGAACTGACCGCGGCGGCGCGGTAACAGCAGCGCGGCGTGCTCGGCGTGCGGGACGAGCCGCCGGGCCTCCTCGACCGCGACCGACAGCAGGTGCTCCTCGGTCTCACAGCCGGCCAGTTCCACCGCCAGCATGACCAGGTCGTCGGCCAGCTCATACCGCACCGGGGCGGCACGCTCCCCGACGGCGGCCTCCGCCGGCTCGGGCACCAGCCGCAGGGCCACCGGCGGGTCGGCTTCCGCACGGTGCTGATCGGGCGGCTCGCCGTCCGTCGGCTCGGCCTCCAGCCGCCAGAGCAGCTCCAGCTGGGTTGGGTCGGCACCGGTCGTGGCGGTCACCGTGACGTGCACGGCGAGCGTGCTGCGGTCAGCCCGTACCAGCACCGCCCGCCCCTCAGCCTGACCATCCTGACCCGAGGCGAGCCGGCTGATCATGGTGCGGATGGCCGGCCGGTCGGCCACCTCGAACCAGGTCGCGACAGGCCGCGGAGTGGTCCGGATGGCGGGCTGCCGGATCAGCCGGTAGGCGGCGGGATTGGCTCGCAGCACCACGCCGCGCCGGTCGGTCAGCAGGTACGGCTGCGCGGCGTCGCCGCACAACTCCTCCCGCTCCTGCATCAAGGCACGCATCCGGGCGTCGGCCGCAGCCAGTTCCTCCTGCTGGACGCGCAGCTCCTCCTCGGCGATCATCAGTTGCTCACCGAGCTCGGTCAGCTCCTCGATCAGGGCTGCGGGCTCGTCCGGGCGGACCAGTTGCAGCAGTCGCTGACGGCGGCTGCCCAGGTCGGCCAGGAATTCGGATAGCTCCGTCGTCACGACATCCTCCCCCCCCGCGCGCGTTCTCACGCCGTGCGTTAGAGGACTGCAAACCCGGATCAGCAGTTTCTCAAGCCTAGCTCCGTCAGGTAAGACCGGAATTCGAGCGCCGACCCCACCGATCCGGCATGGCCGGCGGTGGGGCGGCTCCGGAAGCTGTCTGTCCAACCTCCGAAGCCTTGAGCCGTCGCTGATCCGGACCAACGGCGGCCCCATCCCATCATTGCCCACTTTCGGTACCGTGCCTACCGGGGGTATCCGGCCGGGAGGTCCGGGAGCTGGCTACAGCTGTCCTGCCCACTCCGGTTCCGCCGGCTCCGGCGGGGTGCCGTCCCCGAACGGCCGGCCGCCCAGCCGTTCCCGGCCGTGCGGGGTGAGCCAGCCCGACAGGTCCGGCCCCAGCGGCACGATCCGGCTCGGATTGATCTCGTGCTGCACGCAGTGGTAGTGCCGCTTGATGTGGTCGAAGTTGACGGTGTCGCCGAAGCCCGGCGTCTGGAACAGGTCGCGGCTGTAGGCCCACAGCACCGGCAGTTCGGTGAGCTTGTGCCGGTTGCACTTGAAGTGGCCGTGGTAGACGGCGTCGAAGCGCACCAGGGTGACGAACAGCCGGACGTCGGCCTCGGTGATCGACTCGCCGACCAGGTAGCGCTGGCCGGCCAGCCGGTCCGAGAGCTGGTCCAGCCGGTCGAACAGCTTCTGGTAGGCCTCGTCGTAGCGCTGCTGGCTGTGCGCGAAGCCGGCCCGGTAGACGCCGTTGTTGACGTCGGCGAACACCGCGGCGTTGACCTCGTCGATCTCGGCGCGCAGCGGCTCCGGGTACAGGTCTGGCGCACCCGGCCGATGGTGGGCCGTCCACTCGGTCTCGAGGTCCAGGGTCAGCTGCGGGTAGTCGTTGGTCACCAACTGGCCACTGGGTATGTCCACGATGGCCGGCACGCTGACCCCGTTCGGGTAGTCGCGCTCCCGGGCGTCGTAGGCCTCGTGCAGGAACCGGATGCCGAGCACCGGATCGCGGCCGTCCTCATCGAGGGTGAACCGCCAGCTGCGCTCGTCCTGGATCGGGTCGGCGATCGCCAGCGAGAGGGCGTCCTCCAGGCCCAGCAGCCGGCGCACGATGATGGCGCGGCTGGCCCACGGACAGGCCCGGCTGGCCACCAGCCGGTACCGGCCCGGCACCACCGGCCACTCGCCGTTGCCGTCCGGGCCGTCGGTGGCGCTCGATCGGGCGGTGATGCGGTCGGTGAAGTGCGGGCCGGAGCGGGTGAACTCGGTAGTCGTGTCGGTCATGCCTCCAGCATGCTCGTCCGGGCGGGTTGGCTGCTCGGTAGGATCTCGGACTGAGTTGTCCAGGCCGCCCAGCCCGCGCGGACCGCGTTCTGCGAAGGGACGCAGATGGTCGTCACCAGTACCGCCGAGCCGTACCTGCCCGACACCGACCGGCTGCCCGCGCTGGCCGAGGCGGCCGCCGGCTGCCGCGGGTGCGAGCTGTACGCCGACGCCACCCAGGTGGTCTTCGGCCGCGGCCCGGCGGCTGCGCCGATGATGCTGGTCGGCGAGCAGCCGGGCGATGTGGAGGACCAGCGCGGCGAACCGTTCGTGGGCCCGGCCGGCAAGCTGCTCGACCGGGCGCTGGCCGAGGCCGGGGTCGACCCGGCCCGCAGCTACCTCACCAATGCCGTCAAGCACTTCGCGTTCACCCGGCGGGGCAGCCGGCGCATCCATCAGACACCCAAGCGCAGCCACGTGGTGGCCTGCCGGCCGTGGCTTGCCGCCGAGCTCCGGGCCGTCCGGCCGGCGGTGCTGGTGGCGCTGGGCGCGACGGCCAGCCAGTCGCTGTTCGGCCCGTCGTTCCGGCTGGGCCAGCACCGCGGCGAGGTGCTGCACCTGCCGGAGCCCGCTGAGGTGGACCCGCTGGTAGTGGTGACCGTCCACCCGTCGGCGATCCTGCGGGCCGGTGACGCCCGCGAGGAGATGTACGCCGGGCTGGTCGCCGACCTGCGGCACGCCGCCCAGCTGCTCGACTGACCCGGTTGCTCGACTGACCCGGTTGTCCGGCGCTGCCGGGTGAACCCTCAGCGGCTAGGCCGGCGCCGGCAGGCCGTACTCGGCCGCGAACTGCTGCACGGTGCCGTAGTAGGCGTTGTGGTCGCAGTTTCCGAACGGCGCGGACGAGCGCGGCCAGCCGGACAGCACCGGCCACTGGGTCGAGCCGTCGGTGTACTGCCAGCCCACCCACGGCTCGGGCGGCGCGGCGCTGGAGTAGCGGGCCTTGATGACGCCGAGCCAGGACGGCCGGGTGGGGTACAGGCTGGCCAGGTCGCCGGAATTTCCGTACACCTTGACCCGGCGCTGCCCGAGCTTGGCCGCGAACAGGTTGGCGAGCGCGGTGATGCTCTTGGAGTTGTCGCCCTTGTTCTTGCCGCCCCAGGACTCGACGTCGATCATCGCGACCAGGTACGGGTTGACCGGGGCGTTCGCGAAGAACAGGTTGGCCTGGGCCTGCTCGTTGCCGGGCGCCCAGACGTGATAGCCGCCGTAACCGACGAGCTTCTTGCCACGGCCGACGTTGGCACGGCACCAGGCACCGTTGGCGGCGGCATTCGGGTCGACATAGGTCGTACCCTCCGAGACCTTGAACATCAGGAACGGGCGGGCGAACTGGTCGTTCACCTTCACCTGGTAGTGGCTGACGTCCGGCCAGTAGACGACGTTGGTCATGCGGCGGATCTTAACGAGCCGTGCCGCGCGGTACCGGCCAACGGCGAAAGGTCTTGTTCGGGTCGAAAGTCGCTCCATTTGCCCACCGGCGGTGACTTCTAGAGCGGCTGGTCCACCCAGGCCTGGCCAGCCGGTTCGAGCACCGTGCCGCCCGAGGTGAGCGAGCCGACCAGCTGCCGCACCGAGCCCGCCGCGTCCGGCTGCACCGCCACCGTCAGCAGCACCTCGGTGGCGGCGTACCGCACCTCGGCCACGGTAATTCCCCTGCCGCGCAGGGCGGATTCCAGCTGGCCGGCCTGTCCGGGGTCGACCGACAGCCGGAACAGTTCCTGCAGCCGGCGCCGGACCAGGGCCGCGTCTTCCAGCGCCTTCGACACCGCTCCCGAATAGGCCCGGGCCAGGCCGCCGGCTCCGAGCAGCGTGCCACCGAAGTACCGGGTCACCACCGCCGCGACGTCGGAAAGGCCCATGCCGGTCAGCACGTTCAGCATCGGCACGCCGGCGGTCCCGGACGGTTCGCCGTCGTCACTTGCCCGGACCAGCGCCTGGCCCGGGCCGAGCACGAACGCCGAGCAGGAGTGGCGCGCTCCGTGGTGCAGCCGGCGGTGTTCGGCCACCAGCTCCAGCGCGGCGGGTTCGTCGGCGACCCGCCGCACCGTGGCCAGAAACCTCGACCGCTTCACCTCCAGCTCGGCGTGCACCTCGCCGGCCAGGGTCAGGTAGTCCACCGGTTTATGGAACCAGTGCCGTCGATGCTGTTAGTGCTGTCAGTTCCACGGCTGGGCGGCCAGCAGCACGATGCCGGCCACCAGCAGCAGGGTGAGCAGCACCAGCAGCCAGATCCACCAGTGGTGCGGCTCGTCCTCCAGCGGTTCCATCGGCGGCTCGGGCAGCAGCACCGGAACCGGCCGGGGCGGTGGCGGCGGCGCGCTGGCCTGCATGCTCAGCCCGCACCGGACGCACAGGCTGGCGGTCGGCAGGTTCGGCTCGTTGCAGTGCGGGCACGGCAGCGAGGCGATCACCACCCGGCCGAGCGTGCCGGGCAGCCGGCGCAGCGCGTCGTCGTTGCTGTCGACGGGATCGCCGATGACCACCTGATCCCGTGCCCAGAACAGCGGAAAGTCGCACCGCTGGCAGAAGTCCAGCGCGTCCCGCCGGGTCAGCTCCACCATCGCGGACGCTCCGCAGTCCGGGCAGGTGATGGCCACCGGGTGCTGCGGGGCGTTCGGGACCCGGGCCGGTGCCGCGGACGAAACCGGCGGCTCCGGAGGCACCGAGGCGGCCGGGATCGCCGGCAGTACCTGGGTGGCATCGGAGGGTCCTGCCGGGTAGCGACGGGCGATCAGCTGCTGTTCGGTCGCGAGCTCGGCGTCGGTCAGGCCGGGCGGCGGGGTGGACTCCCAGGACGCCGTCCACGGCACCTGGTCAGCAGGCGGCAGCGCGCCGGCCGGCGGCACCTGGTCGGCCAGCGGCATCTGGTCGGCCGGCTGTCCCGCCTCGGCATCGGTGCCCCGGGCGACGGTCATGTGCCGGCCTCCACAGCCGATGACCATACCCGCCGGTCGCCGATCCAGAGCTCCGCGCGGACGTGTGCCGGCACCTCGTCGCGCACCAGGGCGACGAAGTCGCCCTCCTCCAGCCAGCCGGTGGAGGCCACCCGCATGGTCACGTGCGCGGTGTCGGCCGGTGCCTCGCCCTCCCGCCAGATGCCGCCACCGTCGACCACCTCGGCTGGACCGCCGCTGGTCATCTCCAGGAACTGCTCCAGGCCGGCCCGGGTGCCGCGCCAGCTCATGGTGCGAGCCGAGCTGCGCACGATCATCCGCTGCAGCTCCCGGGGCAGCGAAGGGTCGACCGAGTCGACGCCGATCCACGAACCCATCCAGCGCACCATGGCGTCCGGGGCGACGGTCGGGTCCACCACGTTCTCGATGTTGTCGGCGCCCTCCACCAGCGTGGTGCCCAGCTCCTGGAACAGCGACAGGAACCGGACGAAGAAGCCCTCGTCGCTGTCCAGCATGCCGATCGGCATCTGGTTGACCAGCCAGTTCGGATGCCGGGCCGGGCGGCGCCGGGTACGTACGGAGTCCGGCAGCGGCCGGCCGGCCCGGGCCACCGCGCCGCTGCCGGTCAGTCCCGCCGCCGTCCCGCCGATCGGTTCGACGCTCATCGAAAATCACTCAACGCACGACCACCTGGTGCTTGGCCGACAGGAACAGCGAGTGCGGCTTGAGCCGGATGGTGTCCCGGCCGCTGCCCAGCCGCCGCCCGCTGCGCAGGTCGTACTCGAACAGCAGCAGTTCCTCGACCCGCTCGACGCCTTCCACCGACTCCAGCAGCTGGGCGACCACCGAACTGTTGAGGTCGGTGTCGAACATCCAGCCGATGCCCTCGGCGCCGCCGGTGAGCGGGTTGATGTAGCGGGTCAGCACGTCGACCGCCCGCTGCCGCACCAGCGGCGCCGGCCGGCCCGGCGGGGTGTGCACCAGGGCGACGACGCTGACGCCCTGGTAGTACGGAGTGCCGATCTCGACGGCGGTGCCGACCAGCCGGTGCTCGTCGAGGTGCTCGGTGATCTGGCGCAGCAGCGGCACCGAGATCGCGAAGTCGTCCAGCGCGTGCTGGCGCGGGTCGGTACGCACCTGCGGAACCACCAGCATCCGCACCGGGCCGCTGCCGGTGGCGGCCGGCAGGCAGCGGGCCCGGGCCACCTCGATGGAGGCCTCCTTGGTCAGCCGCTCGAAGTCACCGGCGGTGACGGCGCGCTGGCCGGTGCGCAACGTCAGCGGGCCGCGCACCTTCGCCTCGGCCACGGTCTCCGGGTCCACCCCGCCGGTGGCCGGGTGCCGGTTGGAGACGCTGGAGACGTAGGGCACCGTCGAGCGCAGCACGGTGAGGGTGCGCGCCCCGACGTTGCCACTGGCGCCGCCGCCGTGCCGGTACCCGGTGACGGTGATCTCGCTGCCGTCACGGGGAATCGAGCCGTGCTGGCGGACCACCCCGTTGGCGTAGCGCACCCGCGGGCCGAACCGGATCACCCCGCCGCCGCTCTCCCACAGGTAGTGCGGGTCGTCCGGGCCGGACCGGGTGAAGTCCTCGACCTCCTGCCAGGCGGTGGCCACTCCCCGGTCGATCACCACCACGTGCTCGCCGTCGGAGCGGGGCAGCACCGGCGCCCGGCTCACCGCGAAGGACTGGGCCGGCGTGCCGTCGCTGCGCCCGATCACCTCGCCGGGCGCGTGCTGGGCGTGCTCCGCCCCGACCGTGCCGCCGATCGCGGCTACCGTCAGCGAGCCGATCCGCGGCGAGGCCTGGTAGGACGGCTGGCCCGGCCGCGGCGCGATCAGCCGGGCCCGCAACCAGAACGCGGCGTTGCCGGCCATCGTCAGCAGCTGGTGCCGCATCGGGATCAGCAGCACGATCTCGCCGGCCCGGTTCAGGCCGCCGGTGGTGTCGGAGTGCTTCAGTGCCGCGATCCAGGACTCGCCGCTCCACACCTCCCAGACCAGCGGCGGGTTCTCCGGATCCACCCCGATCCCCTCGGCATCGGCGGCCACCGTCAACCGAATCGCCAGGCCCGCCAGGCTATGCGCGAAGCCGAGGTAGAACGCGTCGCCGACCGCGAGCGGGGTGGAGGCGAAGCAGGTGGCGGTGACGTTGGGGTAGCGCAGGTCGTCCCAGACATCGGTGACCCGGTCGTCGGCCGCGGTGCTGGTCAGTGCGGCCCGCAACACCGGCGGGCTGATCACCAGCTCGGAGCTGGTGGTGAAGATGACCGGCTCGCGGGCGGCGTTGGCCGCGGTGGTGCTCAGCGCGGTGGTCACCTGGGTGCCCTGTGGCACCGCGACCGGCTGGTCCAGCGGCGCCGACAGCCAGAAGGTCAGGTCGGCATGGGCCACCGACGGCGGGAACGGCTCGATGCCGACCAGGTTCAGGAAGTGCACGTAGAGCCGCTCGGGCACCTGGTTGAGCCGGAACAGCACCATCTCGCTCATCCACGCGAACAGCTCGATCAGCGCCACGCCCGGGTCGGACAGGTTGTGGTTGGTCCACTCCGGGCAGAACCGGGGAATGAGCCGCTTGGCTTCGTCGACGATGTCCTGGAAGGTGCGGTCGTCCAGGTTGGGGGCGGGCAGCGGCATGGCTCAGACTTCCGGCTCGTGCGGGATGACGTAGAACGGGTACACCAGATTGCGCCGGTCGTTGGTCACCCGGACCCGGTAGCTGATGGTGATCCGGATCAGCGCAGCGTCGTCGGCGTCGATGACCGGTTGCACGTCGTCGACGACGATCCGCGGTTCCCAGCGGGCGAGGGAATCCCGGACGGCTTCGGCGATCAGGCCGAGCAGGTTGCCGGTGACCGGTTCGAACAATAGGTCCCAGATCCGGCAGCCGAAGTCCGGACGCATCAACCGCTCCCCGGGCGCGGTGAGCAGCACCATCCGGATCGACCGATCCAGGTCCTCG
>NZ_DATINC010000086.1:0-18305 GCF_035474675.1 Jatrophihabitans sp. | reverse complement strand
GGACCGGGTCTCGCGCACCCAGGTGCCCGGCATCTACGCCGCCGGCGACTGCACCGGGGTGCTGCTGCTGGCCTCGGTGGCCGCCATGCAGGGCCGGGTGGCGATGTGGCACGCCCTGGGCGAGGCGGTGCAGCCGTTGCGCCTGAAGACCGTGGCCGCCAACGTCTTCACCCACCCCGAGATCGCCACCGTCGGCATCGGCCACGCGGCGGTCACCTCCGGGGCGGTGCCGGCCCGCACCATCACGCTGCCGCTGTCCGGCAACGCCCGGGCCAAGATGCAGGGCGCCACCGACGGGTTCGTCAAGATCTACTGCCGGCCGGCGTCCGGCGTGGTGATCGGCGGTGCGGTGGTGGCGGCGCAGGCCTCGGAGCTGATCCACTCGATCGCCATCGCGGTCCAGCTTGGGCTGACCGTCAACGCGCTGGCCGCCACCTTCACCATCTACCCGTCGATCTCGGGTTCGGTCACCGAGGCCGCCCGGCAGCTGATGCACCACGACGACCTCGATTGACGCTGCCTGACGCCTCCGACTCACCCCAGGACAGACAGGAAGACGACGATGGACATCTCACCGGAGCAGGTCGAGCGGTCGCGCCGGACGATCCGGGCGGCGTCGGTGTTCGCCGAGAACTCCGACGCGATCGTGGCGCACGTGGCGCTGCTGCCCGACGACCACGTGGTGGTGGCGGTGGTGACCGAGGACTACGCCTTCGACGGCGTGCACCACGTCGCGCGCACCGAGCTGGTGGAGCGGGTGCCGGCGCTGGAGGGCGAGAACGGCTGGGCGATGGTGTTCTCCGAAGGCACCGACGCCGAGCACGTCGGGGTGCGGACCACCGAGATGGTCGCGCTGGCCTCCAAGCGCATCGAGATGATCAACCGGATCGCCGCCCGCCGCCAGCCCGACCCGGAGGACTGACAACCCGAGTCAGTCCGGGTCCGGCCCCTGCGGCGGCAGCATGCCGTGCTGGCGCAGCCGCCGGTCGCGCAGCTCCTCGCCGTAGGCCAGCCCCACGAACAGCGGCCCCACCACCACGAAGAGTGCCGCGTAGATGCGGATCTCCAGCCGGCCCGGCAGCAGCAGCAGCACGGTGATCGGGACGACGGCGAACAGCATGATCCGGCCCGCCTCGCGCAGCCGCCAGTCCGGCCCGGTCAGGTCGGCGAACACCCAGTCGGAGTAGCGCTCCGGCAGCCGGCCGCCCAGCGCGTACCCCAGCCACCGCAGCACCCCGGGGTGATCGACAGGCTGCTCGTCAGGCGCCATCACCGGTCCAGTCTGCCGCTACCCGGCCCACTATCGTTGCCTGGGTGGACACCGCCTTCTTCGCCGGCCTGCACACCGAAGTCGGCGGGGACGCGGCAGCTGCCGAGCTCACCGGCACGGTGCACAGCGCCGCCGCCTGCGGCGGTCCCTGGTCGCCGGACCTGCAGCACGGCGGCCCGCCCAGCGCGCTGCTGATCCGGCTGGCCGAGCAGCTGGCCGGGGCCGCCGCCGGCCGCACCGACCTGGTGGCGGTCCGGATCGCGGCCGAGTTCCTCGCCCCCGTCCCGGTGGCTCCGCTCGCGGTGTCGGCGCGGGTGCTGCGGCTGGCCCGCACCGCCGTGCTGGTCTCCGCGGAACTGGCGGCCGACGGCCGGCCCTGCCTGCAGGCCCGGATCTGGCTGATGGCCGAGCAGGCCGGCCGGCTGCCCGGCGTACCGGCGCCGGCCGGGCCGCAGGTGCCGGACCCGTCCGAGTGTCCCGACTTCGGCATGGACGGCTTTCCCTACGCCGACCACCTGGAGTGGCGGGTGGTCTCCGGCCGGGCCCGCCAGCCCGGCCCGGCCAGCGTCTGGGTGCGGCCCCGGGTGCCGCTGCTGCCGGACGAGCCGGTGTCCACCCTGCAGCGGCTGGCGCTGATCGCCGACTCAGCCAGCGGGATCTCCTCGCTGCTCGACTGGGACGCCTGGTCGTTCGCCAACGTCGACCTGGACATCCACCTGGTACGCCGGAGCGCCGAGGACTGGGTGCTGATGCAGGCCACCAGCGCGCTCGGGGCCGGGGTCGGGCTGGCTCGCTCGACCCTGTCCGATCGCTCCGGCCTGCTCGGGGCCGGCATGCAGACCCTGCTGGTCCGCAGCCGCCGCGACTGACGGGGTCTCCACTGCATGTGACCCAGCTCATAATTCCTGGGGAATGCCGCCTGCTCACGCCGGGTTGGAACGAACAATAGTTGAGCGCTAAACAACCTAGGAGGCTTCCCATGACGCTCGCCGCCACCACGATCCCCGGCTACCTGACCGGCACCTGGACGATCGACCCCGCCCACTCCGACGTCTCGTTCTCGGTCCGGCACATGATGGTCAGCAAGGTGAAGGGCCGGTTCGGCTCGTTCTCCGGCAGCATCGTCACCGGCATCGACCCGCTCGCCTCGACCGTCACCGCCGAGATCGACGCCACCTCGATCGACACCAACCAGGCGCAGCGGGACGCGCACATCAAGTCGGCCGATTTCTTCGAGGTGGAGAAGTACCCGACCATCACCTTCAGCTCGACCTCGATCGAGCCGGCCGGTGAGGACTTCCTGGTCCGCGGCGACCTGACCGTCAAGGGCAACACCAAGAACATCCCGCTGAAGCTGGAGCTGAACGGCTTCGGCCCGGACGCCTTCGGCGGCACCCGCGCCGGCTTCACCGCCACCACCGAGATCAGCCGCAAGGAGTTCGGCGTCGACATCGACATGCCGATGGACGGCGGCGGCGTGGTGGTCGGCGACAAGATCACCATCACCCTCGAGATCGAGGCCGTGCTCGACGCTTCCTGAAAGCGCCTCCTGACACGCCGACGGGCGCCGGGGACTGACCACCCCCGGCGCCCGTTCCCTCCGGCGAGCCGCCCCTGGAAATCCACGGGGCCGGCTCGCCGGAGCCGTTTCTAGTCCTTGATCTCGCAGACCACCGCGCCGGAGGCCACCACCGCGCCGGCCTCGGCCGAGAGCCCCGTGACGATGCCGGCCTTGTGGGCGTTGATCGGCTGCTCCATCTTCATGGCCTCCAGCACCACCACCAGGTCGCCGGCCGCCACCGTGTCGCCCTCGCTGACCGCCACCTTGACGATGGTGCCCTGCATGGGTGCGGTCAGGGCATCGCCGGACGCCGCGGCGCCCGCCCGCTTGGCCGTCGAGCGCTTGGGCGCCTTCTTGACCGCGCCGGTCGATCCGCCGGACGCGGCGCCGAAGCCGGCCGGCAGGCTCACCTCCAGCCGCTTGCCGTTCACCTCGACCACCACCCGGTCCCGCTCGGCCGGTTCCGCCGAAGCCTCGGCCGCACCGGTGAACGCCGGGATCCGGTTGTCGAACTCGGTCTCGATCCACCGGGTGAACACCGTGAACGGCGCGCCGTCGGCCGGCGCGAAAGACGGGTCGCGCACCACCGCGCGGTGGAACGGCAGCGCGGTGGCCATGCCGTCCACCACGTACTCGTCCAGGGCGCGGCGGGCCCGGGCCAGCGCCTCGTCCCGGCTCTCGCCCCAGACGATCAGCTTGGCCAGCAGCGAGTCGAACGCGCCGCCGATCACCGAGTTCGCCTCGATGCCGGAGTCCACCCGGACCCCCGGACCGGCCGGCTCCCGGTAGTCGGTCACCACGCCGGGTGCCGGCAGGAAGTTGCGTCCGGGGTCCTCGCCGTTGATCCGGAACTCGATGGCGTGCCCGCGCGGGGTCGGGTCCTCGGTCCAGCGCAGCGCCTCGCCGTCGGCGATCCGGAACTGCTCGCGGACCAGGTCCAGGCCAGTGGTCTCCTCCGAGACCGGGTGCTCGACCTGCAGCCGGGTGTTGACCTCGAGGAAGCTGATCACCCCGTCGTTGCCGACCAGGTACTCCACGGTGCCGGCGCCGGTATAGCCGGCCTCCCGGCAGATCGCCTTGGCCGAGGAGTGGATGCGCTCGCGCTGCTCGTCGGTCAGGAACGGCGCCGGGGCCTCTTCCACCAGCTTCTGGTTGCGCCGCTGCAGCGAGCAGTCGCGGGTGCCGACCACGATCACGTTGCCGTGGGTGTCGGCCAGCACCTGCGCCTCGACGTGCCGGGACCGGTCCAGGTAGCGCTCCACGAAGCACTCGCCCCGCCCGAACGCGCTGACCGCCTCGCGGACCGCGCTGGCGTACAGCTCGGGGATCTCCTCGGCGGTGCGGGCGATCTTCAGGCCCCGGCCGCCGCCGCCGAAGGCCGCCTTGATGGCCACCGGCAGGCCGTGCTCGGCGGCGAAGGCCACCACCTCGTCCGCGCCGGAAACCGGGTCTTTGGTGCCGGGCACCAGCGGCGCGCCGGCCCGCAGCGCGATGTGCCGGGCGGTCACCTTGTCCCCGAGGTCGCGGATCGCCTGCGGGGACGGCCCGATCCAGGTCAGGCCGGCATCCAGCACCGCCTGGGCGAAGTCGGCGTTCTCGGACAGAAACCCGTACCCGGGGTGCACCGCGTCGGCGCCGGACTGCACGGCCGCCGCCACCACCTTGTCGATCACCAGGTAGGAGTCGGCCGGGGTGCTGCCGCCGAGCGCGTAGGCCTCGTCCGCCATCCGGACGTGCAGGGCGTCGCGGTCCGGGTCGGCGTAGACCGCGACCGAGGCCAGGCCCGCGTCCCGGGCGGCCCGGATCACCCGGACGGCGATCTCGCCCCGGTTGGCGATGAGAACTCGTCGCATTCCAGCCTCCAGTCTCGGGTCGGCCGCCCGGAACGGGTCCGACGCACCCTTGGCCCGAAGGTTACCGACCGGCCGGCCGGGGTCGGGGGAGTGGTTGCTCACCGGCCGGTGCGGTCGAATCGCGATCCCTGGGCGCTGCGAAGCGAGCTGACCAGCCCGCTGCCGAGCAGCAGCACGAACGCGTACCCCACCAAGGAGATGCCAGCCTCCCCGCCGACCGGCTGATCGACGGTGAGGACGCCGCGCACCACCAGCAGGGCGGCGGCCGTCAGCTCCATCGCGAACCAGACGAGCAGCAGCTCGTCGGTGCGCGGCACCTCCGCGATCACCCGCAGCAGCGGCCGGCCGCCCCGCTTGATCGCCCAGCCGAACACGCCGAGCACGGCGACCACTTGCAGCCCGGCGACCACCAGCGGCACCAGCATGCTGAAGAAACAGCCCAACATCACCAGGTAGTGCAGCAGTTGGAGTGCCCGGGCCAGCACGGCGTGCAGGTTCGCCCGGACCGTGCGCAGCGTCGGATCCAGCCGGCCGGCGGCGCGGAAGCCGTCCAGGGCCGCACCGATCCGTCCCTGGTGCAGCCGGACCCGGGCCAGTTCGTGCCGGGCGGCCGCGTTCTCCGGGTCGAGCCGCAGCGCCTGGTGCAGTGACGTGGTCGCCCGCTTGCGCCGGCCGCGAGCCAGCGCCACCTGGCCGACGACGATGTGGGTGTCCGGCTCGTTCGGCGCCAGCTCCCGGGCCTTCTCCGCGGCCGCCATCGAGTGCTTGGTCACCGCGCCGGCGGCCAGGTCGGTGTCGGCCACCAGCAGGTGGGTGTGCCAGCTGCCCGGGTTGATCAGCACGCTGTGCCGGGACAGTTGCTGGGCGGCGAAGCCGTGGCCGAGGTCGCGGTGCGCGATCGCCTGCAGCCGCACCGGCCACTCGGAGTGCGGGTTGAGCTGGCTGGCCCGCTGGGCGTAACCCAGCGCGCGGGCCGGCTCGGAAAGCCCGAGCTGGGCCTGGGCGGCCAGGCACAGCGCCTGCCAGTCGTCCGGCTCGCTGGTGAGGTAGGACGCCAGCACCCGCATCGCAGCAGCCGGGCTGGCTGTGACCAGCGCCTCGGCCTGCCGAACCGGGCTGCGGTCGGTCACAGCCGGCCGGCCTTCTTCAGGTAGCTGCGCAGCTCGCCGTAGGTGCCGTCGTCCTCACCGAAGCTGACCAGGTTGCGAGCGGTTTCCAGCCACGGCCCGATGGACGGACGGACACCGGCCACCGCCGCCTCCAGGTCGGCCATCCCGATCGGGCGCGGTTCACCGTCGGCGACGCTGGCCAGCAGCGCGTTCTCGGCGGCGAGCTCGGTGACGTAGGCGAGATCGGCGCCGGAGAAGCCCTCGGTGCGCTTGGCCAGCCGGCCGGTGTCGATGCCGGCGATCGGCCGGTGCTGCAGGTGGTGGCGCAGGATCGCCTCGCGGGCCGGCTGGTCGGGCGGCAGCACCAGCACAGTCCGGTCGAACCGCCCGGGCCGGCGCAGCGCCGGGTCGACGTCCCACGGCTGGTTGGTGGCGGCCAGCACGAACACGCCGTCGTTGTCCTGCTCGACCCCGTCGAGCTCGGTCAGCAGCTGGTTGACGGTGCCGCGCAGGGCACTGTTGCGGGTCTGCGACCGGCGCTGACCGAGCGCGTCCACCTCGTCGAAGAACAGCACGCACGGCGCGGCCCGGCGGGCGGCCTGGAACAGCTCGTGCACGTTGCGCTCGCTGGTGCCGAGCAGGGGGTCGAGGATGTCGGTGATCTGCACGCTGAGGAAGCCGGCCTGCAGCTCGCCGGCCAGCGCCCGGGCCAGATAGGTCTTGCCACAGCCGGGCGGCCCGTACATCAGCAGCCCGCCGCGCAGGCTCTTGGAGTACATCCGGCGCAGCTCGGGATTGCGCAGCGGCGCCAGGAAGCTGGCCTGCAGGCGCTGCTTGGCCTGGGCCATTCCTCCCACATCGGCCAGCTGGAGTCGAGGCCGCTCCAGGTCGAATGCCGGCTCACCGGCCGCCTCGGCGGACCCGACGAACATCGGGGGCACGTCCACGCCCAGCTGCTCCTCGGCGGCAGTCCAGTCGAAGTTCAGCAGAGCGGCAGGTGCTGCGGCAGTGCCCTCGGCCGGCTGCTCCGGCGCGACATCGCCGCCGGCCGCCGCGGGTTCGGACTGTCGGGCATCGACGGCCAGCGCGCGGCCCATCAGCTTCAGCGCGGTCGGGTTGCCGGGCTCACCGGCCAGCACCGTGGCGAGCTCGGAGACCGCGCCCGACCGGTCGCCGGCCTCCAGCAGCAGTTCGGCCAGATGCAGCCGCAGCGGCAGGTCGTCCGGGTTGGCTGCCAGCGCCCGCCGCAGCGAGTCGATCAGCGGTTGGCTCATGTGGTCAAGACCATTTCTGCTCATTCGGCAATCGAGCCCGGTTCGGTCGACGCGATCGCCCTGGATCGCCTCGGCGTGGCAGAGGTCGAATCGGCAGTCCGGCGGCCGGCATGAGCCGGGCGGGACTGCTCCGTCAGTCGAGTGCGGCGCCGAGGACGGTGGTGCGGGGCGCAGCCTCGGCCAGGGTCACGGCAGTTCGGCCAGCCGGTCCCGGCAGCGGTCGGCGACCTCGTCCACCTCGTGCAGCGTCCGGGCCAGGTCGCGCTGGCGGGCGCGCAGGTCCTCGGCGATCTCGCCGAGCCGGCCCAGCAGGATCTCCAGCTGGCGGCGCTCGGAACTGGCCGCCCCGTCGTACATGCCGACGATCTCGCGGATCTCCGACAACGACATGCCGAACCGCTTGCCGCGCAGGATGAGACGCATCCGGGTCCGGTCGCGGTGGTCGTAGACCCGCGCCGAGCCGGCCCGGGCCGGCGCGATCAGCCCTTCGGCCTCGTAGAAGCGCAGCGTCCGGGTGGTGATGCCCAGCTCGTCGGCCAGCTCACCCACCGTCCAGGTCCGGCTGGCTTCCGTTGCCGTGGTCATGCGGCTATAGTGCTTAACGTTAACGTAAACGTCAACTCAGGGTTCCGAACCGGCCGGCGTGACCCGCTGCCGCAGGGCCCGCCCAGCGTCCGGGGAGTCGCCATGTCCTTCGAGCTGTCAGCCGACCACGAGGTGTTCCGCAAGGTAGTGCGGGACTTCGCCGAGTCCGAGGTTGCCCCGCACGTGGCGAAGTGGGACCGCGAGCACTACTTCCCGGTCGAGCTGATCCCCAAGATGGGCGAGCTGGGCCTGTTCGGCCTGGTGGTGCCCGAGGAGTACGGCGGCGCCGGTGCCGACTTCACCTCGCTGTGCGTGGCGATCGAGGAGCTCGGCCGGGTGGACCAGTCCATCGGGATCACCCTGTCGGCCGGGGTGGGCCTGGGCATCAACCCGATCCTCAGCTTCGGCACCGAGGAGCAGAAGCAGCAGTGGCTGCCCGACCTGGTCGCCGGCCGCGCCCTAGCCGGCTTCGGCCTGACCGAGCCGGAGGCGGGCTCGGACGCCGGCGCCACCCGGACCCGGGCCGAGCTCGTGGACGGCGAGTGGGTGGTCAACGGTTCCAAGGCCTTCATCACCAACTCCGGCTCGTCGATCACCTCGGTGGTGACCGTGACCGCCCGGACCGGCACCGCCAACGGCAAGCCCGAGATCTCGGCGATCCTGATCCCGAGCGGCACGCCGGGCTTCGAGGTGCAGCCGGCCTACGACAAGCTCGGCTGGCGGATCTCCGACACCCACGGCCTGGTCTTCGACGACTGCCGGGTGCCCGAGACCAACCTGGTGGGGCAGCGCGGCGCCGGCTTCAAGCAGTTCCTGGCCATCCTCGACGACGGCCGGATCGCCATCTCGGCACTGGCGGTCGGGCTCGCCCAGGCCTGCCTGGACGAGTCGCTGCGCTACGCCAAGGAGCGGCACAGCTTCGGCAAGCCGATCGGCTCGCGGCAGGCGATCGCCTTCGCGATCAGCGACCTGGCGGTGGCGGTGGAGGCCGCCCGGACGCTGACCTACAAGGCCGCCTGGCTCAAGGACGCCGGCCGCTCGGCCGCCGAGGTCAAGCACGCGGCCGCGATCGCCAAGCTGTACTCCAGCGAGGCGGCGGTGTCGGCCACCCGGACGGCCACCCAGGTGTTCGGCGGGTACGGCTTCATGGAGGAGTACCCGGTGGCTCGGTTCTACCGGGACGCCAAGATCCTGGAGATCGGCGAGGGCACCTCCGAGGTGCAGCGGCTGGTCATCGCCCGCGCCCTCGGCCTGCCGGTCGAATAGGGTCTGCGGTCGAGGCCTGCCGGTCGAATAGGGTCTGCCGGTCGAGACGTTCGCGATCGACTGTCATAAGGATCGATCGCCATGACAGCTGAATTTCATGACGGTTGCCAGGATGGGTGCTGATGACGGGCCGAGCAGTGAGCGGGACTGAATCGTGAGCGATGCCGAGAAGGTGGCCGCGGCCCGGGCGGCGACGCTGGCCCCGCCGGCCAAGGCGGCGGAGAAGCTGGCCGCGGCCGGCAAGCTCTACGTCCGGGACCGCATCGCGCTGCTGTTCGACGAGGGCAGCTTCGTCGAGGACGGCCAGCTGGCCAACGCCGGCGCGCCCGGGCTGCCGGCCGACGGCGTGGTCACCGGCCAGGGGCTGGTCGAGGGCCGGCCGGCGCTGGTGGTGGCCAACGACCCGACCGTCAAGGCCGGCTCCTGGGGCGCCCGGACGGTGGAGAAGATCATCCGGGTCACCGAGCGTGCGATGGTCGAGGAGCTGCCGATCTTCTGGCTGATCGACTCGGCCGGGGCCCGGATCACCGACCAGGTGGCGCTGTTCCCGGGCCGGCGCGGCGCGGGACGGATCTTCCACAACCAGGTGGCGCTGTCGGGCAAGGTGCCCCAGATCTGCTGCCTGTTCGGCCCGTCCGCGGCCGGCGGCGCCTACATCCCGGCGTTCTGCGACATCGTGATCATGGTCGAGGCCAACGCCTCGATGTACCTCGGCTCACCCCGGATGGCCGAGATGGTGGTGGGGGAGAAGGTCAGCCTGCAGGAGATGGGCGGCGCCCGGATGCATGCCACCGTCTCCGGGTGCGGCGACAACCTGGCCACCGACGACGCCGACGCCATCGAGCAGGCCAAGCTGTTCTTCTCCTACCTGCCGCTCAACTGGCGGCTGCCGGCCCCGCACTACGCCGCCGAGCCGCCGGTCGAGGAACTGGCCGACGACGTGGTCCCGGTCGCCGAGTCGATGCCCTTCGACATGCACACCGTGATCGACGGCCTGATCGACGCCGACTCGTTCTTCGAGGTCAAGCCCGAGTTCGCCGCCGAGCTGATCACCGGGTTCGCCCGGATCGACGGCCGGCCGGTGGGGGTGGTCGCCAACAACTCCGCGGTCCGCGGCGGGGTGCTGTTCGGCGACTCGGCCGACAAGGCCGCCCGGTTCATCTGGCTGTGCGACGCGTTCAACGTCAGCCTGCTCTACCTCGCCGACGTGCCCGGCTTCATGATCGGCTCCGAGGTGGAGCGACAGGGCATCATCCGGCACGGCGCCAAGATGATCACCGCGGTGTCTGAGGCCAACGTGCCGCAGCTGTCGGTGCTGGTGCGCAAGGCCTACGGCGCCGGCCTGTACGCGATGGACGGGCCCGGCTTTATGCCGGACGCCTGCATCGCGCTGCCCACCGCCCGGGTCGCGGTGATGGGCCCGGAGGCGGCGGTGAACGCGGTCTACGCCAACAAGATCGCCGAGATCGCCGACCCCGAGGAGCGGGCGGCGTTCGTCAAGGCCAAGCGGGCCGAGTACGAGGAGGACGTCGACCTGCTGCGGCTGGCCGCCGACCTGGTGATCGACGCGATCATCAGCCCGTCCGAGCTGCGTGCCGAGCTCGCCCAGCGGTTCGCCGCCCTGGCCGGCAAGGCCCGTCCGCTGGCCGACAAGCGGCACGGCGTGCCACCTGTGTAGACACGCTGACCGGTTGTCATGACGAAGTCCGCTGCTTGACGTGGCGTGATCATTCTGACTTGATGGATCAGTGACGGTCGCCGCGCTCGTGACCTGGCTGCTCGCCGCTCTGGTGGGGGCATACCTGCTCCGCACCTGGCTGGTGAACGGCGGCCTGCGCCGCAACGAGCCGCAGCAGTCCCGGTTCTCGCCCTACCTGATCCTCGGCCACGCCGGCCTGGCGGCGACCGGGCTGGCCGTGTGGATCGCGTTCATGGCGGCCGGCGGCGGCTCACTGGCCTGGGTCGCGGTTACCGTCCTGGTGCTGGTCGCCACGCTCGGCTTCACCATGTTCGGCCTGTGGATCCGTGCCGGGCACGGGCTACCGCGGGGCCGGCATGCCTTCGTGCCGCGGCACGCGGCCGAGGACCATTTCCCGCCGCCCGCGGTGCTGGCGCACGGCTCCTTCGCGGTGGCGACGGTGCTGCTGGTCCTGTTCACCGCCATCAGCTAGTTCACCGCCATCAGCTAGTTCACTGCTACCAGCTGGTTCACCGCCATCAGCTGGCGAGCTCACCCGACCGGGCCGGCAGGTCGGTGACGGCATGGCCGAGCTCCAGCAGCATCCGGCGCAGCAGCGGCAGGGACAGTCCCACCACGGTGTGGTGGTCGCCGGTCACCGCCTCGACGAACCAGCCGCCCAGGCCGTCGATGGTGAAGGCGCCGGCCGCCCGCAACGGCTCGCCGGTGCCGACGTAGGCGGCGATCTCGGCGTCGGACGGCTCGGCGAAGCGCACCTCGGTGCTGGCCACCCGGTCCAGCGCCCGGGCCGGCGCGGAGTCCACCACTTCGATCAGGGTGTGGCCGGTGTGCAGCACCGCGGTACGGCCGCGCAGCCGCTGCCAGCGCCGCACCGCCTCCTCGACCGAGGCCGGCTTGCCGAGCGCGGCGCCGTCGAGCTCGAGCATCGAGTCGCAGCCCAGCACCAGCACCGTCCCGCGCTGCCGGCCGGCCACGCTGGCCGCCTTGGCGTGCGCCAGCACCTGCACCAGCTCGGCGGGGGTGGCCGCGGTGACGGCGTCCTCGTCCACCCCGGACACCTCGACCTCGGGCTCCACGCCGGCCTGGCGCAGCGTCCGCAGCCGGCCGGAGGACGCCGAGGCGAGCAGGAACCGCATTCGTGTGCTCCGCATCTGGCCCTGGCACCTGCCGCGGTGCACCCCGCGCCGAGGCTAACCCACTGCCCTGAACGGCGGGCCGTCCCGGCACGTGGCGGCTCCCGCCCGCCCCGGGTCAGCGCAAACGGATGCGTAGCGTGAACGGTTACTCACTCACCGTAGATAAGTGGGAGTTCCCAATTAAAATAAGGTAAAGAACTAAGATTGCGGTCGCCGGCAAGGGTGTATAAATTCGCTGTAAGCCGGTCCGGGACGGTACCCAGTCGCGCTCGGCTCCACCTTTGCCAAGGCCTAGGACGGATTCTCATGCGCGCACTTCTGTCGAGCTCACTCGCCGCCTGCGCGGCGACGGTGATGTTGGCTCCCGCTGCCGACGCCGCACCGGCTGCCCAGCTGCAGATCGAGCGCAATACCAGCGCGATCTACCAGTACGACCCGAGCCCGTTCGGCGACGGCCCGCTGTTCGACACCGTGAACGTGAGCGGCCAGCTGCGCAACTGCCCGGCCGGCGACTACCTGGTGGACGTCACCCTGGTACAGAACGGCGTCAGCTACCCGTGGGCCACCACCGCTCTGGGTGCCGGGGAACTGACCTGCACCGCGACCAACACTCGCCCGAAGGTGGGCATGGCCTTCTACGGCAACGGCCTGCACCCGGGCACCGCGCAGGCCACGATCACCGTCTACCGGCAGGTCGACGGCATGCCGGTGCTGGCGAAGACCAGCCGTACCGTCCGCATCCCGGCCGGGTACAACCAGCCGGGCTGAGCGTCAGCCGAGCTTGAGGGACTTGCCGATCAGGTCCTTCATGACCTCGGTGGCGCCGCCGTAGATGCGGGTGACCCGGGCGTCGGCGTAGGCGCGGGCGATCGGGTACTCCTGCATGTAGCCGTAGCCGCCGTGCAGCTGCAGGCAGCGGTCGACCACCCGGCCCTGCAGCTCGGTGGCCCACCACTTGGCCTTGGCGGCATCCTCGGGGGTCAGGTCGCCGATCGTCAGGGCGTCGACGCACCGGTCGATGTAGGCCTGCGCCACGTCGACCTCGGTGGCGATCTCGGCCAGCACGAACCGGGTGTTCTGCAGCGAGCCGATCGACTGGCCGAAGGCCTTGCGCTCGCGGACGTAGCTGATCGTCCAGTTCAGGGCGGCGCGGGCCGCGGCCACCCCGGAGATGGCGATCGACAGCCGCTCTTGCGGCAGGTTGGCGACCAGGCTGTAGAAGCCGGTGCCGACCCCGCCGAGGATGTTCTCCTCGGGCACCCGGACGTCGGTGAAGCTCAGCTCGGCGGTGTCCTGGGAGTGCAGGCCCAGCTTGTCGAGGTTGCGGCCCCGCTCGAAGCCGGGCATGCCACGCTCCAGGACCACCAGGCTCAGGCCCTTGTGCCGGTCCGGCCCGGTGCGGACCGCGGTGATCACCAGGTCGGCGTTGATGCCGTTGGTGATGAAGGTCTTGGAGCCGTTGACCACCAGGTCGGAGCCGTCGGCCACCGCCGAGGTGCGGATGCCGGCCAGGTCTGAGCCGGCGCCCGGCTCGGTCATCGCCACCGCGGTGATCAGCTCCCCGGAGGCGATGCCGGGCAGCCAGCGCTGCTTCTGCTCGTCGGTGCAGTAGCGGGTGAAGTAGGGCAGGCAGATGTCGTTGTGCAGGGTGAGGCCCAGGCCCGCGCCGCCGACGCCGGCCAGCATCAGTTCCTCGCCGAGGACCTGGTTGAACCGGAAGTCCTCGGTCCCGCCGCCGCCGTACTGCTCGGGGATCTGCATGCCGAGGAAGCCGTTGTGGCCGGCGGCCCGGAACAGCTCGCGCGGGGCGATGCCGGCTTCCTCCCAGGCCAGGAAGTCCGGCTGCATCTCCTTGGTGATGAAGGTGCGCACCGCGTCGCCGAAGGCGAGGTGATCCTCGTTGTAGTGCCTGCTCTGCATACCTGGCTCCTCGGCAACGACTCCAACCCAGATGTTCTGTCGTCCTACTATCTCGCGGCGAGCGGCTTAGTACCAAACAGTCCGCACTGATGCATCTCCAAATCTGCCTGCTCGCTACCGTGTGCGCCATGGCTTCCCCCTCCCCGGACCGGGCACGAGCAGAGATCGGCGTCATCGGCGGTTCCGGCTTCTACTCGCTGCTCGACCAGGCCGAGACGGTCCGGGTGGACACCCCGTACGGCGCGCCGAGCGGCGAGGTCACCCTCGGCCTGCTGGCCGGCCGGTGGGTGGCGTTCCTGCCCCGGCACGGCGCCGACCACCGGTTTCCGCCGCACCGGGTGCCCTACCGGGCCAACCTGTGGGCGCTGCGGTCCCTCGGCGCCCGCCAGGTGGTGACCGGTTCGGCGGTGGGCTCGCTGCTGCCCGAGCTCGGACCGGGCGCGCTGGTGCTGCCCGACCAGATCCTGGACCGCACCTGGGGCCGGCCGCACACCTACTCCGACGGCGAGTCCGGCGTGGCCCACCTGGCGTTCTCCGACCCGTACTGCCCGATCGGCCGGGCCAGCGCCCGGCGGGCGGCCGCCGCGGCCGGCATTCCGCTGACCGAGGACGGCACCCTGGTGGTGATCAACGGCCCGCGCTTCTCCACCCGGGCCGAGTCGCTGGACTACCGCCGCAGCGGCGCCACCATCATCGGCATGACGGCGATGCCGGAGGCCGCGCTGGCCCGGGAGCTGGCGCTCTGCTTCACCTCGCTGTGCCTGGTCACCGACCACGACGCCGGCGTGGAGGCCGGGCACGGCGTCACCCATGCCGAGGTGCTGGCGACGTTCGCGGCCAACCTGCCGAAGCTGCGCGAGCTGCTGGTCGCCACCCTCGCCGAGCTGCCCGACGGGCAGGGCGCCGGCTGTGGTTGTGCCGAGGTGTTCGGCGACACCACGCCGCCCTACCAGCTGCCCTGAGGTCCTGCCGGCCGGGTTTCGGCGCGAGGTCAGTGCCAGGCGGAGGCGCGCCAGGCGCCCGGCCCGGGTGGTGGCGGCCGGCGCAGCCGGAGCGCCGGGTCGGCCCAGCCGCCGGCCTGCTGAACCGGCGCGGCCGCCGAGGCCCTGGACCGCGCGATGGCCAGCAGCAGCACGGTCACCGCGGCCAGCTCGTCGTCGGTCGGCTGACCGGACGTGATCCGCAGCGCCGGCTCGGACGGACCGGCCGGGGGGTTGGGTTCGGTGGTCATAGCGGCATGTTGCCGTGCTTCTTGGGCGGCAGCGTCTGCCGCTTGGTCTTGAGGATGCGCAGCGACTTCACGATCAGCGCCCGGGTCTCCGACGGCGGGATCACCGTGTCGACGTAGCCCCGCTCGGCGGCGATGTAGGGGTTGACCAGGGCGTCCTCGTACTCGGCGACCAGTTCCGCGCGGCGGGCCTCCTGGGCCGGCAGGTCGTCGGCAAGCTCGGCCAGCTCCTTGCGGTAGAGGATGTTGGCCGCGCCCTGTGCGCCCATCACCGCGATCTGGGCGGTCGGCCAGGCCAGGTTGACGTCGGCGCCGAGGTGCTTGGAACCCATCACGTCGTACGCGCCGCCGAAGGCCTTGCGGGTGATCACGGTGACCTTCGGGACGGTGGCCTCGCCGTAGGCGAAGATCAGCTTGGCGCCGCGTCGGATGATGCCCTGCCACTCCTGGCCGGTGCCGGGCAGGAAGCCGGGCACGTCCACCAGGGTCAGCACCGGCACGTTGAAGGCGTCGCAGGTCCGCACGAACCGGGCCGCCTTCTCCGAGGCGTCGATGTCCAGGCAGCCGGCGTAGTGCATCGGCTGGTTGCCGACCACGCCGACCGGGTGGCCGTCGATCCGGGCGAAGCCGCAGATCACGTTGGGCGCGAACAGGGCGTGCACCTCGAGGAATTCCCCGTCGTCGACGAGGTGCTCGATGACGGTGTGCATGTCGTAGGGCTGGTTGGCCGAGTCCGGGATGAAGGTGTCGAGGAACTCGTCGCGCTCGGCGAGCTCGGCCTCGGACAGCTCGGAGAAGGCCGGCGGCAGGTCCATGTTGTTGCTGGGCAGGTAGGACAGCAGCGCCTTGACGTAGTCGATGGCGTCCTGCTCGTCGGCGCCGAGGTAGTGGGCGTTGCCCGAGGTGGTGTTGTGCACCCGGGCGCCGCCCAGCTCGTCCATGCTGACGTCCTCGCCGGTGACGGTCTTGATGACGTCCGGGCCGGTGATGAACATCTGCGAGGTGCCCTCGACCATCACCACGAAGTCGGTCAGCGCGGGGGAGTAGACGTGGCCACCGGCCGCGGCGCCCATGATCAGCGAGATCTGCGGGATGACGCCGGAGGCCTGCACGTTGCGGTAGAAGATGTCGCCGTACAGGCCGAGCGAGACCACCCCCTCCTGGATGCGCGCGCCGCCCCCCTCGTTGATGCCGATCAGCGGGCAGCCGGTCTTGAGCGCGAAGTCCTGCACCTTGACGATCTTCTCGCCGTAGACCTCGCCGAGCGCGCCGCCGAAGACGGCGACATCCTGGCTGAACACGCACACCGGGCGGCCGTCGACGGTGCCGTAGCCGGTGACCACGCCGTCGCCGTAGGGCCGGTTGCGCTCCAGGCCGAACAGGGTGGAGCGGTGCCGGGCGAGCTCGTCGAACTCGACGAACGAGCCCTCGTCCAGCAGCATGGCGACCCGCTCCCGGGCGGTCCTCTTGCCGCGGGCGTGCTGCTTGGCCACCGCCCGCTCGGAGCCGGCGTGCACCGCCTCCTCGTAGCGGGCCTCCAGCTCGGCGAGCTTGCCGGCGGTGCTGTGCGGATCGGGGCGGACCGGTCCCGGAGTCGGCTCTGCCTCGCCCCCGTTCGGTGCCGCCGGGGCCGGCTGCAGGTCAGCACTCATGAGCGCTGAGCCTAGTCCGCCGCCCATCGCCGCCACCGGCGGAGTGATCGACCTCGCGGGCGGGCGGTGGGATTCCGGCCCGCCGCCGGGCGTCCGAGGCGACAATGGGCCCATGATCTCCCCGCTGGCGCAGTCGAGACGGCCGCTGGACGCCGACGCCGTCACCGCGCGGCTGGCCGGCCGCTGGCTGGTGGATGCGGTGGCCGAGACCGGCTCGACCAACGCCGACCTGCTCGCCGCGGCGGCGACCGGCGCGCCGGCTGGCACCGTGCTGGTGGCCGAACTGCAGTCCGGTGGCCGGGGCCGGCTGGGTCGCAGCTGGGTGTCACCGGCCGGCGCCGGCCTCACCTTCTCGGTGCTGCTGCGGCCGGTACCGCCCGTTCCGGCCTGGGGCTGGCTGCCGCTGCTGACCGGCCTGGCGCTGGCGCGCACGCTGGGCTCGGCGGCCCGGCTGAAGTGGCCGAACGACGTGCTGCTGGGCCCGGACGGCAAGAAGGTCGCCGGCGTCTTGGTGCAGTCCGGAGCAGCCCAGTCCGGAGCGGCGCAGCCCGGCTCGGGACAGCCGGGCTCGGAACAGTCCGGCTCGGATGCGGTGGTCGTCGGGGTGGGCCTGAACGTCTCGACCGAGCAGGCCGAACTGCCGGTGGAGACGGCCACCTCGTTGCTGCTGGAGGGCCACCGGGAGTCCGACCGCGGCGAGCTGCTGGTCGGGTTCTTGAGCCGGTTCGACGGCCTCTACACCGCCTGGCAGGCGCACGGCGGCGACGCCCGGGCCAGCGGGCTGGCCGGTGGCTACCGGGCGGTCTGCGCGACCCTGGGCGTCGAGGTGTCGGTCGAGCTCACCGGCCACACCCTCACCGGCCGCGCGGTGGACGTCGACGACAGCGGCCGGCTGCTGGTGCGCCCGACCGGCGGTGGCACACCGGTTGCGGTGGCCGCCGGAGATGTCACCCATGTCCGCTGAGATCTCCGCTAACGTAGACCCAACATAACGTCGGCCTGATGCGGGAGTTCCGATGGCGTACCCGGAGAAGCTGCTCAATGAGGACGAGGAGATCGTCGAGCACCTGCACCCGCACTGGCTGACCCTGGTGCCGGCGGTGCTGGCGTTCCTGCTCATCTGCGCCCTGTCCGGGGTGGCTATCGCCTTCCTGCCCAGCGGCGACGACAACGCCAACGCCCGGCACATCCTGCTGCTGGCCATCCTGGTGATCGCCCTGGTGCTGCTGGTCTGGCTGACGCTGGCACCGCTGATCCGGTGGCGGTCCACCCACTACGTGATCACCACCCGCCGGGTGCTGATCCGGCGCGGGGTGTTCAGCCACGTCGGGCGCGACATCACGCTCGGCCGGATCAGCGACGTGGCCTACGAGCAGAGCCTGTGGGACCGGATCTTCCGGTCGGGCACCCTGCACATCGAGTCCGCCGGCGAGAACGGGCAGGAGACGCTGGTCAACATTCCCGGCGCCAATGACGTCCAGCAGGCCCTGAACCGGCTGATCGAGGCCGACACCAGCCGGCGGGAGTACCCGCGGCTGCCCCAGTCCTGAGCGCAGGCAGCTAGCCGGTCCCGACCGGCTTGACCTCAGCGGCCGGCTCAGGTCCGGCTGATCGAGCATCGGCCGGCACCTCGGCGGCCGGCACGGGCTCCAGCACGCCGGCGGCGGAACCGGCGCGGGTCAGCGTCGTCAGCATCTGGCGCACGTCCGGCAGATGCTGGCCACGCTGACCGGTTCCGGCGGTGCGCTGGCG
>NZ_DATINC010000085.1:0-79173 GCF_035474675.1 Jatrophihabitans sp. | reverse complement strand
CCGACGATGAACGGCGGGTTCGACACGATCAGGTCGAACTGCTCCTGGCCGACCGGCTCCAGCAGCGAGCCGTGCCGCAGGTCCCAGCGCTTGCCGCTCAGCGCTGCCGTGGTGGCGGCCATCCGCAGCGCACGCTCGCTCAGGTCGGTCGCCGTCACGTCCGCGCTGTGTTCGGACAGGTGCAGCGCCTGCATGCCGCAGCCGGTGCCGACGTCGAGCGCGCGCCGCACCGGAGCGCGCACCGTGGCCTCGGCCAGGGTCAGCCCGGCGGAGCCGATGCCCAGCACGTGCTCCGGGTGCAACGGTCCCGGCCGGACCTCGGCGCCGAGGTCGGAGACCACCCACCAGTCCGGCCCGCCGGTCTCGGAGTACGGCCGCAGATCCAGCGTCGCCCGAACCTCGCCGCCCGCCTCCTCCACCAGGCCGGCGGCCGCGGCCTGCGACAGCGGCAGCGGGCGCAAGGCCGCCTCGGCCGCGGCGGGCGGCGCCGGCAACCCCAGCAGGAACAGCCGGATCAGCGTCTCGGTCTCCGACCCGTCCCGGGTGATGCGGTCGGCGCCGCTGAGGTCACCGCGCGACATCGCCGCCTCACCGGGCAGTCCCAACGCCTCAGCCACCGCGACGGAGCCGAACCGGTCCCGGACCGCCTGGCCCAGCTGGTCGAGCACCGCCGCCGGGAACAGCGGCTGCACGCTCATGCCGGCCCCGCCGAAGCCGGGTCCAGACCAGCCGGGCCCAGACCAGCCGGGTTCGCCGAGGCCGGGTCTAGGCCAGCCGGGTCCAGGCCAGCCGGATCGAAACCAGCCGGGTCCAGCGCCGCGCCGAACCGTTCCACCGCCCAGCCGGCGATCCGCTCCGCCACCTCGACCGGCCGGCGCAGCTGCAGGTCATGCCCGGCCTCGACCTGGTGCCCGGTCGCGTGCCCGATCGCGGCCAGCAGCCCGGCCGGGGTGGCGGCCGGGATCATCGCGTCCCGGTCGCCGCTGATCACCACCGTCGGCGCGGTGATCAGCGGCAGCGCGGCGTCGATCTGAGGCGCACCGGCGAGCAGCGCCCGTTGCTCGAGCAGGAAGCTGCGCCATACCGGCCGGTGCCGCATCGCCGCCCCGCTGCAGCTGCCGTACGGCCGGTCAGCCTCGGCGAGCGCGGCCAGGATCGCCGAACGCGCCCGCCACCGCACGAGTGGACGGCCCAGCTGCAGGGTCGCGTACGCGATCAGCTCACCCAGCACCGGCGCGGCCAGCACCCGGTCGATCGGCATCACGCAGTGCGGCCCGACCGAGGCGAGCAGCACCAGCCCGGCCAGCGACGGCGGCCGGCGAGCCGCCGCCAGGATCGCCACTCCGCCCGCCCAGCTGTGCCCGACCAGGACCGTCGGGCCGGCCTGGACCTGTTCCAGCCAGCCCTGCAACCAGCGCACGTTGCCCGGGTAGCCGGTGGCGGGCAACGGGTTGGCGCCGTAGCCGGGACGGTCCGGCGCCAGCACCCGCACGCCGTCCGGCAGCCGGCGCAGCAGCTCCCGGCGCAGCGGCCAGAAGCTGGCGGAGGAGTCCGGCTGGCCGTGCAGCAGGACGATCGTCGGTGTGGACACGAGCACCATCGTGCCGTAGCGCGGATCGGCCCGGCGGCGGCGATCTATCTCACCTGATCAACTCACCCCGGTCCCTCCGCCGCGGTGGCACGATGGTCAGGTGGGCCCGTCCAGCAGAGAGCCGAGCGACCGGCCGGTCCTCATCACCGAGGCGCCGGTCAACGTCGACGACGAGTTCGATCACCGGCGCAAGCGGTACCTGCTGATGATGGCGCTGCGGGCGGTGTGCATCGTCGGCGCGGCGAGCACCTTCTCGCTGTCGGGCTGGATCGCGGCCGGCTTCGTCGCCGCCGCCCTGGTGCTGCCCTGGTCGGCCGTGCTGATCGCCAACGACCGCCCGCCCAAGCAGGAGCTGCGCTTTCGCCGGTTCGTCGGGGGCACGGCGCAACGCCAGCTGACCTCGGGCCAGCCGCAGCCGCCGGACGGCGACGGCGACGACAACGGCAACGGCAACGGCAACGAGCCTCCCCAGCCGCGGATCATCGATATCTGAGCTGACCGGCCCGTGACGGCGGTGGCACAATCGACTGCGTGACTACCCAGACCCTGGATGCCCCGAAGACCTCTGACGCCGACCAGGGCGACCAGGTCTTCCACTACGTCCGCAAGAACAAGGTCGCCGAGAGCGCGGTCCTGGGCACCCTGGTCGAGGCGCTGTGCGGCGAGGTGTTCCCGGTCACCCGGGCGGCCAAGCCCGGTTCGCCGGTGTGCTCCCGCTGCCAGGAGATCTACGAGTCGCTGCCGTCCGGCGGCTCGTCCTGAGCCGGCCGGCCGGACGCCGGCGCGGCAGGGCCTGCTGAGCCGGCAGCCGGTTCCGACTGCCGGAGCTCCGGACTCGGCGTGTAGGGCTTCCAGCCCCGGCTGGTGCCGCGCACCCTGGCCGTGGTGGTGGGCGAGCGCTGCTCGATCTCGGCGTTGAACTCCGCGCCCAGCAGCACCCCCAGTGCCAGCAGGAAGAAGAACAGCAGCGCCGCGATCGGCGCCGCCAGCGTTCCGTAGGCGTGGTTCTGGTCGATGATGAAGTTGATGTAGAACCGCAACGCCGCCGACCCCGCCAGGAAGATCACCATCGCCAGCAGCGCCCCGGGCACCCCGCGCCGCCAGGGCAGCCGCCGGGGCGGGGCCAGGTGGTAGAGGCTGGTCAGCCCGACCAGCAGCAACAGCAGCACCGTCGGCCAGTAGGCGTCGCTGATCACCCGGTCCGCGGTGCGCCGGGCGCCCTCGGGGAACAGCTTGGGCAGCACGGTCGGGCCCAGCACCAGGGCAGGCAGCACGATCACGCCCACCACGATCGAGCCGAGATAGATGCCCAGCGCCAGCAGCCTGCTGCGGACCGCGCCGCGCAGGTCACGCATTCCGTAGGCGATGGTGATGGTGTTGACGAAGGTGGCGGTCGCCGACGAGCCCGCCCACAGCGCCAGCACGAAGCCGACCGAGATGACGTCGGCCCGGCCCTCGCGCAGCACCTCCTGCACCACCGGCGCGATCAGCTGGTCCACCACCTCGGGGCTGAAGGCGCGGGAGAAGGCAGTCAGCAGGTTCTGCTGCACCCGGTCGACGGTGCCCTCGCCGGCCAGGTCGGAGAAGTAGCCCAGCGCCGCCAGCAAACCCAGGAACAGCGAGGGCAGCGACAGCAACTGCCAGAAAGCTGCTTCGGCCGACAATCCGAGGATCCGGTCGTTCCAGGCCCGCGAGATCGTCCGGGACGCCAGCGTCCCGATCCCGCGCCGGCTCATCACGGGTTCCTAGTCTGCCCAGCCGCGCCAGCCGGGCGGAACCGTGACACGCCGCCCAGCCCGCATGTGATGACATCGCTACCTCGGGCAGGCCGCCCGGCACCAGCGGTCCGGTCAATCTCACATCGGCGCGGGTTGGTCGCGCCGGCCCGCCGGGACGCCGGTTAGCCTGGCGGGGCAGGGCGGAACCTCCAGGCACACCCGTGGGTCCGTGGAGCAACGAGTGCGGACCAGTGGTGAAGGGGGCGTCGAGTGACTCAACGCCGCCCCACCGGCACCCGGCTGCGCCTGTGGCAGCGCGAGGCGCTGGCCAAGTACGAGACCGAGAGCCGCAAGGACTTCCTGCTCACCGCCACCCCGGGGGCCGGCAAGACCACCTTCGCGCTCAGCCTGGCGGTCGGCCTGCTGCAGCGCCGGGCCATCGACCGGGTGATCGTGGTCGCCCCCACCGACCACCTGCGCTCGCAGTGGGCCGAGGCCGCCGAGCGGTTCGGCATCGCGCTGGCGCCGAACCTGGGCAACGCGGTGGGCCCGGTGCCAGTAGACCTGCACGGCTACGTCACCACCTACGCCCAGGTGGCAGGCAAGCCGGGCCTGCACGCGGCTCGGGCCACCACCCGGCGCAGCCTGGTCGTGCTGGACGAGATCCACCACGCCGGCGACGGGCTGTCCTGGGGTGAGGCGGTCGAGGAGGCCTTCGCCGGCGCCGCCCGCCGGCTGTGCCTGACCGGCACGCCGTTCCGGACCCGGGTGGGGGAGCGGATCCCGTTCGTCCGGTACGAGCCGGACGGCACCGGCGGCCTGGTCTCGACCGCCGACTACAGCTACGGCTACGCCGACGCGCTGCGAGACCACGTGGTGCGCCCGGTGGTGTTCGCCGCCTATACCGGGGTGTCGCGGTGGCGCAATTCCGCCGGGGAGGTGGTGGCCGCCTCGCTGACCGAGGCCGGCACCAAGTCCACCGAGCAGGCCGCCTGGCGCACCGCGCTGGACCCCACGGGCGACTGGGTGCCGCACGTGATCGCGGCGATGGACGAGCGGCTGTCCCAGCTGCGCGCCTCCGGCATGCCGGACGCCGCGGGGCTGGTGCTGGCCTCCGATCAGGACGACGCCCGCGCCTACGCCGCCATCGTGCACCGGGTCACCGGCGAGAAGCCGTACCTGATCCTGTCCGACGACCCCAAGGCCAGTGCCAAGATCGCCAAGTTCGGCGCCGGCGGCGCCCGGATCGCGGTGTGCGTGCGGATGGTCTCCGAGGGCGTGGACGTGCCCCGGGCCGCCTGCCTTGCCTGGCTGACCAGTTACCGCACCCCGCTGTTCTTCGCGCAGGCGGTCGGCCGGGTGGTCCGGGCCCGGGGGCGGCACGAGTCGGCGACCGTGTTCCTGCCGGCGGTCCGGCCGCTGCTGGCGCTGGCCGCCGAGCTGGAGAACGAGCGCAACCACGTGCTGCCGCCGCCCGCCGGGCCCTCTGACTCCCTCGACCTGGTCGACGACCTGCCCGACGAGCACCCGGAGCAGGCCGAGTCGGCGCTGCTGCAGGAATGGCAGGCGTTGGAGGCCGAGGCGCAGTTCGCCCACGTGCTGCACGGCGGCCGGGCCGTCACGGCCGACACCGGGTCGACCGGCCCGGACGGCGACTCCGACCACGCCGACTTCCTCGGCCTGCCCGGCCTGCTGTCGGCCGAGCAGACCGCGGCGCTGCTGGCCAAGCGGGACTCCGAGCTGCGCAAGCGGGCCACCCAGTCCCGTGGGGCCGCTGCGCCGGAGCCCGACCAGACCGACCAGCCGGCCGATGCCGGGGGTGCGGCGGTCAGCAGCTGGCGGGCCGCCGCCGACCTGCGCCGGGAGGTGAACCGGCTGGTGTCGGTGCTGGCCGCCCGGACCAGCACGCCGCACGCCGCCCTGCACGCCCAGCTGCGCACCGCCGTGCCGGGACCGGCCTCCGCCTCGGCGTCGGTAGAGGTGCTGGAGGCCCGGCGGTCCTACCTGATGGCCCGGATGTGACCGGTCCGAGAGCCGGGGAGAACGGCCTGACGGCCCGGACGGCACCCGTCCGAGAGCCCGGAGCGAACCGGCCTGACAGCCCGGATACAGCTGGTGCGAGGAGCCGGTTTCGGCCCGGTGTCGGCAAGGTTTCGGATCGTTCGCTACACGCGTAATAACTCTCAATTGAGTTACTCCAGGAACTACGGCGCGCCTGAGCTGGTTGTATGTAGTGAGCAGACACGATAAGTCTCAGAGCACCAGAGGCCCCGGTCTGTGACCAACCGCGAGAACCATCGCAGAAAACGAGGGACCAGTGACAGGCACTTTGACCGCCGAGCCCTTGACCGCAGCGGACCGCTGCGACCGATGTGGCGCCCAGGCCTACGTGCGCGTCACGCTCCCGGTCGGCAGTGAGTTGCTGTTCTGTGCTCACCACGGCCGCGAGTACGCGCCCAAGCTTCGCGAGCTGGACGCCCGGATCCTCGACGAGTCCGAGCGGCTGGACGAGCCCCAGCCGAACCCGGCCTCGGCGGCCCTGCCCGACTAGAACTCCGGACGGGCCGTCCAGGCTCGGGAAGACAGATAGCAGATAGCAAAACCGATCGAAGACCGGTCCTTGAAAGGGCCGGTCTTCGTCGTTTCCGTCACCGGGTCAGCTGAACAGCGCCTGGCCCCAGAACTGGCCGTCGGCCGGGCCCGGTGGGCAGGCGAACAGCGCGCTGGAGGTGTGCTTGATGTACTCGTTGAGGGCGTCGGTGGCCAGGTTGCGCTGCACCGGGATGAACCCGGTGGCCGGGTCGGACTGGAAGCAGATAAAGAACAGGCCGGCGTTCAGCTGCCCGGTGACCGGGTCCACCCCGTCGGTGAAGGAGTAGCCGCGGCGCAGGATCTTCACGCCGCCGTTGGACTCCGGCGCCGCCAGCCGGATGTGGGCATCGGCCGCGATGACCGGCGTCCCGTCGGCGGCCTTGGCGGCCAGGTCCGGCTCGTCCCGCTCGTGCCGGCCGGTCAGCGGCGCGCCCTCGACCTTGGTGCGCCCGAACACCGCCTCCTGGTCACCGATCCGGTCCCGGTCCCAGGCCTCGATACCCATCCGGATCTTGCGGCTCACCAGGTAGCTGCCGCCGGCCAGCCACGCCTGGTCGGTGTCCTTGCCGACCCAGACGTGGGAGTCCAGGTCGGCGGCCACCTCGCCGTTGACGTTGCGGGTGCCGTCCTTGAAGCCCATCAGGTTGCGCGGCGTCTGCTGGGCCGGGGTGGTCGAGGAGGTCCGGCCGAAGCCGAGCTGGAACCAGCGCATCGCGGTCACCCCGAAGCCGATCCGGTTGAGGTTGCGCACCGCGTGGAAGGCCACCTGCGGGTCGTCGGCGCAGGCCTGGATGCAGATGTCGCCCCCGCTGATCCGGGGGTCGAGGGCGTCGCCGGGGAAGGCGGGCAGCTCGCGCAGCGCCGCCGGCCGCCGGCCGGCCAGGCCGAAGCGGTGGTCGAACAGGCTGGGGCCGAAGCCGATGGTGACGGTCAGGTTGGCGGCCGGCAGCCCGGTCGCCTCGCCGGTGTCGGCCGGCACGTACTGCTCGGCGCCCTCGACCGCGCCCACCGGCTCGCCCCGGGTCATCTTCTCGGCGGCCACCGTCCAGCGCCGCAGCAGGTCGACCAGCTCGGACCGGCTGGTGCTGGTGACGTCGAAGGCGGCGAAGGCCAGCCGGTCCTGGGCCGGGGTGGCGATGCCGGCCTGGTGGGCGCCCCGGAACGGGACCACCGCCGGCCGGGTGGCCGCGGCATGGGACGAGCTGTCACAGCCGGCCAGCGCGGCGGCACCACCGGCCGCCGCCACCGTGCCGAACGCGCCGGCCAGGAAGCTGCGCCGGGAGAAGCCTGCTGACATGACTGCCGGTCCTTGGAGTAACGCTGGAAACTGCTCGGGGGAATGCTGGGGAACTGCTCGGGGAGACGCCGGGAACTGCTCAGGAGATCGTGACGACCTGCTCGCCGACCTGCGACAGCGGCTCGGCCAGCGCGTCCACCGCGACCGTCAGCTCGCGGATCGCCTGGGCGTTCAACTGCTTGTACGGACGGTAGTTGCCCTCGCCGGTAGCGTACTTGGCCAGCAGCGCGTCCACCGTGGCGAACCGGGCGCGGATGGTGGTCACCAGGCCGGGGCCGGCCGGGGTGGAAGACAGCGCCGGTACCAGCAGGTCGAACGCGGCCCGGGAGCCGGACAGGTTGGCTGCGATGTCGCTGAGGTCGGTGCCGGAGTAGCGCTCCTCCTCGCCGGCCAGCTTGGTCTTGCCGACCTCGGTGAGCAGTTCGGTGGCCCCGTTGGCGAGGTCGGCGGCCTGGAAGCTGGCGGTCGCGATCCGCTTCTGCAGGCTGGTGACGTCGGCGAGCAGCTTGTCGGCAACCGGCGCCATGCCGGTGGTGTTGTTCGACACCCACAGCTGCCGCTCGATGCGGTGGTAGCCACCCCACTCGGCGGCGGGCACGTCACCCTCGCGGGCGTCGATGGCCGGGTCCAGGTCGCCGAAGGACTCCGCGACCGGCTCGATCGCCTCGTAGGGTGCCCGGGCCGGCGCGTACAGCTGCTTGGCCCGGGCCACCTGACCGGCCTTGACGGCGGCCACGAACTGGCCGGTCAGGGTGACCAGCTCGGCGGCCTTGCCGTCGAGGTAGCGGCGGTAGCCGGTGGTGGCGGCGTTGACCGCGGCGGCTCCGGAGCCGGTCGGCGAGGCGCTGGCACCGGCGGCGCCCGCGGATGCCGCGGTCACCGTGAAGGGGCTGCGCTCGGTCTTGGCGTTCGGGCAGTACAGCTGGTAGTCGCCGGCGGTGAGGTTGAGTGAGAACGAGCCGGACAGCCCCGGGGTCAGGCCCTCCTTCTCACCGAGGATCTTGCTGCCGCTCATCAGCTCGGCCTCCGAGACGGCGCTGCCGCCTTCGTTCTTGATCGTGAAGGTGGTCGGCCCGGCCGGGACGCTGGCCGGATCGGCCTGGCACCCGTCGTCGGTCAGGGTGACCCGCACCGCGGTGGCGCCGCTGCCCGAAGCGGGCGAGTCGCTGCTCTTGTCCGACGCGCATCCGGTGGCCACCACCGCGAGGGCGACCGTGCTGACCAGCAGACCTGGCCGGCGGATCAGAAGCATGGGGGTAGGGCCTTTCGACTCGGGGGCACCGCTCGCAGCGGGCTGGATACGGAAGCTTTCCCGCACCAGCTGAGCGAGGCCGAGCCGGCAGCGGGCCCGACCGCGGAACGGCCGGGGGAGGGTGGGCAGGTCGGGCGGAACGGGCAGGGATCAGGCGGCGCTCCGGCTCAGGCCGGTGCCCTGCCGGGCGGCGGGAGCGGACGACTGGGACCGCGGGGTGCTGCGCCGGGGCCAGAACAGGTAGAGCGACATCGGAATGAGGTAGGCCAGCCAGCCGATGACCTCGACGGTGACCGGCCGGGGCTGGATGCCGAGCACCCCGGTGAACAGCGAGGCCTGCACCGAGCCCGGCCGGACCACCGCGCTCAGGTCCAGCGCCTGGGTCTGCCCGACCAGCAGCCAGCCGGCCTCGTGCGCGGTGTGCGCGGCGGTCATCACCAGGCCGGCCGACACCAGGATCAGCATCGCGCCGGTCACCGCGAAGAACCGGGACAGGTTGAGCTTGACCCCGCCCCGGTAGATCGCGTAGCCGATGGCGATTGCCACCGCCAGCCCGAGCACCGCGCCGGTCAGCCCGGCGGCCTGGTCGTCGCTGGCGTTGAGCAGGGCGGTCAGGAACACCGCGGACTCGAAGCCCTCCCGCAGCACCGCCAAGAAGCCCATCGCCACCAGGGCGAACAGGGAGCCCGAGGCCAGGGCCGAGCCGGCCGAGCGCCGGAGGTTGCCCGACAGGCTGCGGGCGTGCCGCTTCATGAACACCACCATGTAGGTGACCATGGCGACCGCGACCAGTCCCACCACCGTCTCGAGCATCTCCTGCTGGCGCTGCGGCAGGTCCCGGGACAGCACGTGCAGCGCAACCCCGACCCCGACGCAGAGTAGGGTCGCGGCGGCCACCCCGAGCCACATCTGGCGCAGCGCCCGCCGGGCGCCCTGGTTGGCCAGGAAGGCGGCGACGATGCCGACGATCAGTGTTGCCTCGACTCCCTCACGCAACATCACGACGAAGGTGGGTAACACTGATCCTCCCGGAATTAGGATTACCTAACTTCTGGGCAGACTAGCAAGGTTAGGCGTACCTAACAAACCCCTCCCCGAGCTTTCAGCACGCACGCGGGGACCGGCGCCAGGGAGGAGGAGGCGATGGCAGTCGGCGAGTTGTCGCTGTGGCTGCAGCCGGAACCGGCTGCCGCCGCCGAACTGGACGCGGTGATCGCGCGGCTGGCCGCCGTGCACGGCACCGCGCCCTTTCCCTCGCACCTGACGCTGCTGGGCGTCCTCGACCAGGACCCGGACACCGCGGTCGCGGCGCTGGCCGAGCTCGCGGAGGCCGCCGGCCCGGTCCGGGTCCGGTTCGGTGAGACGCGCTGCGAGCCGGCCTGGCACCGCTCGCTGTACCTGGTCGCGGTGCCCGAGCCCGCGCTGCGGCGCCTCGCCGGGCAGGCCGCCCAGGCATTCGAGGTGTCCGGGTCGCCGGCGTTCGAGCCACACCTGAGCCTGCAGTACTCGGAGTTACCGGTCGCCGACAAGCTGCGGCTGGCCGCACAGGTCGAGCTGCGGCTGCCGCTGAGCGTCCGGTTCGACCGGCTGTCGCTGTGGCAGACGCCGGGCTCGGACGCCCGCCGCTGGCGGCTCGTCGCCGAGCACCGGCTGACGGCACACCGGCGAGCGCCCTGACCCCGGCGCACCGGCGAGCGCCCTGACCCCGGCCCGAGCCGCGGACGCTGCGGGAGTGGCTCGCTAGCGCCGGGCCTGCCGGGTCAGCTTCGGGCGGACCGTTCCAGCGGCCACCGCCAGCCGCTGGCGGCGGGCCCGCTCAGGGCGCGGTTGCCGGCGGCGAGGACCCCGCGCCGGGACAGGTGCGACATCAGCGACCAGCGCGACAGCGAGGACAGCACCGAGCCTGCCGACAGCCACGAGCCGACCGAGAAGATCGACAGCGCCGACCCCACGCTGCCGATCGAGGCGAACGAGCCGACGCTGCCGATGGACAGCATCGATCCCTTCGAGCCGATCGACAGCAGGCTGTCCTGGGACCACAACGACCAGCGCGAGCCCGAAGAATGCATCCCGGCAGCATGGCAGCACCCTGTCGGAGTGTCGATCCGCGGCTTTGCCCGCTCGATAACCGACAATGCGCGGTTGGTAGCGGACGGTCAGCAAAGCCGTCCGAGCCGGGTAGGCACTGGAGAAGTAGCGGTTCCCGGGTTTTTGCGTTATCGAACAGACGGTTCATCCTGCAGATCTGGACGGAACCAGGCGTGTTCTACCGGCCGTTTCCCAGCATCCTCACTACGCTCTGTGATGCTCCTAGAACTCCACGTCACGCGCTCTTCACGTTGGGCTGTTTTGTAGTCGTTAAGTAACCGCCGGTAACGGTAACGATTAGGAATAGCCTTATGCTAAAAGGGGTTTCGCGCGGTGTGGTCTCAGTGTAAGTTTTCCCTGCGGAGCCCGGCAGGATGCCGGATAACACGGCCATGGCGGGCCGGTCCGATCTACGGAACGCAGCAACTCGACGGCGGAGCGTCGCCGTCGCAGTCGTGGATGAATTCGAACACCGTCCGAACAGGTGACGTCAGGGAGCGAGGACCGCGCATGCCCCACGGCCGTGCATCCGTGCCGGGCCTCGGCTCGCCCGCAGCTCCCGCAGCTCTCGCGTACCGGAGCGGCGCGACCGCCGGAGGCGCCCGGTGAGGCTCGACACGGGCCCGGTGGCCTGGAAGCTGCCGACCCAGATGCGCACCCCGGCACCGTCGCGGCGCCGGGGCCGACTGCCGGTGGCCGCCGTCCGGCCGGACTACGAGCTCATCCCGATGAACGGCACCCGGCTCCAGACGCCGGGCTTCGACCGCCCGGTCCCGGTCGGCGCGGTCTGCGCGGTGTCCTACCGCGCCGAGCTGCGGCCCTCGACCCGGGAGCTGCTGAGCCATCTGATCGACCCGCAGGCCTCGTTGGTCGCCCGGTCCCGGCTCACCGGCGGCCGTCCGGTCGACGAGTTCGAGGCGGCCGGCCTGGACGACTCGAGGTGGTCGCTGGAGTCGGCGACCGCGGCCGCGGCCACCCTGCTCGGCGAACCGGTCCGCGAGCTCGGCCGCGGGGCCACCGTCGAGGCGTTGCGCGAGGACACCGTCGGCCTGCACTGCGAGGACATCGTCATCGCCGTCAACGGCCGGACGGTGGAGACCGCGGTCAGCCTGCGGGCGGCGCTGGCCGGCCTGGACAGCGCTGAGCTGACGGTGCTGCGCGGCCCGGAGGCCGACCAGCCGGGAACGCTGGCGAAGGTGCCGGTCACCCGGCATCCGGACGGCGCCTGGGGCCTGCGGGTGGTGACGGCCGACCGGGTGTTGCGGCACGGCATCGACGCCCGGTTCGACCTGCCCGACGACCTGCGCGGGCCCTCGCTGGGGCTCGCCTGCGCGCTCAGCGTGGTGGACGCCTTCACCGGCGGCCGGATGGCGGCCGGCGGCACCGTGGTGGCAACCGGAACGGTGGACATGGCCGGCCGGGTGGGCGGTGTCGGGGCTATTGAACTGAAAGCTCGTGCGGTGCGGGCCCACCCCCACGTACGGCGCTTTGTGGTGCCCGCGGAGTCGAGAGCCGACGTGGACGATGCGCGTCGGGTGCTCGGCAGCCGGGCTGAAGTCGTGGCGGTGGCCACGCTGGCTGAAGCCGTAGAGGTGCTCTGCGGCTTCAGCTGGCGAGGCAGGAAAACCACCCTCCGATCACCAGATCGGCCATGGGTTAGCACCGTCCGGTGAGGCGTCTACCGACGTCTCAAAACGTTTCCTTGGAGGGAAAATGCGTTACACGTCCGCACGTTGGTCCTCGGCCAGGTGGTCGTCGGCCCGCTGGTCCTCGGCTCGGTGGTCCTCGGCCCGCTGGTCGTCGGCCCGCTGGTCGTCGGCCCGCTGGTCGGCTGGCGCAGGTACCACGGTCGACAGCATCGAGCTGTAGCTAGACCGCTGTCTGCCGGGCTGGGTGGCGAGAGGCTCTCGCCACCCAGCCCAGGCACAGCCTGTACGGCTGCCCCCGTGCGGCCGGTCCTGGACCTCAGTGCGATGCCGCTCGCGTCACTGCAGGAGCTGGTCGGTGGCTGAGTCCGCCATGCCGTCGTAGTACCGGGCAAGCACCTGGGTAAAGACCGGTTCATCCGGTGCTGCCCGTGCGAACAGTGTCATCGACGACCGCAGCTTCTGCGCGTCGATGTCTCCGAAGATCTGCTGCGCGCTGCGGTCATGCCGGCGTGCCAGGATGCCCGCGCACTCCACCAGCCGCGGCCCGAGCACCGGATGCCGCAGGTAGGCGCGTGCCTCGGCCAGCGAGCCGATCGCGAACCTCTTCGACGTCGGGCTCTGCCCTAGCCCCGCGATCTGCGGGAAGACGAACCACATCCAGTGGCTGACCTTGCGGCCCTGCCGCAACTCGGCGACTGCCCGCTGATACGTGCCGCCGGCGTCCTGTGCCTGGACGAACCGTTCGAAATGATCAGGGACGTCGGTCTCGGCCATCAGGATCGCTGTCTCGCCCCGTGCCGCATGTCACTCAATCTATCGCTGGCCATGCGTAATTGCTCCGTTACTCTTCGTAATCGGCCGGTTCGGTCGATGGGGAGTCGTCCGAACGAAACCCTGAGCACGGAGTTCGTCGAATGCGGCACACCCAAGCAAACACAGCCAAATCTCGTGAAGCACAGGTTACTGCGCGTCACCGGGCCGGCCACCGGCTCCACCGGTTGCCGGTGCTGTCGGCCCTCCTGTCAGCCCTGCTGGCGGCCGGGTTGCTGGTGCTGACGGGACAGCACCAGGCGCACCGGGCAGCCGCGGCCGAGGCCCCGATCCGGGCGGCCTTCTACTACGGCTGGTTCCCCGAGACCGAGCACTGGGCCTCGCACTACACCCCGGCGGCCGGCAAGTACGACAGCAGCGATCCGGCGGTGGTGGCCACCCAGGTGGGCCAGGCCAAGGCGGCGGGACTGAACGCCTTCATCTCCTCCTGGTGGGGCCAGGGCAGCAAGACCGACTCCCGGTTGCCGCTGCTGCTCGACACCGCGGCCGCCCGGGGTTTCGCGATCGCCCCGTACTACGAGCAGGAGGGCTTCGGCAACCCGACGGACAGCCAGCTGGCCTCCGACCTGGCCTACTTGGCCGCCAGGGCCGCGGCCTCACCGGCCTGGTTGCGGGTGGGCGGCCGTCCGGTGCTGTTCGTCTACAACGCCGACGACACCACGTGCGCGGTGGCCGATCGCTGGGCGACGGCCAACCAGGGCCGGTTCTACCTCAACCTCAAGGTGATGGCCGGCTACCGCGACTGCGCCCACCAGCCGGACGCCTGGCACCAGTACGGGCCGGCCTCGGCGATCCACCAGGTGCTGCCGTGGTCGGTCACCGTCTCGCCCGGGTTCTACAAGTTCGACGAGAGCACCCCTCGGCTGGCGCGCAGCCTGACCGCCTTCTCCGCCGGGCTCGCCCAGCAGGTCGCCTCCGGTGCGCAGTGGCAGCTGGTGACCACCTGGAACGAGTGGGGTGAGGGCACCGGCGTCGAGCCGACCGTGGAGTTCGGCCGGTCCTACACCGACGCGATGGCTGCCGCCTACCTGCCGGCCGGGACGTCTCCGTCGTCCAGCGCACCGGCGAGCAGCTCCCCGGCGAGCAGCGTGCCGGTGAGCAGTGCGCCGTCTTCCAGCGCTCCGCCGGTGGTGGCGAGGTCGACCAGCCTGCCCAGCGCCGACAGCTACGTCGCCTCGAACGCCGCCAGCACCAACTACGGCACCGCCGTCACGCTGCGGCAGAACGCCACTCCGAGCGCGACCACGGTGAGCTACCTGCGCTTCGGAGTGCCGGCCGGCACGGTCACCAAGGCCACCCTGCGGCTGTTCTCCCGCTCGACCGGGGTGACCCGTTCCAAGGTGTTCAGCACCTCGGCGAGCTGGGGCGAGCGCACCCTGACCTGGGCCAACCGGCCGGTGCTGGGTGCCCAGGCCGGCACTACCGGCACCCTGACCGCCGGCCAGTGGACCGAGGCCGACGTGACCGGCGCGGTGCGGGCCGGCGCGACCGCGTTCGGGGTGACCACCGGCGCGACGGCCACCCGGTACTTCGACAGCAAGGAGGCGGCGAACCCGCCCCAGCTGCTGGTGGAGTACTCCGCGCCGGCATCGTCCAGTCCGGTTCCGACCAGTTCGGCGCCGACCAGCGCCGTGCCGACCAGCGCCGCGCCGACCAGTTCCGCGCCGGCTCCCAGCTCGTCCCCGACCCAGCCGGGACCGCTGCCGGGCGGGATCACCAAGCTGCTGACCGTGGTGGTCGAGAACCACAGCCTCGGCCAGGTGCAGTCCGGCATGCCCTACACCGACGAGCTGGCGCGCCGGTTCGGCTACGCCAGCAACTACACCGCGATCCGGCACCCCAGCCTGCCGAACTACCTGGCGATGGTCGGCGGGGACACCTTCGGGGTGACCGACGACCTCGCCCCGGCCAGCCATCCGCTGGCCGGCGACAGCGTGTTCGACCAGGCCCTCGCGGCAGGCCGGACCGCGGGCACCTACGCCGAGGGCATGACCACGAGCTGCCAGCTCACCAGCTCCGGACGGTACGCGGTCAAGCACAACCCGTGGGCCTACTTCAGCGGCGCCACCCAGCGGGCCAACTGCAACCGGTACGACCTGCCCGCCGGCACGCCCAGCAGCGGGGCGATGCACAACGCGGTGCTGGCCGGCACGCTGCCCAACGCCGGGTACTGGATCCCGGACCTGTGCAACGACGCCCACGACTGCTCGCTGACCATTGCCGACAGCTACCTCAAGTCGTGGCTTCCGCAGATCATGGCGGGGCCGGACTACACCAGCGGCCGGCTGGCGATCGTGATCACCGCCGACGAGGACGACAGCCACAGCGGCAACGTGGTGCTGACCGCGGTGATCCACCGCAGCCTGGACGGGGCGCACAAGGTGGTCTCGACGCCGCTGAACCACTACAGCCTGCTGCGGCTCTACGACCAGGTGCTGGGCGTTCCGCTGCTGCGCAAGGCGGCGACCGCCCCGGACCTGGCCGCCGCGTTTGGGCTGCCGATCGGGTGAGGCCGGGCAACTGCCGGTGCGCGAGGACCGCGTCAAAGACACGAGCGCTTCCAGTAATGGCTAAACCCTCGCTCGGCCACCCGGCTACCGAGATGACAGATCACTCTGTGACAAGGTAAGCAGCCGCAGGCGGTTCTCAGCCGGGGTGCCACGGGCAAGATCATCCTGCGGTTACAGGGCTCGCCGGTTCCGGTCGGCACCCGGACGCGATGCCCGAACCTGCCGATGGAGGGTGATCATTCCCGGGCCTGGGCCGCCCAGCCGGGCGGGGCGGGAGTCTTGCGGCGTTGCTTCCCAGTGCGTATGTTCGGGGCTCGGTCAAGCAGTGTTGTAACCACGTGCACCGCGGGGGTCAGGCCCGCGGATGCCTCGTGGCCGGGGGCAACATGGCACAGCCCAGGACGACGTCGAGTCAGCGAACGGCCGACCAGCCCGCGGTGAGCTGCGGGCTCGTGGCGAGCGTGGCCGAGGACGAAGCGGCGGCCCGGTGCGATCCGAGCCCCAGATGAGCCTCGCGACAACCCTGCATGCCTTCCAGCCGCAACGTCCGAGACCAGCGGGGGATTCTCTTGTCCCCCGGCCGGACCTGCTCGGTGTCGCCGCGGTGGCCGGCCTTGCGGCGCTGGCGGCGATGGTCCGGCTGTGGCGGCTGAGCGACGTCGGTTTCCGGGGCGACGAGGCGGTCTACGCCGGCCAGGCGGAACTGCTGGCACACATCGGCGGAATGGACCGGTGGTTCATCCTGGCCTCCCGGGGCAACTCGAACTTCCTTGTCTATCAATGGTTCGTCGCCGTGGTCTACCGGGTGTTCGGAGTATCCGACACCGCGGCGCGGGTCGTGAGCGCCACGTTCAGCGTCCTCACAGTGGTTCTCGTCTACCTGATCGGGCAGCTGCTGTACGGGCGCGCAAGCGGATTCCTCGCGGGCGTGATCCTCGCGGTGAGCGGATACGCCGTCGAGCTGGGACGGCTGGCATTACTTGACTCGACCGTAACATTCTTTGTCACTTTGACCATGTTTTGCTTGCTGAAATGGCATCTCACCGGGCGAACCCGGTGGTTGGCGGCGGTCGGCATCACGACCGCGATCGCCACCCAGACCAAGGTGACCAGCGTTCTGCTGGTGCCGATCATCGTCGGTTTCCTGCTGCTCACCGGCGACTGGCGGCGGCTGCGGTTGCCAGCGGTCGTCGGGGCGCTGCTGCTGAGCGTGCCCGCGCTCACCCCGTTCGTCCTGCAGGTCGTGGTCGATCACGCCGAGCTGGCGACCTTCCTGTCCGCCAGCACGAAGCGTGCCAGTGACGTCGCCTGGTACTTCTACCTCAACCAGTTGTGGCAGGCCGAGGGCCTGTTGATGTGCGCGGTCCTCGGGCTCGGCGTGCTGTCGGCCGTGCTGCGGCTGGACGCCGGCGACCTGCTGCCCTCGACCTGGCTGGTGGCGTTCGCCCTCTTCCTGCAGCTATACCCGCTCAAGGGTTTCAACTACCTGCTGCCGGTGCTCCCGCCGCTGGCCCTGCTGGCCGGCCGGTCCCTGCACGACCTGCTGGCCCGGCTGAGCCGGCTGGCCCGCAACGCGCACCTGCTGCTGGGCACCCGGCCGGTAGCCCTGGGTACCGCCTGCCTGGCATTGCTGATCTGCCTGACCCAGGCACCGGCGGTGAACGCCGCCATGACGAATGCGGACTCGGCCGGCCTGCGCGAGGCGGCCTACTGGTTGCGGGCGCACGGCGCGCAACGGGCCGGCGTGCTGGCGCTGTCGCACGGCTCCGGCCAGTACGTGCTGTCCTTCTACGGCGGCATCGACTCCTATCCGTACGGAAAGTTCCGGATCGCGACCGTGCTGCCGGGCGGCCAGCTGGTGCACACCACCGCCCGGCGCAACCAGGTACCCCTCGACTGGGTCGATGTCTGGCCGGCCCGGCTGATCCGGCAGGGGCGGGTGTCCTACCTGGTGTACAACACCGCGTCGCTCGATGACCCGCCCGAGCAGAACCAGGTGGCCGGCACCGTGACCCAACAGCGGTTCCGGTCGCTCATCCAGAACTTCGGCGGCAGGCTGGTCCACGTCGTCTACTGGCATCACGAAGCCCGGGTCTACATCTACCGGGTGAGCAAGAAGGCCGCCACGCCAGCACTTCGCACCACGATCGTCGGCCGGCACGTCCTGCTGACGGCCACCGGGCTGGTCGCCGACTCCCCGGTCACGGTGAGCTATCACGGCGCCGTGGTCGCCCACGGCAGAACCGATGCCGACGGCACCTCGACCGTCAGCCTGCCGATACCCGACCCCGGGCAGCCCCAGTACCACGTCGTGGTGACGGACGCGGAGGGCACCACGGTCTCGGCAACCGGCCTGCCGTCCAGCAAGCTGGTGTACGCGGTCAGGGGTGATCTGGTCCAGGTGGCCGGCGTCCGGTTCACGCCGTACAGCAAGATCAGGCTCACCTACGGCCTGACCGACATCGGAACGACGACCGCCCAGCCCGACGGCACCTTCCGCTGGTCCTTCCACCTTCCGAGCACCACGCACACCCGGTACCGCATCCGGGCCAGGGACACCGACGGCCATGTCGCGTGGGCCGTCGGGCTCCGGCCCCCCTCGCTGGCCTTCGTCGAAACGGCCAACAGGGCCAGGGTGACCGGCACCCACTACCTGCCGAACGCCGTCATCCGGCTCAGCTACCACGCGCACCTGGTCGCGACCGTCCGCAGCGACGGCGCCGGAGCGTTCTCCGCCACCTTCGCCGTGCCACCGGAGGCGTTGCCGGCCTTCCAGCTCACGGCTGTCGACCCCATCGGGCGCCGGGCAAGCGTGACCGGGCTGGTGTACCTCCGATGAGAGCCGCCCACCGGCAAGGGATCATCCTCAGCGTGGGGCTGGTCGCGGTGATCGCCAGCCTGACCGCGTTCTCGCTCGGCCACCGGGCGCACCGCACGGCACCGCCGTGGCTGCCCAACGTCGTCAGCTGCCGGGCCGAGCCGATGGCACACGTGCACGACCCCGCACGACTCGACGTGCGGGGCAACTGCGCGACCGTGAGCGGCACGGTCAAGAGCGTGCAGCTGGTGCCGGCCTACGACGATCTCAAGATCACCCTCACCCCGGACGCGCGGCTGATGCCCTTCCTGCCCAAGGCGAATCAGGGCGTCCTGATCGCCGACCTGATCGCCACCGACCAGGCCAGCGTGATGATTCCGCCGGTCGGCAGCCGCATCACCGCCTGGGGCGCCTGGGTATTCGACAAGGCTTCCCGGACCACCCAGTTGCTGCCGACCTATCACGTCAACGTCGACCAGACGCAGACGGCCACCGGTGTGCTGTCCGGGCACTCGGAGGAGAAGCGCGGACCGCCGCCGCGCCGGAGCCTGCGACTGTCGGTGAGCGCGCCGCGCCGGGTCGAGGTGGGTGGCCGGATCGATGTGACGATCCAGGCCAACTGGTTGCAGGACCGGGTGCTGGTGCCCGCCTCGGAGATCCGGCTGTTCGTCGAGATGACCACCCAGGACGGTCGCGGCGTCCGCTGGAAGGCGACCATGACCCATACCAGTGGGCTGGCGGTCCTGCACCTGGTCGCGATCCAGGTGCCGGCGACCTACACGTTGACCGTCTACGCGGCGCCGTCCCGGCAGCCGGTGTCGGCCGTGACGGTCGTCGACGTCGTCCGGGCCTGAGCGCCGATGCGCAGCGCCGGACGCCGGCGACGCTGGCTGCTGGCAGTCGCCCTGGCCGTCGCCACCGGATGCCATCACCCGGCCGCCCCCACCGCGTCCGGGTCACTGCCCGCGCCGACCGGTTCGGAGCCGTCGCGAGCCGCCGGTGCCACGCCGCCGCCCAGCGTGGCATGGCTTACCGGCGCGCTCGAGAACGTGGGGCTGGCAACTGCGAGATTCGGGCTCCACGACGATCTGGGCTGCCCGATGGCGACCTTGAAGATCGTCGACTCCGAGGACGGCTACCTCGGCGTGTACCACTGCCTGCTGGCGGGCCGGTACCGGGTCCGGCTGGCCAGATCCACCGACCTCGCGCACTGGACCTACCAGGCCGAACTGGACTCCCACGCGTCCCAGCCCACCCTGGCGCGGCTGCCGGACGGCTCCTTCGTGCTGGCGGTCGAGGCCGACAACGGCGGCGGTACGGGAGCGGGGCGCCGCTGGCTGCGCTTCCGGCACTATTCCGGCCCGGCCGCACTGTTCGCCGCACACCCCGACCGGACCTTCGACGCACCGCACACCCTGACGGCCCCGGACCGGGGCGCGGAAGGAACCCCGAACATCTATTCCGCCCGGCTCGCCCAGGGCAGCACGGCATCCCGGATAACGGTCGGCTTCCACTACCTCTCCCAGGGCCTGGACCGCCAGGCCCGTGGCGAGCTGACCGATTTCCGCGTGTGGTCGGCCCGGCCCGCGAAGGGCTTGGACGCGGCACTGACCAAGGCGGGCCTGCCGGGAAAGCACGGAGACCGGGATGCGCTGACGCTCGGCTCGACGACGGTGACCGTGCTGGAGGCGCAGGACGGTGAGAACCGTTACTGGCACATCGCCCTGTCGAGGACGCCGAACACCGCCGTCGCGCTGCACATCCGGACTCCGGGCCGGAGCAGCTCCATCGCCAACCCCACCGTGAGCCTGATGCGGCTACCGACCGGGCAACCCGGCCTGGTCGTGACCATGTACCTGCCACGTACCGGCGCGGCCCGCAAGGAGGCCGGTGAGCTGATCTACTTCAGGCCGTTGCCCGGCTACGACGACCAGTCGTGATCCTTCGGGAGTTGCGAGGTGTTCGCCGTCAACGCCGGTTCTGCGCACCTGCCGGCGAGTGGCACTCGCCGTGGCCGCGGTCGGTGAACTTCCCGGCAATGGGAACGAACTCCCAGTCATAGCCGTCCGGGTGCAGGGTCAGCTCCAGGACCCCGAAGGTGGCGCTGCGCACCTCGCTGTTCGGCTTCGGGGCATGCAGCGGCAGCAGGCTCTTGCCACCGGTACCCACCACGAACTCGCGAATCCCGTCGGCGGCCGGCTGCCCGGTCGGGGTCTGGGGGGCGAACCGCTCGTAGTCGTGATCATGGCCGTTGAGCACGATCTCGACGCCCGCGGCATAGAGGTCCTGCCAGAACTGCTGGTAGGCGACGTTGTCGCCGTGACCGCCGGAGCTGAACCGCGGCTGGTGCCAGAACGCCAGGGTGCAGCCTGCCGGGTGTGCCTGCAGATCGCCGCGCAGCCAGCGCTCCTGCGCCGATCCCGCGCCGCAGCCGCCCGCCGCGGCACATTCGCTGTTGAGCGCGATCAGATGCCACCCGCCCACGTCGAAGCTGTAGTAGGGATGCCGCGGATCCCCGGCAGCCGCCCCGAAGTACTGGAAGAACCCGTCCCCGCCGGACTTGTACTCGTGATTGCCCGGCGCCGGGTGGGTGATGGACAGCACCCGCCCCCAGGTCGGCCCGTACTGGGTCTGGAAACTCTTCAGCCGGCCTTCGACGTACTGCTCGTCGCCGAGGGTCAGCACGGCCGCCAGTGGCCGTCGCAGCAGCAGGTCCGAGGTCGCCTTCTGCTGGCAGGTATCGGCGCTGACCTGCCCGCCGGGCTCGCAGGCGATGTCTCCGGCGGCCGCGATCACCGGGTCCGGCGCCGGTCGGTGGTCATCCGTGCGCAGCGTGCATGCGGTCCCGACCAGCGCCGGGGTCACCAGGACTGCCAGGACTTGGCGTCGCAGACGGCAACCGCTCGCATCAGACACCGGCACACTCCGCTCCAGCCGAACCCATGGGTGCCGTCCGGCCATGAATGTCTGTCGAGCATAGGAGAAACAGCGGCCGCTGGTCTTCCGCGAGCGCCGGAACGTTCGTAGCATCTGTTGCTAGGCGCGAGCTGCCCGGCAGAGACTCAGCGGTCCGGAGATGCCCGCCAGCAGGGCCGGTCCGAAGCGAGCAGACGAGAAGCGCCTGCATTCCCCACCCCGCAGCAGCGTCGGAAACGCCCCACGCCAGCGGGGCGTCGGTCTTCGGGGGGTAGGACCGTCATGCGCAGATCATCCAGGCGTACCAGTCGGTGGACGAGCATGGTGGGGGTTGTCCTCGCCGCCCTTTTCGCCGGTTGGCTCGGCGCGCTGCCCGGCGGCCCGGCGGCCCGCGTCGCCACCGCAGCGACCGGTGATCCGGTGCTGGTGGTCGGCGGCGACATCGCCTGCCCGCCAGGAGCGACCGTCACCGCGACCAACTGCGGCCAGGGCAAGACCGGTGCCGTGCTCGCCTCGCTGAATCCGAGCTACGTGCTGCCGCTGGGCGACAGCCAGTACGACACCGGTTCGGCTGCCGAGTACGCCGGCTCCTACGACCTGACCGGCTGGGGAGCCGCCAAGGGCATCAGCCGGCCGGCGGCCGGAAACCACGAGTACCGCACCAGCGGCGCCACCGGGTACTACAACTACTTCGGACCGAACGCCGGCGATCCCGCGAAGGGCTACTACTCCTGGGACGCCGTCGGGCCGAACAACAGCTTCCGCTGGCACCTGATCTCGCTGAACAGCGAGTGCACGGTGCTCGGCGGCGGCAGCATCACCGCCGGGTGCGGTGCCGGGTCCAGCCAGGAAGCCTGGTTGAAGGCAGACCTGGCCGCGAACTCCAACGTCTGCACGATCGCCTACTGGCACCGGCCGCGGTTCTCCTCCAGCACCACCACCCCGTCCTCGACGACGTACACGGCGTTCTGGAACGACCTGTACAACGCCGGCGCCGACATCGTCCTGAACGGGCACGCCCACGACTACGAGCGCTTCGAGCCGCAGACCGGGGCCGGCGTCGCCGACCCGGCGCGGGGCCTGCGGGAGTTCGTCGTCGGCTCCGGCGGCGACGACTTCCAGACGCTGGGACCGCCGATCGCCAATTCCGCGATAGCCAACTCCAGCGCCTTCGGCGTCCTGGCGTTGACGCTGCATGCCACCAGCTATGACTGGAAGTTCGTCCCGGCGGCCGGGTACTCCCTCACCGACACGGGCTCGGGCACCTGCCACGCCGCGCCGGCGATCGACCCCACGCCACCGAGCACGCCGGCGAACGTCGTCGGCACCGCCGCCTCGGCCAACCAGGTCAGCCTGTCGTGGAATGCCAGCACCGACAATATGGGCGTCACCAACTACACCATCTACCGCGGGGCCAACGGTGCCACCCCGAGCCTGCTGGCCAGCACCACCAGCAACGCGACCTCCTACACCGACACCTCGGTGATCGCGACCACCACCTACACCTACCAGGTCCAGGCAGGCGATGCCGCCGGCAACGCCTCGGCGATGTCGGCCCCGGCGACGGTGACCACCCCGGCGAGCAGCGACACCACGCCACCCAGCGCACCCACCAACCTGGTCACCGAGCCGGTCTTCTACGACGAGGTCGACCTCGGCTGGACAGCCAGCACCGACAGCGGCACCGGGGTCAGCGGCTACCGCGTCTACCGTCGCGGGCCTGGCGAGAGCGCGTTCACCCTGCTGGCCACCACCACCGGCGCGGGCCAGAACAGCTATCCCGACCTGACGGTCAATCCGGGTTCGGCGTACTCCTACTACGTCAGCGCCTATGACGGCGGGAACAACGTCTCCAGCCCGTCGGTAACGGTCACCGCCTCGACGCCGCCGGGCCCGGTCTCGCACACCTACTCCTTCCCGGCCGCCGGCGACGCGACCATCCAGCAGGCCAACCCGACCACGCCCGGCGGCAGCAGCTCGCCGTTGGTGGTCGACAACTCCCCGGTCTCCGACGCCCTGCTGAAGTTCAACGTGACCGGGGCCGGCTGCGACACCCTGGCCAGCGCGAAGCTGACGCTCGTCAACGCCGCGAACGGCTCGGTCAAGGGCGGCGACTTCTACACCAGCGGCCCGTTTCCCGAGAGCACCGTGTCGTGGAGCACCGCGCCGACCCGGGGCACGCTGCTGAACTCACTCGCGTCGGTGTCCTCGGGTTCGAGCGTGTCGGTCGACGTCACCCAGGGCACGCCGCTCAACGGCGAGGCCGACTTCCGGGTGGCCACCACCAGCACCGACGGGGTCAACTACTACTCGCGGGAGGCCACCACCAGCAGCAGGCGGCCCATGCTGACCATCGTGTGCACCCAGGTGCAGGTACCCGACAGCACGCCGCCCTCGGCACCGGCCAACCTGCGCTCGACGAGCACCGCCAGCGGCGAGGTGGACCTCGCCTGGGACGCCAGCACCGACAACGTCGCGGTCAGCGAGTACCACCTTTACCGCGACGGTGCCCAGATCGGCATCGTGCCGGCCGGCTCGCTGACCTACCAGGACACCACGGTGGCTGCCAGCACCAGCTACAGCTACACGGTCCGGGCCTTCGACACGGCCGGGAACCCTTCTGCCGCCAGCACTCCGCTGACGGTGACGACGCCTGCGGTGGGCACGCCGCCGGCACCGCCGGCGAACCTGGCCGCCACGCCGAGCGGCTCGTCGGTGGCGTTGAGCTGGACGGCCAGTCCCGACCCGAGCGTGACCGGCTACAACGTCTACCGGGCGCCGCACGGCCAGCCGCTGGCACTGCTCGGGTCCTCGGGTAGCGCCAGCTACCTCGACAGCGGCGTGCCGGCTGGCAGCTACGACTACGCCGTCACCGCGGTCGCCACCGGCAGCCCGGAGTCGGCCCGGTCCAACGTCGTGACCGTCACCGTCCAGGGGTCGGGGGTGGCCGCGCCGACCGGCCTGACCGCCACTGCCACCGGCACCACCTCGGTGCATCTGAGCTGGACGGCCAGCACCAGTTCGGGCGTCACCGGCTACAACATCTACCGCGGTCCGCACGCCGGCACCCTGAGCATGATCGGTTCGTCTCCCGGCACCGCGGCGGACGACCTGACCGCGAGCCCCAGCACCGGCTACGACTACGCGGTCACGGCGGTCACCGCATCGGCCGAGTCGCCCCGGTCGGGCATCGCGACCGTCACCACCCCGGGCATCACCGCCGGCCCGGCCAGGCTCACCCAGGTGACCACCGCGGCGACGACCTGGACGGTGGGCATGCCGGCGTTCGCCGCCGGGGACTTCGTGGTGATCTGGGTGGGCAACAACCTCGGCTCGACGGCCGGCACGCCCGCCTCGTCCGGCTGGACCAGCCAGCTGATGGTGAACGAGTCCTCCGGGCTGAAGGGATCCTTCCTGACCCGGCGGATGGCTGCCGGTGACCCCGCCTCGATTCCGGTCACCTTCGCCAACCCCACCCTCGGCGTCGCGGCCGCGGCCGCGTTCAGCGGGGTGAACGTGGCTACTCCCGTCGATGCCAAGGGTGGCCAGGCCGAGGCCTCGACCACCGCGGTGACCTCGCACTCGACTCCCTCGGTGACGACCACTACCGCCAATGACGTGCTGGTGGCCGGGTTCACCACCGACAACGCCGCCACCTGGACCTCGGCGGGCACCGAGCTGGCCGACGCGGTCGCGGGCAGCCTCAGTGCCGCGCTGTACTACTCCGGCCCGGTCGCTGCCGGCGCCCAGGGCGCGACCGGCACCGCGACCCTGGCCAGCGTCAAGGCGGTGTCTGGCCTGCTCGCCCTGCGGCCCTGAGGCCGGCACGGCTACGCCGCTGGCCTGAGCGGCGTGCAGAATGAGCCGGTGTCCGAGCCTGCCGTGCACCCGAGCGGCGCTGCCGTCCGCGCCGGGGTCGAAGCCGACCTGCCGCTGCTGGCCGGCATCGAGGTGGCAGCCGACGCGCAGTACGCCGACGCGGGCCACCCGGAACTCGCCGATGGCTCGAGCATTCCGGAGCCGGTGGCCCGCAAGGCCGTCGAGCAGGGCCGACTGGCGGTCGCGACGGTGGCGGGCCGGCCGGTGGGGTGGGTGTACTGGGGCCGGGTAGGCGGCGAGCTGTCGATCGGGCAGATCTGCGTCAGCCCGGCACACGGCCGGCGGGGGATCGGTACGGCGCTGCTGCGGTACGTGCTGGACCGGGCAGCCGAGGCGGGCGAGCCGGCGGTGGTGCTCAACACCCAGTCCGACGTGGCCTGGAACCGGCCGTGGTACGAGAAGCACGGCTTCGCCGTGGTGCCGGAACCGGACTGGACCGAGGGCATGCGGGTGGTGACGGAGCAGCAGGCCGCCGACGGGCTGGACTGGTCCAGCCGGGTGCACATGCGGCGCCGGCTCGCCGGATGAGCCGGCCGACGGACGGCTGCCCGGACGCCGGCCAGCTGGTGGCCTCCGGCGTGCATCCGGGGCCGGCGGACTACCTGGCCCGGTGTGCCGACTGGCGCGCCCGGGCCCCGCTGGCCGCGATCGAGCACCGGCAGTTCGGGTCCTTCGCCGCGGTGCTCAGCCACTCGCTGGTGGACCAGGTCGCCCGCGATGACCGGCGGTTCAGCCATGGACCGCGCAGCATGCTGCAGGAGCCGGCCGGCCCGCTGCCGGCCGGGGCGCCGCGGTCCCTTATCGACGTGGACGGGGCCGAGCACCGGATGTTGCGGGCGTTGGTCGCCGAGCCGTTCTCGCCGGCCGCGGTCCGCGGGCTGCGTGGACCGGTCGCCGAGCTCGCCCGCTACGCAGTGGCCCGTGCGGTGCGCGCCGGCCGCCCGGTGGACCTGGTCGCCGAGCTCGCCATGCCGTACGCGCTGCGGGGCCTGATGCTCGCGCTGGGCCTGCCGGCCGCCGAGACGGGCTGGATCAACCGGCTCACCACCGAGCCGTTCAGCCGGGACGGCCGGGCCAAGCTCGGCTACCTGGACCGGTTGCTGCAGCAGCTGGCAGGCGCACCGGGTCGGGCGCCGCTGTCCGCGCTGCTGGCCGCCGAGCGCACCGTCGGCCGGGCCCAGCAGGTGATGCTGCTGCTGACACTGCTCACCGCCGGCCACGAGACCACCGGTGCCGCGGCGGCCAGTGGCCTGCGCTGCCTGATGGACCGGCCGGAGCTGCTGACCCGGCTGGCCACGGCGGCCCCGGACGAGGCGGACGGCCTGCTCGCCCGGATCACGGAGGAGATCCTGCGGACCGCCACCCCGATCACCGGCTTCGTGCGGACCGCAGCCGTCGACGCGGAGCTGGCAGGCCTGCCGGTGCCGGCTGGCCAGCGGCTGTGGCTGTGCTTCCCGGCGGCCAACGCCGACGGGGGCGCCTTCCCCGACCCGGACGCCTTCGACCCGGACCGGCCCGCCGTCCGGCACCTCGGCTTCGGTGCCGGCAGCCACCACTGCCTGGGCGCCGGGCTCGCCCGGATGCAGCTCAGCGAACTGGTGCGCGCGGTGGCCGGCGCCGCCGTCCGGCTGGTCCCAGCCGGGCCGCCGCGCTACTACCAGCACCATTTCCTGCGCCGCTACACCGAGCTGCCCGCGCTACTGCGGGCCGGGTAGCGCGGGGATCAGCCGGCCAGTACCCGGATCCGGCCGGAACCGTCCCGGTAGGCGGTCACCGTTCCCGGACCGCCCAGCGGCACCACCTCGCGCAGCAGGGCTGAGGTGGCCGACCGGGCCAGCAGGAAGTCCACCGCGCGGATGGCGCGGGGCAGGTCGAACGGCGCGGCCAGCACCCAGGCCGGTGCAGCCGGCGGCACTGGCAGCAGCGCGCGTTCCTCGGCGCTGGCTGGGCGGGCGATGCCGTCCCGGCCCCGGCTTAGCTGCTCGAAAGCGAACACCCATTGCAGCAAGGGCAGTTCCCGGCCGGCGAGCCAGCCGGTCAGGCCCGTCTCGATCGCGTCGCTGATGGAGCCCGCATGCTCGGCCAGTAGCGGTATCCCGCACGCAACGGCATGCACCAGCTGGTCGCCGGCATGCGCCTGGGCCAGCGCCGTGGTGCGCGGCCAGCCGGTGTGCAGCAGCCGGGCGATGTCGAGGATCCGGCGGCTGCGTTCGGCCAGGAACCGGGCCCGGTTCGCCGGCGGCACCGGTGGCTCGGCGTCGACGTCGTAGAAGGCGGTGAAGAGCTGCCGGTAGCGCTCGACCAGGGTGTCGGTCACGCTTTTGCCTGCTCTTCGCGCGAGCGCTCATCGCTTCGATTCGCTCCGGTCCGCCGGCGCTCGCTGCGATCCTCGCTCATGCCGTCACCGGCGCCGGCTCGGCGACGGCGAGCAGCTCGGCCACCCGGGTCACGCTGGCGGCCACCACCGCCTCGGACGCGCCGTCCTGTTCCAGGCAGGCCGCGACCCCGGGCGGGGCGTACCGCAGCGCCTGCTCCACCCAGTCCAGCTGGCCGGCCGGCAGTGCCGCCGGGTGCTGGTCGATCCAGGTCGGCCGGTCGCCCAGGTCTACCAGCTGGAAGCCGGAGATGTGCAGCTCGCGCACCCGCGGCCAGCCCGGCCAGCCGGCCCGCAGCTCGATCGGGGTGTCGGTATTGAGGTGGTAGCCGATCAGGTGCCCGCTGTCCAGGATGATGCCGCAGTCGGCCGCCTCGGCCACCGCCGCCAGGTACTGCCACATGTCCAGCTCACCCTCGGCGTAGTGCACCGGAGGGTTCTCCACGTGGAACGGCCGGCCGAGCAGTTCGCGGCACCGGACCACGTTGGCGGCCGACCGCTCGGCGCTCTCGGCGGTCAGCAGCGGCGGCAGGTGGTGCAGGCCCAGCGACATCCGCTGCCACACCCAGACGCCGAGATCCTCCTCGTACCAGCGGGCGTCCAGGGCGTCGCCGAGCCGCTTGAGCCCGGCCAGCTGCTCCGGGTCGAGGTCGGTGGACAGATTGATGTCGATGGCGTGCACCACCACCGGCCAGCCGCACTCGGCCAGCAGGCCGGGCAGCTCCTCCGGCACGATGTCGTCATGGCGGATGCCGAGGTTGACGTAGCCGACCCGGGCCAGCACCTCGTCGCCGGCCAGCCGCCCCCGGCACACCCCGGCCACGTTGTCCAGAGTCAGCCCGACCCCAAGGCCGAGACCTCCCGCCGCTGCCGAGGTCATCTCAGGCCACCGGCTCGGGCAACGGGTCGAGCCGCAGCGGCGTGGAATCGGCAAGCGCCAGCACCGCGTCCGCGGCGAAGCTCCGCTCGGCCAGCCACGGCAGTGCCTGCGCGGCCGTGGTCGCTGAGGAGTCCTCGCACAATTGCCGGAGCACCTTGAAGGGCACGTGCCGGAGCAGGAAGATCTGCAGCCGGGCCAGCTGCCGGTCGAGCGGGCCGGTGTCCGGGCCGGCCGCGAACCGGCGCAGCTCGTTGATCCGGCTGCGGATGGCCGGCAGGTGGTTCGCCACGAAATCCCCCACGAACGCCTGGTAGATCCGCTGGATCTGCGGATCGGCGAACAGGCTGCCTGGATCGGGCAGCTCGTCCGGGTCGAATGGCCGGCCGGCCCGGCGCTCGAACTCCGCCCGCACCGGCGTGCCGGGGTAGAGCTCCAACGCGTTGGTGTAGTGGTCGAAGTACTCCTCGTCCAGCAATCGGGCGTCGGCCAGGAAGGCCAGGTTCTCCATCAGCTGCGGCACCGTCTGGTCCGGGTAGAACATGATGTAGTCCAAGCCGAGTTCCAGCCGGTTGCGCTGGACCAGCTCGACCGCCTGCCGGTTGCGCTGGACGGACACCCGTTTGTTCAGGAACCGCAACTGCTCGGGCGAGCCCGACTCGATGCCCATCTCGATCGCCCGCAGGCCGCGTTCCACCAGCCACGGCAGGTCCTCGCCCATGGCGAGCAGGAAGCCCACGGTCGAGGAGGTGCTCCAGGTGACGCCGGGCAGCCGGTCGGCCAGCGCGCCGATCAGCTCACGCACCCGATCGGCCGAGACGAAGAAGTTGGCGTCCATGAAGTACACGTGCTCGAACCCGCTGCGCCGGTGCTCGGCGGCCAACCATTCCACCAGGGTGGCGGTGGGAGCCGCCCGCCAGCCGCCGGGCATCGCGATGATCGCGCAGAAACTGCACTTCTGCGGGCAACTGCGGCTGCTCACCAGCGCCACCGCCCGACGTACCCGGCCCTCCCTGCGGTCGGTGAACACCAGCGGCTGCCCGTCGTGCAGCACCGGGCACCGGAACGGGTCGGTCCAGTCCTGCACCGGCAGCGGCGGGGCGGCCGGGTTGGTCCGGACGCCGCCGCCGGAAAGCCACCCGACTCCCGGATGCTCGCGCGCCGCGGTGAGGTCGCCGGCCAGCACGCCCCGCACGATTGCGAGCATCGGTGTCTCGCCGTCGCCGGATACCGAGAAGTCGAACACCGACCCCCAGCGCTGGACGAAGCCGGGCCAGCTCAAGGTGACGTGCGGGCCGCCGGCCACGAAGACCGCCCCGGGCAGCAGCCGGCGCAGCTCGCGGGCCCAGCCGACCACCTCGTGCACGTGGCTGCTGTAGATCGGGAAGCCGACCACGGCCGGCGCCAACTCGGCCAGGCACGCCCGGGCCCGGGCCCGGCTGGCCGGGCTGGAGCCGAAGTTGAGCACGCTGGCCTCGACCTGCTCGCCGAGCTGGGTCTGCAGGTAACTGGCCACCGTCATGGCCCCGATCGGATGCACCTGCGACGGCGGCCCGCCGAGCGGGCTGGCCACCAGGGCCACTCGCAGCGGGGTGGCGTGCCGGCCTACCGGGTCGGCGGATCCGGGATCGGGCAGCCCGGTACCGGGCACGGCTGGCTCAGCCAACGCGGGCTCGACGGAAGCTTTCGCGGGCGGCGTCGGGGCTGTCCACCGGTACGAACAGGGTCGGGTAACGGGCCAGCACCTCAGCGGCGCGCTCGGTCAGGCAGGTGGCCAGCAGCTGGTTCAGCATGTCGATCTCCAGCCGGTGGGTGCGGACTCCGTCGTCGAGATAGCCGAAACCGAGGTCGGTGACGAACCGGACCTGCGCGCCGAACGCGGCACACTGCGGCACCGCGGCCGGCCGCGGGTCAGCCCGCCGGCCAGCTGTGCTGGCTGCGGAAGACGAGGGAGTAGGGCTTGCCGTCGATGTCGACGTCCTCCAGCCGCCAGATCCCGGCGTCGAAGCGCGCCTTCGGGTCGGCAAGCTCGGCGGGGACGTCGGCCCGGGGTAGCAACCGGACGGAGAACATCGCCCGCAGGTCGATGGGCATCTCCAGCTCGCGGTTGGCGGTGGCCGCCGCCCCCGGACTCGGTGGCTCAGCCTTCAAGGTGCTCCCTCTCGGCGCGTTCCGGCTGGGTGTCCAGCACGCCGATGAAGCGGTCGTCGTTGACACCTTCCCAGGTGCGGCCGAACGCGACCACGAAGTCGTCGTCGCCGACGCTCAGTTCCTGCATGCCCCAGATGCCCTCTTCGAAGCGGCCTCGCTCGGTGGCGAGCTTCTCCGGCAGGTCACCCTTGCGGAACAGGTTGGCACGGAAGTTGATGCTCAGCTCGACCAGCGACTTGTCGTCTTCGTTTGCCTTTGCCATGTGCTCGCCCTTCGCTCGGGGAGGTGTCAGAACCCACTATGGGGTAGGTCACAGAATCTAGTGAGATGATCATGACCGATCAAGCGCATTCGCGCATCCGGGGGTCAGCCGTTCGCGATCGCGCCGCCCCCGACCGGATAGCGCACCCCCTTGCGCACGAAGGCCGATCGGATCGCCTGGCGGGTGGCGTCCGGCACGCCGGACGGAAAGCCGGAGTCGAAGGCGAGTCTCGGCACCAGGACGACGATCGCCCCGGGACGGGGCCAGTGCCGGGAATGCCGGTCGGGGTAGCTGTCGGCGTGCACCGTGGCGAACCACTCGGTGCCGCCGGCGGGAACCCACCAGCCGGCCCGGTCGAGGAACGGGCCGCCGGGCGGCATGCCGGTGCCGAATGCCGCCACCAGTTCGGTCAGCGCGTTCCGCAGCTCGACGGGTCTGGCGCCGGTCAGCTGCGGAAGCTCCACCGCGAGGGCGAGGTCCGCACCGACCGGGCCGGCCACCAGTTGCCGTGGATCCTCTCCGGTGGTCGCGGACCGGTCGGCTTGCCGGATCGCGAACCGCAACGGCCCCACGAACGGGCACGGCACCTGCCGCAGCGCCGCTTCGATGGCGGCCGCCTCCTCGGCCGGTGGCCGGTGCAGTCGCAGCGGGCTGCCGGGCGCCTCAGCCACCGAGCGGGCCGCCGGCAAGGAATTCCTCGATCCAGGCGCTGCGCCGGCCGTCGGCCGACCAGACAAGCGGGAAGAACGACTCGTGCAGCTCGGTGCTGCCGGCCAGCTTGTAGCGCCCGAACAGGTAGCCGGCGCTGCGGTCGGTGCGCAGCCGGGCGCCGGCGCGCACCCAGTGGATGCCGTAGGCCCGGCGCGGCGCGGGCGAGGAGTTGGGTTGCGACCCGTGCCAGATCCGGCCGTCGAAGAACGCGCCGCCACCGGCCGGCACCTCGACCGTCTCGATCCGCAGCGGGTTGCCGTGCTGCCGCGCGATAGCCTGCACGCCGTCCCGGCCGCGGTGCCGGGAGAACAGCGTCGACTGCTCGCCGTGATCCAGCTCGGGCCAGCGGTGCGAGCCGGCCGCGAACTCCAGGCTGCCGTTGCCGGGCTGCATGTCGTCCAGCGCGATCCAGCAGCTTGCCACGTCCGGGTGATCGAGGGAGGTGAAATACTCGAACTCGCGGTGGTACTCCACCGCCTGCGAGCCCGCCGGCTTGAACCACACGGTGTCCACCGCGAGCCGGACGCCGTCCCAGCCGAACACCGCCGCGGCGAGCTCGCCGAGCGCTGCCGACAACGACACCGCCGCGACCAGCCGGTCGCACTTCCAGGCGTTGACCACGTGGCGCGGCGCCCGGGGATCGGTGGTGCCCGGCCGGTAGTACGCCTCGTCCGGGAACACCCCGGTCTCGTACCGGCGATCCAGCACCTCGTCGAGCCGGGTGCGCAGCAGCGCGGCGGTCGCCGCCGGGACGATCCGGTCTGCGACCGCGAAACCGTCCGCCGCCAGCTGGGACCGCAGGTCGCGGGTCACGTCCAGGCCGCCCAGCGAGGGTGCCTGGCTCATGACCGGACCTCGGCCGGACCGGCGGCCGGGACCGGTGTGCGGACCAGGTCGCGGAAGTTGTCGCAGAAGAAGCGCCGCCGGTCGCCGGCCGGGGTGCCCGCCGCTTCGAAGGAGGCGGCAAACCGCCCGACCGGATCGGCGCCGCCCTCGAAGTGCGGGTAGTCGGTGGAGAACATCAACAGCTCCGGGCCGCACTCGCGCGTCAGCTGCCCGACGTCCTCGAAGTAGAACGGGGTGAAGCGGACCGCCCGGCGCACGTACTCGGTCGGCGTCAGCTGCAGTGTCTGCACCACCGGATCGCGGCGGAACAGGTAGGCGGCCTGGTCGAGCTTGCGCAGGAACGCCGGCACCCAGCCGGCGCCCTGCTCCAGCACCCCGCACCGCAACCGCGGGTGCCGTTCGAAGACGCCGTCCAGGATCAGGCAGGCCAGGAACCGCTCGGCGGTCTGGTGGCTGACCGCGAAGTCCTTCACCGGCAGCGACCCGCCATCCTCGCCGGGCGGTCCGTCCCGCCGCCCGTCGCGGTGGAAGCCGGCCGGCAGCAGCGACCCGCCGCCGATGTGCACGATGACCGGCACGCCGGCCGCCGCGAGCGCGGCCCAGACCGGGTCGAAGTCCGGATGGCTGGGGGAGCGGCCGGTGTAGACGTCGCTGGGCAGGTGCACCGCGGCGATGCCGTCCGCCAGGCAACGCTCTAGCTCGGCCAGCATGTCGGTGGCGGTGCTGAAGGTCAGCGCGCCGACCGGCAGCAACCGGTCGTCGGCGGCGGCGAAGCCAGCCATCGCCCGGTTGTGCCCGGTGACGATCGCTCGGGACTGGTCGGAGTCCAGGCCACCGGCCAGCAACCGCGGCATCACGAACGTCGAGAGCACCAGCTGGGCGGCGATGCCCAGCTCGTCGAGCACCTCGCTGCGCTCGCCGGCATCCAGCGCTCCGGGCGCCAGGCCCGACTTCGGCCCGGCCAGCGCGTTGCGCATGATCGCCGCCCGGCTGCCGGCCTCGGCGAACTGCCGGTGCGCGCCGGCGACGTAGGGCGCCAGCGCGGGAACCCAGTCCGGGATCACCGCCTCAACCGCTGAGTGGTGCGCCGGGTCGACGTAGCCGGCCAGCCATTGCCGGGTCGGCATCAGGTGGCTGTCGGCATCGCAGACCGGCCCGATGCCCAGCTGCGCTGCGTGCATGGCACCCCTCGGGTCGGCGTTGATCAGCCATCCTGGCCGCAGGCCCCATCCCGGTCAAGCCGACCAGCCCGAGTTCCGGCTCCGCCGGGGCCTCGTCCTTGCAGCGGCCCGCCGACCAGGGCGCGCGGAGCGAGTCGAGCGAAAACATCGGCGAGGAGAGCGGGCACGCGGTGATGTACCGCAAGGCCGGTGGGATGCTCTGCCCGGCGAGGTGATGCGCAGGTCACCGAAGCGGGCCGCCCGCTGACCCATCAGTCTCGCGGTCGTGTCGATGGCTCGGCCGATACCTGGATTGACCAGCGTATGGCGATCCGATCCGATGCGCGGCAGGGCAGACGCGACAACGCCCCTCGCCACCGTTGTGACGAGGGGCGCCGCCGCGGACGGCGAGACTCAGGCGAGCGGGGCGCCCTGCTCGCTGCCGCCGAGCGGACCGCCGAAGGTGTGCTCCGGCCCGGCCGGCTCCGGGATGGTGAAGTTGCCGGGCACCTTGACACCCGCAACGCCGTTCACCGTCTGGGTGGAGTGCGCGAAGGTGAAGACCGCGAACGCCACCGCGTCGGTGTTGACCTCGAGAGCGTGGTCGTTGTTGTTGGCGTAGGTGTCACACGGCGAGTGGTAGCACGGGTCGAACTGGGCGTCGGCCACGCCGCCCCAGATGGCCGCCTGCTCGGCGGTCTTGTGTACCTCGGCACCGGTGAACAGCCCGCTGGACGGAATCCCGTTGCTGATGAAGGCCAGGTAGTCGCTGCGGCCGCTGAACAGGGTGTCGTCGTAGGGCTCGCCGCGCAGCGTGTAGAACGACTCGAACAGCCGCTCGATAGCTGCCGACCCGGTCGGGATCGGGATGCCGGCCGGCGCCGGGAAGCTCGACTCGTTGGCGTCGTAGACCATGAAGATGTAGTTCGGCGAGCCGATCATGTCGAAGTTGAGGTACAGCGCGATCCGGTCCAGCTCGGCCTGCGACTGGCTGGCGACCCACTGCGTCGAGCCGATCAGGCCGCCTTCCTCGTTGCCCCACCAGGCGAACCGCACGGTGTTCTCGGGGCGGAGCTTGGACATCGCCTGGGCCACCTCGAGCAGCGCCGCCGAGCCACTGCCGTTGTCGTTGATGCCCGGCCCGGCTGGAACCGAGTCCAGGTGGGCGCCGGCCATCACGACGTTGTCGTTGTTGCGGCCGGGCAGCTCGGCGATGACGTTGAAGGAGTTGCGGGTCACGAAGTCGACCACCACCTGGGCCGTGGAGCCCGCCGCGGCCAGTGCCTGGCCCTGCGCGAAGCTGGCGCCGACCACCGGGATGCCGACCACGTTGGTGCCGCCGAGGGTGCCCAGCACCAGGCCGAGGCGGTCGCCGGCACCCACCGTGTCACCCTGGTTGAAGACGATCACGGCCTCCGCGCCGGCAGCCTCGGCATTGAGCGCCTTGACCGAGAAGTTGCAGCCGCCGCGCTGGATCAGCGCGATGTCGTTCGTCCCGGAGAAGTCCAGGCCGGCGAAGTCGGCCGCCTCGCAGGCACTGGTGTTGAGCCGGTCGCCGGTGAGGTTCACGTCCACCGGGATGACGTTGCCGGTGACGTCGCCCTCGCCGGTTCCGGTGAAGCCGCCGGTCTCGTAGGTCGCCTGCACCGGGGTGAGCTGGCGCAGCAGGGTCTCGGTGGCCTGGTAGGAGAACGGCACCTTCGAGGCGTTCCAGCCGGCCGCGTTCAGCACACCGAGGACGTAGTCCAGGCTTGCCGCGTACCCGGGCGTGCCCTCGGCCCGGGTACCGCCGTGGGCGTCGGCGATGGCCTGCAGCGCCGCCTGGTGCTCGCGCACGCCGTCGAGCCGGACGCATTCCAGGATCTTGTCGTAGGTGTTGTTGGTGCGGCTGTCGCATCCCGACTGTGCGGGTGCCGCACCTGCCGGCCCGGTCGCCAGGCCGGCCATGAGGAGCGCGCCGCCGGACAGCAGCGCGAGTGCGCTCCTGCGGACGGATGGACGGTTGAGAACCACATCTTCTCCTTTGCCTGAAGCCAAAGCTTCGAAGGTCTCGAATGGTTGAGGTGGGTTCGACGCTGGAGAAATGACACCAGGGTCACATCAAGTGCACATGAACATACCCGGCTGCGGGTGAGGCGTACAGGGAGAAGAAGAACGCCCGTGAGCGCCTTGATCCACAATGCGTCGGCAGTTGCGACGCGGGGTGGGGATTAATGATCGCGTCGGGTTTCTCCGGCCCCCCGGTCACCTCGTCACGGTTGGGCCTGAACGGGGTCGAAACGGGTGGCGGCGAGCTGCCCGGGGCGATAATGCACCACCCGCTGAGATATCGGCAGGTCTGACGGACGGGGGTGCACGTCGTGGTGCCAGTCCGGCTCAGCCGTGCCCGCCATCGCCGTCCGGTCGTCGGGGCGGCGGTGCTGGCCACGGCGCTGTGCTGCGCCGGCTGCTTCCTGGGCACCGATCGGGTCTTCGGGTCGCAGCGGATCGGCGTGGAGCTTCTCGGTGGGCGGCCGGCGGTGCTGGTCTACTCCTGTCCCGGTCATCCGGTCACCGCGGTGAGCCTCAAGAAGCACAACATCCACGACATGAACGACGTGGTGTTGTGGCAGATCGAACGGACATCCGCCGCCGGTGACGTGGAGTCGGTGGAGGAGATCCTGATCGGCCAGGCGCCGGCCGGGTACCGGACGGTGGTGCCGCTGAGCTCGCCGCTGCCGGCCACGTCGCTGGACGTCGATGTCGACCGGCGCCGGCCGGACGGCGGGGTGACGTTCAAGGCCGCCAACCTGAGGGAGGGCTCGCTGCGGGTCGACGCGTCCTGGTTCTCCCAGCACTCCTCGGTCGGCCGGGATCGATTTCTCAGTGTCAACCGGAAGAACTGCTGACCCGGCGTGCGCGCCGCCTGGTGGTCCGCCGCCGGCCCGCCGCGGCGCCCGGCGTCCGCCGTCGCCGGGCAAACCGGATAGGCCGGCCGCGCCCGCCTCAGGTGGCGAGCAGCGCGCGCCGCTCGGTGAGGAAGTCCTCGACGGCCGCGCGGAACATCCGGTACTCGGCGTCGCCGATCTCCAGGCTGAGCGCGACCATGCCGCGCCGGGCGAGGTAGCAGCCGCGGTCGAGCATGTCGAGGTGGAACAGCTCGCGCAGCTCGTCGGCCGGCCGGATGTCCCGGGCGGCCGAGATCGGTTCGGCCTGGAAGTGCGCGGTGAGCAGGCTGCCCATCCCGGTCCACTGCAGCCGGGTGCCGGCTCTGGCGCTCAAGGCGTTGAGCTCGTGGCGCAGCCGCTCGCCGCGCCGGAACAGGGCCTCGCTGGCCTCGGCGGGAAACAGCCGGCTCAGCCCGGCGTACCCGGCCGTCATGCTGAACACGTTGTTGTTGAAGGTTCCAGGGTGCTGCACGGCGCCCGGGCTGCTCGGGTCGTAGACCGACATCAGCTCCCGACGGCCACCGAACGCGCCGAAGGTCATGCCGCCGCCGAGGTACTTGCCGAGCGTGGTGAGGTCCGGGGTGATGCCCAGCCGGTGCTGCATGCCACCCACCGACATGCGCGAGGTCATCACCTCGTCGAAGATCAGCACGGCGCCGCTGTCGTCCGCGCCGCGGCGGAGCATGCGCAGGAACGCCGGGTCGGCCGGCACGCAGCCGCCGCTGCCCAGCATCGGCTCGACCAGGATCGCGGCCAGGCCGGCGGCGTACTCCTCGATCCACCGTTCGGTGCCGGCCAGGTCGTTGTAGGTGCCGACCACCCAGCGGTGCGGAACGTTGACCGGCTGGCCGCCACCGCCGAAGGACAGCACCGAGCCGTGGTAGGCGCCGTCGAACACCAGCACCGAGCGGCGGTCGGTGTGCAGAAGCGCGGTGGCCAGTGCCATCAGGTTGGCCTCGGTGCCGGAGTTGGTGAACCGGACCAGCTCTACCGACGGGAAGCGGGCGCACAGCAGCTCGGCCAGCGCGGTCTCGTCCAGGCCGCGGGCGCCGAGGTTCCAGCCGCCGTCCAGGGCTGCCTCGACGGCCTGCCGGATCACCGGGTGGTTGTGGCCGTACAGGCCCGCGGTGTACTCGCCGAGCAGGTCGAGGTAGCGATGCCCGTCGAGGTCGGTCATCCAGCAGCCGGCGCCGCCGGTCATGGTGAGCGGGAACGGGGAGAAGTACAGCGTGCTGCGGGTGTTGCCGCCGGGCATGGCGGCGGTGGCCTCGTCGTGCGCCCGGTGGCTGGCCGGGTTGGCCTCGTGGTAGCGCTGCCGCGCCTGCGCCAGCGCCTCAGCGAGGGTGAGGGTTCCGACGTCCATCTGATTCCTTCCCCGGCCGGCCGGGAAGCCGACTCGCGCGACCTTAGCGGAGGGCTCGCCCATGGGGGTCGTACATTGCGCGCCCGCTCCGGGGGTGATCAGACAGCTACTCCTCGTAGTCAAAGGACCCGTAATCGAGCCGATTTCGGTGGGGAATGGTTACGCAAAGCAACTTGTTGGTAATCGCTTGTAAACAAAGGCTTTACCTGCATATGCTTTGTGTTAAGCAAGCTTCCAACCCTTGTCACGGGAGTCACGGATGAACCCGCATCACAGCTCGGCCGTCAGCCCCCGATGGGATGTGCTGAGCGCCGTCGGAGCAACGGTCGCCGCACTCTGCCTGGCCGCCGGAGGCCCCGCGCCGATCGCATCGGGCACTGCCCCCGCCGCTCACTCCTGGCACCTCGCGTCGCTCGATTTCTCGGGCGGCAAGTGGGGCGACCCGACCGCGGACAGCGTCTCGAAGGACAGCTACGGAAAGAACGCCGCCGAGAAGGACCCCGGCTCGCTCTTCACCATCACCAAGGCGACCCAGGCCCGGGCACTGTGGGGGAAGAAGGACAAGCTGGGCCGGCCGGTGACCGGTCAGGGGGTCGGCGTCGCGGTCATCGACTCGGGCATCAGCCAGGTCGCCGGCCTGGACGCGCCGGGCAAGGTGACCTACGGCCCGGACCTGTCCATCGAGGACAACGGCAGCCTGGCCAACCAGGACACCTTCGGGCACGGCACCTTCATGGCCGGCATCATCGCCGGACGCGGCGCCGGCAACCCGTCGAGTGACCTGGCGAGCGCGCCGGCCAACATCCAGCTCGGCGTGGCGCCGGACGCCAAGCTGCTGGCCATGAAGGTCGCGACCACCGACGGCAGCGCCGACGTCAGCCAGGTCATCGCCGCGCTGGACTGGGTCACCCAGCACCCGGTGCTGCCGGACGGCACGCGGGTCCGGGTGATCAACCTCTCCTACGGCACGGACTCGACGCAGGACTACCGCAACGACCCGCTGGCAGCCGCTGCCGAGAACGCCTGGCAGCACGGCATCGTCGTGGTCACCTCCGTCGGCAACGACGGGGCCGTGGGACGGGTTACTACTCCGGCCAGTGACCCGTACCTGCTGGCCGTGGGCGCGGCCGACAGCGGTGACCGTCTGGACGGCTGGGCCCACGACCACACCAAGCCCGCGTCATACTCCAACGTCGGCAGTGCGAGCCGGCACGCGGACGTGCTGGTACCGGGTACCTCACTCGTCTCGTTGCGGAGTGCCGGAAGCTACATCGACGTCACTCACCCCGAGGGCCTGGTCAGCGGTGACGTCAGCGGCCGGCTCTTCCGCGGCAGCGGCACCAGCCAGGCCGCGGCGGTGCTGTCCGGAGCGGTCGCCGACCTCCTGCAGGCGTACCCGAACCTGACGCCGGACCAGGTGAAGTACGTGCTCACCTCGACCGCCGAGACGGTGAAGGACGCGTCGGTGAACGCGGCCGGCGAGGGCACCATCCGCCTCGGTGCGGCGTTCGACGCGGCGAACAAGCTGCTCGGCACGGACGGCACCGCGGCCACCATGCGGGCTGCGGCCGTGCAGGCCTTCCCTCGGTCCACCGGGCAGGGCTCGCTCGACGCGGCTCGTGGCGGGTCGGTGCTGGTGGACGCGGACGGCAACGACCTGACCGGTGAGATCGACGTGCAGGGCAACGCCTGGGACGCGGCCGCCTGGTGGAACGCGGCGTCGACGCTGACCTCGTGGTCCGGTGGCCAGTGGCTGGGCACCACTTGGACCGGCGACGACTGGTCCACCGACACCGGCTTGAGCTCGGCTCGCTGGTCCTCGGCCCGCTGGTCCTCGGCGCGCTGGTCGTCCGCGGACTGGTCCTCGGCGCGGTGGTCGTCCGCGCGGTGGTCGTCAGCCCGGTGGTCGTCGGCGCGTTGGTCGTCGGCCCGCTGGTCGTCGAACGACTGGTAAGTCACCTCAGGGCCGCGTGGAGGCCGGCATGCCGACGTGCCGGCCTCCACGCTTGTCCGGCGTACAAAGCCCTGCTCAATCAAGGTGTTTCTCGCCGCGCTCGTCGATCTCTTTCCATCTCCATGGGAGATCGAACGAGCTCGACCTCGCTTGGCGCAGTCGAGGCATTTAGAGCAGGTGGCTCTTGGCGCGCTCACCGTTCCGGACAGGCCCCATTCAGGTCCAGCGTGGCGCCAAGCAGCCTCGTCCTTCGTTCGGATCAGAATGGGGCGATGGCTGACACGATCACGTTCCGTCTCGATGAGGACACCGCTCGGGCGCTAGAGGTCTTGACCCAGGACGGCATTTCGATCTCCATGGCGGTGCGCTCCGCGTTGATCGACGCCGCCCGGCGCCAGGCCAAGACCTCGTTGCGCGCAGAAGCTGAAGCGCTCGCTGCGGATGAGCAGGACCGAGCTGAGGCGATGCAGGTGCTGCGTGATATGGAGACGCTGCGTGCGTAGCGAGTAGACCGACTATGAGCAGGCTCAGTGAGGTGCTCGCCGCTTTGCGGCTACGACCGCCTCGGGAGATCGAGCAAGCTCGTCTCCGCTCGGCTCAGTCGAGGTAGTCGCGCAGGACCTGGGAGCGGGATGGGTGGCGGAGCTTCGACATGGTCTTGGACTCGATCTGGCGGATCCGCTCGCGGGTGACGCCGTAGACCTGACCGATCTCGTCCAGGGTGCGCGGCTGGCCGTCGGTCAGCCCGAAGCGCAGCTTCACCACGCCGGCCTCCCGCTCGGACAGCGTGTGCAGCACCGACTGCAGCTGGTCCTGCAGCAGCGTGAACGACACCGCGTCGACGGCCACCACGGCCTCGGAGTCCTCGATGAAGTCGCCGAGCTGGCTGTCGCCCTCGTCGCCGATGGTCTGATCGAGCGAAATGGGCTCCCGGGCGTACTGCTGGATCTCCAGCACCTTGTCCGGGGTGATGTCCATCTCCTTGGCGAGCTCCTCCGGGGTGGGCTCGCGGCCCAGGTCCTGCAGCAGCTCGCGCTGGATCCGGCCCAGCTTGTTGATCACCTCGACCATGTGCACCGGGATGCGGATGGTGCGGGCCTGGTCGGCCATCGCCCGGGTGATCGCCTGCCGGATCCACCAGGTGGCGTAGGTGGAGAACTTGTAGCCCTTGGTGTAGTCGAACTTCTCCACCGCCCGGATCAGGCCCAGGTTGCCCTCCTGGATCAGATCCAGGAACGCCATGCCGCGTCCGGTGTAGCGCTTGGCCAGCGACACCACCAGCCGCAGGTTGGCCTCGAGCAGGTGGTTCTTGGCGCGCTCACCGTCCCGGACGATCCAGCTCAGGTCCCGGCGCTGCTGCAGCGGCAGCTTGTCGCCGGCGAGCTCGAGTTGGCGCAACCGCTCGGCGGCGTACAGGCCGGCCTCGATGCGCTTGGCGAGGTCGACCTCCTCCTCGGCGTTGAGCAGCGCGACCTTGCCGATCTGCTTGAGGTAGGCACGTACGGAGTCCGCCGAGGCGGTCATCTCGGCGTCCTTGCGGGCCTGCCGCAGCGCCTCGGACTCCTCCTCGTCCCAGGTGAACTCCGCGGCGTCGGCCTCGGGGGGCTCTGCCGCGTCCTCGGTCTCGGCGTCGGCCTCGACGTCGATCGGGATCTCTTCGAGCTCGAGGTCGGCCGGGATGTCGGCCGGCTCGGCGTCCAGACCCGCCTCGGCGTCGGCCTCGGCCAGCGCGGGGTCGGCCAGCTCCTCGGCGGACTTGCCCGCCGGGGCGGCCTTTGCGGCTGCCTTCTTCGCCGGTGCCTTCTTGGCCGGTGCTTTCTTCGCGGGTGCCTTCTTGGCCGGTGCGGCGACGGTCTTCGTCACTGCGCGGCTCGCCGTTGCAGCAGCGCTGACCTGCGACTGCTCGGAAGATTCGCTGGAAACCACGGACGCCCTTTCATACAGCGGTCACACGTATCTGAGGCGGACCCGTCGGGGACCGCGGTGCGGGAAAGTGGGGTCAGCCAGCCGCAGGGGTTCATCGACGTCAGCGCTGTGACGTCCGATGCCTTCATTGGTGCCATGCCCGCGCGCTCCATTGTAGCCAGAGCGGGCCGATTCAGCGCTCGGCAGCTGCCATCGCCGCGCCCACGATCCCGGCGTTGTTGAGCAGCTGGGCCGGCCGCACCGGCGTCTGCAGCTTCAGCAGCGGCACCCAGCGGTCGGCGTCCTTGCTCACCCCGCCGCCGACGATGAACAGGTCGGGGGAGAACAGCCGCTCGACGTGGGACATGTAGGCCTGCACCCGCTTGGCCCACTGCTTGTACGACATCTTCTGCTTGTCCTTGACCGAGGCGGCCGCCCGCGACTCGGCGTCGTGGCCCTCCAGCTCCAGGTGCCCGAGCTCGGAGTTGGGCACCAGCTTGCCGTTGAGGAAGATGCCGCTGCCGATCCCGGTGCCGAAGGTCAGCAGGATCACCACCCCGGACACCCCCCGGGCGGCGCCGAAGCGGACCTCGGCCAGGCCCGCCGCGTCGGCGTCGTTGAGCACCGTGACGTCCAGGCCGGTGGCCTTGGAGAACACCGCGTCGACGTCGGTGCCGATCCAGGACGGGTCGACGTTGGCCGCCGACCGGGCCACCCCGCTCTTGATCACCGCAGGGAAGGTGGCGCCCACCGGGCCGGTCCAGTTCGCCTTGGTGACCAGCTGCACCACCACCTCGGCCACGTTGTCCGGAGTGGACGGCTTCGGGGTCGGGATCCGCACCCGCTGGGTGCGCAACTGCCCGGTCAGGGTGTCGACGACGGCGCCCTTGATGCCGCTGCCGCCGATGTCGACCCCGAACGCCGCGTCGAGCGAGGCTGGGGGCAGGTCTGACACTGGCGCGGTCATGGTTCCTCCGCTGGCTAGGGTGACTACCTTGAACCATATCGGCAGTCCCGTCCACTGGCGGCAGTCGATATCGGGAGCTTGTGGAGGACGAATCCGGATGAGGCGCGGCACGGCAGGACCGCAGGCCGGATGACCGGCACGGGGACACCGGTCCCGGGGATTTCCGCCGATGCCGAGCCCGCCCAGGGGATTCCCGGCGATGCCGAGCCGGACCCGGGCCAGTTGGCCGACCTCGCGGTGGAGCTCGCCGTCCGGGCCGGGGAGCTCATGGTGCGGCACCGGGCCGCGGGGCTGTCGGTCAGCACCAAGAGCTCGGCCACCGACGTGGTCACTGACGCCGACCAGGCCGTGGAGCAGTTCCTGCGCACCGCGCTGGCCCAGCTGCGCCCGGGCGATTCGATCCTGGGCGAGGAGACCGGTGCCACCGACCCGGCCGGCTCACCGGTGCGCTGGGTGCTCGACCCCATCGACGGCACCGTCAACTACCTGCTCGGCCTGCCGCAGTTCGCGGTCTCGATCGCGGCCCAGGTGGGGGGGCAGACGGTGGCCGGCTGCGTGCACAACCCGGCGTCGGGAGACCTGTTCCGGGCGGCTGCCGGGTCCGGCGCCTTCCTCGGCGACCGGCGGCTGACCGGGCCGCGGTCGGTGCCGCTGGACCAGGCGGTGGTTGCGACCGGCTTCAGCTACGACCCGGAACGCCGGGCCCGCCAGGGCAGCGCCGCGGGCCGGTTGCTGGCCCGGATCGGCAACCTGCGCCGGCTGGGTTCGGCGGCGCTCGACCTGTGCGCGCTGGCCGCCGGCTGGGTGGACATGTACTACGAGGGGCCGCTAGGAGAGTGGGACTTCGCGGCCGGCCTGCTGATCGCCACCGAGGCCGGGGTGGCGACCTCCGGGCTGCGCGGCCGGCCGGCGGGGGTCCAGATGGTGGCCGGGGCACACCCCGAGCACGCCGGGGAGTTCTTCGACGCGCTCACCGAGATCGGGGTGGCCGACATCGGCTGATCGGAAGGATCGGCTGATCCGGTGGGGCAGGCCGCGCCGAGGTCACCGGCTCAGCAGGGGCTTGCCGGCTCAGCAGGGCTTGCTGGCCTTGGCCACGGCCTGCTTGACCGAGGCATCGCTGGCCAACGCCGTGAAGCCCGACCCCAGCACCAGTTCCAGCTTGGCGTCCCGGCGTCCGGCGGCGACCAGCTTGGCGCCCGGCAGGTAGTAGCTCAGCAGCGTCGCGCCGGGCCGGCCGGTGCTGCCGTACCGGATCTCGGCGACCCCGGACAGTGCCGAGGTGGTGCCCGGCGTGCCGACCTTGAACCCGCGGCTCTTGAGCTGGTTGCTGGTCCGGGTGGCCAGCTGGTCCCGGCCGGCGCCGTTGAGGACCGTCACCGTCACCGCGGCGGGCTTGGGCAGCTGGATGGCCTTGCTTCCCGGGCTGCACTGCGCCGACTGGGACGGCGCCGGGTTCTGCGCGTTGTCGGTCGGCTCGGCACGGTGCAACACGCGCCACCAGACGATGCCGGTGAGGATGCTCAGGGCGAGGAGAAAGGCGAGAGCGGGCAGCGGCCGGCGCCTGGTCGCGGTGGACATACTCCGCCATTCACCTCCCGCCGACGGGTCGCCTGTGCGCCGTCAGCCTAGCTGGATCGGTTTCGGGAATGGTGAAGCCTGCCCGGTCGTTGGAGCGCAGGCGGAACACGGTACGGTTCCGCGCCAGCGGTTAGGCGGGCAGCACAGCCCGGTGGTCCAGACAGCCGGATCGCGTGCGCTTGGGATTGGGATCAAGGAGTTGACAGGGTAGTGGCCACCGATTACGACGCCCCCCGTCGGGGGGATGTAGACGAACTGAATGAGGATTCCCTCGAAGAACTGAAGGCACGCCGGGCTGAGGCGCAGTCGGGCTCCATCGACGTCGACGAGGCCGAGCTGGCCGAGTCGCTCGAGCTGCCCGGTGCGGACTTGTCCAGCGTGTCCGGGGAGGAGCTCACCGTCCGGGTGCTCCCCAAGCAGGATGACGAGTTCACCTGTTCCAGCTGCTTCCTGGTGCACCACCGCAGCCGGTTGGCCCGTGAGAAGAACGGCCAGCCGATCTGCCGGGACTGCGCCTGATCGCAGGACGGTCCTCGAACAGCCGGTCGCTCATCCCGAGCGACCGGCTGTGCTTCCGGCTGCCTGCGAAGCGCACCCCCGCCGAGCGGTCCGCGCGCGCCTGGGGGAGGGTGAAGCATGGCCGATGACGAGTTGGCGGACCTGGTGGCCCGGGCCGCCGCGTCCGAGAACGGCGACGGGGACCGGTACAGCCGGCAGAAGGCGCTGGCGGCCCTGATCCCGGTGCTGGCCCGCAGCGCCAAGGCCTCCGGCGTCCGGGCGGTGGCCGCCGGACGGTGGCTGACCGACCTGATTGTGGAGCTGGCGCCGCGGATCGCGGTCCGCGACATCCAGACACTGCGCCGCCAGCACACCGGGCACACCGACATCGAGATCGCCGAGCGGCTGATCCGGCAGGCCACCCGGACGACCGCCGGGATCGGCGCCGCCGCCGGCGGGCTGGCCGCCGTGGAGTTCCTCAGCCCGCCGATGCTGCTGGCCACGCCGGTCCAGCTGGCGGCCGAGATGCTGGCCGTCACCGCCGTCGAGCTGAAGCTGGTCGCCGAGCTGCACGAGCTGCTGGGACGCCCGGCAGCGGGCACCACCTCGGAGCGGGCCAGCGCGTACCTGATGTCGTGGGTGCGCCGCCGGGCGATCTCGCCCGAGCTGACCGGGGCCGGGCTGAGCGCGGTCTTCGGCGCCGCCGCCAAGCGCGAGCTGCGCAGCCAGGTGCTGCGCCGGCTCGGGCGCAGCACCACCAGCCTGGCGCCGTTCCTGGCCGGCGCGGTCGCCGGCGCGGAGGTCAACCGCCGGGCCACCAAGGCCCTGGGCGAGACGCTGCTGGCCGAGCTGCGCGAACTCAGCAAGGACCGCTGGTTCCGCCAGCTCTGACCGGCCAGCTCTGACTGCGGGTAGTTCCGGCCGGGTAGTGCCGCGGCGGGCCTTTTAGAGGCTGCCCACCATCCCGCCGTCGACGACCAGGGTCTGCCCGGTCGTCCAGGCGGCGTCGGCCGAGGCCAGGTAGGCCACCACCGCGCCGATGTCGGCCGGCTCGCCGAGCCGGCCGAGCAGGTAGTTCGCGGCCGCAGCCTCCTCGTCGTCGGCGTAGAGGGCCTCGGCGAACCTGGTCTTCACCACCGCCGGCGCCACCGCGTTGACCCGCACCCGCGGTGCCAGCTCGACCGCCAGCTGCCTGGTCAGGTTGATCAGGGCCGCCTTGGTGACGCCGTAGAAGCCGATGCCGGGGGACGCGCCGAGCCCGGCCACCGAGGCGATGTTGACCACCGCCCCGCCGTGCTCGGCGAGCCAGGCCCGGCAGGCCAGCCTGGTCCAGCCGAGGGCGGCCAGCACGTTGACGTCGAACATCTTGCGGGCCAGGCCCTCCTCCAGCTCCAGCAGCGGGCCGTAGGTGGGGTTGATGCCGGTGTTGTTGACCAGCACGTCCAGCCGGCCGAACGCCGCCAGGGTGGCCTGCACCGCCGCCTCCCGGTGCTGCGGGTCGTCGCTGCCGCCGGCTGCGAAGATCGCCCGCTCCGGTCCGCCCAGTTCGGCCACTGCCTCCTCCAGCGCCGGCTGCTTGCGGGCGGTGATGCAGACCCGGGCGCCCTCGGCCACCAGCCGCCGCGCCACCGCCAGGCCGATGCCCCGGCTGGCGCCGGTGACCAGCGCCACCTGTCCCTCGAACCGACCCAGCGACACCGGCGACTCCTGTTCTGTCTGTCGGGAAGTACGGCTCAGCCGGCCGACGGCGCGGTCGCCGCGGCCAGGGCGGCCAGCAGCCGGTCCGGATGCCGGGTGGACAGCACCCAGTACGGCTCGGGGTAGCGCTCGTCCGACTCGGAGCCGGGGGGCGGCGCGGCCGGCGGGCGCAGCACCAGCTGGACGCCCGGCCCGATCCAGGACCGGATGTAGGTGTAGGCCAGCGGATCCCCGTGCCGGCCGACCAGCCGGCGCAGCTCCAGGGGGGTGAGGTCGATCGCCTGCTCGATGTCGGCCACCGCGACGCTGCGGGCACCGGCCCGCACGGTGCCGGCGGCCACCACGATGCGGCCGGCGGACAGCCGCCGGACGAACAGTAGGCCGCCCGGCAACAGCACCACGAACGGCGCCCAGGCCAGCCAGCCGGGCACGGCCACCGCGAACTCCAGGCTGAGCAGCAGCGCCACCCCCACCGCGCCCAGGTACCACCACCACGGCGTGCGCAGCTGCTCGACGTAACCCGGGGCAGGCTCGGCCGGCCGGGCCTGGGAAGTCGAGGGGGCCATCACCCGACGAGGGTAGCCTTTGGCGCTGTGACGAACGGAGCGCCGAGCCAGGCAGCCGGCGCGGGCCTGCCGGCCCCCGGACTGCTGTCGGCCGACCCGGTCCGGCCACCGGTGCCGGTGCAGGTGCAGCGGCTGCATCCCGACGCGCCGCTGCCGTGCTACGCCCTGGCCGGTGACGCCGGCGCCGATCTGTGCACCATGGTCGACGTCCGGTTGCGGCCGGGCGAGCGGGCGCTGCTGCCGACCGGCCTGGCGGTCGCGCTGCCCGCCGGGTACGCCGGTTTCATCCATCCCCGGTCGGGACTGGCCTGGCGGGTGGGGTTGGGCCTGGTGAACGCACCAGGCACCATCGATTCGGGTTACCGTGGCGAGATCAAGGTCATCGTCGTCAACCACGACCGGGACCGGGTCGTGGAGCTGCGCCGGGGCGACCGGATCGCCCAACTGGTCATCCAGCAGGTCGAGCAGGCCTGCTTCGAGCTGGTGGAACGACTGCCCGACTCGGCCCGCGGGGTGGCCGGGCACGGCTCGACCGGCGGTGCCGGCGCGCTGGAAGCCGGCCACCGGCCGGCCACGGACAACAGAGGAGACGATCAGTAATGGCGCTTCGGCGCAAGGAAAAGCGCACCGAGCAGTCCAAGCTCGACGCCACCCCGCCGTGGGAGACCAAGCGACGGCACGAGAGCGCGCCGACCACCGGTCCCTACGACCTCGCCGACAGCCCGGCCGCCGACCGCGAGCGGCTGGACCTGGGGGCGTTGCGGGTGCCGGTCGACATCGGCCTGGAGATCCGGGTCGAGGTCAGCGAGGACGGCCAGGTGGCCGGCGTGACCCTGCTCGGCCCGACCGGCCAGATGCAGCTCGGCGTGTTCGCCGCCCCGCGCAAGGACGGCATCTGGGACGAGATCCGCGCCGAGATCAAGGCCTCGATCTCCACCCAGGGCGGCACGGTGTCCGAGCAGGACGGCCCGTTCGGCACCGAGCTGGTCGGCCGGCTGCCAGCGCCCGGCGGCCTGACCCCGGTGCGCTTCCTCGGCGTGGACGGCCCGCGCTGGTTCCTGCGCGCCATGCTGGCCGGCGCGCCGGCGATGGAGGAGGAGCAGGCCCAGCCGTTCCTGGACGCCTTCCGCGGCGTGGTGGTGGTACGCGGCAACGACCCGCTGCCGGTGCGCGAGCCGGTTCCGTTGCAGCTGCCCCGGGAGGCTGCCGAACAGCTGGCGGCAGCCGCCGAGGCCGCCGGGCAGCCGGGTCAGCCTGGCCAGCCGCAGGACGGCTAGCTCTCGTGACCTCACCGTCGGAAGAGCTGCGCGACCGCACCCGCCAGCAGATCCTGGACTCGATGGGCGGCTGGTCCGGAACGATCGTGGCGGCCATCCCGCCGGTGGTCTTCGTGATCGTCAACGCCATAGCCGGACTGCGTCCCGCGATCGGGGCCGCGGTGGCCTCGGCGGTGCTGGTCGCCGGCTACCGGCTGGCCCGCCGCCAGCCGGTGCAGCAGGCGGTGACCGGGCTGTTCAGCGTGGCGATCGCCGCGGCCATCGCGGCCCGCACCGGCCAGGCCCGCGGCTACTTCCTGTTCGGCATCGCGGCGGCGTTCGGCTACGCGGCGGTGTTCGCCCTGTCCCTGCTGGTCCGGCGGCCGCTGGTCGGGGTGCTCTGGGAGTACCTGGACCCCTCGCCGCTGCCACCCGAGCAGCGCTGGTACCGGCTGCGTGAACTGCGCCGGGCCTACGACGTCGCGACCGCGGCGGTGCTGGCGATGTTCCTGGCCCGCGGGGTGGTGCAGCTCCGGCTGTTCTCGGAGAACCGCACCGGGCTGCTGGCGGCCGCCCGGATCGCGATGGGGCTGCCGCTCTATCTGGGCGTGGTGGCCGTGGTGTTCTGGGTGGTCCGGCGGGCCCGGCACCGGCTCGGGCTGCGCTCGACGCTGCCGGCCCCTACCGTGCTGGGCGCGCCGGCGGTACCCGAGCAGCCGGCGCCGGACGAGCCGCGGCTAGGCGGCGCAGACGGCTCGCCGGATGGCGGGCTCAGCCTCCGGAAGGGCGACGAATAGCAGCTCGTCGCCGGGCTCCAGCGGCTCGTCCGGAGTCGGCACGATGACCCGGGCGTTGCGGATGATCGCCACCATGGCCGCGTCCATCGGCAGCGGGACGTCGCGCACCGGCACCCCGGCGCACGGCGCGCCGGCCGGCAGGGTGACCTCGATCAGGTTGGCCTGGCCCTCCCGCAGGGTGAACAGCCGCACCACGTCGCCGACCGAGACGGCCTCCTCCACCAGGGCGGCCAGCACCCGGGGCGTGGACACCGCCACGTCCACCCCCCAGGACTCGTTGAACAGCCACTCGTTGGCCGGGTGGTTGATCCGGGCGACCACCCGGCGCACCGAGAACTCGGTCTTGGCCAGCAGCGAGACCACCAGGTTCACCTTGTCGTCGCCGGTGGCCGAGATCACCACCTCGCAGTCCTCCAGGTGGGCGTCCTCCATGCTGGCCAGCTCGCAGGCGTCGGCATGCACCCAGTCCGCGCCCTCGATCCGCTCCGGGCGGACCTTCTTGGCGTCCTTGTCGATCAGCATCACCCGGTGGCCGTTGGCCAGCAGCTCGCGGGCGATCGAACGGCCCACCGCGCCGGCTCCGGCAATGGCGATCTTCATCAGCGGTGCCCTCCTACCGGCCCGGCCGCCGCGGCCGCCCGGATGCCTTCGGTGAGATCGTCGGTGGCCGTCACGTGCAGCTCGTCGCCGGCCTGCACCACGGTGACCGCGGTGGGCAGCTCGCCCTTGCCGAACCGGCTGATCAGCGCCACCCGGCAGCCGGTGGCCTCCTCGAAGCTGGTCAGCTTCCGGCCCACCCAGGCCTCGGCCAGGATCACGTGCAGCATCACCACCTGGCCGGTGGGGTCGCGCCACTCCTCGTCGATGGTGCCGCCCAGCAGGGTCTTGAGCAGCCGGCTGGCCGTCCACGGCACAGTGGCGATGGTCGGGATGCCGAGCCGCTCGTAGACCTCGGCGCGCAGCGGGTCGTAGATCCGGGCCACCACGTGGCCGATGCCGAAGGTCTCCCGGGCCACCCGGGCGGCGATGATGTTGGAGTTGTCGCCGCTGGACACCGCCGCGAAGGCCTCGGCGTTCTCGATGCCGGCCTCGACCAGGGTGTCCCGGTCGAAGCCCACCCCGGCGATGGTCTTGCCCGTGAAGGTGTCGCCGAGCCGGCGGAACGCGGCCGGGTCCTGGTCGATGACGGCAACGCTGTGGTTCAGGCGCTGCAGATGGTGCGCGAGGGTGGAACCGACCCGACCGCACCCCATGACGACGATGTGCACCCCGGGGACGCTACACACTCTGCCGCTCCGACCGCTGCCTTCCGCACGTGGCGAGTGATCGACCGGGCCGGCGCGGTCGCTGCATAGGCTGTCCGGGTGGACCAGCGACGGCGCGAGCAACCGGACGAGCCGGCCGGGCCGGCCGGCGGACGGCCTGACCAGCCGGCTGACGGACGGCCGGACGAGCCGGCCGGCGAGAGCTGGCTGGGCCGCCGGTTCGAGCTGCTGGTGGGCCCCATCGCGCACGGCGGGCACTGCGTGGCGCGGCACGAGGGCCGGGTGGTGTTCCTGCGGCACGCGCTGCCCGGCGAGACGGTGCTGGCCGAGGTGACCGAGGACCGCGGTGGCTCGTTCTGCCGGGCCGACGCGATCGAGATCCGGCACGCCTCGCCGGACCGGGTGGCCAGGCCCTGCCCGTACGCCCACCCCGGCGGCTGCGGCGGCTGCGACTTCCAGCACGTCGCGCTGCCCGCCCAGCGGGCCCTGAAGGCTGCCGTGGTGGCCGAGCAGCTGAGCCGGCTGGCCGGGCTGGACCGGCCGGTGACGGTGCAGCCGCTGGACGAGGCCGACACCGGCCTCGGCTGGCGTCGCCGGGTGCGGTTCGCGGTCGGCCCGGCCGGCGAGCTGGGCCTGCACGCGCACCGTTCGCACACCCTGGTGCCGATCAGCCACTGCTCGATCGGCGCCCCCGGGGTGGGCGATGCCCGCGCACTGCACCGCGACTGGCCCGGCCTGGCCGAGCTCGAGGTGGCCGTCGACGACCGCGGCGAGGTGGTCGAGGTGGCCCATCGACCGGTTCGCCGGCCAGCCCGCCGGCCCAGGGCAGACCGTGGCCGGGGATTCCGTCCGGTGCTGACGGCCGAGCAGGTGTCCGGGCCGCTGCAGCTGCGCTACACCGTCGCCGGGCGGCAGTTCGGGATCCGTCCGGCCGGTTTCTGGCAGACCCACCCGCGGGCGGCCGAGGTGTTCACCGCGACGGTGCTGGCCGCGGCCGCCCCGCAACCGGGGGAGCGGGTGCTCGACCTGTACGCCGGGGCCGGGCTGTTCACCGCGGCGCTGGCCGAAGCGGTGACCGGCACCGGCCGGGTGCTCGGCCTGGAGTCCGACCCGGCCGCGGTCGCCGACGCCGCCGGCAATCTGGCCGGCCTGCCGTGGGCCACGGTGCGGCGCGCCACCGTCGATGAGCGGACGGTCGCCGCGGCCGCTCCGGAGCTGGGCGGCTCGCCCGACATCGTGGTGCTGGACCCGCCGCGCAGCGGCGCCGGCCGGGCGGTGCTGGCCGCGATCCTGGCCGGCGGCCCGCGGGTGGTGGTCTACGTGGCCTGCGATCCGGCGGCGCTGGCCCGCGACGTCCGGTTCGCCCGGGACGCCGGCTGGCGGCTGGCTGACCTGTCGGCCTACGACGCGTTCCCGATGACCCACCACGTGGAGTGCATCGCGGTGCTGCGTCCGGACCACGACCCGGACTACGACCGAGAGCAAGACTCAGAGCAGAACCCTGACCCGGACCACGACCCGGCCGGCGCCGCCGGAACCGGGGCACCCGGCGCACGATCCGGTGTAGACAGACCGGCCGATGGCGGCTCCGAAAACAGCACGGTGCAAGTAGGCTGACGGTTCGTGAGCCCCCTATTGAGCCGGATCTCCTGTCCCGCTGACCTGCGCACCCTCAGCGCGGAGGAGCTTGCCTCGCTGGCCACCGAGATCCGGGACTTCCTGGTCCGCAAGGTCTCCCAGACCGGCGGCCACCTCGGGCCCAACCTGGGCGCGGTGGAGCTCACCCTGGCCCTGCACCGGGTCTTCGACTCGCCGACCGAGCCGATCCTGTTCGACACCGGCCACCAGAGCTACGTGCACAAGATCGTCACCGGCCGGCACGGGCGGTTCGACACCCTGCGGCAGGGCCGGGGGCTGTCCGGCTACCCCAGCCGTACCGAGAGCGAGCACGACTGGATCGAGAACTCGCACGCCTCGACGGCGCTGTCCTACGCCGACGGGGTGGCCAAGGCGCTGGAGGTGCGCGGCGAGCGGCGTCCGGTGGTGGCGGTGGTCGGGGACGGCGCGCTGACCGGCGGGATGTGCTGGGAGGCGCTGAACAACATCGCCGCCGCCGACCGGCCGGTGGTGATCGTGGTCAATGACAACGGCCGGTCCTACTCGCCGACCATCGGCGGGCTGGCCGAGCACCTGGCCGGCCTGCGGCTGCGGCCCGGCTACGAGCGGATGCTCGGCAACGTCAAGGACACCCTGGGACGCACCCCGGTGGTCGGCCCGCCGCTGTACGGCGCGCTGCACGGGATCAAGCGCGGGATGAAGGACATGTTCGCCCCGCAGGGCATGTTCGAAGACCTCGGCCTGAAGTACCAGGGCCCGGTGGACGGCCATGACCTGGCCGCCCTGGAGCACGCCTTCACCCTGGCCCGGCAGTTCGACGGCCCGGTGCTGGTGCACTGCGTGACCCGCAAGGGCTACGGCTACGCTCCGGCCGAGAACCACCTGGCCGACCACATGCATGGCGGCGGCGCCTTCGACCCCGAGACCGGCGAGTTCCTCAGCAAGGGCGGCAAGACCTGGTCAGGGGTGTTCTCCGACGAGATGGTCAGGATCGGCGGCGTCCGCGACGACGTGGTGGCGATCACCGCCGCGATGCTCGACCCGGTCGGCCTCGGCGCGTTCGCGGCCGAGTACCCGGGCCGCTGCTTCGACGTCGGCATCGCCGAGCAGCACGCCCTCACCTCGGCCGCCGGGATGGCCGCGGCCGGCCTGCACCCGGTGATCGCGCTGTACGCCACCTTCCTCAACCGGGCCTTCGACCAGCTGCTGATGGACGTCGCGCTGCACCGGGCCGGCGTCACCCTGGTGCTGGACCGGGCCGGCATCACCGGCGAGGACGGCCCCAGCCACCACGGCATGTGGGACCTGGCGATGCTGGGCATCGTGCCCGGCATCCACCTGGCGGTGCCGCGCGACGAGCCCACGCTGCGCGCCGCGCTCGCCGAGTGCGTGGCCATCTCCGACGCGCCGTCGGTGCTGCGCTACCCCAAGACCCCGCTCGGCGCCGACATCCCGGCGCTGCGCTCGGTGGGCGGCATCGACGTGCTGGCCGAGACCGCCAGCGGCCCGGTGGACGTGCTGCTGGTCTCGGTCGGCGCGATGGCCCCGGACGTGCTGGACGCCGCCGAGCGGATCGGCGAGGCCGGCTACACCGTCCGGGTGATCGACCCGCGCTGGGTCACCCCGGTGCCCGCGGCGCTGGCCGACTTCGCCGCGCAGGCCGGCGTGCTGGTCACCGTCGAGGACGGCGTGGCGGTCAACGGCGCCGGTTCCCGGTTCGCCCAGTACCTCGGCGAGCAGGGCCTGGCGGTGGCCACCCGCGAGATCGGCATCCCGGTCGAGTTCCTCGAGCACGGCAAGGTGGCCGAGGTGCGCGCCGCGATCGGCCTGAGCCCGCAGGGCATTTCCCGGCGGGCCATCGAGTTCGCGGCAGCGGTGCTCGGCCGGGGCGACGACGGCTCCGTCGACGGCGGCGGCGAGGAGTTGTTCTCGGCGGGCCCGGCGCAGGGGAAGGACACCGACCGTCGGGAATGACCGCTACCGCCCAGGTGCGGGGAGTTCGTGAGATCGTTGTGCCAACATTGCGACCTCAACGCCGTCGAGGTCGCCGAGAAGCGGAGACAGCGTGCGCGTACTTGTGGTGGAAGACGAGACCCAGCTGGCCGACGCCGTGGTGCGTGGCCTGCGCCGGGAAGGCATGGCGGTCGACGTCGCCTACGACGGTGACGAAGGCTTCAGCAAGGCGACGACCACCCGCTACGACGTGGTGGTGCTCGACCGCGACCTGCCGGGCAAGAGCGGCGACGAGATCTGCCGCTCGCTGACCGACGAGGGGGTGCTGACCCGCGTCATCATGCTCACCGCCAGCGGCTCGATCGAGGACAAGGTCGAGGGCCTGGCGCTGGGCGCCGACGACTACCTGGCCAAGCCCTTCGCGTTCGCCGAGCTGGTGGCCCGGGTGCGCGCGCTCGGCCGCCGGGCGACCCCGGCCGCGCCGCCGGTGCTGCAGGCCGGCGACCTGGTGCTGGACCCGGCCAAGCGCACCGTGACCCGGTCCGGCCGCAACGTCGACCTGACCCGCAAGGAGTTCGGGGTGCTGGAGACGTTGCTGTCGGCCGCCGGGGTGGTGGTCTCCAGCGAGGAGCTGCTCGACCGGGTCTGGGACGAGCACGCCGACCCGTTCACCACCACCGTCCGGGTCACCATGATGACGCTGCGCCGCAAGCTCGGCGAGCCGCCCATCATCGAGACGGTGGTGGGCTCGGGCTACCGGGTCGACCCCACTCTGGTCACCGCGTCCGCCGACGATGAGAACGGAGGTTCGACCGACCAGTGAGACTGGTGCAGCCGTCGCTGCGAATCCGGATGGCGCTGCTGTACGGCGCTCTGGTGTTGCTCATCGGTGCCGCGCTGCTGGCCACTTCCTACATCCTGCTGGACCGGGCACTCAGCCAGATCGCGCTGCCGCCCAACCCCGGCGACGTGACCATCGTCGACAACGCCACCGGCGCCAAGACCACCTGGAACCCGTCCGACGCCCGCTCGGTGATGCGGACCGACGCCCTGCACTACTTGCTCAACAACGGGCTGCTGTACTTCGGGGTGATCGTGCTGATCGGCTCGATCGGCGGGTACCTGCTGGCCCGGCAGGCGCTGCGCCCGGTGGCCCGGATCACCGCCACCGCCAAGCAGCTGTCGACCAAGACGCTCAGCGAGCGGATCGGCCTGGGCGGCCCGGACGACGAGCTGCGCGAGCTGGCCGACACCTTCGACGACATGCTGGCCCGGCTGGACGCCGCCTTCGGCAGCCAGCGCCGGTTCGTCGCCAACGCCAGCCACGAGCTGCGCACCCCGCTGGCGGTGATCCAGACCGAGCTGGACGTCACTCTGTCCGACCCCAACGCCCCGCCGGACGAGCTGCGCCGGATGGGTGAGGTGGTGCGCGAGGCCACCAACCGGGCGCAGAAGCTGGTGGACGCGCTGCTGGCGCTGGCCCGGCTGCAGGGCCGCGAGGGCCAGAGCCTGGAGTCGAGCGAGGTGGTGACGCTGAACGAGCTGATTCCGACCGCGGTGGCGGCGGCCAAGGCCGAGGCGGTCACCCGCGACATCACTCTCACCGCCGAAGGCGAGCCGGTCCGCACCACCGGCGACCCCCGGCTGCTGGAACGGGTGATCGGCAACCTGGTGGAGAACGCGGTGCGCTACAACGTGCCGGGCGGCTGGGTGCAGATCCGCACCGAGCTGGCTGGCACCGCGCCCAACCGGATGGCCCGGCTGGTGGTGGTCAACAGTGGCGTGCCGGTCCAGCCGGACGAGGTCGAGGGCCTGTTCGACGCCTTCCGCCGGGGTGGCCGGGCCCGTACCGGCCAGCGCGGTGCGGGGCTGGGGCTGTCCATCGTCCGGGCCATCGTGGACGCCCACAATGGTTCGATCACGGCGACCGCCCAGCCGGCCGGCGGCCTGCGGGTGGAGATCTCGTTCCCCGCCTCGGAGGCCGGCGAAGCCTCGCTGGCCTCCTAGCCCGAGTCGGTCCAGCCCGTGTCGAAGGCCCGCCTGCTGCCCCGGTTGCCGCCGTGGACCAACTCGCCCGGCTTCGGGATCGCGGTGCTGCTGGCACTGGCGGTGATCCTGATCGCGCACGGCGAGCCGCAGCCGTCCTCCCGGCCCAGCGGCACCTCGGTCGGGGTGAGCGGCAGCCCGACGGTGCCGGCGGCGGTGCCGGGCCTGCTGGTGATCCGGACCGGGGGAGTGGAGTTCCGCCAGGGCCAGACCGTCCGGCGGGTGCCGCTGCCGCCCGGGGCCCGGCCGCTGTCGGTGGTGACCGGCCGCGGGCTGAGCGTGGTGCTGGCCGCCCTGGACGGCCGGCAGCACGCCTACGCGGTGCAGCGGGACCTGGCCGTGCACGACCTCGGACGGGCCGACGCGGTGATCCCGGCGGCGACCGGGCGGGCCGCGGTGGTGGTGGAGACCGGCCTGACCGAACCCGGCCGGCTGCTGCCGAACGGGCCGGCCGAGTCCGGCCCGACCGCGAGCCCGACCGCCACTGCCACCGGGCCGCCGGAGCTGCGCGATTTCGCCGTGCAGCGCTACGACTCGGCCGGCCAGCGGGTGGGGATCTCGCAGTTCCTGCCGGCCGGCACCCGGATGGCGACCGACACCGCCGTCGGCCTGGTGGTCTGGAAGCCGGTCAACCGGGTCTTCGACAACGGCGTGGCGCTGGAGCCGCTGTCGGCCGCCGCCACCCTGATCCGCCCGAACCGGTCGCTGCGCCAGCTGGGCCCGGTGCATCCGCTGGCCGCCGACGCCAGCCACCTGCTGGTCTGGGACGTCACCGCCCGGCGGTTCGGCCTGATGCCGTTGCGCTATGCCACCTCCACCGCCACCTCCACCGCGACCCCGTCGGCCAGCGTCTCCGACCGCACCGGCCCGGGCAGCCCGCCCTCGCAGACCGCCTCGCCGTCGGCGTCGCCGACCACGGTGGCCGGGGTGCAGTGGTTCTCCCCGACCCGCGGTATCACGGTGGTGACGGGCCCTGCCAGCTTCTCGCCGGACGGGTCGGCGTTCGCCGCATACGCCCAGGTGGGTTCCCGGCGCCGGCTGATGGTGGCGCAGCTGGCGAACGTGGGCACCGACCGGGTCGAGGTGGTGGCGCTGGTCGCCCCGCCGCCGGCCAGCAGTCCGCCGGCACCCAGCAGCACACCCGGCTCGCCGAGCCAGCCAGGACCCTCGGTGACGGTCAGCGGCTCCCGCACGGTGGCCACCGCCAGCCCGTCGGACTCGGCGAGCAGCTCGAGCAGCTCGACCAAGCCGGCACCGGCGCTGCAGCCGGACGGCTTCCCGATCCCGGCGCCGCTCAGCCCGCTGTGGTGGAACGGCCAGGTGGTGGGGCTCGGCCCGGACGCCACCGTGGTCGGCTACCAGCCGGGCAGCGGCAAGGCGTCGCTGCTGGACCTGGGGCCGGAGGACCTGCAGTCCATCGCCGAGCTGCCCTGACCCGGTGACGAGCCCAGCCGCCGGCCGGCGGACCCAGCCGGCCGCTGGCGAGCCCAGCCGCCGGCCGGGGTCCGCCGGGCTCAGCCGGTGGCGATGCTTGCCGTGCCGGGCGGCAGGAACCGCCGGCCCCGGACCCGCTCCGAGATGCCCTGCCGGTCCAGGTACGGGGTGATGCCGCCGAGGTGGAACGGCCAGCCGCTGCCCAGCAGCAGGCACAGGTCGATGTCCTGCGCCTCGGCCACCACGCCGTCGGCCAGCATCAGGTCGATCTCCTGGGCGAGCGCGGTCAGCGCCCGATCCCGGACCTGCTCCTCGGACGAGGGCCGGTCGCCGGGGACGAACAGCGCGGCCACCTCCGGGTCCACCTCGGGGTTGCCGGAGTCCCAGACATAGATGCCGGGCTTGCCGGCCTCGACCAGCCGGCGCAGGTTCTCCGACACCTGGTAGCGGTCCGGGAAGGCCGCGTGCATGGTCTCGGCGACGTGCAGCGCCACCGCGGGTCCCACCAGGGCCAGCAGCACGAACGGCGACATCGGCAGGCCTAGCGGGGCCAGCGCCCGGTCGGCCACCTCGATCGGGGTGCCCTCGTCCACCGCCGCGGTTACCTCGCCCAGGAACCGGGTGAGCAGCCGGTTCACCACGAACGCCGGGGCGTCGGAGACCAGCACCGCCGACTTCTTCAGCGTCTTGGCGACCGCGAACGCGGTGGCCAGCGCCGCGTCGTCGGTCTTGGCGCCGCGCACCACCTCCAGCAGCGGCAGGACCGCGACCGGGTTGAAGAAGTGGAAGCCGACCACCCGTTCCGGATGGGCGAGCTCGGCGGCCATCTCGGTGACCGACAGCGAGGAGGTGTTGGTGGCCAGGATCGCCTCGGGAGAGACGTGCCGCTCCAGTTCGGCGAACACTGCCTTCTTGACTGACAGCTCCTCGAAGACCGCCTCGATCACGAAGTCGGCGTCGGCGAAGGCGTCTTTGGTGAGCGACCCGGTCACCAGCCCCTTGAGCCGGTTGGCCTTGTCCTGGTTGATCCGGCCCTTGGCCAGCAGCGCGTCGATCTCGCCGTGCACGTAGCCCACCCCGCGGGTCAGCCGCTCGGAGTCGAGGTCGGTGAGCACCACCGGCACCTCCAGCCGGCGGGCGAACAGCAGCCCGAGCTGGCCGGCCATCAGCCCGGCGCCGACCACCCCGACCTTGGTCACCGGACGGGCCAGCGACTTGTCCGGGGCGCCGGCCGGCCGCTTGGCCCGCTTGTTGACCAGGTCGAAGGCGTACAGGCCGCTGCGCAGCTCGTCGCTCATGATCAGGTCGGCCAGCGCCTCGTCCTCGGCAGCGGTGCCGGTGGCGAAGTCCGCGGTCCGGGCCAGCTCCAGCAGCTCCAGGGCCCGGTAGGGCGCCGGCGCGCTGCCGTGCACCCGGGCGTCCGCGGCGGCGTGGCCCTTGGCCAGGGCTGCGTCCCAGCCGGCGCCCCGATCGATCTCGGGACGGGTCACGGTCGCCGTCCCGGCCAGCACCCGGCCGGCCCAGCGCAGCGACTCGGCCAGGAAGTCGGCGGAGTCCAGCAGCACGTCAGCGATGCCGTAGTCGGCGGCCTGCTTGGGGTTGAGCATCCGGTTCTGGTTCAGCGCGTTCTCGATGATCACCCGGACGGCCTTGTCGGGCCCGATCAGGTTGGGCAGCAGCCAGGTGCCACCCCAGCCCGGCACCAGTCCCAGGAAGCACTCGGGAAACGCGATGGCCGCGGCCGTGCTGGACAGGGTGCGGTAGTCGCAGTGCAGCGCCAGCTCCAGCCCGCCGCCCAGCACGGCCCCGTTCAGGAAGGCGAAGGTGGGCACGTCCAGGTCGCGCAACCGGGCGAAGACCCGGTGGCCCTCCCGGGCGATCGCCAGCGCCTGGCTGCGCTCGGTGACCAGCCCGATCCCGGAGATGTCGGCACCGACGGCGAACACGAACGGCTTGCCGGTCACCGCGACCGCGCTGACCTTCGGGGTGCGGGCGGTGATCTGGTCCAGCGCGGAGTCCAGCGAGCGCAGCCCGGCCGGGCCGAAGGTGGACGGCCGGGTGTGGTCGAGGCCGTTGTCCAGGGTGATCAGGGCGAACTCGCCCGCCACCCCGGGCACCTCGAGGTAGCGGACCAGAGCCCGGGTGACGACCTCGTTGCCGAATTCCGGCGCGGCTGGCAGCTCGGTGGGGGCGCTCACTGCTGTGCTCCGTTCGCTTCGCTGTGCTGCGGGTCGCCGGTGTAGTGCGGGTTCTCCCAGATCACCGAGGCACCCTGGCCGAACCCGACGCACATCGCGGTCAGGCCGTAGCGCACCTCGGGGTGCTCGGCGAACTGCCGGGCCAGCTGGGTCATCAGCCGGACGCCGGAGGAGGCCAGCGGGTGCCCGAGGGCGATCGCGCCGCCGTACGGATTGACCCGGGGATCGTCGTCGTCGATGCCGTAGTGGTCGAGGAAGGCCAGCACCTGCACGGCGAAGGCCTCGTTCAGCTCGAACAGGCCGATGTCGTCGATGGACAGGCCCGTGCTGGCCAGCGCCCGCTCGGTCGAGGGGATCGGCCCGACGCCCATCAGCTCCGGTTCCACGCCGGCGAAGCCGTACCCGACCAGGGTCATCCTGGTCGGCAGGCCGAGCTCGGCGGCGGTGTCGGCGCTGGCCAGGATGCAGGCGGTCGCCCCGTCGTTGAGGCCGGCGGCGTTGCCGGCGGTGACCCGGCCGTGCGGCCGGAACGGCGTCTTCAGCCCGGCCAGGTCGTCGAGGGTGGTGTTCGGCCGGGGTGGCTCGTCCTTGCTGGCCAGTCCCCAGCCCTGCTCGGCGGACCGGATCGCCACCGGCACCAGGTCCGGCTGAATCTTGCCCTCGGCGTAGGCCTTGGCGACCTTCTCCTGGCTGCGCAGCGCGTAGCGGTCGGCGCGCTCGCGGGTGATGTGCGGGAACCGGTCGTGCAGGTTCTCCGCGGTCGCGCCCATCGACAGCGCGTCCAGGGAGACCAGCTTGTCGGCCAGGAACCGCGGGTTGGGGTCGGCCCCCTCACCCATCGGGTGCCGGCCCATGTGCTCCACGCCGCCGGCGATCGCCACGTCGTAGGCGCCGAAGGCGATGGAGCCGGCGATGGTGGTGACCGCGGTCATCGCACCGGCGCACATCCGGTCGATGGCGTAGCCGGGCACCGACTTGGGCAGTTCGGCCAGCATGCCGGCGACCCGGCCGATGGTCAGGCCCTGGTCGCCGATCTGGGTGCTGGCCGCGATCGCCACCTCGTCGATCCGCTCCGGCGGCAGCTCGGGGTGCCGGCGCAGCAGCTCGCGGATCACCGCCACGATCAGGTCGTCGGCCCGGGTCTCGGCGTACATGCCCTTGCCGGCCTTGCTGAACGGGGTGCGGGCCCCGTCGACGAAGACCACGTCGCGCACCGGCCTCAGGGCGCGGCGCTGCGGAGCGGGAGCGGTGGAAGAGGTCGTCACAACGGGCTCCTGGAAAGACTGCGGAGGCGGGAAGCGGCCGGCCGGGCTGGCGTGCCGGACGGCGTGTTACCGGTCGGTAACTTACTCTACCTCTCGCCCGTCGAACCCGCGTCGGGAGCGTGCTGTGATCTGCCCGACCGTGCCCGGCGGTGACGTCAGTCGGGCGGGGGTGGCTCGGGTGCCTGGGTGCCCAACGCTTCGGTCAGCCGCTCGGCCAGCAGGTCGATCTGCCACGGCCGGGCACCCAGCTCGGCCAGCCGGGCCCGGACGGCAGCCTCGGTCAGCGGGGTCACCGAGCGCCAGGCCAGCCGGCGCAGCACGTCGCCGGCCAGCAGGTTCTGGCTGAGCAACCGGTGCTGGGCGCCGACCTCGGTGACCACCTGCTTGCAGGCCGCCAGCCGCACCGCTGCGGCCGGATCCCGGTCCCGCCAGCGGGCCGGCGACGGCATCGCGTCCGGGTCGGCGCTCAGCTGGGACAGCGGCGGCAACTGGTCCTCAGGGGTTTCCCGGCCCTCGGACAGCGCCTTGAACCAGTAGCCGGCCAGCCGGCGCTGCCGCGGCCCGTTGAAGACGGCGACGTTGCCCAGCTCGGCCTGGCTCTTCGGATTGGCCTTCACCGCGGCCAGGATCGCGGCGTCCGGCAGCGTCCGGCCGGGCGCGACGTCCCGCTCGGCCGCCAGCCGGTCCCGGGCCTGCCACAGCGAGCGGACCATGGCCAGCTGCCGGCGGTTGCGCAGGTTGTGAATGCCGGACGTGCGCCGCCACGGGTCGCCGCGGGGCGCCGGCGGGCCGGCTTGCAAGATCGCCTCGAACTCCTGCTCGGCCCAGGCCAGCTTGCCGGTCCGGGCCAGCTCGCCGACCAGCACCTCGCGCAGCTCGATCAGCAGCTCGACGTCGAGGGCGGCGTAGTTCAGCCAGTCGGCCGGCAGCGGCCGGGTGGACCAGTCCGCGGCGGAGTGGCCCTTCTCCAGCGAGATGCCGAGGTACTGCTCGACCATGGTGCCCAGCGCCACCCGCTCGGAGCCGAGCAGCCGGCCGGCCAGCTCGGTGTCGAACAGCCGGCGCGGCCGCATGCCGAGCTCGGCCAGGCAGGTCAGGTCCTGCGAGGCGGCGTGCAGGATCCACTCCGCACCGGCCAGCGCCTGGTCGACGGAGCTCAGGTCGGGCAGCGCGATCGGGTCGATCAGCACGGTGCCGTAGCCGGCCCGGCGCAGCTGCACCAGGTAGGCCCGCTGGCTGTAGCGGTAACCGGACGCCCGCTCGGCGTCCACCGCCACCGGACCGTGCCCGGCGGCCAGCCCGGCGGCGGCCGCGGCCAGCTCGGCAGGGGTGGTCAGCGGGTCCGGGGTGCCGTCGGCCGGGGCGCGCAGCAGCGGGGCGGCCGGCTGGTCGGGCTGTTCCTCCGACCCGGCGGCTTGTCCCGGCTCGGCGGGCCGGTTCCGGTCGGCGGCACTCACCTCCGGTTCGCCGGCCGGATCCCCGGACGCGGTGCGCTCTGAGGCCATTCAGCGGTCACCGAGAACGGCCACACCCTCCGGAGGCAGGCCGGCAGCGGCGCAGAGCAGATCGACGAAGGCCAGCAGGTGCGGCGCGAGGTCGGCAGAGGTGGCGGTCCAGGAACCGCGCAGTTCCAGCTGGGTGGTGCTGGTCGGGCCGTGCAGGTCGCCGAACCGGGTCGAGGTGGTCTGGGTGACCGTGCCGCCCACCGCGGTGTGCTCGGCGCCGCGGTGCACCAGCGCCTCGGTCAGCCAGCTCCAGCCGACCGCCGGCAGCAGCGGGTCACCGGCCATGTCCGGGGCCAGGTCGGCCTGGGCGTAGCCCACCAGCCGGATCTCGCCGTCCCACGCCTCGCTGCCGTCCGGGTCGTAGAGCACCACCAGCCGGCCGGTGGCCGAGTCGTGGTCGGGGGGCAGGATGTCCACCGCGACGGCGAACGTCCACGGCGCCAGCCGCTGCGGCGGCCGGATCCGTTCCACCCGGGCCTGCGGTCGCACGGTGGTGGCCAGCAGGCTGGTGATCGCGGTGCGAAACGGTTCCGGGGCACTGCTCGGCACCGCGTCGGCATCCACGCTGCTCTCGGCAGCGGGCGGGCCGTCCGCGGAAAAGCCGGAATCGGGCAACATGAGCGTGCGGGTCCCTTCCTGCTACCAGTGTGGCGCATTTGCCAGGTGCGCGGAAAAGAACTTCGCACGGGGGCCTACTGCACCGCGGAAGGCGCGCCGCGTCCAGGCCGCGTGCGACGATGGGCGCGATGACACCCACAGACCTGACGACCACCGGCGGGCCGGCCACCCGTTCCCTGCTGGCCCGGGCGGCGGCCGGTGAGCGGCTGGCCCGTCCGCCCGTCTGGTTCATGCGCCAGGCCGGCCGTTCGCTGCCCGAGTACCGCACGCTGCGGCTCGGCACCTCGATGCTGCAGGCCTGCCGCACCCCGGACCTGGTTACCGAGATCACCCTGCAGCCGGTGCGCCGGCACGGCGTGGACGCGGCGATCTTCTTCTCCGACATCGTGGTGCCGCTGGTCGCGGTGGGCCTGGAGATCGAGATCGTGCCCGGCACCGGACCGGTGGTGGCGCGTCCGGTCCGCACCGCCGCCGACGTGGCCGCGGTGCGCCGGCTGGAGGAGGCCGACGTCGCCGACATCGCGGTCTCGGTGCGCCAGCTGGTTGCCGAGCTGGGCGACATCCCGCTGATCGGGTTCGCCGGTGCCCCGTACACGCTGGCCAGCTACCTGATCGAGGGCGGCCCGTCCAAGGAGCACGCTCGGACGAAGGCCCTGATGTACTCCGAGCCCGCCGTCTGGCACGCGCTGCTGGCCCGGCTGGCCGAGATCTCGGCGGCCTTCCTGCGGGTGCAGCTGGACGCCGGCGCGTCCGCGGTGCAGCTGTTCGACTCCTGGGCCGGCGGGCTGTCGGCGGCCGACTATGCCGAGTACGTGCTGCCGCACTCGCAGGCGGTGTTCGCCGCGCTGGCCGGCTACTCCGTGCCCACCATCCACTTCGGGGTGGGCACCGGCGAGCTGCTCGACCTGATGCGGGGCGCGGGCGCGTCGGTGGTGGGCGTGGACTGGCGGGTGCCCCTCGACGAGGCGGCCCGCCGGATCGGCGGCGCCACCCCGGTGCAGGGCAACCTCGACCCGGCGGTGCTGCTGGCCGACTGGCCGGTGATCGAGCGGTCGGTGCGCCGGGTGGTCGAGGAGGGCCGCCGGGCGCCGGGCCACATCTTCAACCTCGGCCACGGGGTGCTGCCCGACACCGACCCGGACGTGCTGACCCGGGTCGTCGAGCTCGTCCACTCGCTGTAGAAGCGATGCCCAGGGTTGCCGTCGTCGGCGGCGGGATCGCGGGGCTGAGCGCGGCCGACGCCATCGCCCGGGCCCGTCCGGACGTCGAGGTGGTGCTGCTGGAGGGCGCCGGCCGGGTCGGCGGGAAGCTGCGCCGGGTGCAGGTGGCCGGCGCCTGGGTCGACGTGGGCGCCGAGGCGATGCTGGCCCGCCGGCCGGAGGGGGTGGCGGCCGCCACCGAGGCCGGGCTGGAAGTGATCGCGCCGCTGACCACCTCGGCGCTGCTGCACAGCCGGGGCACCAACCACGCCCTGCCGGCCCGGACGGTGGTCGGAGTGCCGTCGGACCTGGCCGCGGTGCGGGCCAGCGGGGTGCTCAGCGCCGCGGCGCTGGCCCGGATCGAGGCCGAGCCCGCCGGCGGGCCGTACCCGCCGGTCACCGAGGACGTCTCGGTCGGCGAGCTGGTCGGCCGGCGGTTCGGCGAGGAGGTGGTGGACCGGCTGGTCGACCCGCTGCTCGGCGGCGTCTACGCCGGCCGGGCCCGGGAGCTGTCGCTGCAGGCGGCGGTGCCGGCCCTGGCCGCCCGGCTGGCCACGGACGGCGGCTCGCTGCTGCGGGCGGCCGCGGCGGTGGCCGGCACGCCGGCGCCCGGACCGGTGTTCGCCAGTGTTCCGGGCGGGCTGGCCCGGCTGGCCGAGCAGCTGGCCGGCAGCGGCCGCTTCGAGGTGCGCACCGGCACGCCGGTCCGCGAGCTTCGTCGGACGCCCACCGGCTTCGAGCTGGCGGTCGGCTCGGTGCCCGACGGCCGGCAGCTGTCCGCCGACGCCGTGGTGGTGGCGGTGCCGGCCGGCAAGGCCGCGGTGCTGCTGCGTGAGCTGGCGCCGGTGGCCGCCGCCGAGCTGGGCTCGATCGAGACCGCCAGCATGGCGATCGTGACGCTGGCCTTCGCCGGGCTGCCTCCGGACGCGCTGCCGGCCGGCAGCGGGATCCTGGTGCCCGCGGTGGAGGGCCTGGCGGTCAAGGGCATCACGTTCTCCTCGCAGAAGTGGCCCGGGGTCGGCGCCGAAGGCGGGGTGACGCTGCTGCGCGCCTCGCTGGGACGGGCCGGCGAGGCCGACGTGCTGCAGCGCGAGGACGCCGAGCTGGTGGCGGTGGTGCGCAAGGAGCTGGCCGGGATCGCGGGCCTGACGGCCGAGCCGGTCGACAGCCACGTCCAGCGCTGGGGCGGCGGGCTGCCGCAGTACGCGGTCGGGCACCGGCAGCGGGTGGCGCGCATCCTGGCCGACGTGCAGCGGGTGCCGGGCCTGGCGGTGTGCGGTGCGAGCTACTCCGGGGTCGGCATCCCGGCCTGCATTGCCTCAGCTCACACGGCAACCGACCGGGTGTTGGCCGCCCTGCCGCCGTCGGGACAATGAGAGCCATGGTCGACGGCAAGCAGGCTCGCGAACTCAATGATGTCATCCGCTACACCGCCTGGTCGGTGTTCTCGGTCAGCCGGCCGCTGGGCACTGACCAGTCCGTGCCGCGGCCGGAGCTGGCCGCCGAGGTGGACGCGCTGTTCGCCGACCTGGCCGGGCAGGACATCACGGTCCGGGGCAGTTACGACGTCTCGGCGCTGCGGGCTGACGCGGACCTGATGATCTGGTGGCACGCCGAGGCCGCCGAGCAGCTGCAGGAAGCCTACTCGCGGTTCCGGCGCACCCGGCTGGGCGGGCACCTGCAGCCGGTCTGGTCGGTGATGGCGCTGCACCGGCCGGCCGAGTTCAACAAGAGCCACATCCCGGCGTTCCTGGCCGAGGAGGAAGCCCGCCGGTTCGTCTGCGTCTACCCGTTCGTCCGGTCCTACGAGTGGTACCTGCTGGAGGACAAGGAACGGCGGGCGCTGCTGGCCGAGCACGGCCGGATGGCCCGGGACTATCCGGACGTGCGGGCCAACACGGTGGCGTCGTTCGCGCTGAATGACTTCGAGTGGATCCTGGCCTTCGAGGCCGACGAATTGCACCGGATCGTGGACCTGATGCGCCACCTGCGCGGCTCGGAGACCCGCCGGCACGTCCGCGAGGAGGTGCCGTTCTACACCGGCACCCGGCGCAGCATGGCCGAGCTGGTCGACGCGCTGCCCTGACCGCTGGCCCAGTCCGGTGACAGGCCTCAGCCGGTGGCGGACTCGGTCTCCGCGTCGGTGAACCGCAGGCTGATCGAGTTGATGCAGTAGCGCAGGTCGGTCGGCGTGGCGTAGCCCTCGCCCTCGAAGACGTGCCCGAGGTGGCTGTGGCAGTTGGCGCACAGCACCTCGACCCGGTGCATGCCGTAGCTGTTGTCGACCCGTTCCACGATTGCCGAACCGGCCAGCGGGGAGAAGAAGCTAGGCCAGCCGCAGTGCGAGTCGAACTTCTCGTTCGACCGGAACAGCTCGGCGCCGCAGGCCCGGCAGGAGTAGATGCCGGTGCGGTGGTTGTCGGTGTACTCGCCGGTGTAGGGCCGTTCGGTGCCGGCCTTGCGGAGCACCGCGTACTCGGCGGGCGTCAACTCGGCACGCCACTGCTCCTCGGTCTTGACGACCTGCGGGGTGGTCTGGTCGGTGGTCATGCGGTCAACTGTACGCAGCGTGACCAGCCGCTGAGGAGGGTCAGAGGCCGGTGAGAATGGCCAGCACGCTGAGCACGATCGGAGCGAGGATCAGCAGCACCAGCACGATCGCCATCGGGCGCGACAGGGCGCCGCGGCGGCTCAGGCCGGCGGCGAACTCACCCATCATGCGGATCTCGCCCTCCGGGGAGTAAGGGCTTACCGGCCGGTCCAGCTTGGGGTCGAGGTAGACGATGTGCCGACCGGTGGCCGATGGGCGCCGCAGTTCGTTGTCCACCCCGACAGCATGCCTTGTTTTCCGCCGCGACGTGCCGCAGCGCCGAAACCGGGCCCGTCCGAAGTCATCCGGTGTCGTCACGGCTGCAGAACCTATCGGCACGCTACGACACTCCCAGGCCGATCATCGTCTAGCGTTCGGGTATGGCATCGCCGTTCACCGAGCTCCAGGTAGGGGAGCGAACGGTCAAGATCACCAATCCGGACCGGGTCTACTTCCCCGCGACCGGAGCCACCAAGCTCGACCTCGCCCACTACTACATCGCGGTCGGCGACGGGATCGTCCGGGCGTTGCGCGAGCGGCCCTGCATGCTGCACCGGTTTCCCGACGGCACCGGCGGCGAGCGGATCTACCAGAAGCGGCTGCCCAAGGGGGCACCGGACTGGGTGGAGACGGTGCAGGTGCGCTTCCCGTCCGGGCGGACCGCCGACGAGCTGTGCGTCACCGAGCTCGCCAGCGTGGTCTGGGCGGTGCAGATGTCGACCGTGGAGTTCCATCCCTGGCACTCCCGCCGGGCCGACACCGAGCGCCCGGACGAGCTGCGCATCGACCTGGACCCGCAGCCCGGCACCGAGTTCGCCGACGCCGTGGAGGTGGCCGGCGTGGTCCGCGAGCTGCTCGGCGAGCTGGGCGCGGTCGGCTGGCCCAAGACCTCCGGTTCGCGGGGCCTGCACATCTACCTGCGCATTCAGCCTGAGCATGGCTTCACCCAGGTCCGCCGGGCCGCGCTGGCCTTCGCCCGGGAGGTGGAGCGGCGGGTTCCGCAGCTGGTCACCACCAAGTGGTGGAAGGAGGAACGCGGCCAGCAGATCTTCATCGACTACAACCAGAACGCCCGGGACCGCACCATCGCCTCGGCGTACTCGATCCGGGCCAGCACCGGGCTGGTGTCGGCGCCGATCACCTGGGACGAGCTGCCCGGGGTCCGGATGGAGGACTACACGATGGCCACCATGCCGGCCCGGTTCGCCGAGCTGGGCGACCTGCACGCCGGCATCGACGAGGCGGTCTTCGACATCTCCGAGCTGCTGGACTGGTCCGAGCGCGACGAGCACGAGCACGGCATGGGCGATGCTCCGTACCCGCCGAACTTCCCGAAGATGGAGGGTGAGCCGCCCCGGGTGCAGCCGTCGAAGAAGGTCGCCGCGCACTGGGACGAGCACGGCGAGCGGCTCAGCTGATCCTGCAGGGGGATGATCACTGCCTGAGGCGGTTCAGCAACTCCCGATCCCGCTCGCGGATCTCCTGGCTGAAGACGTCCGGAGTTCGCTGCGCACAAGCTGACGGACGGCCTCGCGTGCCGCTTCCTCCACGGATACCCCGCGAGCGTGTGCGTACTCGGCGGCGCCTGTGGATAACGAAACCCCGAGCAGGGATGAGACTCGTACGCTGACGAGGCAATTCAGGGCCACAGCGATTCTCCAAAGCAGGGGATCGACGTGCAGCAGCCTTGGTCGCAGACGGAGCGGTAGAGGCTCGACCAGACCTCGCAGGGCAGAGAAGGGTCTCGCATGGCATCGACGGCGTTGGCTGACTGGGAGACCAGAGCCGCAGCCCGCCTCGATCAGTTGCTGGCCATGCACCTGAAGGCGACTGGAGACAAGCCCGGTCGGCGTTGGGGTACGACGCACTTCAACCGCGGCCTGATGGTCATCCTTGTCAGCCAGTTCCAGGCGTACTGCCGTGATCTTCACGACTGCGCTGTGCGGGAGCACGTCAAGGCTGCTGTCCCGGGCCAGAAGCAGTGAGGGGAGCACGTATGAGAACCAAGCTTCGCGCCGGCGAAGTCGTCGACATCGACTGGGGTCTTTCTACGGTCGCCGGCAAGGTGCTGGAGGTGTACGGGCCGCCCCATCGCGTACAGGTGACCGTCGAGCTGAGCCCCGAATTGAGTTCGTACGTGGTGGCCGAGACCACCACGGTCACTGTGTCGAGTGCTTCTGTCCATCAACGACCGATAGGTGCCTGACCCCTCTCGACTTGAGGGCGGAAAGGCATCAGCTGTAGCTGCGCCATCTCTACCGGCGCGCTCACCAAAGCGGTCAACGGGTCAGCAGGACCACCGCGACCACAGCCACGGCCAGCCCCACCCGCTGCAGCGCGCCGGTGTGCTCCTTGAGCAGCAGCACGGCCAGCAGCACCGTGCCGGCCGGGTAGAGCGCGGTGATCACCCCGGACAGCGACAGCAGGCCGTGCCGGCTGGCCAGCAGGAACGCCAGGTTGGCGACGGCGTCCAGCGCGCCGGCCGTGCAGGCCAGCGCCAGCACCGGCCGGGGCACCCGGACGAAGCCCGCCGCGATCGCGGCCAGCGGCACGGCCAGCAGGGTGGCCACCAGCCGGGACAGCACCACCGGCCAGATCCCCGAGTCGTCGTCGGTGTGCGCCAGGCAGATGAAGTAGGCACCGAACCCGACACCGGCCAGCACCGCCAGCGCCACCGGCCGCCAGCCGATCGGCCCGTGCGGGTGATCCTCCGGCTGCCGGGAGATCAGCGTCACCGCCAGCAGCCCGAGCACGATGCCGAACCAGGCCGGCAGGTGCGGCCGCTCGCCCTGCAGCACGCCGCCCAGGATCGGCACCAGCGCCGACATCACCGCGGTGATCGGGGAGATGACGTTCATCGGGGCCTGGCCGAGCGTGGTGTAGAGCAGCGCGACCCCCACCAGGCCGGCCACCCCGGCGGCCGTACTCCAGCCCAGCGTCCGCGCCGAGACCGGGCCGCCGTAGACCGGCAGCAGGACGGCCATCAGCATCGCCCCGAGCGGGTCGCTCAGCAGCACCACGGTGATCGCCGGAACCCGCCGGGACGCCAGGCCGCCGACGAAGTCGCTCACCCCGTACGAGGCGGCCGCGAGCAGCGCGAACAGAACCGCCATCTACCGGCTCGTCAATCCGGGCGGTGCCGGCTCAGCCGCGCGGGCAGCTGGTGCCGGCCGCCGGCGGCTTGGCGGTGAGCAGGTAGCTGTCCACCTTGCTGGTGATGCAGGAGGTCTTGGGGTAGGCGGTGTGGCCCTCGCCGTCCCAGCGCAGCACCACCCCGGAGCCCAGCGCCTTGGCCAGCACGCCGGTCGCGACGAACGGGGTGGCCGGGTCGTGCACGGTGCCCACCACCAGGATCGGTGGCGCGCCGGGTGCCGAGGCGGGCGGCAGCGGGTGCCCCGAGCGGGGCCAGGAGTGGCAGGAGTACAGCGACGCGGCCGCGTTCGGGCCGAAGATCGGGTACTTGGCAATCCACTTCGACGCCACCGAGGCGACCAGCTCGTCGGTGATCTGCAGGCTCGAGTCGTTGCAGTTGACCGCCAGGTTGGCGTCCAGGATGTTGGAGTAGTGCCCGGTCTCCGGATCGCGCTCCAGGTACTCGTCGGCCAGCGTCAGGATCTTGCGGGCGTCACCGTCCCGAGCCGCGACCAGGGCCTGCCCCAGCCCGTCCCACTCCGCCTGGTTGTACAGCGCCGAGGCCACCCCGATGGTCACCAGCCCGCCGGTGGCCTTGCGGGCGTGCGCCCCGGTACCGGCCGGGATGGGAGCCCGGTCGGCCGCCGCGATCAGCGAGCGCACCGCCGAGCGGGGATTGCCCAGCGCCGCGCAGTCCGGCCGGCTGAGGCAGTCGGCGGCGAACTGGTCGAAGGCCTCCTCGAAGGCCTTGGCCTGGCGCTCGTCCACGGTCAGCTCGTCGGTCACCGGGTCGACCGCGCCGTCCAGCACCGCGGCCCGGATGGTGGTGGGGAACTGGTGGGCGTAGGCGGCCCCCAGCCGGGTGCCGTAGGAGAAGCCCAGGTAGTTGAGCTTGGGGTCGCCCAGCGCCTGCCGGATCAGGTCCATGTCGTGCGCGGTCTCTTCGGTGTTGAAGTGCCCGAGCGCGGGGCCGTACTTGGCAACGCAGGAGGCAACCACCGCGTCGGAGAGGGTGCGCGCCTGGGTCCGGCCGGCCGCGGTCCGGACGTCGGGGTTGGCCGCCGCCAACCGGTCCTTCTGCTCGTCGCTGATGCACTGCAGCGGATCGGACAACCCCACCCCGCGCGGGTCGAAGCCGATCAGGTCGAACCGGTCCAGGAGCTGCTGGCTGAGCGCGCCGACCAGGCCGGCCGCCAGGTTCACCCCGGAGCCGCCCGGGCCGCCCGGATTGACCAGCAGCGAGCCGATCCGCTGGCTCTGGGAGTCGCTGCGCGCCCGGACGACGAAGATGTTCACCTTCTCCGCCGTCGGCTGGTCGTAGTCCAGCGGCACCGCGAGCTTGCCGCAGGCGAAGTGCATCTTCTTCGCCCGGGACGAGCTGATCGCCGCCTGGAACTGCCGGCTGCAGTCGGAGAAGGCGATGCTGGCGGCCGGCTCGCTCGCCGACGGGCTGGCCGAGGAGCTGCCGGACGCCGAGCTCGCCGTACCGGTCGGGGCGGTGGTGGCCGGCGGGGTGGCCCGCCTGTCCGAGGTGCAGGCCGCGCTGCCCAGGACGACGGCGGCCGCGAGGAGCGCGGACAGCCGGGTGGACAGGCGTGCGGCAGGCATGCCTTGAGGCTAACCGAGGCGGTTGCCCGAGCGGCTCCCCCAGTCCGGTAACGATGTCGCTCTGTCGGTACGGAATGAAACACTGGGCCGATGCAGCTACCTGTGATGCCGCCGGTCGCGCCGATGCTGGCGAAGTCGGTCCCGACCATCCCGCCCGGGGCCTCCTACGAGCCGAAATGGGACGGGTTCCGGTCGCTGATCTTCCGGGACGGCGACGAGGTCGAGTTCGGCAGCCGCAACGAGCGGCCGATGACCCGCTACTTTCCGGAGCTGGTCGAGGCGGTCAAGGCCGAGTTGCCCGACCGGTGCGTCCTGGACGGCGAGATCGTGGTCGTCACCGGCAACGGCCTGGACTTCGATGCCTTGCAGCAACGCATCCACCCCGCGGTCTCCCGGGTGACCATGCTGTCGGAGACGACGCCGGCCTCGTTCATCGCGTTCGACCTGCTCGCCCTCGGCGACGACGACTACACCGGCCGTCCGTTCGCCGAGCGACGGGCCGCCCTGGAGCGGCTGCTGGCCGGGGTACGGCCCCCCATCCACCTCACCCCGACCACCACCGACATCGAGGTCGCCCAGCGCTGGTTCGTCGAGCTAGAGGGCGCGCACCTGGACGGCGTGATCGCCAAACCGCTCGACGGCGTCTACGAGCCCGACAAGCGCGTCATGTTCAAGATCAAGCACACCCGCACCGCCGACTGCGTGCTGGCCGGGTTCCGCTGGCACAAGACCTCCACCGAGGAACGCCCGCTCGTCGGGTCATTGCTGCTCGGCCTCTACAACGACGAGCACAAACTGCAGCACGTCGGCGTGGTCGGCGCGTTCACCGCCCAGTACCGGGCCGGCCTCGTCGACGAGCTGGCACCCTTGCTGCTGGCCGAGGGCGAGCACCACCCCTGGCAGGACTGGGCCAGTTCCGAGGCCCACCAGGGCCAACGGCTGCCCGGCAACGTCAGCCGGTGGAACGCCACCAAGGACCTTTCCTTCGTCCCGCTACGTCCCGAGCGGGTGCTGGAGGTCAAGTACGAGCACATGGAGGGCAACCGCTTCCGGCACCTCGCCCACCTCCTCCGCTGGCGCTCCGACCGCACCCCGGAGTCCTGCACCTACGAGCAACTCGAACAACCGCTGACGTTCAAGCTCGACGACATCGTCCCAGGGCTCGGCACCGCCACCTGACCGCCGTCGCAGTGCCGACAGGCGGGCGATTGCCGAACGGCAGGCCGGGTCGGCGGCGTCAGCGGTCGAGCAGGTAGCGGCAGAACAGCGCGGAGTCCTCGGTGAGCAGGCCGACCAGCCGCAGCCGCGGCGTCAGCTCATCCGGCCACTCGTCGCCGGCCACGATCCGGGGCGCGCCGGGGCCGGTGAGCAGCGGCGAGACGGTCAGGCACAGCTCGTCGACCGCGCCGCCGGCCACCCCGGCCGCGAACAGCCGCGGGCCGCCCTCGCACAGGATCCGCCGGTAGCCCAGCTCCCGCAGCGCGGCGACCGAAGCCGCGAAGTCCACCCCGCCGTCCGGGTCGGACGGCGCCTGCACCAGCTGCAGCTTCGTCTCGGTGCCGGCCAGGTCGATGATGTCGTTGCGGGCGCCGATCGGCGCCGCCGAGCCGGTGACGACCAGCGTCGGCGCCCGGGTCGCTGCCGAGAACAGCTCGGCGGACAGATCCAGCCGCAGGCTGGACGACATCACCGCGATCGCCGGCACCTCGGCCAGCCCGTACTCCGCCCGGATCGCCCGCCGCCGGGCCGACGGGTTGGCCGGCCGGTAGCCCTCGGCGGCGGCGGTGGCGGCACCCACCAGGATGACGTCGGCCAGGTCGCGCAGCGCGGCGAACACCGCGTTGTCGCCGGGGGTCTGCAGCCCCCGGGACAGCCCCGCCGCCGTCCCGGCGCCGTCCACGCTGCTGACGAAGTTGACCCGGACGCCACCCTCGGCCACCCAGCCCTCGGCGTAGTAGGCGTGCAGGTCGACGGGCCGGCCGCCGTCTGCGGCGGGATCGTCCGGGTCGGCAGGGGTGCCTGGGCCGGCCGGCAGCAGAGCGCGCATGGGGCTATCTCAACACAGCCGGTCCGGGGTGTGCGCTCCGGCAGCACCGGCCGGTGCGGTGGCTAGGGTGGGCAGCCGTGCCCGTTGCCCTGGTGGACCGCTGGCCGCAGCTGCCGGTCGAGACGCTGATCGCCGGGCTGGTGCCACCGCCGCTGTTCGCCGGCGTCAGCTTCGACAGCTACCGCCCGGACCCGGCCGAGCCCAGCCAGGCCGTCGCCCGAGCCGCGGTGGCCCGGTTCGCCGAGCTCGTCCGGCCGGGTGCCTCGCGGGGCCGCCGGGGCTGGTCGCGGCGCCGGCAGCCGGCCGACCGGCCCGCCGGCATCTACCTCGACGGCGGGTTCGGGGTCGGCAAGACCCACCTGCTGGCCGCGCTCTGGCACGCGGTGCCCGGCCCCAAGGCGTACGCGACCTTCCTCGAGCTCACCCAGCTGGTGGGCGCGCTGGGCTTCGCCGAGACGGTGGCGCGGCTCAGCCCGATGACGCTGCTCGCGATCGACGAGTTCGAACTGGACGATCCCGGCGACACCGTGCTGGTCTCCAGCCTGCTGGGCCGGCTGGACTCCGCCGGGGTCCGGCTGGCGGCGACTTCGAACACCCTGCCGGACCGGCTGGGGGAGCAGCGGTTCGCCGCCGAGGACTTCCGCCGCGAGATCCAGGCGCTGGCCGCCCGGTTCACCACCGTCCGGGTGGACGGCCCGGACTACCGGCACCGCGGCCTGCCCGAGCCGCCGGCGCCGCTGGCCGAGGACCGGGTCCGGCAGGCCGCCGGGCATCCCGGTGCCTCGCTGGACTCCTTCCCGGAGCTGCTGGAACACCTGGCGCGGTTGCACCCGTCGCGCTATGGCGCGCTGCTGGACGGGATCAACCGGGTGTGCCTGACCGGGGTGGCGCCGGCCCCGGACGAGCACATGGCGCTGCGGCTGGTGGTGCTGGCCGACCGGCTCTACGACCGGCAGCTGCCGCTGGCCTGCTCGGGCGAGCCGCTGGACCGATTGTTCGGGCCGGAGATGCTGGCCGGCGGCTACCGCACCAAGTACCGCCGGGCGATCTCCCGGCTGGTCGCGCTGGCCCGGCTGGCCTGAGTCGCTCGCCACGCCGGGTCAGCTCCGCAATACCTGGGACTCCTGGTGCCCATGGGTATCCTGTTGCGTTCGGTGCGGTCGTCGTTCGCCGATCCGGGCCGGAAACCTGCGCGGGTGCATCCTCGAAATTGCTCATCACATTCCGGAACGTTTTGCCGATCACCGGAGTTGCTAAGGATTCAGAACCGCACCACGACCCGATCACCCCCACGTACCACCTAAGGATTCTCGATGACGCTGATCGTGCCCTCTCTCTCACCGTCAGCCCATGCCGCCCTGCTGGCCCGGCTGGCCGATCTCCAGGTCCAGCGGGCGCAGACCGCGCTGGAGAGCATCCCGCCCGGAGGCTCCGGTGACGCCGCGGACCATGCGGGCAACGTCGAGGCGCTGATCCGGCTCGGCGAGCTCGACGCCCGGATCGCCGCGCTGCAGGTGCAGCTGCAGGCCCCGGTCACCCAGGCGCCGCCGGCCCAGGCCGCCGAGATCGGCAGCCTGGTGACGCTGCGGTTCCCCGATGACGACGAGGACCAGCAGTTCCTTATCGGACTGGTAGAGCAGGCCGGCCCCGGCGTCGAGGTGATCACCCCGACCAGCCCGCTGGGCGAGGTGCTGCTCGGTGCCCGGCCCGGCGACCAGCTGACCTACCGCGTTGCCAGCGGCGCGACCCTGACGGTCACCCTGGTCGAGATCGCCGGCTGAGGACGGTCCCGGCTCGGGTGCGACCGCCGGGGAGGGCATCACCCGTGCCGGCCGTCGGATCAGTGCTGACGGCCGGAAACCCCGCCGGCCGTCGGATCATGCTGACGGCCGGAAACCCCGCCGGCCGTCGGATCATTGCTGACGGCCGGAAACCCCGCCGGCCGTCAGGGGCGCGCATTAGGGTGACGCCATGACGAAGCGGGCTTCGACGGCCAGGTCGGTACGGGAGGCGCTGCAGGTCGCCGAGGGCCCGTTCACGCTGCTCGGCTACGACCCGGCAGGCACGCCGCTGGCCCCGGGCTCGAAGTCCAAGGCGGCCAAGGACCTGGCCCGGACCGGCAAGGTGCTGGCCGAGCAGCAGGTGATGCTCTACGCCAACGGCACCACCGGCGACCAGCGCCGGGTGCTGCTGGTGTTGCAGGGCACCGACACCTCCGGCAAGGACGGGGTGGTCAGCCATGTGGTCGGCCAGGTCGGGCCGGCCGGGGTGCGCATCACCTCCTTCCGACGGCCGACGGCCGAGGAACGGGCGCACCACTTCCTCTGGCGAGTTCGCCGGGCACTGCCGGCGGCCGGCATCATCGGGGTCTTCAACCGCTCGCACTATGAGGACGTGCTGGTCACCCGGGTGCACGAGAGCATCGACGACGCCGCCTGGGCCGAGCGGATCGCCGACATCAACGCCTTCGAACGGGAGCTGACCGAGTCCGGCACCGTGCTGATCAAGTGCTTCCTGCACATCAGCTACGCCGAGCAGCGCAAGCGGCTGCTGGCCCGGCTGGACGACCCGGCCAAGTACTGGAAGTTCAACCCGGCCGACCTGGACGAGCGGGCCTACTGGGCCGACTACCAGTCCGCCTACGCCGCCGCGATCGCGGCCACCTCCACCGAGTGGGCGCCGTGGCACATCGTGCCCAGCGACGCCAAGTGGTACCGCAACTGGGCGATCAGCCAGCTGCTGTGCGACGGCCTGCTCGGCCTGAAACTGAGCTACCCGCCGGCCGACTTCGACATCGAGGCCGCCCGGGCCAGGCTGCAGCCGCCGTTCTGAGCGGACCGGGTGATGGCCCCGAGCCGACGAGCCGCGGTGGGCTGCCGATGAGCGCCGGCGGGCAGCTCGGTCCTTCCAAGTACGCCCACGCCGAGCGGGAGCGCCGCTGGCTGGTGGCCTCGCCGCCTGCCGGAGCGGGCGAGCCCCTCCAGATCGCCGACCGCTACCTCGACGGCACCAGGCTGCGGCTGCGGCGGATCTCCGACGCCGGGTCAGTCGTGTTCAAGCTGAACCAGAAGGTCCGGGCCGAGCCCGGCGACCCGTTCCTGGTGTGGGTCACCACCCTGTACCTGACGGCCGAGGAGTACCGCCGGCTGGCGGCGCTGCCGGCCGCGGTGCTGGTCAAGAGCCGCCGCCGGATGGACCACCGTGGGACCCGCTTCGCCGTGGACGAGTTCGCCGGCGCGCTGCGCGGGCTGGTGCTGGCCGAGACCGAACTCCCCGAACTCTCCGGCGGCGAGGCCGCCCTGCCCGGCGGGCTGCCGCCCTGGCTGGGCCGCGAGGTCACCTCCGACGAGCGCTACACCGGCGCCGCGCTGGCCCGGCACGGCCTGCCGGCCGGCTGGCATCCCTGCGGCTGAGCCAACCGCACCCGGTTGTCAGAGCCTGCTCGTACCCTGGAGGCATGCGGGTAGCCAGCGACATCATTCCCTCCGGCGGCAAGTTCGAGGTCATCAGCGAGTTCACGCCGTCGGGCGACCAGCCCACCGCGATCGCCGAGCTGGAACGGCGGATCCGGGCCGGCGAGCGGGATGTGGTGCTGCTCGGCGCGACCGGCACCGGCAAGTCCGCGACCACCGCCTGGCTGATCGAGCGGCTGCAGCGGCCGGCCCTGATCATGGCGCCGAACAAGACCCTGGCCGCGCAGCTGGCCAACGAGCTGCGCGAGATGCTGCCCAACAACGCGGTGGAGTACTTCGTCAGCTACTACGACTACTACCAGCCCGAGGCCTACGTCCCGCAGACCGACACCTACATCGAGAAGGACTCGGCCATCAACTCCGAGGTGGAGCGGCTGCGGCACTCGGCGACCATGTCGCTGCTCACCCGCCGCGACGTGGTGGTGGTGGCCACCGTGTCCTGCATCTACGGCCTGGGCACCCCGCAGGAGTACGTCGACCGGGCGGTCCGGCTGCGGGTCGGCCAGCAGGTCGAACGCGAGAAGATCCTGCGTGACCTGGTGGGGGTGCTCTACGCCCGCAACGACCTGGCCTTCACCCGGGGCACCTTCCGGGTGCGCGGCGACACCGTCGAGGTGTTCCCGGTCTATGAGGAGCTCGCGGTCCGGATCGAGATGTTCGGCGACGAGATCGAGCGGCTGTACTACCTGCACCCGTTGACCGGCGAGGTGATCCGTGAGGTGCAGGAGGTGTTCGTCTTCCCGGCCACCCACTACGCGGCCGGCCCGGACAAGATGGAACGCGCCATCGCCGGCATCGAGAAGGAGCTGGAGGAGCGGCTGGCCGAGCTGAAGGGGCAGAACAAGCTGCTGGAGGCGCAGCGGCTGCAGATGCGCACCAGCTACGACATCGAGATGATGCGCCAGGTCGGTTTCTGCTCCGGCATCGAGAACTACTCGATGCACATCGACGGCCGCAAGCCCGGCAGCGCGCCGAACTGCCTGCTGGACTACTTCCCCGAGGACTTCCTGCTGGTCATCGACGAGTCGCACGTGACGGTGCCGCAGACCGGCGGCATGTACGAGGGCGACATGTCGCGCAAGCGCACCCTGGTCGACCACGGCTTCCGGCTGCCGAGCGCGATGGACAACCGGCCGTTGAAGTTCGAGGAGTTCGTCGAGCGGATCGGACAGACGGTGTACCTGTCGGCCACCCCGGGCAACTACGAGCTGGCCAAGACCGGCGGCGAGTTCGTCGAGCAGGTGATCCGGCCGACCGGGCTGGTCGACCCCGAGGTGGTGGTCAAGCCGACCAAGGGCCAGATCGACGACCTGGTGCACGAGATCCGGGTGCGGGCCGAGAAGAACGAGCGGGTGCTGGTCACCACCCTGACCAAGAAGATGGCCGAGGACCTCACCGACTACCTGCTGGAACTCGGCATCCGGGTGCGCTACCTGCACTCCGAGGTCGACACCCTGCGGCGGGTGGAGCTGCTCAGCGAGCTGCGGGTGGGCGAGTTCGACGTGCTGGTGGGCATCAACCTGCTGCGCGAGGGGCTGGACCTGCCCGAGGTGTCGCTGGTGTCCATCCTGGACGCCGACAAGGAGGGCTTCCTCCGCTCGGGCACCTCACTCATCCAGACCATCGGCCGGGCGGCGCGCAACGTCTCCGGCCAGGTGCACATGTACGCCGACACCATCACCCGGTCGATGCAGCTGGCGATCGACGAGACCAACCGGCGCCGGGCGATCCAGGTCGCCTACAACACCGAGCACGGCATCGACCCGCAGCCGCTGCGCAAGCGGATCGCCGACATCACCGACATGCTGGCCCGGGAGGCCGAGGACACCGAGGAGCTGCTGGCCGCCGGGGGGTCGGGCCGGTCCCAGTCGCGCGGCAAGTCCCCGACACCGGGCCGGGCCGGCCGTGGTGCCTCCTCGGTCGGCGTGGTGGGCATCGGAGCGCACGCCGACGGCAAGCTCGACGTGGCCATGCTGCCGCGGGCCGAACTGGCCGACCTCATCCAGAAGCTCAACGAGCAGATGCTCAGCGCTGCCCGGGAACTGCAGTTCGAGGTGGCCGCCCGGCTGCGCGACGAGATCGGCGAACTGAAGAAGGAGCTGCGCGGCATGGACGCGGCGGGCGTCCGGTGAACCCTGCCGTTCGAGTGAGCTCGCGGTTCGGGTGAGTCCGGCGGTTCGGGTGAGTCC